>CALJHE010000005.1 GCA_938075675.1 Candidatus Poseidoniaceae archaeon | reverse complement strand
GCATGTCGTAGATTTGGTTCGATACTTCTTCAGGGGTTTCAAATTGCACGTGTACAGTCACTGGAATCACTCTGTCCTCATGTTAAGGGCGTTCCTCCGCACAACCTCGCGAATATAAACACAGCGGAAAGAATGACCTGGGCGTATTGACAACAAACTGCACTCATTCAGATGACGACAAGAAACATTTTCGTTATACTGCGTGGTTATTGCTGCCAATCCAAGCGCTCAAACAATTCATTTACTCCGCGAGCCAACGCTGGGCCGCCGGATATCACATCGCGTGGATTTGACAACGAGCCTGTGGCGTGCACGCCGTCAACATAACGAATCAGGCGGGCAATTGCTCCTCCGGTGAATAATCCGTGTGAACATGCTGCGTGAACAGCAATCGCTCCTTGATTCCTCAAAGCTTCAGCAGCCCTACAGATTGTTCCACCGGTAGCAATCATATCGTCAACAATAGCAACGATTTTCCCGTCAACATTGAGGTCCTTCGCCTTGTGAACAATGGTATGCGCATCGATTCTTGTCTTTTCGAGGTATGAAAAATCACAATTAATTTCCTTGGCAACAGTTGATGCACGCTGAATTGCTCCTTTGTCAGGTGAGAGGATGAAGTCAGGTTGAACCGTCTCCTGTAAGTGAAGTGCAAGTTCTGGCATTGCAGAAGTGAAAGCCACTGGGACAGGAAGGTCCTCCAAAACAGAAGGGGCGTGCAAATCGAAGACGATGATACCGTCGCAACGTGATGCAAGAAGATGTCCTATTGCACGAGCGGAGATTGCTTCACCTGGTTTGAATCGCTTGTCCTGCCGTGAGTAGCCAAAGTAAGGAATCGCAAGAAGAATGCCTGGGCCAACATCTTCCATTTGTTGAGGGCCGATCTCCCGGAGATTTTCCATTTTTCCTTTTCGAACATCGTTGATTGCCTCAAGCATAAGGAGTGTTTCGACAATTCCTGAATCAGGGAAGGTATTGGATACCAGCACAACAGGTTCTTCTCGAACGGCTTCGATGGTTTCGCTTGGAATACGAATGTAACCCTCTGAGTCGGGAAAACGTCGAGTTTCCAGTTGGTGGTGCTCCCACTTGAGCGAGGCTGCAAGTTGTTCAGCCAATAAGCGAGAATTGCTTCCGGATAAGACGACCATACGATTCCCTTGGTGTGAGCGAAACACTGACCCTTCATGTTCTTTGCGAGTGCAAATGTCTCAAAACAACCCCCGTATGTAGGGAGTAAGAGTGCGCGAGGCAGGACTTGAACCTGCGACCTCCCGGTTATCAGCCGGGTGCTCCAACCGACTAAGCTACCCGCGCAACTGTAGTTCGGCCGACTCACCTCCCCGTCATAAGAGTGACGGAGGTCCAAGGGTGTCATTAACACCGTTGAGTGTTCACTCTTCTTCGCTCATTGCGTTAATTGAAACGTACGACGGAAGTGTAAGCACTTTGTCGAACGTTCGCGAGAGAACAACCTCATCCAGGCGTTCACGAGTTCGCGAGAATGCATTGATCGGTATGCGAAGTTGAGGGCCAACCCCGTATTGCTTTTGAATCCCAATTCGTACTTGTACGATGACGCCTCGATATGTGCGTTTAACTTTGAACAAGTCGGTAATAACGCCAATTTCGTCACCTTGGTTGTCGAGTACTGCTCGGTCAAGCATTTCATCTGGCGCGTATAGCTTTTCATCAATTCGGACAGTGTTTCTCCATCGTCGTTGTAGTTCTCTCATTGACTTTGAAAGTTTTACAGTTCCATCGTTTCGAATACTGTGGACCAGTTCTTTTGGCAGTGGTACGAGCTCTGCGGGCTTCCGCATGAATTCATCAGCCACATCCGACTCGACTTGCAATCGCATGGATCGCACGCGTGCTTCGTTCGGATGGTGACGTTCACCAACTATTTTTCCTACTTTCTTATCGTTCACATAAACATCTCTTTGGAGTAACTCCTGGATGTCATATTTGTCGTTCGGCATTTTTCCCATCTCCTTCGCCAGTTTGTTCCGGCTTACCCCCTGCTTCACTTGAAAGGTCTTATACTCTTTGGCGATTAAAAAACTAAATCCAATTGCATTTGTCGTATAATTTAACGCCATTCCAATTAAAAAACGGTTTTTTTTTCAATTTTAAGAGATGTCGTATAATTAATTCTTGCAATAGGAGTTCCATCTCGCCGAGCAGTAAATTGTTGATGTTCTATAGAATGGTCTTCAGTGTTTTTCAAAAGTTGAAATTTACATTCTTTTGTATTGGAAAGAAGGAAAAGCTTGTTCTTGATTCAGTAGGTTGTGGCTTTGCCTGATCGGTGAATCTTCGTGTTTTGATGCCCGCATCGTTCGAAAACAAATCACAGAAATATCAAATTTTCCAATTGAATATTCGCATTTTTAATTGCTATTTTACACTCTACCGGGTTTGTGTTTTTTGAACATCTTGATGTACATCTCATTCGTGGCTTGTACATGCGAAGCACTCCAATTGTTCATCTTAGAGGAATTGATTCCTCTCTCGGTGATGCAATGATTGAACGATTGTTACGTACCCATGCCTGTATTGTAGTGCCGCATTCTACAGTGGAGGAACTAACCGCTCGATATTCTGCTGATTTAGAGTTCGGAGAATGTGAATTGTATGGTTCAGACCAAGTCCCATTTGAGGCAGGTCATCGTTTGTTTCTCATGGGTTTAGGTCCTTTCACCGCCCCATCTGATGGCGAGCGAGGTTTTGATGTCGATGGGCTGGAAATCGTTCTTGCCTTGCCAGGTCATCTTGGAATTGAGACAGAGCACGAATGGATTGATTCCCATATTGAAGTACATGATCTTCTTCCCCGGCGTCAGGATTTAGTTTGGCAGTCGCCAAGATTCCAAACATGGATGGAGAGTCTACGGTCATCTGGTACGGTCATAGCCAATGATTCACCTCAATATTGGTGGGTAAGTGACATTGATGTGGCAGACGCTCTTGTGCGCATTCTTCTCAGTGATGAGCCGTTCTCAAGTGAAATGAAAATATCAGGCCGTCGTCCCTGGTCAGAGGAACAGACTTTGGAAGAGTTATCCCTGCTTTACAATCGTACGGTAGCAGGCCGGACGGGTCGATTCAGCGTGGAACATTTGACAGCAGCTCCAACGCCTTCAATCGAAGTACAATCCTTGATTGTTCAACCCAACCTTCCAATGGATGTTGATGAAAATGCACGTAAAAGGCCGGACCTTTCGCCGTTGCACGACCTCTTGCATCGCATTGATGGAGACGGCTGGAGACCACTCGTACCGATTCGAACGGCACTCATGCATTCTCTTGCAGATTACATTGAATGAGCTTAGATGGTCTGGGCTCCACCATCTGGAAGCATGCTCAGTTGAGCAACTTCACCCACAAGCGATGGTCCAGTTTGGAACGTACCCATGATGCCGGTATCTCCGCTTGGATTGTGTGAAAGTGAGAGCCACGGTCGGCCAAAGGCGTCAATCTGCATGTCGATAAAGTCGCCAAAGCCGCCGCACCGTTCGTACCCGCAGGTTGGGCTGGCGTTGTCGAGGGGGTCTTCTGGAGCATTGAGTTGCACGGTGGTAATCAGCGGAGTCTCATTGAATGCATCGGTGATGACTGAAATGTAGCCGTGCCAAATGCCGTCGCCTTCCGTGCCGATATAACCGAAAGCCACTCGGCCAGGGTCGCCAGCGATGACCACGGGGAATCCGGTTCCTTCCAAGTGATTTGGCCCAACCATAATCGCCTCTGACCATGTATTTGCATCATCAACTGAATACGAAAAGTACGGCATGTTGTCGTAACCCATCCACATTGCATAGACGTTGCTTTCACTGTCGGTGTCGACTTGAGCTTCTTCAGCGTTCCATGTGTCAGCAGTTCCAGAGGCTTCGGTAGGCAAGACATGTTCAGACCATGTGATTGCACCATCCTCAGTCTTGTACATTGAATATCCAGTTCCATCGCATCCAATTTGCCCTCTGTAGAAGTTTCCGTTGTCTGCGCCAACAAGGTGTGCAGAGAGGCCACCGCTTTGGCAATCGACTGGGGCTCCTGGGAGTTCTGGCCCCCATGTGAACCCGCCGTCTTGACTTGCAGAGCAAAGTGGCGCTGGGTAGTTACCGTTGATACAGAACACCCACAATGTTTCGTGAAGAATACCTCCATATGGTGATGAAGCAATGGTTTGGTGGTCTTGTACCGAGTATCCTGTAGCAATCGACGGACCAACCCAAGACTCTCCTTCATCGTCGGTCCATTCAACGGTCATTCCTCCCAATGCATGCATATCGAATTTCATAATGCGGTCGGTCCATGGGTCAACGTAAACATACGGATCGTTTGAATTGACGACTGGTGGAAAGGCACCGTAGATGTCTTGACAACTGAAATCAGACAAACTTGTCATCTCAATCATGTTGGTGCACTGGACAATTGCGGTTGAACCGCCATTTCCATTTCCATAACTCGTGAAGTAGATGTTATCGGTTGAGGTAATTCCCATGGTTGGCTCAAAGGTAGAATATCCTGTGGAATAGTATGTTCCTTGGCTGTAAAATGGAATGTTTGTGCCTCCAAGTGCGGAAGTATTGTTCATGGCGTTCACACCACCCGGGTAGTGGTACCATGTGCCGCTGTTCGTTCCTTGTTCAAAATCAAAGAATTCACTGGTTTCCTCATCACTGTCCACGGCAGCATCGGTTCCGAAGCAACCTGCAAGCGGCATAAGGGATACAAGGGCAGTCAACAGAAACGCTACAGGTCTCGACTTCACTGTGAATCACCTCGTTGGAAGAGGTCTGCGCCAATGAGGGGCAGCAGCACACTTGCGTCACCTTCAACGCAAATATTTGGCGCCTCGGGACGCATTTTACCCCACGAAATAGCTTCTCGAAGGCGAGCGCCAGATAGACTTCCATCGTGTTCGGGGGCAGTGGTGATGTAGACTGCTGCGTCAAGTCCGCCTCTGTATTGATTCCACCAAATGACATGGTGCTTCGAGATTCCTCCGCCAACCATCAGGGCGTTTGATACTTCCACATCCCAGGTCAAGTCACTCATGACTTGTTCATCAGCGAGCGTATCGATGTGAAAGTCTCGATGCTTTTGTCGAAGCATGAACAGTTGTGCACCGATTGAGCCATCGGTGATTCCTGGAATGACGACCGGAATTTTGTGCTTGTAGGCCCAGTAAATCAACGAATCAGGAGTGCCAATGCGCTTACCAAGTTCCCAAACGAGGTGTATAGAGCCAAAACCGAGCCATGCATCAGCGCCGGTTTTACCGGTTTCCTTGAGTCGATCTTGGTACATTTCTTCGAGTACAGGTGTAAGGACATCTTCGATAATTTCGCCGTATGAAGAATTTGGTACAATGACGTTACCGAGGCGCATGAGGGAATGCTCACCGAGTTCAATGTCATCCAACTCAAAGGCGCCGTGATAGTAGTGCTTGTGTGAGCGTGCGATGTCGTGGTCGAGCATTCCACATGTTGTTGAGACGACGTTAAACATGTGTTGCTTCAAGGCTTCGACGAAGAACCCTCGGGTGCCGGTAGCGCACAAACACGCTGGGAAAGAAAGCCAATTGCAGACCTTCGAATTGTCTCCATTGACATTGTCCACTTCCTTCTTCATGTCGAGGAGGATATCGCGTGCAGTTGCCAGTTTTGTTGCCGTAAAACCCCCTGCGCTTGCCATTTGGTCGAGTAAAGAACGAGGCGTTGAGATGTCTGAGAACGCATAGTCGACTACTGGAACATCAAAATCATCAGGTTGAATCGCCATGTGTTGTCCATTCCTCACTTGTTCAAGAACTTGCCCTTACGGTCTTCCACACCCGTAGGGTGTGTGTTTCACAAGCGTTGTTCCAATTCGAAGACACGGTCTCGAAGGCGTGCAGCTTCTTCAAAATCGAGGTTTTTGGCAGCTTCTTTCATTGCAGAACGCAACTCACCGAGCAAATCTTGAATTTGAGAAGGTTCGAGTCCCGAAAGCACATCATCAGGTTCGTCATATGTCAATTGAATATTTGATTTTTCAATTGAATTATTTGTGCTCTGGCCTGATGAACCATCTTGCCCATCCCCTGCAGCCCAAGCACCGGCGCCAATGTTGAGTTTCTGTGCCCAATCTCCTTCCTTCCTACCGCCTTTCTTGGCGATGAGACGGCGGGTGCCATCCTTTGAAGTCGAAGTTCCGGCAATGAGGTCATCAATATCTGAATTCATCTTTGGAAGAGCCTTTTGAATTGTTTTGGGGGTCACGCCGTTCGCCTCATTTGATGCTTGTTGGCGTTCTCTTCGTTCCAGAGTTTGTTGAATGGACGCCCGCATTGCAGGCGACATACTGTCAGCGTAGAGCAATACATGGCCGTTAACATTGCGTGCAGCACGGCCTATGGTTTGCAGCAGACTTCGCTCATTCCGCAAAAATCCTTGACGGTCAGCATCAAAAATAGCAACTAAACTCACCTCTGGTATGTCGAGACCTTCACGAAGCAGGTTTATTCCAACGATTACGTCGATATGTCCTATGCGTAGCGCATTGATGATTTCAGTTCGTTCAATGGTGTCGATTTCGGAGTGAAGGTAGTGCGCTTTTACCCCCATTTGATTGAGATATTGTGAAACTTCTTCTGCGAATTTGATGGTGAGAACGGTTACGAGTGTACGCTCGCCACGTTCTATTCGAATGTTAATTTCAGACAGCAGGTCCGCTACCTGGCCGCTTGTAGGGCGCACCTCAATTTCGGGGTCGAGAAGTCCTGTTGGTCGTATCTCCATTTTAGCGATACCATCGATGTGTTGGACCATGTGGTACAGACTTTCACTATCAGGGTGCTTCTTGTCTCGATCTGCTTGACCAGCACCGCCGCCAGACTTTGCGTGAAGCAATCCATTTGGCAAAGATTGCCCGGTAATTTCGCACAAGTGCCGCAACTCTCTTTCACCGGGAGTTGCCGAGACATAGACCATTTGTGGTACGAGTTTTTGGAATTCTGGAATCTTCAATGGTCGGTTATCTGCGGCTGTAGGCAATCGGAAACCGTGTTCAATGAGGCTTTCTTTACGAGATCTGTCGCCGTAATACATTCCGCCAACTTGCGGTAGGGTCACGTGCGATTCGTCCATGATGACAAGGAACTTGTCCGGATTGCCATGGAATTGCTTGGCACACGCCGCAAAGAAATCGAGGAGGCAGTACGGTCGTTGACCCCGCTCTCTTCCATCGAAATGGAGGGAGTAGTTTTCCATCGACTGGCAATGTCCTATTTCACGAATCATTTCCAAGTCGTAACGCGTCCTTTGCTCAATTCGATGCCGTTCCAGTTCATGCCCGAGGCTGGAATAGTGTGCAATTCGGTCATCAAGTTCATCTTCGATAGAACCGAGAGCAGCTTCGTACCGTTCGGGGCTGGTCATGAAGAATTCCTTCGGGTGAATCCAAGCCTCGTCGAGCGAATCAAGAACTTCCCAGGTCACGGGATCACAGACTTGAATCTTAGTGACGCCATCGAAGTCGAACTGAATGCGTAGTGGGTCGTCTCGGCTCGGCATCCATACATCCAGTACTTCGCCACGCAACCTGCACTCGCCTCTTGACAAATCTACAGTCGTGCGCTTGTACTGAAGCACGATGAGTTCTCGGAGCAAATCGCTTGTTTCGATGTGCTGTCCGACATGAACTCGGACGTGATACTCAAGGAAGGTTTCTGGAGGGTTGAGTCCGTAGATGCACGATACGGAAGAGACAATGACGCAGTCCGGGCGAGTGACCAAGGAAGCCACTGCTGCAAAACGCTCTTGTTCAATTCGTTCGTTGATTGACAACTCTTTATCGATGTACAAGTCGCGTTTAGCAAGGTATGCCTCAGGCTGATAGTAGTCGTAATGTGAGACGAAATAGTCGACGGCATTTTCAGGGAAATAGCCCGCCATTTCTTGATACAATTGCCTCGCTAGTGTCTTGTTATGGCTGATAATAAGAGTTGGAATGTTGAGGTGTTGAATCACTTGAGCCATGGCGTAAGTCTTGCCACTCCCTGTCACTCCCAGTAAAACGGAGCGTTCTTGTCCATTTTCCAATTGAGAAATCAATTTTGCAATTGCTTTTGGTTGGTCTCCGGAGGGTTGAAACTCCGAATGTAGGTTCAAACGCTTCTTATCTGGGTGCAGGTGTTCCAATGCAGCCCCTTCAAGTGCCCGAGAAAGGTCAAACGGGTCACGCTCGGTGAGGTCTCCAAGTCCAACATCGATGTTCGCCTGGTCTTCAAAGGCGCCATCATCGTCCCATTGTTCAACCATGCGCTCACCTCTGTTGTTGTTAATTGTCAAGGGGCTTTGAACTCTTACATTAGGGCAGATAAAGTCCGCCGTTCACGTGAAGTATCGCCCCAGTGATGTATTTCGAATCGTTGCAGACGAGGAACGAGATTGTTGCTGCCATGTCCTCAGGCGTTCCTATTCGCTTGAGAGGGACTTGTTCAACTCTCTGTGCACGCTTTTCATCCGTATCACCAGCAAGGATTGCCGTATCGACAAAACCTGGCGCCAGTACATTCACTCTCTTTCCTTCAGGTCCAACAGCCTGTGCCAAAGATCGAGCCCAAGTTGACAGTGCAGCTTTGGAAGCGGAGTAATCGGCACCATGCGGCGAACCTCGAGTGCCGAGTTGAGAGCCGACAACGACCATCCGTGCCTTTGCGGTGAGGTGCGGTTGAACTGCTTTCCATACAGATACAGCCCCTTCAAAATTGGTGGACATGGTTTGACGCAGTGTTGGAAGGGTGAGTTCATCTGCAGGGACTCTTTCGTACGAGCCGTGGTTAAGCACCAAGACATCTATTCCTCGAGCCATCCATGGATGGATTCCGAGTAATCCTACTTCACCCCCATCCGAGCAGTCTACCTTTACTGCTAAAGCATCGTTTCCTGCTGCACGAATTTCTGCAACAACCATTTCAGCAGGCTTTGATGAGGTATTGTAGGTGAGCAGAACATCATAGCCGTCTTCAGCGAGCCGTTTTGAGGTTGCAGCACCGATGCCGCGTCCGCCACCAGTGATGAGTGCAACTGGGCGGGACATGTTGTGGCCTGTCGTCCAAACATCATGAAACCTCCATCTGTGTTGGTCTGGGAATCAAGACTTGAGTTTCTCTAATTCTGCTGGATCAAGTGTCAAACCTTCTTCCAGTTTCTTACGGACGTATTCAACTACATTGCGGCTTTTCTCTATTTTTGATATATCTCGCTTAGCGAGACTCCGCATGGGCATAAACATCCGGTGGTTTTTACTGAAATGATCTTTGTTGACTTCGAGGAAATCCCAATACATGTCCGAGATCGGGCAGGATTTTTTGTGATGCAATGAGCAATCACCGCAATAATCCCCCATCTTCTTGATGTACGGTGTTCCACAAACATACGGTTTTGTTGTCATGACCTCTCCGACGGCGTATGTCCCCATCGCCAATACATTTGGTTCAACCACCCAATCGTATGCATCGGTAAACATGGCCCAGAACCAATCGGTGAGTTCACGAGGGTTGACTCCGAGCAGCGTACCAATGTTTGCGAGTACCATCAACCGGGGGATGTGGTGTGTATATCCTGTGTCAACAACCTGCTCGACGGCCGAATCAAGGCATAACATGCCACTCTTTTCGCCCCAGAACGCTTTGGGCAGTGGATGCCTTGCTTCCAAGACATTTTGTGTACTTCGTGGTTGTGTCCAATCGCCTTCCCACCCTGCTCCGGGGCGTATGAATGCCGCATCTTCAGGAATTTCCGATTGGAACCCGTCGGTGAGCGTGTGTACATGCCTGACAAACTCCCTCCACCCGATGATTTGTCGGACAAAGCCTTCTTTCGAATTGAGGGGGATATCAAGCGCAATGGCTTCATGAACCAATGTTGTCGCTTGTAATCGGTTGAGGTTCAGCAGCGATGAAACAGTCGTATGGAACAGTGTCGAGTGTTCAGTCGTCATAGCATCCTCATAGGGCCCAAACCAATACATAACCGAGGATTTAGCCCAATCCCAGAGTGCTTGGGCGTCTTCAATTGTCGAGGGGAGTGATTCTATGCTCAATACACCGGGATGATGACTGAATTTTTGCTCAATCATCCGAACCACTTCTTCAGTCACGGCGTTTGGTTTGAATGTTGGAAGTGTTGGAAGTTCGACGGCACCGTCCCACGGCAATCGGTTTTCGCTGTCGTACGACCAATCCCCTCCTACTGGCTTTTGATTCTCGTCAACAAGAATATTTTTGTTCTTGCGAATGTATCGGTAAAACTTGTCCATTCTCCATGGAGGTTTATCTCCAACTGCCTTAATAAAATCTGCTTTCGTGGTCATCCAGCCACGGTGTGGGAGTGTTTCAATGACGCCTTCACCAATGGAGTCAAATGCCGTTCGAATACCATATTCTGCAGGCTCAGTCACTGATATCGAGCCGAGCTGCGTCGACAAGTTTTGAAGGACATTGGCATAAGATTCAGTACTAAACTCATACCGTACAATGAATCCTTTTCGCTTCATCTCGAGAGCGAAATTACGTTGATTTGAAAGAAGTAAAGCCAACTTCTGCTTGTGATAGGGCAATTGACGGGTTTTCCATGTTGTTTCGATGAATAACAGTCCAGTTTCTTTTGGATGAATTCCCTCAGGTAACAGTTGCTCATGAAGTTGATCGTAGAGCACCAAATGCCATGAGTCAGCGCTTTGAGACTCATTACCGAGCAATTCGAGGAAGATTGACACGATAATACATTTTTTGAATTGCTTTTGAAGCGTTGTCACAACTCATGGAGAGCGGTTTTTTTTACTTCCAACGGCATCAATAATTTATACGATACCATCGTGTTAAATCCATGTCGGTTCAACAGAAGTGCTATTCATTATCTGAAAGTTCCCGGTTTCAGAATGCGATTTTAGCCTTGATTGTTCTAAACGCAATCACGATAGGTATTGAGACGTTCAGTTTGCCCGATTCCATAGAAACAGTCCTTTTTGCCCTCGACTCTGTCATATTGTGGGTCTTTATTTTGGAGATTATCATCCGTTTGTATGGGAACAGTTGGAGGTTCTTCAAGGACCCATGGAATAACTTTGACTTCCTCGTCATACTTTTTTCTGTAGCTCCAGCGACAGGTCCTCTCAGCGTACTCCGTGTATTCAGAGTGTTCCGTGCTTTGCGTTTGGTTACGAGTATGCCTGAGATGCAGCGTATGGTTGAAGCAATGCTGCGTTCATTACGTGGTATCATGGCAATCAGCTGGTTGCTTGTAATTGTCATGTATGTTTATTCGGTAATGGGGACAATGTTGTTCCGTGATGGCGGTGAAGTAGGTGAAATGTACTTTGGAACACTCGGTGATTCTCTCTACTCATTGTTCCAAATCATGACGCTTGAATCATGGTCGAACGGAATTGCGAGACTTATTATCGAAGAGCAGGGCTGGTGGGCTGCCATTTTCTTCGTGACCTACATCATCAGCACTTCGTTCACTTTCCTCAACATGTTCATTGCGGTTTTCACCAACACAATGGCTGCCATAGATATTGAGGATGAGGACGATGAGGGGTTCTCAAGAATCCTCTCAGAACTGAAAACGGAAATACGCGAACTGAAGGAATTGGTAGTTCATTCTGCTGATCTTGAGGGCACTGAAGAATAGTCGTCAAATGGGAATAATGACGCCTTCTTGTTTGAGCAGCCGACGTTTCTGCTCAATCCCGCCTGCTCCGCTATAGCCTCCTAGTCCTCCGTCGGAGCGGATGACCCGGTGGCAAGGTATTTTCACGATGTACGGATTTTTTCCGCAAGCATTTGCCACCGCCCGAATGGATTGAGGCCGTCCAATCTGGGCGGCGAGTTGTTTGTATGTTCGAACTTCTCCTCTCGGAATCTCTTTCAGGGCCTTCCAAACCAAAAGTTGGAATGGCGTACCTATCAGTGGAGGATGTTCATCCATCAATCATCACCTCTATGTCCGTCGTTCCTATTCCCAGCGATTCAAAGATCTATCACTCATCGGTGAGAAACTGTGCCAGTTGAGGGGGTTGCCACCCTTCTGGCTTCAGCACTTTCCCATCTTCACGACGAATGACTTTTCCATCGACGAGTTTCGCCATATTCGAGCGGTGAACTTCATTGAATGCATCATCATAGATATTCTGCATGCCGTGATTGATGATTGTTCCTGCAAGGATGTATCCAATGTCTGCAAGTGCATCGAGAACCTCTACCATATCACCTGCCCGAGCAGCCTCTGCGTATTCTTCTACTTCCTCGCGAAGTAATTTGATTCGCAGTTCAATCATTTCATCTGTTCCAAGTCCAGGGGATTCGAGTTTTGGGATTTCAAAGGCTTCGTTGAATTCAAGCAGAGATTTCACAAGTGGGTTCATGAATCAACGTGGACGTTTGAGGCACATCAACTTTCCATAGGTGAAGTGTGGTCTAAAGAACCGACCAGCATCCAGATGAGAGTCTTTCAGTCCAACGTCCATTCAGAGTTTGGCTCCAGCATGAAACCGATGATGAGTGCAAACAATAGCATCCATCCAGTCAACATTGAGGCTCGGAATAAGACCGTTTGGAAGTCTTCAAACTTGTCTTTTGCTAAGACGACCCAAATGTTCAATCCTGCCATCAATCCAGCAGCAGTAAGAAACCAAATCCCGTCCATTGGGTTGGAGACAGCAAAACATGCAAACCAAACAAGTGTCAACTGAACCGTAGCACGTGTTGTTAGTTCTTCACCGAATCGAGATGGGAATGAGTGTATGCCACTGTTGCGGTCGTTCTCGACATCCATGCGAGCATAATTGATGTCAAAAGCAGCGATCCACAACGCAACGCCTACAGAAATGGGTAGGATTGTTGCTGACCACAAAAATTCGGTTTCAGATTCGAACATTCCTGTTATGGCAGCCCATCCATGCACGTCTGCTGCCATTGCTGCCCAAGCACCTGCAGGGGCAAGACCCAGGCATAGTCCAAGCCAGAAATGGCACAGCCAGGTGTATCTTTTCATGTAGGGGTAGATCACGAAGACAAGAACAGGTAGCCATGACATCATCAGTGCAACTCGGTTGAGTAATCCAGCGCTCACAAGGAGCATGAACAAGAAAAAAGCCGAAAGCGCCCAAGCGGTGCGCAGACTCATTGCTCCGGATGCAAGATGACGGTCTTTCGTTCGAGGATTTGCTGCATCAATATCTCGGTCAATGATTCGATTGAGAGCCATTGCCAGGCCACGTGCACCCACTGCAGCGAGAAGAATCCAGAGTAAGTCAATACCCGGCGATATGTTGAACTGCTCAATGGCAATAAAATACCCAACCAGAACAAAGGGGAGAGAGAACAAGGTGTGTTCGATTTTAATGAAGGACAGGATTTGTTTCGCATCCATTACCGCGTTCCCCCAAAGGAGAGGTGGGGGGGCCACTCATATGATTCTAATTCAGGATGTTGCGCCACTTTTTCCAATGTCTCGGGGGAATGCAGAGTAATCGATGGCCATCTGCGTACGCCGTGTTCTTCGGAGGGGATTGGTGTAGTGGCATCCCAGCAGAGCCGTTCTTTGTTTTCGTCAAACGTGAGCCCGCGTCCAACATCAAATCGAGAGGTGAGTTGCCACAAGAGACGACGTCGTGCTTTTTCACAGTGTAAGTCCAAGTCATCATTGGTGATAAAAAGCCACCGCAGTGAAGACGATTTATCCAATTGCCAAATTGATTTTCTCAATTGAGAAATACGCTCTCTCCTTGCTGCCTCCGCTTCATCATTTGACTCATCTTGACCATCTTGAGGAGTTGGTGAGTTTTCGATATGAGTCGTTACAACCATGATGCTGTCCCGTAGCATTCTCGCATCAGCGACATGTTCGAGTTTGAGAACGTCTTCAATTCCGGAGAATCCCGGTGCTTTGCCAATCCCTTGACGCCATTCAGGTGTTGCTTGACTGTACGAACCTTCCAACGGGTCGTTTGAGGAGCGTGGATCTCGCTGAGCAAGCGTCGTAGCATCAATCAGTAACTTACTATGGACGTTTTCATAGGGGCTCGCAGCCTCCAAAGAATCAGCCACCATTCCATCGAGAACAAGCACATCGGTTGCAATATCAACTTTGGAATTCAATGCATCGAGCAGTGCTTCCAAGTTTTTCGGATTTTGACCTTCATCAACCGCTATCATCGTTTTCAAGAACATCATTTGACCTGCACCAAGCAAACCAAGTGCTGTTTTTCTTCCCTGCCGAGGATAGCGTTGTTTTGAAGATACAATGGCGAGGTTGTGGAAACCGGTTTCCATTGGAAGATGGACGCTGCTAACATCTCGATGTTGGAAATTGAGGACAGGTGAGAATTGACGTCCGATTGCTTCACCCAAATGCCCGTCTTCCATTGGAGGCAGTCCGACAATGGTAGCAGCCAAGACCGCATCCTTTCGACAGGTAATTGCTGTAACGTGCATTACTGGATATTGTCCAGTCAAGGAATAAAATCCGAAGTGGTCGCCAAACGGCCCTTCAAGACGAGTTTCACCAGGAATACAGTAGCCTTCAATGACGATATCTGCTTCAGCAGGAACCATCAAATCTTGCGTCAGGGCTTTGGTGATAGGGAGAGACTTTCTACCTAAAATTCCTGCGAATTGATACTCACTCAAATTGTCTGGTAATGGAGAAATAGCTGAGAAAATAAGTTCTGGCGGTCCACCCATACAAATCGCAACAGGCATTCGACCGTCACCGCCCGCTTCTTTGACAGCTGCAGCATGGTCAGCAGCATGTTTGTGGATTTGCCAGTGAAGCCCGATTTGCTTTGGCCCAAACACTTGAGCGCGATACATGCCAAGATTGTGCTCGCCATTTTTAGGGTTCTTAGTGACAACTAAGGGGAGGGTAACGAACGGACCACCGTCTTTTGGCCATGTGGTCGGGATAGGAAGTTTCGTCAAATCAAGAGGCAATTTCACACGCTGGCAGTTCCCCTTACGCTTCTTTCGTGGAGGCATTGCTAACGCATCCCGGACAAGCGGGAGGCCTTTCCACGGCTTGCGCATGTAGAGTCCTATGTCTGGCTTCATCATGGCAACCATCCGATCGCCAATTTCAGTTTCGTGACTTGCTCCGAGTGCACGAAGTGTACGGTCTTGGCCGCCAAACAAATTCATAGCCAATGGTATCTCGCTGATTGAACCATCAGGGAGGCGCGGTTGCTCAAACAGAACAGCCGGCCCGTCATTCTTGACCAGCAAATCCGCAATTGCGCCAGCTTCGAACTGTACGTCAACCGGTCGAGAAATTTTCAACAACTCTCCGCGTTGGTCAAGGTGGTTGAGCCACCGCTTGGAAGTACGCCACGCCACGACCATCCGTAGTAGAGCCACTCTTTGAACCGTCGTATTTGCGCACAGGCAAGAAAATGGTATGGACAGCAATACATGCATTGAAAACCTGAGTCGAGTGTGTCAGTGCATGAAACGCCTCCTGATTGTGGTTTTTTTGCTTCTTTGCAGCGCATCTCAAGCAACTGCACAAAGTTCAGCGAACGATGTCATTGTAACAGTTGACAGCACGAGTTTGAGATTTAGTCCTTCTGAAGTAACAGTCGAAGAAGGACAAGCTGTTCGATTCGTTTGGAATGGACAAGCCCTTCCACACAACGCTGTAGCAAACGATGGCTTGTTCGATTCAGGAGAACCTGCACGCGATGTCGATTATCGATTTGTTTTCGAAAAGGGTACGGCGGGGGTGCATCAGTTTGTTTGCGAACCGCACGAATCAGTCGGCATGGTCGGAACGGTGACCGTCGAAGCAGCACCGGATGTTGTTGTGGAAGATGAGCCAGAGCCTGAGACCGTGGAAACACCATCGGTCTCGTTAATTTCGTCGCTTTGTCTGCTTGCAGTGGTTGCGGTAATGCGTCGGCCTTCAGAAGAGTGAACGACCGTTTTCTTCATGGACTTGATTCTTCACTTGGTGTCCATGGCGGAGGCTGAGAAGATGCTGGATGTCTTGGTAATCGGCGCAGGTCCAGGTGGCGGCTCTGCTGCACTGCATGCTGCACGTGCTGGTTTATCGACGCTTATCGTCGAGGCTGACCCTGAAGTTGGCACCCCTGTTCATTGCGGCGAATGTTTGAGTCAACTTGCTGTTGACAATCTCGACCTCGAAATACCTGATCACGTCAAAGCACTGGATGTAAAGGGTATCCGTGTCATCTTTCCTGACGGGACGGAGAAGCTCCTGACGGAGAAAGGATATGTGCTGGAAAAGCACCTCTTCGAGCGCTGGTTGTGCGATGAGGCCATCAAGGAAGGAGCGGAACTGCATCTCCATCATCGAGTGACTTCCATGGAACGAGTTTTCAACAGCGAAAATGAATTCTCCTATTGGGAAATAGGCGGAAAAGGTGAACAATTCCCGTTGCAATGCAAATCTGTAATCGACGCCTCTGGAGTTTCCGGTGCAGCATCGAAACTCCTTGATATGGGCACTGAAGTAGAAGTCATCGCTGGTTTCCAATACGAAGTACTCGATGTTGAGAACGATGGTTATCTCGATTTCTATCTCTGGCCAAAATATTCTCCACATGGCTATGTTTGGATGATTCCAAAGAAGGGCGGAAGAGCGAACGTCGGATTGGTTACGACCGATAAAAAAGGCGCTATCAAATACCTCAACTCCTTTATTGAAGACACATACCTTGATGGTAAACCAACCGTAAACCCTCCTTGGCGGGCTGAAGGAATCAAAGTTCGGCCGTTTGGAGGTACAATACCAATCTCTGGTCCACGCTCTGTTACTGTTGGTGACGGTCTGATTTTGGTCGGGGACGCTGCTGGATTTACATCGCCTCTGTTTGAAGGAGGTTCGCATCTCGCCTTGTGGTCTGGTCGACAAGCTGCTCAAACGATTGCATCGGTTCTAAAATCGGATGCTGTCCTCTCCAAACAACATCTGATGAAGTATGAGAATGAATGGAAGAAAGCCTTCCCTCCGTATTCTAAAATTCTCAAAGGGAAGACTGCGCTGTACGAACTCAGCGACGATGAAATGTCTATTATGGCTCGATGTTTGCCTGAAGAACTCGGTAACATGTCGCCCTTGCAGAAGCTAGGCATAGGTCTCAAAATCCTTGTCCGTAAGCCAATGTTGTTTACCAAGAGCGTCATTCATGTTTTGCTCTCGTTCGGATATTCGAGAGCGAAGTTCTTTGGTTGGTAAGTTCGTTTAATCTCACCAGTTATCGCGCAACCTCCTTGAAGGAGCATCACGAGCAATGCCCATGTGGGGTGTGACGATGTGGCTGGCTTTGCTGGCTGCTGCAATTTTGTTGCTGCGACCGTTCCTGCATCAACAAACCAAAGCAGGTTCTCTGGCATGTCACTTCTTGATGGCTTTGCCGTTCTTTGCCCTCGCTAGCCGCTTCCTTGCAAACGATACATCGTATGCACATGTGGTGTCTTACGGTGGTGAAGCACTTCCGCTCAAATACAGATTTGCAGCCACGTGGGCTGCTCGTGAAGGGCCGCTTCTATTGTGGGTGATGTGGATGACTGTTCTAGCGTTTGTTTGGCGCAAGCGAATGCCAGGTGAGGCTGATGAGTTTACGCATTCTACAAGGCTCCGCTTGGTGTACGGTTTCAATCTCCTCTTGTTGCTTTTAGCTTGGAACTTAGATCCGTTCAAGGCCAGTACTGGCAACGGTGTCGGCCAGGGACTCAACGAACTCCTGCAAACGGACCTTATGGTCATACACCCTCCCTTGATTTTCCTTGCCTATTCGCTGTGTTTACACATCAGTGCAGTCGCTCTTTCATCGATGTTCGGAAATTCTGACGGTATCAAACAACGCATGCTTCACATTGTCCGGCCCGGCTTATTTGTATCTACACTTGGCATCGGGTTAGGTGGTCTATGGGCTTACCTCATCCTTGACTGGGGCGGTTATTGGGCTTGGGACCCGGTTGAGACTGGTTCATTGCTGCCTTGGCTCGCCCTCGTGCTGATGTCGCATTTGAGAACTCGACCGGGGAAAACCTCCGATACCACATGGATTGGTGCAGGACTGGCTGCGGGTGGTCTTGCATTGTTCGCAACGCTGGTAACTCGCGCTGGAGGTGTATGGGCTTCATCGGTACATACCTTTGTGACCAATTCTGACGGAAGTCCTCCAACAGATGCCTTTTCCAGAATGCTGGTTCTCAAGAACGATTCAACAGCGGGCGTCGAAGTCATGACTTACCTCATCGTACTTCTCCTCTTGATGGGTTTTTGGCTGCAACTTCAACGCCACTCATCGGTTCAATGGAAACCTTCTCCTCGTTCTCAGTGGCTCTTTGCACTACCGATTTTCGGCGTGATAAGTGCGCTGGCAATGCGCGCATACATCGAACAAACCTGTGACTCAACAATACTTTCTGCATGCCCCTCATCGTTCGAGCCGACTCTCTATGCGTATACTCCAAGCATCGTTTTCGCCTCCGTTCTCCTGGCTCCGTTGGCCGTTGAAACATTGAGTTCATCGTCGAAAACCACACATGCTGGTGAAGGGTGGAGTTTCTCTGGACTCTTTTCAAGTGAGCAAAACGACCGTTCGTACCTACAGTTCCCTCTGTTGATCGGGATTGCTGTTCTGATTTTTGGCTCGACAGATAATTTCCTGTACACTGCATTCTTTTTGGTGCTCTTTACCCCACTGTTTTACTCTGTAGACGCTTCTAAAGAATGGGCTGTAGGTTCCAGCGGCGTTGTCCTCGGTCTTGCAGGTGCTTGGTCTGGTATGATCGAAGTGTTCCCAGCTGCATTGATTATGTTCTTCTTCATCCTTCCATGGTTGGCGGTACCGGAAAAGGAAGGAAGTTCCAAATTCTCTCTCTTTGAACGCAAGAGCCAGCAAAAAATAGCATTGTGGTCGTCGGTTTTGGTCGTGGGAACGTATCTAATTTTGACATTAGTGCTGCTTCTTTCCAGCATCGATTCTATTCATTTTGAAGGTCATGAGTTGTACGGGACGCCGTTTATCATGGCTCTCGCAGGAGCGATGTTTTTGTACACCAATCGACGTCATGAGGCTCAACGTAATGCTATCCTGCTGATTGTAACCCTGGTACTCTCGGTGGTTTTTGCACTGTGGCAACCTACTGCCTTTGGTATGGATTCCAGTACGGCAATGTCTTCGCTCATTGTCCGAGGTGTTCTTGCATGGCTCACCTTGCCGATTGTACTTCTCGTCATCGTCCCCATGGTGAAAGAAGTCGTGGTTACGCAAGGTATCCAGCGCTCAAAAGAACCGTGGTGGCGTAGAATACCGCTTGGTGCGCACATTGTGCATCTTGGTCTTCTCCTTCTTTTGGTAGGCCATGTTTACACAACCGTTCTTGTTGATCGTGGGGATGCCAGTCACCGAGTTACCATGGTGAAAGGAGAGACGGTGATTCATGGTGATTATGGGTATGAATTTACTGGATTGCGTATGACATCTGAGGACCTTGAAGTCGGCGACGGATATGTTGGAATTCAAATCGATGTTTACGAACTTGAGGGCGGAGCAATTGGAGACAAGATTGGTTCTGT
Source organism: Candidatus Poseidoniaceae archaeon (assembly GCA_938075675.1). Lineage (GTDB taxonomy): Archaea > Thermoplasmatota > Poseidoniia > Poseidoniales > Poseidoniaceae > MGIIa-L1. The sequence goes on along the minus strand of CALJHE010000005.1, from coordinate 126,620 downwards.
TGAACCCGGCATGATGCGTTTTGACACAACAACCGATTCAGGCTTTGTATTACAATCTAAATCGCGCTCTGAAGTCGATACACTTTCGCGCTGGAGTGGAGACATTGTGTTCATATTTGACGGCAGTCAAGCCAATGGTTTGATGCAGCAAACCGCTCAGAACGGTTCTGATTCCATCGAACTTGTACGCGTAACCGTTTACGATTTGCCAGCATCTCATTTCGTGTGGCTCGGCTGGACGACGATGCTGTTTGGAATGGGAATGATTGTTTTGGGTGATATCAGTAAAAACGGCACACTGAGGCAACAGCATGCCCTCTCAAGCGAAGAAGAGTGAACAACACTCCCGCCAATGCAATTATCAAGGGGGCGACGGTCGCCGGACTACCCGAAAGGGAGGTAATACCATGGAAGACGGAACTATTGTCCACGTTGATTATGAACTCTACAACAATGAAACAGGCGATCTCATCGAGACCACCCGAGAAGCAGTCGCAAAAGAGCACGATGCTCATCAAGAGAACCGTTCCTACGAACCAATGGTTTGCATCGTTGGCGGAGGACAACTTATTCCTGGATTTGAAGAAGCACTTGCTGGAGCAAAGAAGGGTAAGGAAACTGAAGTCGTAATCGCACCTGTAGACGCATACGGTGAGAAGGACGCAGAACAAATCGAAACCATCAGTATTGACAAACTCATCCGTGCAGTACAAGACCCAAACTCACTCTACATTGGAGCACCAGTGACCATCAACGGCCGCCAAGGCCAACTTTCCTACCTCGCAGCAGGTCGAGCTCGTATCGACTACAACCATCCAATGGCTGGAAAGTCCCTCAAGTACTCGTTCAACGTCGTTGATGTTGTCGAAGGAAAGGAAGACCAAGTCACTGCTCTTCTGCAAGCAAACACTGGACATTCAGGTTTCGAAGTCAGTTTCTCTGGCGATGACCTCTCAATTGTTCTTCCACAAACCATGCTTTTCGATACCAACGCAGCCATGCTCAAGTTCCGATTGGTAACCACAATCCGAGACGCAGTTGAATGCGGTAAGGTTTCCTTCATCGAAGTTCATGAGCCTCGTGGATTCGGGGTTGAAAACGACGACGAAGAAGAAACACAAGACGAAGGCGAAGACCTTTCCTCACTCTCCGTTGCTGAACTCAAAGAGCGATGCAAGGCAGCCGGCCTTCCAGTTGGCGGCAAGAAAGCAGATCTAATCGCTCGTCTTTCCGAAGAAGAAGAGTGAACTCACTATCGGACAATTCCCAGTCAACCGTCCCGAAAGGATATTGATGAGAGCCTACAGGCGTGAACAGTGATAGCCATGTCAAGTCTTGAACAACTTGAAGAACAACTCATTGGCGATAATCCTGCACTTCCATGTGAAGAGTATTCACCTCTTGAGAAAGCAGCGCTATGGCTTGCAATGTTGACCTTTGGAGCGGTGTTTGTTGGTTTTTTTGTGGCGAACGATGTTATCTGGACCGACGGCCTCAAACCCGTAGTCTGGGATCCAATCGTTGAGGACGCAGGTTCGGCTGGTGATGCAGATTACAACCCAATGAACACACTTCTTTACACATTCAGCATGCTTGCGAGCGTGGTAGTTCTACAAGCCATTTTCCGAAAAATCAAGGTTCCAGCCGATGACCGGATGCTCATTGCTTTACTTGCATGGGTTTGTCTTGCTCCAGTTTTGCGTGTTCTTGAGGATGCTGATTTCTTTAATTCCGACATGGACTGGTTGTTTATTTCTCCAATTATCCACCTGCATTTGGCGGCCTGGTTGGTAATTGTCGCCGGGATTTCACACTACGTGGCTTCACAATGGGAAAATGACCACAACGACAAGTCGGAAAACAAGATGCGTCGTTCATTGATTCCTCTCCTCTCCTTAGGCTTGTTTTTCCACTGGAGTTTCCTGTACCAACCTGCTTATTCAGACCATGAATCGATGGGTATGCTGTGGGTTTGGCTTGGTGTATTCGCTTCATATGCAGTGCTGTTTTCAGTGCTTATCAATACCCGTGGATGGCCGGCAATGACTCGCGGGCTACTTTCTTTCGGAAGTGCAGCCAGTACGCTTGGTCTCTTTCACTGGTTTCAGTTTCTTTCTACCCCATGGGCACAAGAAAGTTCTCGAGTTTCCGAATCGATTGAGTGGTGGCCTTTGTTTGTCGTTCTCGGCATTCCTGGTTTGGTATGCTATGCGATGTACCGCATGGGTCGAGACGACGCTCTTCAAATGAAACTTACAGGCTATGAAGCTGGTGTTTTACCCGATGGTATTCGTATTAAATCGTGGGAGTCCGCTGGGGAGGAAATCGACAATCACCCTGTTGAAATGCTTTCTCGGCGTGCTTTACTCGCCAGCCCGATGGTGTTGGCAATGGTCTACGGGCAACTGTGCGATGGTTTTGCAACCATGGTTGGAATCGATTTCTTTGGATACGGCGAGAAACACGTGGTTAGCAATCAAGTGATTGTTTACGGTGGAGAAATCAACAACATGCTTGGAATCAATTTTGGAGAAGGGGCTTGGTTATTCGTTCTCATTAAGGCAGGCCTCATCGCTGCAATCACCATGATGTTCATCGAAATGAAGGTCGAGACTCGGCAAAGGCACATCAGAATTCTCATTGTTTTGGCCGTACTCATTGTTGGATTAGCGCCCGGTTTGCGAGACATTGGACGCCTAATGCTGGGCGTTTGATGCCCAAGCATCCGATACATTGGTTGTAGTAGTGTTAAAGACGGCATCCACCTCCCTTGGTTTGAGGGGTGAAGATGGACCGATTACCTACCCGTGTGAATCGAAGTGACCCGGAGTTTGGTGAGCGGAAAGCGTTCAATTTGTCTCTCATTGAAACGCTGCAGGAGCGACTTGCTGTTGCATCAAACGGTGGCGGCGGTAAGTACGTCGAACGTCACCGCAGCCGTGACAAGATGCTTGCGAGGGAACGTATTGAACGAATCATTGACCCTGGAACTGCATTCCTTGAATTGTCTCCACTGGCAGCGTTCGACCTGTACGATGGAAAGGCGCACTCAGCAGGAATTGTGACCGGCATTGGCATGGTTCATGGACGAGAGTGTCTTTTCGTTGCCAATGATGCAACGGTCAAAGGCGGTTCATACTATCCAATGACGGTCAAAAAGCACATTCGGGCACAAACTGTGGCTCATGAAAACCATCTCCCATGTATCTACTTAGTTGACTCTGGTGGTGCTTTCTTGCCAATGCAGGATGAAGTGTTTCCTGACATCGGGCACTTTGGCCGAATCTTCCGCAATCAGGCTCGAATGTCCGGAGACAAGATTCCACAAGTTGCAGCAGTCCTCGGCTCATGCACCGCTGGCGGCGCATATGTACCTGCAATGAGTGATGAATCAATCATTGTCAAGGGCAACGGTACTATTTTCCTTGCAGGTCCGCCGCTTGTCAAAGCAGCTACCGGTGAGGAAGTAACTGCGGGAGAGCTCGGCGGTGCAGATGTACACACCTCTCAATCCGGTGTTGCAGACCATTTCGCTGAAGACGAGCCTGAAGCGTTGCGTATGGTTCGTAACGTCGTCGAAAACCTCGGCCCACGAACGCTTGCACCCGTGGCGAGCGCTCCAGTGGAAGAGCCAGCTCACGATGTCGATGATTTGCTCGGCCTTGTACCCAGCGACAACAGAACGCCAGTTGACATCATGGAGATTATCGCTCGTGTTGTCGACGGTTCTCGCTTCCATGAATTCAAATCACGATACGGAACAACATTGGTTTGCGGTTTTGCTCACATTCACGGCCATAAGGTCGGTATTGTTGCAAACAACGGCATTTTGTTTTCTGAATCATCACTCAAGGGGGCACACTTCGTTGAACTGTGTGGGCAGCGAGGAATTCCTCTCGTATTCTTGCAGAACATTACCGGTTTCATGGTAGGCAAGGACTACGAAGCAGGTGGAATTGCAAAGGATGGCGCTAAGTTAGTCACGGCAGTTTCATGCGTTAATGTACCCAAGTTTACTGTCATCATTGGCGGCTCTCATGGAGCGGGCAATTACGGTATGTGTGGACGTGCTTTTGACCCGCGATTCCTTTTCATGTGGCCCAACAGCCGTATTTCAGTTATGGGTGGTCCACAAGCCGCCGATGTTCTTGCCACAGTCAAACAAGATCAACGCGCACGAGAAGGACTTGCTGCGATGGTTGGCGAAGAACTCGAAGCGTTCAGGGCGCCGTTCTTGGAAAAATACGAGACTGAAGGCAGCCCCTATTATTCGACTGCTCGATTATGGGACGATGGCATCATCGACCCAAGGGACACGAGAGATGTTCTCGGGTTGTGCCTCGCCGCTGCTCGGAATGCCCCACTACCTGACGACCGATTCGGTGTTTTCCGGATGTGAATAAATCAATTTATAAATTAAAAATGCAATTGGAGTTTTTTAGATGACGCTCATGGATACACCACCTTCAACCGAACTTGTATCAATTGTCATCGAAGATTCAGGATGCCACATCAAATTGGACCGGGAAGACAAATTCAATGCTTTGAATATTCAAATGATTACTGAACTCTGTACGCTGTTCGATTGGACCTCAGAGCGCAGTGTTGGCACGCAAGGAACGCTTGCAGACGCCAATGGAACTCCTTACCTACGTACGCTCGTGCTTTCGGGTGCTGGCCGTCATTTCTGTGCAGGTGCTGACATCAACATGATGCGAGATGCAGGCGCAAACACTCCCGAAGAGAATCGAATTGACTCAGAACGGTTGGACCGTCTTTTCAATGGGCTTTGGGCACACCCGTGTTTTACTGTAGGCGCAATTCAAGGCGTGGCACTTGGCGGAGGTGCTGGACTTGTGGCTTGTTTGGACCACGTCATTGCAACTTCAAATGTTAAGATCGCTCTTTCGGAGGGTAAATTGGGTATTCTCCCTGCTGTAATTGGGCCCTATGTGTACCGACGTTTAGGTTCAGCATGTTTTAGGAGACTTGCAATGCAAGCCAGCCGTATTGGTTCAGAGGAAGCGCTTCGTACCGGTTTTATCGAAGCAGTGGTCGATGGTGTTGACGATCTTTCACAGGCCGTTGACCTCCTTATTGATGAGGTACTTACCACAGGCCCGCAAGCCGTGACGCTTGCCAAAGAACTCACTCTCCAGTTCGACCGTTGGAACGGTACTGACGAAGAACTCCGTGAATACACACTCGATTTTACCAGCCGCATGCGAGGTTCAAGTGAAGGACAAGAAGGCCTTTCCTCTTTCCTCGATAAGCGAGCAGCGAATTGGAAGAAGGAATGAGTGAACGTAATGGTCAGCAAAGTCTTGGTTGCTAATCGGGGAGAAATCGCTTGTCGAATTCTCCGTGCTTGCTCTGAGGCGGGTCTTGAGAGCGTTGCAATCTATGCTGAAAACGATGCGACTTCTCTCTTTGTCGAACTTGCCGATGAATCGGTAATGTTGCACGGAGACACGATTGCAGAAACTTATCTTGACCAGAACCAAATCTTGATGATTGCGGGTGAAACAGGTGCTGATGCCATTCACCCTGGTTTTGGTTTTCTTTCTGAACGGGCTGATTTCGCTCGTGCAGTAACAGCTGCAGGCATACAATGGGTCGGTCCAAGCGCCAACGCAATTGAGAAAATGGGCGATAAAATGACCGCTCGTATCACAATGCGTGACGCAGGAGTTCCCGTCATTCCCGGAGAAGAAATCGAATCAACCGATGAAGAAGAGGCTCTGATAGCTATTCAACAAGCGAGCACTCGAGTCGGTTATCCTCTCCTTCTCAAAGCATCTTCGGGCGGTGGTGGAAAGGGAATGCGTGCTGTTGAACATCCCGAAGAGTTGCTTGACGCAGCACGGAGTGCTCGTCGAGAAGCCCTCGCTGCCTTTGGAGATGGGCGAGTTTACCTTGAACGACTCTTGACAGGCTCAAAGCACGTTGAAATCCAAGTTCTCGCAGACCGGCATGGACGAACAATTCACCTCGGTGAGCGTGAATGCAGTGTTCAGCGCCGTCATCAGAAGGTCTTCGAAGAAGCACCATGCGCCACCATGACCGAAGAAATCCGAGCTGCAATGGGCAAAGCGGCTGTTGCTGCTGCAATGGCCGTCAATTATGAGGGTGCTGGAACTGTTGAATTCCTTCTGGCACCGAACGGAGAGTTCTTCTTTTTGGAAATGAACACTCGAATTCAAGTCGAACATCCAGTTACTGAACTGGTAACGGGCGTGGATATCGTTCGAGAACAACTCCGCATTGCTGCTGGAGAACCTATGTCGTGCGGTGAACTGAACATTCGAGGTCATGCAATCGAGGTTCGATTGTATGCTGAAGACGCTTCAAACAATTTCCTACCGGCAATTGGTCCACTTGCAGTTTTCATTCCTCCCGAAGGCCCGGGTATTCGGCTGGATACCGGTGTACGTCAAGGAGATGAAGTCACTCCAAATTACGACCCGATGTTGGCCAAACTGATCGTGTGGGCTCCTTCCCGTGAAGAGGCACTGCAACGGATGCGGCGCTCATTAGAAGAATTCGTTGTTCTTGGAACGACGACGAATCTACGTTTCCTACGCGAATTATGTGATGTGCCGGATGTGATAGAAGGCACGACAGATACCACCATGATTGACCGATTATGGCCTGATGGATGGTCGCCATCCGTTCCTGTCCACATTGAAGATGCAGCCTTCATGGCAGCAGCCGTTGGCGAGAGCGCAGGTTTACACCGTCTTCGTTCAACGCCTTCAAGCCGTTCTGACGACCCATCAGGACCTACCAGCCCCTTCGCGACTCTCAACAGGAGGTATCCCTGATGGACCATCAGTTCAACAGTCCTGATGGGCCAGTCGATGTTACGGTTGCAAAACAAGGCGACGACTGGATTCTTGGCGAACATAAAGCCGTTCTTGAACGCGATGGACGTATTCGAATCCATCTTGCTAACGGTGTATCCGGTTATGCTACGGTCGCTAAAGTAGACGACAACTGGTGGGTTCATTTCCAAGGTCACACTTTCAACCTTGAGCGCATTGAACCCGGAGCAACCCAAGGTGGAAACGATGGTGGATTAACTGCTCCGATGCCTGGAAAAGTCCTCGATGTATTGGTCGAAGAAGGGCAATCCGTTGAATCCGGTCAGACGCTCATGGTCCTCGAGGCAATGAAAATGGAGCATAGGATTCTCGCTTCAGCAACCGGTACCATCACCGATGTCTATTTCTCCGCAGGTGACCAAGTTCAACAAGGCTCAGTTCTGTTGGCAATGACTGAGGAAGAAGATTAGCGAACACGCCAGTCGCCAGAATCAATCTTCGGATTCAAACTACCGTTCTGTTCATTGTACATATAGGTCCAAGCCCACTCTGAACCATCATCAGTTTGTACTTCTACAATCGTGCGAGTATAGAGCGAATCATCAGAACCGTAGCCGTAAAATCCCTCAATACTATCGAGCGTTTGCAGTGCAGAATAAACCTGGTCGAGGTGATACAGTTCACCTTTGACAGTTCCATCGCCCGCAATCAAGCCTGGAAATGCCCCTAAATCGACAAGATCACCCTTTACACTCGCTGAGCGTGCTTCACCGTTGCACAACTGTTTGGTCGTCGATGAACGAATCTCTCCTTCCATCAATGTCCCATAGACAAATATCTTTTCGAGGGGGAAACTTGGTGAGAAATCTTCAATAGCATTTTTCAATTCTCCAATTGGAAGTCTTCGACTTTTTAACCCATTTTCAATCAGACCAATGTAGTGCTTTGTAGGTTGAATGAATCTGTCTTCTCGCCGCTGTGAGGTGACGCAGTAGGTCAGTGCTTCGACGAAGGTTCCATTTGGAAGAGCGACGTTAACAGTACGACGGGCGTAAACGCCTGCTTGAGTGCCTTCTTTTTGGTCCATTGCGGCTAAAGCATCTTCGTTCATTGAGAACAGTACACCCGGAACTGCGTGTCCTCTACCGTTTTCGACAATATCTGCAGCACCCCCTTCTCTGCTTCTCGAGAAATAATGAAATTTCATGGTATAATTCGGCAACCAGCACGGGCACATCTCGACTAAACCATCGTATGGTAGGTGTTTGCGTTCGCACCAACTCTTCCAGTCGGACAAATCCAAATTGGACCCGTATCCAAAATAGAGCACTTCCTCTCCAGTCATGCTTGCCCATCACGGCAAGGCTATTTCAACACTTACGCTTAACCCCAAGTGCATGGTTCAAGGGTTTCCTGCCCTCCCATGAGGGGTTGGAGGACTTCAGGGATACGGACTCGACCGTCTTCCATTTGATTTTGTTCCATAATCGCTACAAGAGCTCGTGAGGTTGCTACAGCAGTCGAATTGAGTGTGTGTGCGATCGGCTGTCCTGCGTGGCCTGGTTGACCATAGCGAATTTGCAAGCGATTCGCTTGGTAGTCGGTACAGTTGGAACACGATACAATTTCCTTGTACTGGTTTGCACCCGGAATCCATGCCTCAAGGTCGTACTTTCGAGCAGCGACTGTTCCCATATCGCCGGTACAGATGTTTACAACTTCGTAATGCATATCGAGAGCATCCCACAAGTCGAGACAGTTTTGCAGTAATTCTTCTTGCAGTTCCCATGATTGTTCTGGCGTGGCAATGATGATTTGCTCAATCTTAGTGAATTGGTGTACTCTCCAAATGCCCAAATCTGATTGTCCGTGTGAGCCGACTTCCCTTCGAAAGCAAGGTGAGACGCCTACGATTCGTAACGGCAAGTCCGCCTCAGGAATTGTTTCACCCATGAACATCGCCGTCAATGGGTGTTCAGCAGTGGCAATCATGTAGTAGCCATCAGGTTCAACACCGTACATCACCGTTTCAAAGTCAGAGAGGTCTGTAACGCCTTCATATGCATCACGATTCATCATCACAGGAGGTTGGACGAATGTATAGCCACGTTCACGAATGAAGTCCACTGAAAATTGCTGGAGTGCAAACTCAAGACGTGCTAAATCGCCTTTGAGGAAAAAGAACCGACTGCCAACAATTTTTGCGGCACGTTTCAAGTCCACCCATTTGTTCATTTCAATGAGTTCATTGTGCGTACGAGGTTCAAAATCAAAGGTTGGTTTTTGACCGTGAACGCTGTGCTGCGTGTTTCCAGATTCATCAGCCCCTTGGGGTACATCCGGGTGAAGGATATTCGGGATTGACATGCGGAGTTTATCGCGTTCGGCCACTGCTGATTCAGTTTTCTTTTCCATCTCAGCGATTTGTGATCCTAAATCAGCCACTTCAGCAAGTATACGTTGTACTGCATCCTGGTCGCCAGATTTTTTTGCAGTACCAATCCCTCTTGCTGCCGTGTTTTTCTGCGCCCGCAATTGGTTTGTTTCATGCTGAAGATTAATCCATGCTTGATCAAGTTCAATCACTCGGTCAATGTTATCATGGGGTATACCTCGCTTGTCGTGGTCCTTTCGAATCGTCTCAGGTTCATTTCGAAACAAGTTGATATCCAGCATTTTTACACCTCACAAGGTCAGTCCAAAGTCAAAGATTGCCCAACCAACACCGGTAACAATACCGCCGATGATGTAACCTAGAATCGCTCCACCGTTCAACAACGGGAGTCCGGCTTGTGCCCGTCCACGAGCAACGTATGTCATCAATGCGAAGTAGCCTACTAGGCCGCCAATCAATGTCGCCATGGCGATTTGGAAACCTTCGCTTCCGTCAATGTATTGAGCTGAAGATAAGACGAGCATACCTGGGAAAATGACGTCACCTAATCCCATGAACATTGCATCCTTGCTTTGCTTCTTAGGTTGCTTGTTGGCAACTGGCCTATGTGAGGGGGCTGCCATTTGCTGTGCAGGTGCAGCGTTCTTTTCCTTCATCGAAACGGTCTCATCGATGAATGAATATCCCTTTTCTTGAGGTGCTACGAGCAGGATAGGAAGCCGTAGTCCGATCATTGTATCGGCCAAGTCAAGCATGTGTTTCGAGCGATAAACAGCCCAAGCATCATAGATTGCTGCAGCAATCATGAAGATGATAATCAAAGTTGGTACGAACGTAACACCCAGCATGACAATGACTCCAGAGCCGACCAATACGCCAACTGTGTTGACAACATACCATTCGCTGTGGACGTAAAGAAGAATCATCAGAACAGTGGTAATGAGCAGCGCTGCGATGAGCGGCCCTTCTGAGAACTGTGGTCCATCAAGTGCATACATCCCATTTTCAATAGGCCCTGAGGTAAGAGAGGTTGTGCCGTTATCGTATACCGCATTGAATTGAACTGAATCGTCTGAGAACGTGAACCAAGATGCCTTGAGATTTTTTTCTACATCAAAGGAGATTCTGTTTTTGAGGCTCTGTGTATGGAGCCAGTCGGCATTTTCGCCGGTTGTAATGAGCATATCACTGAAACCACTTTCGTCAAGGTCCGTGATTCGTACAGATTGGATGGTCTGGCCGTAACCGAGCAGCGCAATCCTCGTTTGAGGTTCAAAGATGACACCATCGGATTCATTCCATTCATAGCCGGTAACATCGCCGTTTTCATCACCAAGTAACAACAAACCTTCCAGTCCATTGCTTTCATCCATTTTAACGGATGACCAGGGAGAATGACCAAAATCAGCGCTTGTAAAATTGCTCGTGGCGTTAACAGTAAACAACACGCTTGCCATATCATTGGTATTTGGATTCAAGTCAAGAGCACCTGAGTTTGATTCCAATTCAAGAACGGCAGCAGCAGTAGGGGTAACAATGAGTACCTTGTCATCGTCAATAACTTCTGAGTAAACAACACCTTGGTCCGTGTTCAATCCAGAAGGGAGCCTCCATGCTGCTTGATAGGTCAAATTTCCAGGGCTATCCTCAAACGTATTGAAGCGAACCAGTTGACCGTTTTGGTCGATAACATACATTGCGTCATCGGCATGGAAAGCAAGCGTACAGCCCCCTTCAAGATTGCCAAGCGGAACTGGGTCATCGGTGTCGAGATATCGGTGGCAAGCATAAGAATCTTGCAATTCACCGGTTTCAGCATCAACATACCAAATAAAGCCTTGATTGGTAAAGGAATAGTAGTCGTCTGAAACTACGATGTTGAGTTGGCCCGTATCAGCGTATGGAAGCCGCTCATGGCTCATGCTCCACTTCGTGGTGTTCGTTTCTAGCCCATCACCGTTGTACACGCTTATTGAATCGTTCCATGTGCTTGGCGTACCAATGAGCGAGTTGGTAATGTGCGTGTTCATGCCGTGGTGTGAATGGTAGGACATGCCAACCTCCGTTTCACTGTCATAGTTGAACGGGTCTGCTTCCAAGTCGAGTACCATGACGTGTGTGAGAGGAACAGTAGCATACAAGAGCGCAATAGCGAGAACGCCCATTATTCCGTACTTTATGATCCACTCTTTCTTGTATTTCGCAAGTAATAAAATCCCTGCAGTAAAGATGAAAATCATGACCAATTGAAGCGCTATGTATCGAACTTGCCGTGCTCCATCGACGCCGTAGGCTTGCAATTCTGCAATGTCATACCATGGTCGAATGTACAGTGAGATTGCAATGGTTAGGATGAACATGAACATCATACCCATCATTGACGGTAGTTGCTCTTTCATCATCCAAAGCAACGTGTCTTCCTTGCGTAATTGTGCTTGAACAGCGGCAAATTCCTCAGAAACCTTTCGCTTCGGTTCTGAGGTTGACTCCTGTTCGCTCATACCCTGTCGACTTCGGACACTCATATGAGGGTCGCGCATAACACGCCCCCGTAGGGGGCGAATGGGAGCGTCCCTTTTCGAGTCAAAGAAAAGGACTAATCACACCAACACTTCGCAAGGATGTGGTTGAAGTGCGAACTTGGCTCGAATCGACCAAAAAGCGCGGTATGGCGTTAGGTTTGAAGGGAACAAGAACCGTTCTTGACCGTTTGCAACTTTCGCTGCCTGAACATATTCTTCATGTCGCAGGTAGCAACGGAAAAGGGACAGTGTGCGCACTTATGGCAACTGGCTTGGGTTTGGAAGGCATTGGAAATGTATTGTTCAGTTCACCTCATGTTGTTCGACTTGAGGAACGGGTACGGCGCAATGGAATCCCAATTTCAAGCGAAGAGTTTGACCAAGCTCTCCTCTTAATTCACGATGCTGCAAGTGGCGAAACTCAAGAATCGAACGTTGATTTGACGTTCTTTGAAGTGACTTATTTGGTCGCTATGATTGCCTCTCAGGGAAGCAGTGTCTTGATTCTCGAAACCGGATTAGGCGGACGCTTGGATGCAACACGCTGCGGGCCTGCGACGGCATGCTTGGTGACTGCAGTGACTCGTGAACACACAGATGTCCTCGGAGATGACTTGCCCACTATCGCTCGTGAAAAGGCTGCAATTGCTCGTCCAAAACGTCCTTTATTCATCCGCGAACCCATTGATCACGAGGTTCTCGAGGCCATGAAGTTGGAAGCAAGAAAGGCAGGAAATACGGAACTCGGAGAGATTCTCTCCCCCGCTGAAGTTCATGTCGTTGGAATTGAGAAAGGCTCTACGGTTCGAAACGAGGCATTTTCTCTTGCCCTCGCAATGTTTCAACACCTTGGTTTTCCAACTGATTCATTGGATACTGCTCGAGATAATCTGCGATGGCTTGCACGAATGCAATTCCTTCCCAGTTCTTCGACTTCATCCCATCCATACCTGCTTGATGCAGCTCACAACCCATCTGGATTGCTCCGAATTTTACCAGAACTTGAGCAACACATAGCGAAACATGCGCCAGAATTGAGTGGGAAGCCAGTTTGGAGTCTAATTTTTGGCACCTCTCCCCAGGAGGAGTTGAGTCATTTTCTTGAACCACTGTTAGACTTTTGTCAGAAATATCCTCCAAAGAACATCGTTCTCACAAAACCCCAGGGCGGCAGATACCCCGGCGTCCCACTCGACGCGTTGTCTCACCTTGATTGGAATCGTGACGATGTGCAGTGCCACGAATTACCGAGAGATGCAATTCATTCTCTAGCATCCTATGACGCTGAGGAAGTTGGTTTAGTGGTCAGTTTAGGCTCTCTGTATTTGCAAGGAAATCTCTTGTCCGTCTTTGGTTGGGGCTCGGATGAGGACCTTTCGTTGTATGCGAAGGACTGATAGAGCGATAGCCTGTGAGATGACCGTTGAGAGCCATGAGTGAGAAATGGGACAATCGTTTTCTGGAATTGGCAAAGCACATTTCGGGATGGAGTAAAGATCCTTCGACCAAAGTCGGTTGTGTTGTGGTTGGAGGCGACAGAGAGATTCGCTCGACGGGCTTCAACGGTTTCCCTCGGGGAATAAGCGATGATATGGACCGCCTAACGGACCGAGAAAAGAAGTATCCTCTTATTTGTCATGCTGAGGAAAATGCAATTATGCACGCTGCCCGGATTGGTGTTTCGCTCAAGGGGAGCACCGCTTACGTTACTTGGCCGCCTTGTTCCCGTTGTGCCCGCTCGTTGATTCAAGCAGGTATTGTGGAAATTGTTTATCCTGAGACAAACGGCATACCTGAACGATGGCAAGATGATTTCAATACCTCAAACGGCATGTTGAATGAGGCAGGAATTCAAGTTCGTACCGTTTGATGATGAACCGACGACTTGATGTTGTCATTCGCTATGACCCTACCATGCGAGGTGGTCTCTTTGCAGTTTTATTGACCCTCGTGTTGTTGAGTTCAGGCTGTGTAGCACCGAGCGTCGATACTTCTTCAATTCAAGAAGGTGATGACTCAGAACTACCGTCCGAGGCTTGCAACGGTTTAGTTGTACTTTGCCAAAGAACCTACGATAACGTCACATTCCCGGAAACGCACAACGCCTTCTCAACCCATCAAGATGGAATCTATTATCCAGCGAGTAACCACCAAACCGGTCTTGATGCGCAATGGGCGGCTGGCATGCGTGCTTTCATGATTGATACACACTATGAGACACTTGGCGATGAGCGTGTAGATTCGGTGCGTTTGTGTCACGGGGACGATGACCGTGGGTTCAGTCCGTGCATCTACGGCAATGTCAATTCAGTGTCTTGGCTTTCCAATTTACAATCAAAGATGAACGAAAACCCTCGAGATATCGTCACTTTGTTGGTAGAAAATTACGTACAGCCAGACCATTTACTGGCCGTTTTTGAACAAGCCAATCTCAGAGAAAAAATGTACATCCACACCCTCGACACGGCTTGGCCAACGCTTCAAGAAATGATTGAACAGGAGACGACTTTGGTCGTCTTTTGGGAACAAGGGGGGGATTCTTCGCATCCTTGGGTTCATGACTTTCTGACCTACAGTTGGACAACGAACTATGCCGAAGAGAACACTGAAGACATGAATTGTGATCTCCTTCGAGGTGATGTCGAACAAGAAGTCTACCACATGAACAACTGGCTTCGTGGTCCTTTGGGACTTTCAGATCCATCGCGAGGAGATGAAGCGAACGATGTTGATTTTCTCGTCCAACGAGCTACAGAGTGTTGGCAACAACACGGTAAGCGACCTACATTCATCGCTGTCGATTGGTGGGAGGATGGAGACGTGGTTGCGGCAGCACTAGCCATCAATCAACTTGAACCATAGAGCGATTAATTCCAGAACCTTCTCGTTCGTGCGTATTCAATTTCCGCATTGTGAATGGTTTCGAGCAACCCTTCCATATTGTTCCTCTGAACTTTACGCAGAATACGTTGGGCAGTCGCTTCGCCAATGCCACGGCCCATGAGGCTGAGAACGGCTTCATAACCTCTCGATTGAACGATTGACGCGTTTTTCATCATTCGTGCCAGATCCTTTTCATCGTCCGAACTCACCCAATCAACGAGCATAGATTGCATTCGTTCAGGAGCGCACGCCAGCATTGAACCTCTGCATTTTAAACACGATTTTATCCCATCAATTTCAAGATAACGGGCCACTCTGAACCGCCGAATTGCTTTGCACTTCAAGCAGCAGAGCACCGCTCGCTCATTGGTAAGTCGGCCTTTCAGTTGTTTTCGAACTTGGGCGTTATCCCAATTTGGTAGTAGCATGTCCCTGCTGGAGTGGTTGGAAAGGCCTATCGGCCCTGATGCAGTTATTTTCAACTGAATATTTCCACTTTGAATTGAACGCATGACGTCGCGTACGCCGAGGACATCCATTCGTTCATGGAACAGTTTTGACAGCACTTCTTCCATGACCACCGTTCCACGGTACTTTCGCAGAAGCGCTTGGAGGTTGATTTTGCGGGGATCTACGCCGTGACGCAGGATACCAAATGTCTTAGCCACCTGAGCAAATCTCCATCGAACTTGGCGAGAGTTTGGTAAGGTTACGCTCAACAACCCTTCAATTGCATCAGGGGGGGTTTCCATCAGCCACGCTTGTATTTCTTCAGGGTTTACTGCTCCAGTTTGCAGAGCAATGCGAGTCGGTTCTACGACCAACCGCCCCCATTTCCCCGTCTTGGTTGTCGCCATAGCCATCAGGAAATGCCCCAAACCTTCGTTGATACGAGAGCCATGGCAGGAATTAATGACAATAGCGTCTTCACGCCTCTCAAGTGTCATCAACCGGTCGGTTGGCAAATATTCCGTCGCCTCAACGTGAGCAGTAATGCTCTCAGCCATCACACTGAGCGCTTCCTCATCGATGGGGTGTTCTGCAAGGGTTGAGTGTCGGTCAGCAAAAATCCCCTCGGTATCGATGGAAAGAACGTCGAGTTCCCCGTTGCTTGCGTTGTCAAACAATTTCAAATCGTCGGCAATAAGTTGGCGTAATCGTCCTATGTCTCGCCCGATTGCTTTGGGGACGGGTGGTAATTCTCCAACCCACCGTGGAGCTTCCGCTTTATCTGAAACAGGTGCTACGAGCAGTTCTGATTGTTCGGGGTCTGCATCGATAATCAACCAAGTACGGCCAGCCATTACGAATTGGCGACGGCTTCCATCATCGTCTTCTCCGCTGTCGTTTAGTGACAATACGAACGCCTCGTCAACGCTTCCCAAACTGCGACGAGTAACAGCATCCCGGACGCGATACGATTGCTTGTCGGGAATCATCGAAAGGTGATTTGTCACCCATTGACGGGTTCTGCCCGCAGTCGAAAACCATCCATCTTTGAACGGAAGCGGTACATCGACATCGCGATTTTTGAAGGAATCAGGAACTTCTTCATCAGGCAATGAGAACAACGGTCGTTCTTCCGGTAAAGGGTGTCCTTTCTTCATCGCTTCTTCCATTGCAACGGTGTAAACTGCCTTTGGCCAGCGGTACCAGGGAACTTCACTTGGATCGGGTGTGAATCGAAGTACCCATCCATCCGCTAGGACTCGAAGAAGGGATTCAGTGTCAACTCGTTGCCATCCCTCAAACTGAGATACTTTGGCAAGAATTTCGGTTGCTTCATCAATCGACACTGCATTCATTGAATGCGCCATGAGGACAAGTTGGTTGGCAGCAACCGATAGCGGTCTATTTCGCCATTCAATAGACTCAATGTGTCCAAGCATTGCTCGGCGACCAACCACTGCACTTTCTGCTAGGTCGTCGGTGTCCCAAGACAACAGATGTCCTTTCCCAATACCATCGAGACGATGGTCTGCTCGACCAACCCGTTGAAGCATTCTGTCAACGGAGCGTGGGCTCTTAATCTGCAGTATTCTTCGAATCTTTCCAACATCGATTCCAAGTTCCAGGCTTGATGTACACACCAAGCCTGCCAACTCTCCACTGCGTAATTTATCTTCCATTTCACGACGGGTTTCGGCAGCCAGTGAACCGTGATGAACACCTATGTCTACATCCGGTGCCATCGATTGAAGACGACTGGCTATCGTTTCGGCATCGCTTCTGCTGTTGACGAATACCAGACATGGTGGTTCAGTTCTCAGGATTTCCACCATGCGTCGGAAACTTGCGTGGGCGCGAGGCTGGATACTCAATTCGAGTGCTCCGATTTCATCTTCAGGAAGTGTTTGAGCACACTCGACGGAGAGATCCGTGGTTCTGTTTCCGGTTGTAAGGAGCGCTTTGCCTTTTTTGGGCGATAGCCATTGTGCGACTTCATCAGGGTTTCCAACCGTTGCAGAAAGACCAATCCGTTGTACTGGATGGCCAGAGAGCGCTTCCATTCGCTCTAAACCAACGGAGAGTTGCCATCCTCTTTCACTCGCAGCCAAGTCGTGTACTTCATCGATGATTACCGCTTGAACTCGCTTCAATAACTCACGCAGATTTTTCCCTGTAAACATCAACTGAAACGTTTCAGGAGTTGTAACCAGCAAGTCTGGTGGGTTACGCACCTGCCGGCTTCTTTCACTTTGTTTGGTATCTCCATGCCGTAATCCTACTTTGAGGCCGACTGCTTCAGTAATTTCGTTCAGTCGTCGGTCAACGTCTCGATTGAGTGCTCGAAGCGGAGTGATGTAGAGTATTGAAAGGGGTTTCCATCCTTCAACGAGGCATCGGTTCAGCATCGGTAGCACTGCGGACATCGTCTTTCCTGAGCCGGTTGGGGCAACGATGATTCGGTCACCTCCATCGCATAACTCCGGTAAAGTAGCTACTTGAACCGGGGTAGGTTTCCACCCCTTTGAATCGAGCGCAGCGGTCAAGCGAGGGTCGAGATTGGAAAATACATCAGACATACTCTCCCCACCCCTATGGAGAGGGGGTTTCGTCGACCTCTTTTGAGGATTTGTAATTTATGACAAGTTGAATACGAAGCAATCAGTAGTCGTTGTCGTCTTCATCTTCATCATCGTCTTCGTCTCCGAATTCGTCTTCATCCCAATCTTCTTCGTCATCTGAGAAGGCGCCTTCGCCATGGTCGATGGTTGTTCGTGCCGCAACGGTCGCTACGGCAAACAAGACAATAATTGAAATGATGATGAAAATCCATGCAAGTGGGCTTTCACGAGGTGAGTCGAACCATCCGAAGTATTCGCCATAAGCGATATCGATGGAGTGCTCAGCACTGTTGTCATCATCGTTAACTTCGACGATGAGGTTGTCATAATCAACAACGACACGGATTCTGTCAACGTCTTCCGCAGACCATGTGGTACTGACTTCAACAACTTCATCACCGTCAATTCCGGCGACTCCAACGGTTTCGAAAGGAGTTTCATCGTCTCCTGCATAGAAGGCGACCTTGAACATCGAAGGTGTCGAGCCGCCAACATTGATGACTTGAGCATCGATGGTTATTTTCGAACCGGGTGCAATGTGATCATCGGATAGAGAAATTGACTTCACTCGCAATTCCGGGCCTACAGCACCCAAACGAATCCATTGCCGTTCGAAGTCTGTATCGTCAACGGCAAGTTCAGGAATTGGACTTGCTTCTGAGTTGGATACAACTGGGAATTGGTTTCCAGCAGCATCGTAACCTGTAACATAGAATCCTACGAAGTCTCCAGCTTGTGGTGTGATTCTTCCGCTGTCGGTAAGGTCCACATATCCTGTCCAATTGACGAATTGACCGTCTTGTTGCATTCCGAGCAATGTTGAGCCAGCACCGATGGTAACGGTGCGTGTCGCATCGCGCATGACCCAATGGACCATTTGACTTGAACCGGTCAAATCAGCATCTTCGGTACCGTGGAATTCCACTGCAACATTGCTCAGGTCGTTGTTTGCAGAGATATCGATGACGTTGAGCGGTGAGATTCGACGAACAACTCTCGGGGCAGCATCGTCGACGACGACACGCAGTGTGGTCGAAACCAAGGTGCCGGTCATGTCTTCTCCACGCCCTGGGATATTGGTAATTGAAATCAAGCATGTGCGGGTTGGTGAGGATTGTAATGTTGATGCGGATGAGAGTGGTACTTCCACAGCAAATTCGCCGGTCGACGAAATCGAACCGTCGCTCCATATCTTTTCGCCATCGAAGACCTCCACGAGGATTCCAACGTCCCGTGGCGCTGCAACAGTGCTTCCTTCGTAGACAACTCTTCCCGTGAAGGCAAGCCTGTCGTCCTTGCGAACTCTGCTTCCGTCCGCAACAATGCCAGTGCGTGGCTCGGAGATATCCTCAACCAAGTATTCGGTTGGTGACAGCATGAGGTCGTTTTCGACTCTGAAGGTGTGTTCAAGGAGGAGTATTTGTGAATCATCGCTCGATCCACGTTCTTTGTATCGAAGTACGACATCGCCCATCTCTTCATCTGGCCAGTCCCAACTGATCACGAAATCAAAGGTAAGTTGAATCCATGGAAGGCCAGATTCGTTGATTGTTTCGACCATCTTACTGCTTGTCAGCATTGTAATGAAGTTACTTTCAGACCAGAATGTGTTGTTGATTCCGGAATAGGAGATTTGTTGAGCGTCTCGCATTGGGTTCGGCCCTTCAAAGTCAAAAACCAATGAGATGTGCTCAAAGTCAATTGCAGTGTTTGCATCAATGAATCCAAGTTCAATTCTTTGATCCATTCCAGCGAATACAGGTGCATTATCGACATGTCCGACCCATTCTAAGCCGGTAAAGATTGCAGTTGAGTCCTTGCGTGTACGGAAGGTGGCATCGTCATAGAGGAAACCTGGTCCGGAGTTGAACGAGAGCAGTTCATCGTCGCTGTTCATTACGGTGTAATGCAGTGGATTGCCTGCTTGGTCTCCACCAACCCAATAATACGAGACCCGACCCATGTTCGAGTTGCGAGAGTGGTCGATGGTGGTGATGAACCACTTGTTCTCGGCGACCGTGGAATTGTAAACTTTCTTGCTGACGTATTCCTGTGGGTCTGCTTCACCGTTTCTGTTCAAATCATGGTTCGCTTCAACCCAGTACATGAGTTCAAGTTCCATCGGATGTCCGATTTCATCGTTCACCAAGATCTTGACTTCTTGGACATTGCTTGCAGCTTCATATGCATCATCAAGCGGTAAGAACGCTTGTCGCTGAGGAGGCGTTGCATCGACCTTGTAGGTTCGCTTCCAGTCCAAGTTTGAAGCCATAACATGTGTTGGTTCTTTCTCGTTGTAGGTTTGAACTTCATAGGTGAGTCCATCAGCAACGTCAATCTCTGGAAGGTCGACGGAGATGAAGAAACTGCCGTTGTTATTGGTGGTGTCACGAGCAGTGCTTTCGACCCATCCGTTTCTTGAGACTCGGACGTCAAAGGCGTTGTCTTTCGGAGCATCTTCAGTGTTTTGGAACCACATTGCACCTTGGAAGTGGAGTGTTTCTCCTGCAGCAACCCATGAGTTGTCAGGGACATCATCCATGACCAGTGCGCCGTCGTTGTCTCGAACCTTCAACCATCCAAGGCCAAACGATCTGTTGACTTCCAAACCGGTTGAACTGATGAGATCTAATGGAGAATAACCAGCCGAGCCTGAATTGTCCAAACAACCGGTCTTGAATCGAACATTTTCTTGGTCAGGGAACTCTGAGGTCACGTGGAATATCCAATGAACTTCGAGTATCCCATTGGCCTGAGAGGACCATGAACTGGCGTCCAATTCGATGTAGTCTTCAGGGTCATTTGGACTTGGGAATACATCTCCATCTTGCCAATACATTGTCGGATTCTTTGCTAAGGAATTGGTCATCAGCGTCAAACTTGCTTCAGTCATCGTTGATGCATCTTCACCAACGATGTGCCGTGTTACCACTTCGTAAGGTTGCAAACGTTCGTGAAGAATTTCTCCGTCAGGAATGTTCACTTCAAGGTTAACGGTGTTCATCGTGTATGTAACTGAGAACGATACCAGTGACAAAATCCCTGAAGATTTTGATTTGAGTCCAATTGAAATGTTACTGAGACCAGAGCCTGTATCGGGGATTGCATCGTTAAATGCCTTCAATATTGTGTTCGAACTGGTGCTCTGTGTCACGGTAAAGGCGCCGAGCAATGCACCGGCAGATGCTGCTCTGGTCCACACTGCGTTTCCGTTGATTTCTATACCCGGTTCAGTCGGAGCATTGGAGTGTTTTGCGATGGAAAGGTTGGTGATTGTTGGCGTTACTGCTCCGCTTGAGGGTGCAGTGAGCTCAACTCTCAAACACATGTAATATCCAGTTCCAGTCATGGTTTTGGTCTGGTTCGCTTGTGTGAATTGGGATACACCTGTGCTACCTGTTGTACAAGTGCTGGATGAGGTGTATCCAAAGTTGACACGGATGGAAGTTCCACTTGGTCGAGTTTCGTCCCAATCAATGGTTGCAGCGACGACATTCTTCGTGCCTGAACCAACGTATTGGTAGGTGTACATATACGATGAGGTGACGTACGAAGCAGTGTACTCAATGCCTATTCCATCGAAGATTGGGGCTTTAGTTGCCGTTCCATTGAGTGTTGCACGCCAGACAAATTGCGTAGCAGTTTGAGGGAATACCACATTTTGTCCCACGGAAACCTGCCTCCATGTTGCACCACCATCGTTTGAAAGGTCGACGCTGATGCTGGTTCCGGCTGGCGTGTATCCAATGATGCTGCTGATGTGGAGCGTATCAATCGCCTTGGTGGTGGTAATCGTGCTTCCCATAATCGTCGCTGTCGTTCCGGTATGACTTCGCTCATCGAAAAGGGAACCGTCTCCAAAATTGTTGATTTTGTGCCGAGTTGCGGTGCTGCAGTAGGCAGTACTGTAGTAATGGCAAGAGAAACTGAATTGCCCTTCACCTGATTCAACCAGGCCGTAGTGTCCGCCCTCTGGCACAGGTACTTCTCCCATATGTTCTACGAAATTGCTTCTCATGGTGAAGAAATGATGGTACGAATCGTAATTGTAACCAACGCCGCTGACGTATGTTTGGTCGTATTCATTGTAAATGATGGTCGGCATGTTGACAATCATTCCTGCACCGTATCTCGATACAGTAGAGCCTGTTGCGACGGTCCATGTACCAAGGATACTGGTTGGAGAGGTCTTTGTCACTTCGTTGATGTAGTGTGCGTTTGCAGAATACGAATAGGTCATGACGTACAACTTTCCTGTCGAGTCATCGATATCTACGCCAGTAACGTAATTGTTGCTAAAACTCCATGACTGATCGCATCTCCAAGATTTGGAAGTCCCTGATGTAATAACGGACCACTTGGTAAGGAAGTAACTGGTGTAGTGGGCGGTGTAGACTGTATTTCCATCAACGGTAGCATCGACCATGTTGTAGTAGGAAGAAGTACTGCAGCCGTTGGTATTGAGGGTCGCTACACCAATGTAGGCGCCTGTGGTTGCGTTGATACGCAAAATTGTAGGTGTATTGTAAAGGCTGGACGAAGAGTACTTCATGACGTGGAATTCATCTCCAACTTTGACCACGATGCCAATGTTTCCCCATGATGCACTGGTGCTCACTGAAGATTGTGTAAACTTCTTTGTCAATCCTGAGTAGCCTTGGTCAGAAAAAGATGCAAATTGGCCTGTTGTATTCTGATGTGCATTGACCTTTGAAGCAACTTGGGTGGTTCGTGAAAAGTCAATTGATTGCAGGGAAGGATTGCCTTTGAGTGACATGGTGCTTGAAGAGACATCGACGTTGTTTCGTTGACCAGAGGTAAACGGCGATGGCGGAGAGCCTGACCAAACCCCGTCTCCTGAGCCTCCATAATGGGCGTTCGTAGTGAAGTTCGTGTATGTGGTGGAACTTGCCTCCCCTTGGAGTCTAAACTCAGCATTCGTCACTTCTGCACCAAACGGAATTGTTAGATGCCCTGCGGTGCCGTTACCCGTTCCTGTGAAGGTTTGAGTGTAGGATGTCGTTCCGTTATTGAACTGAGTTTCCACTGTTGCAGATGCAGCCAATGGTGTAAATAACGAAACGGTAAACAGGAGTGTCAAAAATATAGCCTTACGCATAAAAATCACCGTTGTCCCACTATGGGCCTTTGGCCCACAGCAGGCAAAGCATTTGAACTTCGCCCCATCGAGTCATTTCTCTTCCGATAGAAAAAAGAGGGCCGGCGTGTCTGCTGTGCACAGGGAGAGCATACAATGGGCGTCATTTCGAATTGGTGGGCTAAACAACATGGGCGTCAACTTGGTATTGCTGCTACGGCCTCTGGAGCAATAGGTATCTTGCTTTTCGTTGCAGTGTATCAATTGCTTTTTCTCCAAAACCACGTCACTTGGGGTAATTACACCGGGCAAGCCATAGGTACGGCTGTTTTTTCATTGATTGGTCTTCTCATCGTCTTGCCTGAATTTCTAACACTTCGTGGCTTCGTGAACATCTTAGATGAACTACGAGCCATTGAATCGACTTCAGAATTACGACGCCGAAAAGCCGACGGTAACGAAGCTGCAGAAGCACTTGGTGCTGGGCATGAAGCCTCATGGACGGCATTCCTTGAAAGCAAAGGACTTCGTCGTTGAACTCAATGGGAGACCCAGAGAGGCAGAGCGACCCGCTGAAATTGCTGGTTCGCGAATTGCTGCTGGCAGTGGGTATGATTGGTCTTCTCATTTTGGGATTGTACGCCCATACCGGTTCAATGCCTCCTTTGGTTGTCGTTGAATCGTCTTCCATGATTCACGATTCAAACGGTGAGGTTGGAAGCATTGACGCTGGCGATTTGGTGCTGGTTCACAACCGTGATTACGATTCAGTGGTTACGTTCGCAGAGGCAACTGATGAGAACAATCCTCACTTTGGCTACGCCCAGCATGGACTTGAAGGAGACGTCATCATCTACAAGAAAAACGGTGAAGATGGAACGCCTATTATTCACCGAGCAATCATGGAAGTTGTTCCGAATCAAATCTCAACGCCTGATCGTAACGTTCCGATGAACGCTACCGACGCTGAACGATGTCCAAACGGCGGCACATATGACTCGGAATCGAAGGATGGAAACGGCACGAAAGGAGTTTGTGTACTGACATGGGATGTTCCAGGCACAAGCGTCCAAGACAGCGAGACCGTGTCCGTTTCTTTTGACGGCGTTCAGGCTGGATATTACGATTGCAAGCGACCTGCACACGCCAATGTTGAATCACACCTCGTGGTATGGGAGTGGCAACCTCGTCATGCAGGCCTCTTGACGCTTGGTGATAACAACAAATGTTCCGTAGACCAAGGTTCTCAAGCCGTGAACGGCTCTTCAGGAGTACACAGTGCATCAGGCACCGTCGGGCCAATTCGGAGTTCATGGCTTATTGGCGTTGGAGGTGGAGAGATTCCTTGGCTTGGAACCGTGAAACTCATGGTTGGCGGTGCGGGAACACCCGGGACCACTTATGTTCCAAACTCCTCATTCTTCATGCTGTTTTCATTGATTGCGGCAGTGTTGGTCCTTCCCATGGTGTTTGATCCACTATCGAAAAAACTCATGAAGCGTTCTCCGGAGTATCGGTTGGCTCAAGATGAACTGCAAAAATACGCTCAAGAGGAAGAATAGCCCTCATTAACGGCTTGTTCGAGACTGCATTTCCCTGTCGCTACATCATACGCCATTTCTGTCGATATCGTTTTTCGACCGTTACTGTATTTTCTACTTTGACGTTGAATCTCTCTTAAATCTCCCTCTGTCGGTTGTACTGTGCGGAATTCAAGAACACGTTGGCCTGAAAGCAGGGCGATTCGAATCGCTGAAACAACATGGTTATGCCGCAGTAAACCACGAGATGTCTTTGATTCGTTGACTTGTTCAAGTTCAATTGAATGCGTTAGGCAGTCGTTGATAATACGGTCTCGAATAATCGGTGCTCCATCGCCAATCCGCACGACCATCTGCTTAAATTCAAGTGAAGCAGCAATTGCTGAGATATGTCCCGCGACGTGCTCAATGTGTTCCAGTTGAGAAACTCCAAGAACGGCACCGTCAGCAAGCCATGCAATACCGGGCCTCGGACCAGGGTCGATACCAAAACAGAGGCGATGAACTTGAGTGATGCCCTTGAGAAGTCTGACGGCTTTATCCACTGCTTCTTTGATGTTCTCTATCGAGACTGCGATAGCCCTTCCTTCATCTCGGAACTTTGCAGCCTCAAGTTCACTGCCAAACCAAATCATGTCCCTGTCGGGCAAAACCGCGTCGTGTTCAAGCAAAAGAAATCTCAGTTTCCTGCTTTTGAGTTCATTCATCAAACGGTATGCTAACTTGAAGTCAATCGTGCGTACAGCAAGACGAGACACAGAATGTTGTTGTTTTCCGAGATTAACTAATGTTCCGGCTTTACGGTTGTTTACAGCGCTTATCGAAACCTAGGATGATTCTCCACCAATGACCGAAGTCATCAAGAACGATTGACAATGATGAACGCTTGTGTCGAGCCAATACGAGCGAGAGCTGAGACAAGTTCTTGCGGGCGTTCCCAAGGGTGTCGAATCGGTTATCCGTTCATGCAGTCCATTGGAAAAAGAAAAAATGCGACAAGTGGTTTATCGACCGTTTCTTGTCGTTCGTGCCGCAGGCTCTGGCATGGAAGGCACCGGTGATTTACTGGCATTGCGTGGAGACTTGTGTTTTCCGATTGAAGTCAAATCAACACGTGCAGACAAATTGTATCTCTCTGGACGAACGAAAGATCAGTATGCGGCAATGGTTCTTGAGGGTGAACGGTGTAAATTGATGCCACTGTATGCTCACAGACGGAAGGGTGTCCGTGGAGATTCATGGCGGATATTTCGTGTTGAAACCAGCAATCTCTCCGGCCGATTGCGTCTTTTGGAAAAATCCATTCCGCCGTTTCCCACAAATCGCAATGGCTCAGTCTATCTCAATTGGGAAGACGGTATGCCGTTGCACGAATTCATTTCCTTGGTATGTTCACCTGCAGGTTCAGAAATGGACGCTCTCCACAGTTTGGAGTCACGGGCAATGAAGGCGAATATCTTCCAATCAACGTTGCCATCAACAGCATTGGAAGAAATCAAGTCAGCCCAAAGCATTCCTCAAAAACCACTGGATGTTCTTGCAGAACTTCGTCGTCGTCGTTCGTGATTAGAAATACGGTACGAGGAGTACGAAAAGCAGCATCATCAACAAAGCAACCGAGGAAAGGCTTGATGCTTTGTTCGAGATATGGTCGACCCACATTGGGTGTATTTTCCATAACTTTGTTTTCTTTCCAATCCGTTGAACGCGATTGAGCGTACCTCGCAACCAGTCTTTGAACAAGTGGCCTCCATCGAACGGCACCATGGGGATGAGATTGGTGAAGCCAAGCAAAATATTTACCCACATCAACCAAAAGAAGAAGTTGACCATGAAGAGTAATCCGCTAATCCCCAATGTGTCTCCGAGGAAATTATCCGATGGAGAAAGCATGCCTTCCTCCATTGGGTGCATGGATACGCCTTGCAATTCAAAGGGTACAATCATCATGTTGAGAATGTGGAACGGCGTGTAGAGGATACGGACTCCAATGCCTCCATCAAACCGTGGGCCAAGCGGCCCTGCTAAGCGGTCAATGCCTTGAGTTCCCTCGCTAATGCCAACCACGCCGACAAATGCGTCTCCTTCCTCGATGTTTTGAGCCTCGAGGATTTCTTCATTCCATCCCAGTTCGATGTAATATTGGTATTTGTCAGTAAGGAGAATCTCAATGGTCTCTTCGCCTCCGTTTTCATGCAGCACATCGACGAGAATGGTTTCGTTCGCTGAGTAACCAGCCATGACTGTTTGGAATCCTTCAATACCGCTAATCTCAACATCATCAATCCGTAGAATGGTGTCCCACGGCTGCAAACCTGCTTGATCTGCGCCAGAATCTTTCACAATACCTTGAACGTGAGGGTTCATGTTCGATGAAGTGAAGTTTGCAGCAAGACCGCCCAACAACATCAAACAAACAAAAGCAGCGAACAAGTTGGTTGCAGGTCCAGCAGCAAACATCCGCATCCTCTCCTTTCGGGGGGCTTTGTGGAGTTCTTGATACTGGGGTTCTGCAAAGGCACCCAGCGGCAGTGGACCGAGTTGCAGCAGTCCGAACGCACGGATTCTCATACCGTGTGCTCGGGCTAAGAGGCCGTGACCGAATTCATGGATGACTAGAGCGATGATGAACGCCATTGCACCCCATCCTAACGGAATCATTGGATTGAGCCCTGGAATGGCAACGAGTTCACTCGCAGTAGGAGGTGCAGCAGTAGGTGGATTAAGCACAGAAGTGATGAACGCCAAAAGCATGCCAATGGCTACGAAAAACATTGAGAACAGGCAGACCCATAGCGCCACTTCACCGTAAATTCTCCAAAATCTCCGGGGTTTTGCTATTTTGTCGAGCGTTTTCAAACCACGGTTACTTCGAACCATGAGCACGACTCCGAACACACGCGAAGCATCCCACCGGTCGAGAGTACCGTTTTTCTCCCATATGCGGAGCAGGATATACCATGCGACAATAAGCACAACGACGACTTTCCAGTCTGCTTCGACTGACCCCCATGCACCATCCATGTACAAGCCAAACGCTCCTTCTCCTTGAATCTTGACAGGTTCTCTCAACAAACTTGATGATGGTTCGCCATGAGCGATTCACATGGAGTCGTACAGGCCAGCCCTCGAAAGATGGTGTGAACATGAGTGGGGGCAACTTCCGCAAGCAATTTCTGAATGGCATACTGATGAGGACATGGCCCAAGTATTCATGCGACTCAATCGAAGTGTCTTGATTGCAGATTTTGTTATAGAGAACGACGGTTCCCTTGAATGTAAAGAGCACCTACAGATTCCTCTTGATCGTTGGAACCCAGGCTCAATACAGGCGTTCCGAACCGCAGACGGTCGAGTTCGTTTCCGTCACCGACAATTGGAAATTCACTTGGCAGCTCGTTTGCGAGCACCAGAATGGGGTCAAGCGCTTTTGGAAGAATGGCTCATGAGTCAGCGAGGAGATGTACTGCGGCCGAAAGACAGAACTCAACGAATCGCTTCAATCAATCGAACCAAGATGAGTATCGAGCGTAACCTTAACCACTCTAATCTTGATGCAGTACGGATGGATTTCCTGGCGACCAGTGCCAGTTTAGGTTCGGTTGAACGCAATCTTGATTCTCGTGTTCGTACCGATGAATCCGAATAATTAATTCAACTTGACACGGTATCGGTTTCTACCGTTCGCATACATTGTTATTGAACCGGAGGATGAAACACACACTGCGATTCCTTCGACAAGTTGTGATATCGCCCGTGCGGCTAAATGCCGACCGCCTTCGCCAGGCTTCGGCGTAATACCTGCTGGAACCTGGATGTAACGCCCAGCGTCACTTGCAATCCCTTCGCGGTTGAACAGGATGGCTCCATCGAGCCATGCGAATTCAGCAAGGGTCTCATGATTTGCTTCATCGAGAATGCTTCTCTTTTCAGGCGGATGGCCTTTGAACGGGTTGAGAACTAACGCAGTTGTATGTTTTCGTAGAGCTGGTAACGGCCCAAGAGCGAACAAAGCGCCGATGGCATGACCTTCACGCCCTCTTGAACCGATGTGTCGAGCTAAATGCATCATTTTAGTGAGGACTTCCAAGTCCATACTGTACTCTTGGGCTATGCTTGCAAATCGGTTTGAGTTGAGGTTCGATGTATCCACGACTATGACGCCATCAAGGGGTTCAGCCAAGACCACGAGCAAACGTTCTCCACTGGCCAGGTTGCCTTCTCCAATCGCTTGGAGGACTAAATCGTGCATGTGATTGAGTACGCCAAGGCCTTGTGAACTCAGACTCTCTTCAAGCAGTGAACTTTCGATGCCTGCTTCGTGGAGCGCTTCAACGACACGGTTTTGACTTGAAAGTACTTTCAAATCAAGTTCTTTCGGCAGAACTTCAGCCACCATCTTCACTTTACGAACACTGTTCGCTAGCATTAGGACCGACTGGAATGTGCGGCGTTCGCTGCTTAGCGTGCTGGTGACCATCGCTGCGAGGTCGACCATTGCCTTCGCCTCAAGCAGATGTAGTGTCGTAACCTGGAAGTTGGTCTTCTGTTTCTCTGTAGACAATTCGCATGTTGTTGATGAAATTTCTTTCTTTTACGACGATTGTATACTCTGAGATGCCGGGATCTTCTTCGCCGTCAAGGACGCCAAGGAGGATTTCCAAAGTCAGTCGTGCACCTTCTCGATGCGGGTATGCAAAGATACCCATGGAGAGTGGAGGTGAGACAATCGTTTTCACATCGTCCAATTCTGCGAGCGTAGCAAACAGGTTTTGGTAGGTTTCTGGGAGCAGAGTTCTCCGTGCTTCGTCTTGGTTTGGTCGTCGGCAGTCCGGTCCGACGACGTGAATGATGTGCTTGTAGTTGGATGAAAGAGCGAAAGGTTCGGTAACTACGTTTTGTGTTACTGCACACGGTGGAGCGTTAATTTTACGCATTTCCAAGCAAATATTGCGCGTAACTTGAGTGAGTTCTTCGCCTGCTTTTGCGTGGATTTGAGCATCAAGACCTTCTCTTCCGGAGAGTCTGTTGTTCGCAGGTGTAATCAATACATCTCCGCTGTGGTTCCATACATCCCCACCAACGACGCGAAGAGTTCCCCATTTGCATGTCCGAGCCATGTAGAGTTCTGCCATCATCCAGTCAAGAGAGGCCACCTTACTTATCAAGTTCGCAGTTAAATCATGAAAACCTTTGATTTTGAGATTTTTACGATAGCCGACTCTCAACAATATTCTTCGCCGCAGTGACTTAATGGCGGCATTTCTAAACGCTATTACTCGTACACCATGGCATGGACAGGAGGTTTTCGAGTCTTCTGATGACTTTGCTGTTCTTGATTGGCAGCGCTTCTTCGCCATTATTGACGCACTCCATAACCGGTGATTCAACGGTTGATTCCAACCATTCTCGACCTCTTCATGATGCATTTACTGGGTTTTTTAGCGACTCGAATGACGATGTTTGGAATCAAACGCCTTGGTTTGACATTGCTCAACCTGGAGGGTTTGACTTTCTCACCGTCTATGACTACTCTGATGTCGGCGTTCTCATCAACAACAACTCAGAAGCAAGCCGAACCATCGGCTGGGCTTTTATCGAAGCTCGTAACATTCCCGAAGAGAACATCTTTATTTTCAATAATTCGAGTGCACCAACGAAAGAAACCATCAACAGGGATCAGTTTGACCAGTATTTCGCTGACCCTTTTTTGGAAATGCTCGCCAATCGTTCTTCGGAAACAGAACTGAATTATCTCGTTTCAACCAAAGGTACACCTTTGCGGATCAGCGGTGGGAACAACAAAGCAAGTTTTGACCAAGAATTTTCATTGTTGGGTGGCAGTCTTTCCTCCAGCATTGGTTCAGATTACTGGGTCGAACACGGGTACGGTCCTTTGGCAGGAAGTCAAATGGAAGCGTTTTCGCGTGACCAGTACGGTTTTTTCTTGATGACCCGGCTCACTGGATACACCGTTGAAACCGCTTTAGGTTTGATTGAAAAAGCAAACAACAGCCTTGGAGAACGGGGCGTGTTTGCACTTGACTTGGCAACCAATCGCAACGGTTCGGGTTACAAGTTCTGGAACGATGACCTCTACACTGCAGATGGAGTATTGAATGGAAGCATGGGTTTAGACACAGTATTTGATGATACAACTCAGTTCATGACCAATGTTTCCAATGTGATGGGCTATGCTTCATGGGGTTCCAACGACGGTAATTGGAACGAAAACAAACTGCCAAATTCCGGATTCAATACTGCAGATGCGACGTATTCCAGCGGAGCGCGGTATTGGAATGCGACCTTGCCCACGCTTTCATCAGGTGATACCTTTGAGTGGAGTACGCAATCCGATGTCAAGAGAGACGGTAACAATGCCTTGGAGGCATCCATCTCTGCGGTTTGCACTCAAGAACCTGGGAACGGTACGCAAGGCATACTTGCTGAATTCTTTGACAACAACGGAGTGAGTTTCAGCACCTCATCTATGCCGACGCTTATTGACCGTGTACCCGACCACGTGAGGCTCGAGTCATCGTTGCAATATTCATCCTCATCGCAGGCTTATGCCGGACTCGATAATCGCTTTCAAAACGATTGGGGTGCTCGATTTAGTGGTCTTATCGAAGTGCCGGAAACAGGCAATTGGACCTTCTATCTGACATCCGATGATGGTTCGGAACTATGGCTGGATGGACAAAGTTTGGTCACCAATTACGGTTCACACGGAATGAGAGAGATTTCTCAGTACATCCAACTTGATGCAGGAAAGCATGACTTCAAGGTTGAGTTCTTCCAAGGCGGCGGGCCACACGGCTTGCAACTTTCATGGGAAGGCCCGAATCAAAGTAAATCGCTTATTCCATCCTCAGCCTTCTCGCTGTCCGATTCATACATTCCTTCGGAAGCTAATCTTATCCATCATTGGGATTTTGAGGACGGCAGTGGAAGCCTTGCTCAAGATTCCGTGAACTCGAGTACCTCGTTCACACTCAATAACATGGACTCCAGTAACTGGAAAACGTGCGTCGATGGCTCTTGTCTCTGGTACGACGGTATCGACGATTACATTGATGTCGACGTCGATGACTGGGGTGGTAATTTTACCGTCAGCCAGTGGGTTTGGGCCAATACTTCCTCCTTACCGACCTATGCATCTGTTTTTGCCGTTGATAATGCTGCAGGTTCGAACGGTTCGTTCCAGCACGCTGTTGTGAACGGTGAATGGAAACTGCATACGAACCAATCGCAAACTTTTGGTGCAGTTCAAGCACAGGAGTGGACTCACTTGGCCACTGTTTTTGAGGGCGCCACGGCTAGGCAATACCTCGATGGAGTGCTGGTTCGTTCAACCACGTATCCTTCTGGTGCATTGAACAACATTGACCTGTACAAACTCGGTGTTAATCGTGCGGGCACCTCATTCTTCGAAGGCATGATTGACAACGTCATGGTATGGGATGTGGCGTTGCAAGATCACGAAATCACCACGCTTCACCGTGATATTTATCGTGACTGTTCGGCCTATTCCGGAACTGGACAATCCGTGGCATCAATTGAACAAACATACGTGCTACCGGCTGATTTGAAGGACCACGCATGGCTAATCTCGGTCTATGGCCAACGGACTGGTGATGTTTATGGAGATTTCACAATCGAGATTGATTCGTTCGATACAAACGGGACACTCCTCGCCAGCAATCAGTCTCAATCGAAGATTTTTGCACCATCATGGGAATCACAAACAATGCGATTCCGCCCACCAGTCGATACAGTCACGATGCGTGTTCGAGTCCCACTTGACATTGTAGCAACATCGACCGACGGTTCAGTCTATCTCGATACTATGAACTTGCATCCAATTCTCCCCCACAATTCTTGGGTCAACGGTTCTATTGCTGAAACAGCCGTTTCAACAGGAGGTCGCTCTTTCGACGCCAATACCGCATACGGGCAATCTCTCATCGCTGATTTGTTGGAGGATGGAGTCTCCGGCGTCAAGGGATATGTCTACGAACCATACTTGACCGCTGTTGGCTCACCAAGTACACTACTGAGTTTGTATGCTCAAGGATTTAATTTGGCTGAAGCTCATGCTGCTGCGAATTTACAGACAAGTTGGATGGGCGTTACCGTTGGCGACCCAAAAATGGCACCCTATGCTGATCTCCATCACGACATCAACATATTTGGTGCTCGGCAACTCGGCAACCCCTCTTACATGCAGCCATCTCACATACAACTTGCTCTTGAGAATCGAGGCATGTCTGGTTCGAATGGTTCGCTTTTGGTACAAGATATTCAAGGTAACATCGAACTCTACAACGGGAACATTTCGCTTCCAGCAGGAGATATGAGCGGTTCAAGGATTCTGTACAATCTGACCGTTATTCCTGAAAAGACGGGATGGATGGATTTACGAATCCGCTATTCAAACGCCAGCAACGGGTCTTATGAACGGAATGTGAGCAACAACCTCGTCACGCTGCGGATCTGGGTAAACGCCCCTCCAGTCGTCGAGAGCGTCTATTGTGACTCACAAGTGTATGCGCGTGGTGATAACTTCATCTGTACCATCGAAGCATCCGACGATGTCAATGTTACATCTGTTGACTTGGAATGGTCTGTAGCCACGAATACGACAGATCTTTCCAACCTTGAGTGGTTCTCACAAGCAACCGGGCGTATCGACACACTTCGCTGGCAGGCTTCGATTACTCTTCCAGCCTCACTCTCCTTGGGGACTTTGGTTTTGCGAGCGACAGCCCATGATATCAGTATGCAGCAAGGGCATTTGCTCGACGCATCGGTGGCCATTATTGTGGATGCACAAGCTCAATGGTTTGGACCACACATCAGCGGTGTAGATTCTCCGACTTGGTCAGGAATCAATCAACTCCCCTATCAGCCGCAAGGTATGATGTATCGAGGCGAAACGGTGAATTGGAGAATTTGTGCCCTTGATGCAGACTTTAATCGAACCACACAGCAACCGACACTTCTTGCATCAGCAGGTCTTCTTGGTAACATGAGTTACGAGCAACAAGCCGATAACACCCACCATTGCTATGTTGGTGAATATCTGCGTGAAGTCAACACTGCGCTCATTGACGTGACTTTTGAAGTCCGTGATTCGTCCGGTCTGCTGCTGAACTCGCGAATCATATCGGTTGGAGACAGAGCGCCTTCTGCGGCCATTGAGGTCGTTGATAAGGATGGCAATGCATTGGACAGCGTACGAGGAGGCGGAGAGGAATATGCTCACATTGTGTTTATCGATACCGATGACCCGCTTTCTTCTGCCACTGGAGACTTACACATCGATTGGCCAGGAGCTGAGCGAACAACAATCCCGGTTGATGCTTCTGATATTCGTAATCCCGTTTTGATTGAACTTCCATCGCTGTCCGTTCCTTTGGAAACCGGTGAATTGAGTTTGACTTTGGACATGACTGGTCGGCACGGTTCAGCGTTCACCCAACAGTTTGAATTGCCGTTGCTCTTGACAACGCCAATCGTAGTCGCTGCACACCTGTGCGATGAAACAGGGTCCATCGATTCGTTGCGATTTGGACAGACTGGCTACATGCTGGTTCACTTGCAGTCGGAACGTCCAATCGATAGACTTCAAGCGACATTGTCACAGTTGGGATGGTCTGTTGATGCGCCATCTCTCGGTTCTGTCGCTCCCAACAGTACCTCGATTTCTTCCTGCGCATCGTTCCCCGATTTCCAAGATTTGGATTCTCTTTACAAATTCCGATTGCGACTTGATGGGACCTTCATTGATGGTGAAGGGCAAGTCCTGTTCACAGCGCGTGATATCGATGGTCTCGTTCGTTCCTTCAATCTCGAAGTACCGTTTTATCATGCAATGCCACAAACCACGGTTGAGGTATTGGAAAACAAATCAGCGGGTGAACTTCTTTCCATTACGGGTACAGTTGTCGACCAAGATGGAACGGATGATATTGAATGCATGGCCCAGATCTATCAAAACAATACCATGCTCGCAGAATTACAGGTTTCTCTGGTTCCCCAATCTCCTACCTCTGCCTCAATACAATTTCAGTACCCAACCACTGGAGCACTCAGTAATGCAACGCTCCTCGTATCTACAACATGCACCGACTCATGGTCGCAATCGAATCGTTCTGAATTTAGTATTACGCTCAAACCCGAACCTCCATGTCTGGATTGCAATCAAACCGTAGCTGCTAATGAATCTGAAGATGTACGTTCGTTGTCTACGCCGTTGCTGTTCGGAGGTGCAATCCTGCTGGTCGTCCTTCTTGCTACCACCGTCCTTTGGCGACGAAAGCAGAAAGGAGTAGACACGCCCCTGTGGCAAGTTGAAACTGAGGGCTCGGATGAGGGGATTCAAGAACAGCCAATTGAAGGCTCTCCAGCCCTTCAATTGCCTGCAGGTTGGAGTCGCGAACAGTACCGAGTTTGGCTTGAGGGTGAAATGCCGAGTGGCTGGACACTGCCCAAATGGATGGAATTCACCGATGGACAACTGGAACTTCTTGACTCACAGCAGTGATACGGAGAAGAGTTGATGTGCTTTGAGCATCTGGTAGGCACGATTGCAATGGCAGTAGGATATGTCCTGATTAACGTCGCACCTGGTAAAGAGCACGAAGTTTACTTGGCGGTGAAAGATATGCCGAATGTTGATGATGCTACTCTCTTGTTTGGAGATCATGACCTTATCGTCAAACTCGTTGCTGAGAGTCTTGCAGTCATCGCACAATCGGTTGTTGAATCTATTCGTCAGATTCCCGGTATTATTGATACGAAAACTCTTGCTGGAGCAGAATTGTAAATCTCGAATCTTTCTCCATCATTTTGCACTTTTTTACAACCGTTGTACTGAGGCTTGATGGCGTTAAAATCGCCTTCGGAACGGGGCACTGCGTCGCTTATATGGCGCAGTATGGCGTTTTAACGGGGGAAATACTATATACCCTACTTAACTGTCAGTTACCGGAGGAAATCCAAAATGTCTGATAAAAAATACTTTGTTCTCATGGAGAACGGAAAAGATACGAGCCAGGTTTTTGCTAGCAAACAACCACGCGGCGCAGCCCTCAAAGCTGCAACCCGCGGACACACGAACATACGCCTACGTGAGCGTGGCACCAAGCGTGTCCACGTCTTCACCGGCAGTATTAGCATGGTTGACAAGCCAGCTAATGGACCAGCTTGGCTTCCTGACAAGATCAAGAAGGCCAACGTCAAGAAGTCCGGAATCGAACACCTTTGAGTTCTGATTTAACTTCTGTATGTTTTCCAAACTTGCTGATGTAAGTTTGTTCCCGCAAGGGTCGCCGCTTCTTTTCCCTCTTCGGAGGGATTAGAAGCCATTCACTCTTTCTTAATTTTCCACTCTGCAATCCAGAGCGCAAGCCCAATCATTCCGAATTGAGCCATTGCGCGTGCAATATGCGCAGATGTTGAAAACGTAGTACCATCGATGGGGATATCGTTCATCCACATGTTCAGATTTGCCCAGTAGACCAGAATCAAGAATGCAGCAGTTGCCATTCCCCCTCGTTGTCTTGTTCGAGGATGGACCATGCTCATGCCGAGAACTATTTCCGCTGCTCCACTGGCGTAGACCCAAAACTCAGGCGCACCAAGGAGTTCCGGCACGATGGGTACAAAGAAACCTACATTTGTGAAATGTTGAATTCCAATCCATACAAAGGCTACGCCGAAGCCAATGGCTGAAATTTGACGGGCTTTTTCAGTTAATGTCGCCAATTCATCGCCTCAATAGCGAACCTTTTGCCGAGTGAGCGTTCGCCAAATGCGTTGCAACGGGTCGTAATAACGGTCGACTACACGCTCTTTGAGCTGTATGATTGCATCATCAGTGATCTGTATACCAGCAGGACAAACTTCAGTACAGCAACGGGTAATGTTACAGTATTCGATTCCAAATTCCTTCTTAATTTCGGGGACACGGTCTTCGGTGTCAAGCGGGTGCATCTCGTACTGTGCAAGTCGAACCAAGTTTCGAGGTCCTGCGAAGTCATCGAACAGAGCGTGGTCTCTCAGAACGTGACAGGTGTTGACGCAAAGGAAACATTCGATGCATTCACGGAATTGCTGCACTCTGTCGGCTTCCATTTGGTTGAACTCCCAGTTCATTTCATCCGGTCCGTTGATTGGCTTGATTTTTTGAGCAATTTCATAGTTCCAAGAAACATCAGTAACCAAGTCTTTGACGTGTGGGAATGCTTTCATTGGACGAATCTCAATGGGTTTACCTGCTGGAGTTTCAGCAACCACATCGCTCATTCTGGTCATGCACATCAAACGTGGACGCCCGTTAATTTCAGCAGAACAGGAGCCACATTTTCCTGCTTTACAGTTCCAACGAACTGCTAAGTCCGGTTGTTGTTCGTGTTGGATTCGATGGACACAGTCCAGAACGACCATGCCTTCGTCGAGTTCAATGCTGAATTCTTCGAGTGTTGATTCTTCGCCTTCGCCTCGTAGGATTGTGAAATCTTGCTTCTTTCCTTTCAGTGACATTATTCACCGCCTCCTGCTTGTTCAGCAGCTCGTTCTGCAATCATAGCCTTCACTTCGGTAAGAGCATCCTTTAGATCGCTACGTATCTCTTCAACGGGTTCTTGGCGAACCTTGATTTCCCCGTTTTCCATGTAGATAATGTTGAGAATCTTGCCCCATTCTTCGATTTCTCCGGGGAAGTCGTCTCTCGTGTGGCCGCCTCTGCTCTCTTCACGTGTGAGGGCAGCAAGGGTTGCTGCGGTTGAAACATCGACCATGTTCTTGAGGTCGAGTGCTTGGTGCCATCCCGAGTTGTATTTGCGAGATGAGCCAGGGAAACATGCGGACTGTCGTTGATCGAACGCTTTCAAGTCGTCCATTGCTTCTTCCATTTCTTCCTTGGTTCGGATGATTCCAACTTTTGCCTGCATCATGTCACGCATTTCATCGTAAATGAGACCAGGATTTTCTCCTTCGCCTCTTTGCAGTGGTGCGAGCATAACTTCGATGGCCGATTGGACCTGTCCATCATCGATGGTTGGTTGTGCCAAGTCTTTTGAGCGCTTTGCAGCATGCTCGCCAGCTCTCTTTCCGAAGGTAATGAGGTCAGACAACGAGTTTCCGCCGAGTCTGTTTGCTCCGTGGAGCCCGGAAGCAACTTCACCGCAAGCATACAGACCAGGGACATTGCTTTCTTGGGTTTCAGCGTTCACTCGAACACCACCCATTACATAGTGCGCAGTAGGTCCAACTTCCATCGGTTCTTTCGAAATGTCAACACCTGCCAATTCCTTGAATTGGTGGTGCATTGATGGTAATTTCTTCAGAATTGCTTCTTCTCCCCGGTGTGAGATGTTGAGGAATGCACCGCCGTGGGGGGAGCCTCTACCTGCTTTCACTTCGGAATTGATTGCCTTTGCGACAACGTCACGAGTAAGCAATTCTGGAGGTCTTCGAACGGTAGCGAGTTTTCCAGAAACCACTTCTTCGACCCATTGGTCGGATTCTTCGATGGTTTCTGCGTGGTCGCCTGCAAACATTTCTGGAAC
This sequence comes from Candidatus Poseidoniaceae archaeon, assembly GCA_938075675.1. GTDB lineage: Archaea > Thermoplasmatota > Poseidoniia > Poseidoniales > Poseidoniaceae > MGIIa-L1. Next base: position 88,712 of record CALJHE010000005.1, on the reverse strand, counting down.
GTAATTGAACATGAATCGCTCTCCCTCGGAATTGGTCAAACGCCCACCTTCACCTCGGACACCTTCGGTAACAAGAATACCTCGAACAGATGGAGGCCACACCATTCCGGTTGGGTGGAATTGGACGAACTCCATATCGCGGAGTTCAGCGCCAGCCCATAGAGCGAGGGCGTGACCATCACCTGTGTATTCCCATGAGCCCGAACAAACCGACCAGCAACGGGTAATACCACCGGTCGCTAGGATCACTGACTTGCCTGAAAAGGCATGGAAGTCACCGTCAACGCGAGTGTATGCCACGCATCCTGTGACTCTGTCACCTTCTTTGAGGAGGTGTCGAACCGTGTATTCCATGAAGATATCGATACCTTCGTGAATTCCACGCTCTTGGAGTGTTCGAATAAGTTCGAGCCCGGTAGCGTCACCGACGTGGGCGAGGCGTGGGAAAGTATGCCCTCCGAAATTTCGCTGATTGATGGTGTTCTGTGGTGTTCGGTCAAAGACTGCGCCCCATTGTTCGAGTTCTCGAACACGGTCTGGTGCTTCTTTTGCGTGGAATTCAGCCATTCTCCAATCTGCAAGCCACTTGCTTCCCTTCATGGTGTCGTGGAAGTGAACCTTCCAACCGTCTCGTGGGTCAGCGTTCTGGAGTGCCGCTGCACAACCACCTTCTGCCATGACTGTGTGTGCCTTTCCAAGCAAAGATTTGGTTATAATGGCGGTTTTAGCACCGCTTCGTGCTGCTTCAATCGCTGCACGGAGTCCAGCGCCGCCTGCTCCGATAACAATAACATCGTATTCGTATTTCTTGTATTCTTCAGTCATTATTTTCACCTCAAATTACAAACAGCGCCACATCGCTCAAATAGCCTTCACTGACGGCTAATACCCATAGGTCTCCAAAGAAAACGAAGGTAAGGGAAGTCCAAAACCAGAATCCGTGCGAACGGTTGAGAATACTGATGCGTCCAAACAGTTTGCCTCGAATTCGGCTGATGCCGGTTGTCCAGCGGTCCAATGCTCCGCCAGCAAGGTGGCGCAATGCATGGCAGGACGTAACATACATGGTGAGGAGGAATGCTTCTACAGCCATCACCAGTGTACCTAGTGACATACCCCATCCTTCTGTGAAATGCAAGGTGTGGGTGACATCCCACCACTTGATGACCAGAATAATCATGGCAGCATAGAGGAAGTAGCGGTGAAGGTTGTTGAAGATGAAAAGACGCTTTTCGCCCTTGTATCCGAGTTTCTTGTTGATTTCTGGTTCGTCAACCCAGCACGCAACAGGGCTCGCGAAGAACGTCCGATAGTAGACTCTGCGCATGTAGTAGCATGTCCCTCGGAATCCAAAAGGAATCCACAGCACGAGAACAGCAGCGTTGACCCAACTTGGTGCATCAGTTTCTCCCCACTCCTTAAGTCCGAATAACTCCCATTCGAGGACATTCGGTGAGAAGATTGGTGACATGACTTTCGAGCCTTCGAGTTCGTATGAAATCGATTCAGGGAAAAGGAACAATCGCCATGCTGTGTAGAGCATTGCAGCGGTGAGGCCGAGCCCCATTGCAATCGGTTTGTTGAGCCAGTTATCGATACGATTTGTACGACCCAGTCCATTCAAGACTGGTAATTTAATGCCTTCACCCATGGTTTTCACCGGCCGCCTTGCAGGCTGCTTAACTCTTGGACACCCTCGGGGTCTTTGAGGTTCACTCTTCGTTCACCTGTCGTTCAAAGAACGAAAAACCGTCGTCAAAGACGGTTTCATTGGCCCAATATGTTTTCGATTGCCATGCCAGTACCCCGTTTGGAGCAATGACTTGCAGCGTCGGAGTTCCGGGATTGCCGTATGCTGAGTAAATTGAAGCTCCTGTGCTTTGTTCGGTGTTGAAGTCTTCGGCTTGTGTGAGTTCTGACGGTGTGACAATTGTCCAAGGTGTGTAATGTTCGGATTGATTTTCTAAGCCGAATACTCTCTGGACATCGTCCTTGCTCTCGAACTCTCCCCACCGATGAACACTGACAATGGTCATGTTTGATTCTTCAAAAACGCCTTCATCCATTTTCTCTCGAATCATGTCCGTCCAATCATGGCAACCGGTACAACCAGCACCAATCCACAGGAGCATTACAGGCCCGTCTTCCAATTCTTCTTTCAGATCGAATTCGGGGGTACCGTCTTCTTCTCGATCAAGCGTGTCTGCCGAGAAGGTGAGTTCAAACGGGATTTGGTTTGAGTTTGGCGCTTCATTTTCAATCATTGAATCGGGCTGGACGCATCCTGCAAGGAACATCAATATCGTAAAGCAAGCGAGTAATGTTTCACGCAGCATGACCGTCACCAGTGGTTCTTTGTGTGGCTTGTGCAGGCTTAGCAGCTGTTGATTTGACCTTTGGTCTGCGAACATCTTGGAACCAAGAGTCAACACCGTTCCAGTCAGGGCGCATTCCCAAGTCAGCGAGCAGCAGTTTGCTGCTGATACGTGCGCTTTCAAAGATGGTCGGCAAGCCGCTGCCAGGGTGTGTTCCTCCACCGACGATGTAGAGGTTGTTTGCCTCTTCGAATCGGTTTTGCGGGCGTCGCCATAGCATTTGCTTGAGGTCGTGTGTGAGGTTGAATACCGCACCACGGTAGATGTCGGATGCACCCCAGTCGTCAGGTGTGACGACGGTTTCGGAAACGATGTGGTCTTCAATGTCGTCGTATCCCAATTTACCAAGTTGCTTGATGATGGTGTCTCGGTAGTCAGCCTTGATGTCGTCCCATACGATGGTTTCGTGGGTGTTAGGTACTGGGACAAGAACGTAAACAGTAGAGTGGCCTTCAGGAGCGAGGCTGTCATCGGTAATGCTTGCGTTTTGAACGTAGACCGACGGGTCATCCCAGGTCAACTTGTGGTTGGTTATATCGTGAAGGTTCTTCTCGTATGCTGAAGAAGCATAGATTTGGTGGTGGTGTAAGTCGTATTGCTTGTCAACGCCGAGATACAGCATGAATGTGGAGCAGGAATATCCCTTCTTTTCGAGTTTTTTATTCGACCACTTCTTTCGCTTCTCGTTTGGAACAAGGGTTGTCATTGCATGAGCGAAATCAGCGTTAACGACGACTTTGTCAACTCGGATTTCTTCGCCCTCAATACGGGCTCCTACGACATCCTTTCCTTCATAGATGAGGGATTTAACCGGGGTATTGCAGCGAATCTTTACGCCCATTTCTTCTGCTATTTCTCCCATGCGCTTGGTAATACTACCGAGGCCGCCCTTGGCGTGGAATATACCGTGTTCGTATTCAAGGAACGCAAGAATTGTGAACAACGAGGGTGCGTGGAACGGGCTCATGCCTAGATACTTGGTTTGGAAGGACATAGCCAGTCGAACTCGTTCGTCATCGAAGTGCTTGCTCAAGTCCCCTGCAACACTGGCCCATGGTTTGAGGATTGTTGCAACTCTCATGGCTCTCTTCGTGAGAATGTTGAGTGGACTGGTCCAAGGCGTTTGGAGGCATTGCTTTGAGAATTCGAGCTTCTTACGGTTTTGCAAGACGTACTTTTCGAATCCCTCAGCGTTTTTGTCACCTGCAAGTTCACGGATTCTTTCGGTCATTTCATCCAGTTTGCTGGTTGCATCGATGTGTCCGCCCGCTCCGAAGACGAGGCGATACATTGGATCGAGAGGCATGAGCCCAAGTTCCTTGTGAGCATCTCGGCCGATGGCCTTGAAGATTTCTTCAATGACTTCCGGGTAGTGGAAAAATGTCGGCCCACGGTCAAAGGTGTATCCGTCTTTGTGAATGAGCTTTGTACGCCCGCCTACTTGTTCTTCCTTCTCAAGAATGGTCACATCTACGCCAGAATGGGCGAGCAGTAGTGCACTTGCGAGACCGCCCGGGCCGGAGCCAACAATCAGTGCTGTGGGTTTATTGATTTGAGTCATGGCGCCATGTCACTGGTTCAGCATATAAATGGCCGTTTGCATCCTTGAAAATTGTGAAGGTTTTTGAGGGTCCTGTGACGCCGTCCGAATCGGCATCAACATCGGTCAATAAGCATGATAAGTGTCCCCATTGTGGACCGACTACAGCCTTAGGTTGGTGGGTGAAATTATGTCCGATTGGAGCGCAAAGAATCCTTACATGACTGAAATAACCGAGAATTACATTCTCAACGGTGAGGGTTCCCGTAAAGAGACTCGTCACATTGTGTTTGCACTTGGAGACTCGGGTCTTGATTACAAGGTCGGTGACGCTCTAGGCGTCATGTCAGAAAATCCACCTCACATTGTTGAGGAGATTCTTGAACTCCAAGGCTGGGACAGAGACTATTCAGTCGAGACTCACAACGGAGAGCGCGACTTGTATACTGCACTCAAGAAAGATTTCGAGGTCCATATGGCGAACAAGAAGTTCGTTCAATCGCTTGCCGGAAAAGTTGTCTCTTCAGGAATGAAAATTTCCTTAAAAATCGTTGCACGAAGCCGTTCAAACGAGGATTGGGAATCTTCCGAATCTTCATCAACACCACCTGGACTTGCCACCAGCAAAGCATCAGATGACCCTGCTGCAAAGGTTGAAGCTCTTCTCGGTGATGAAAAGGAAATTGAGAACTACCTTTGGACCCGTGACTATGTAGACATTATGCGAGAGTTTGGCGTCAAGTACTCGCCTGAGGAGTTCCTTGACTTGGTTGCACGTCTCAAACCAAGACTCTACTCAATTGCTTCTTCCCACGACGCTCACCCCGGATTTGTTGAACTGACCGTGGGTATTGTTCGGTTCGAATACCACAATCGCCCTCGCGGTGGACTCTGCACTCAATATCTGGCCGATGAAATTGATACTACCGGCAAACCAATCGGCGTATTCATGTCTCCTACCAAGTCTTTCATCCTTCCAGAGGATAAGGATGTTGACATCATCATGGTAGGGCCTGGAACCGGTATCGCTCCGTTTAGAGCGTTCATGGAGCAACGTGTTTTCGACGGCGGCAATGGCCGAAACTGGTTGTTTTTCGGGGATCAATCCTCGAAGACTGAATTTTACTACAAGGAACAAATTGAAGGCTGGATGGACAGCGGAGATTTGTACAAATTCACAACTGCATGGTCGCGTGACCAAGAAGAGAAGATTTACGTCCAACATCGCCTCAAAGAACACGGTGCTGACATTTGGGAATGGTTTGAAAACGGTGCATACTTCTACATTTGTGGCGACAAGACCTACATGGCCAAAGACGTTCATCGAGCACTCATTGAAATCGCTATGGAACACGGTGGGATGTCTGAAGACGATGCAACTCATTTCATTGGTACGACCATGATGAGAGAAGAGAAACGTTACTTGCGTGACGTCTACTGAGACTCACTCAAGTCCTTCGGCGGGCAAGGGTACACTCGTCACTGGAATCCCCTTTTCCACCGCTCTTTCCTCCATTCGTTTGGTCCACACTGAATCAGGGCCTGGGAAGGAGAGCATGTGCGTAGCGCTGTCGAGCATGGTTTTGGCCAAGGTTGCAACTGCTTCCGGTCGTCCAGAATCATGCGCAGAGTTCGGGCGCGGTGCCGTCCATGCCTCGCTGAAAACCGCCAACTGGATGTTGTTGTTGTCGGCCCAGCGTTCAGCCAAGTAATCAACGCCGCTAGCGCCTCCAAGGATGATGAGATCGGGGTAAGTGTTGGCTTCCACCCAATCGTCCAACTTATCTTCAAGCCATGCGTAATCGTAGAATTTGGAATTTCCGCAAATCACTAAATTCACGATACGTCCATCTTTGTTCAGGTCCTTTCCTGCTAACTGGTCGAGAGCCTCGGCTCCGGTTCGGGGTTTCTGCGTCATGTTTGTACATCGCAGTCATGTCATATCAAATTTATGGCATTTTTTCTTGAAAATATCACAAACTGTGAAATCAATATCCGGATTCCGGTTAATTCCGTAATATCAGGGGATAAATCGAGAAAAAAAGAACACTGTGAAAAAGGCTATTTTGTATCGTATTGAACCGTTGGCATCATAGAGTAATTGCTCTTCGAGTCAATCATGGCATTCAAGCGTGTACTCATTGCGAACCGCGGTGAAATAGCTCTTCGAATTCTTCGAACTCTACGTGACATGGGCATTGAGGCTGCGATTATTCACGGTCGAGAGGACCGTCTTTCACTTCCTGTCCGTTTTGCTGATGTGGCGTATGCTAATTACAAAACGAATCCTTTGGATACCTACCTCGATATAGAGTCGGTCATTCATGCTGCAAAAGAAATGGGTTGTGACGCTGTTCACCCTGGATACGGCTTCCTTGCTGAAAACGCTACTTTTGTCCGTAGATTGCAGGAAGAGGGCATTACGTTCATCGGACCTTCGGCTGATGTCATCACACTTCTTGGTGATAAAATCGAGGCTCGTGCTGCAATGGAGGCTGCAGGCCTTCCAACCGCTAAGGGTTCTTCTGAGCCGATTTCTGATGCTGCTGTTGCATCCGCTCTTGCTGAAGACATCGGTTATCCTGTCATCATCAAAGCCGCAGCAGGTGGCGGCGGCATTGGTATGCAAATCGTCGAGAAATCCGATGAGTTCGAAAACGCACTCAAATTGTGCCAATCGCGTGCACGGTCTGCTTTCGGCGACGAGCGGGTTTTCGTAGAGAAGTACATCCAAGGCGCTCAGCACGTGGAATTCCAAGTGTTGGGCGACGGTAAGAAAGCAATTCACTTCGGAGAACGGTTCTGCTCGATTCAACGCCGACATCAAAAACTGGTCGAAGAAGGGCCTTGGTTGGATGAGGCGAAGCGTGAAGAGATTGGTGCTTTGGTTTGCAAGGGTGCAGAATCGGTTGGCTACAAAGGCCTAGCAACCTTTGAGTTCCTTCGTGATGCCAACGGCGACTTTTACTTCTTGGAAGTGAATCCTCGAGTTCAGGTTGAACACACCGTTACCGAACTTATCACCGGTCACAACCTTGTAGAATTGGGTATACGTGTCGCCCAAGGCGAAGAACTTCCCTTGCAGCAAGAGGATATAGTGTGGCACGGCCATGCGATTCAATGTCGGTTGAACGCAGAAGATCCTCGCAAGTTCATCCCCAGCCCTGGACGCCTTTGGGAATGTCATTTTCCTTCAGGATACGGAGTCCGCGTCGATACTCACGCTCACCCAGGCTACGAAATGCCGGGTTGCTTTGACTCGCTGTTGGCTAAGCTTTTGGTTTGGGGTCGAGACCGTGATGATGCGGTCAAGCGTATGCGAACTGCTCTTGACGAAACGGTTATTTCCGGTGTTGAACACTTGATTCCACTCCACCGCCGTATTATGGATGAAGAGGATTTCCTTAACCGAGACATCACGATTCAATACATAGACATGCACGAAGAGTTGCTTGGATAAGCACTTGACTGATGCGAAAGGGACAAGTATTCAACGCTTTACGGCAAGACATGGATGTTCTCATCGTTGGAAGTGTTGCTTACGACAGTGTTGCCTCGCCCCTTGGTCATGTCAAAGACGCACTTGGTGGTTCAGCAACATATGCAGGTCTTGCTTGTTCGTTTCATTCGAAGCGATTGTCTCTCGAGAAAGTTGGATTGGTTGGCGTAGTCGGTCAAGATTTTTCGGAAAAAGATCGCCTGTTGTTATCCAACAGTGGGCTGGATTTACAGGGTATTGAGACTGCGGAGGGCGATACATTCCGCTGGTCAGGCTCGTACCACGGCACTATGGCCGAGGCACAAACTCATGAGACACATCTCAATGTTTTTGAGCACTTTGAGCCAAAGGTTCCTGAAACTCACCGCTCCCCACAGATTACTTTCTGCGCTAATCTTCACCCAGCGTTGCAAGCAAGCGTTTTGCAACAAGCATCACCCCGACGACTATCAATGCTCGACTCGATGAATCTTTGGATTGACATAGCGAAGGATTCCCTGCTCGATGTCATGCGAAGTGTCGATTTGGTCATCATCAACGACGGTGAAGTTCGCATGCTGGCTAACGATGAAAACCTTGTTCGAGCCGCTCGAAAGGTATTGGAGATGATTGGTGTCAAGACACTGGTCGTCAAGCGAGGTGAACACGGTGTTATCGCCTTCCATGGTGAAGACATCATTTCATTGCCGGCATTCCCGACAGAACAGGTTGTTGACCCGACCGGATGTGGGGATACGTTTGCTGGCTCTATTGCTGCCCACCTCGCAACAGGCGAAGGTGAACTTTCACGAGACGAACTACGGCAGGCTTTGCTTTCAGCAACCGTTAGCGCTAGTTTCACCCTCGAATCGTTTGGAACTGAAGCGCTTCATTCGATGAGTTTGGAGGCCTTCAGCCAACGTCTTTCAGACTTCGAACAGATGTTGAACTGATTCACAGGTCGAGGCGAGGCAAACCGGCCTTACCTGCGTGCTCAGCATGATGTGTTTTGCTGTCTTTGAGTTCTTCAAACGACACATCATCGAGATGTGGTAACGGCGCAACATCTTGCTTCGCTTGCTCATCTTGTTCCATGAATGTTTGTCTTCGATCCATGTGGGCGAGCATTACCTCTATGTCGCTGTCAAGTAAATGGCCACCTCTTTTTATCGAGAGGTTCAGTATCGATTCTATCGATTCGGATTGCAGCGTTTCAGCAGAACGTTGTCGCAACTCTCTGGTAGATGACGACTCTTCAGTGGTTTGTTGTTCGTTTCGAGCGCTGAATAATCGGTTCGCCATTTCAGTTGCGTTTCCAATCATTTGTGCAGCAGCAGGCCTCACCATGTTAGAGAACCGATTCGCAGAGGTGGTACGTGAACGAGCTTTCGGCCGTAGGCGTGTACTCGGGCGTTGAGCGCTTTTCGGCCTTAGGCGGCTTCCTCGTGTGTGTGATTCAATCTTTGGAACAGCAGGTGTTGGAGTTTCTGTAGTATCCACCATCCGAGCGCTTTCGATTAACGAAGTAGTTGGTTCAGCCTCAGGTTGCAATGAATCAGGCGAGCGAAACATGTCGGTCGTCTCGAAGGATTCGATACGCTGGTCATGCTCCGAATAGCCAGGCACATGAACACCATTCGGGCCATGGAAATTCGGAATGAACGACCGAGGCGCATCAGTTGAATGAACATCTTGATGTTCTCTTGGTAGTTCAGCAGTGGTCGATTGAGCGATGTGTTGGAAGGAGGAAACAGGCCTTTGTGTGGTGGTTGTAGGGAATTGTGCAGGCGGATGGTTGGCGTAGTGAAGTTCGGGCCTTTGGGTTACTTGAGGGGCTGCGCCTCTTCGGTCGTATGCGTTGGCGATACCTCTTGACAGCAGCCCGTGTTCCGCTCGTGCCACAGGCTCTGAAATGTCATCGCCAGTCATCCATCCGTTCGAGAGAGGATTGTTGTCTCCAAAGTCCAAATCTATTTCGTTGTTAAAGAGGTCCAAAGAGACCACAGAGTCGGGGATTTCGTCTTCAGGAAGTATATCGGTAAGGAATGTTCCAATGGATGTAGGTGCTTGGATGTGAACCGGTTGAACAGGAACTTCTTGCAGTTCACGAATTGCAGTGCGTGGAAATTCGGTGTCTCGGTCGAGAATGTCCAAGCCGATTCGAGCGTCTTCAAGGCTCATCCCGCTTTCGAGCCGTTTGAGAAGTGTGGCTAATCGCATCAATGAGGCGTCGTTGCCGGTAATGGTGTGGCAATCTCCAGCTTCTGTATCGAGGGTGAGCGTAGGCTTTCGCGTACCCAGCCAACCGAGGATGAATGCGACTCCAAAGGCTGCAGTAACCATCTGTAGCGTGTTTGGAATCAGTATTCGTTGTGCAATATAGAGGAGGCCTGCGCCGATGAGGGCGAACGAGAAAGGAACAAGTCGAGTATGGTGATGATGAACACGGGATATATTGGATAATCGAAGGTCCAGTCCGTGACCGCTTCGGGTCTCGAGAGACAGCATGCGCTCATCCACTGACGCTCGGACTCTCCCCGAGCCTGCCAAATGCAGTGCTTTGATGAGTTCAAAGTCTTCTGCACGAGCAGGACCTTTCTCCTGAACTTTAGTGCGCATCCCAGCGCGCAAACCGCATGTGCTGGGTTATCAAACCACCGACCGTTGGTTGTAATGTGACGGCGATAATTCGACCGTCCTTCACTCGCCGAGTGGTTCACTTTAGTGTGAGCACTGCATTCCCCATTATTCGAGGTTTTGAATCGAGTTGAGCAATGAGTGTTGCTTCAGGATTTTCTCTACGAATATACAGGGGTGATTCCCAAGTAACATCCATCTCATCGCCGTTTACAGCGCCAATGCGACCGACCACAAATTGCAGATCAACGCTTGCGTGAACAACATCACCTTCGGCAAGAACACGCTTTTGGAAAGGTGATCGGCTGAGTTTCATTGTCGAGCGTTCGTGAGCAACAACAGCCAAGGGAACACTCGTGTTGGTTTTCTTGTCTTCAACGGCAGGGTGGACCAGTAATGTCCCACTGCCAAGGTGGTCTTCTTTAGCGCCTCGAAGGGCAAGCCCTACTCTGTCGCCTGCGGTTGCTGAGGGCACATCGTCGTCCATTACTTGCAATGATTTGGCGCTTCCTGTACCGTTTGAGGGGAGTAAGAAAACCTCGTCATGAACATTGACTGTTCCTGATTGAACGTAGCCGATAGCAACCAATCCAATGCCTTTGACATTGAAGTATTGATCGACCGGAATAACGAGAGGCGCTTTGGCATTTGCGGATAACTCATCAGCAATGTCATCCATGTATTGATACAAAGAATTTCGAAGATCTATGCCGTCAGTCGAACCGAACGACCATTCGCCTAACCCTGCTTGCTTGAACAGCATTTTCACTTGGTCTTCGTCTACCCATCCACCGTCTGGAGCGTTGATGATGCCGATTCCTTTTGTAATGTTGGCACTTGCAAAAGCGACCAGTGCTTCGCCAAGCGTTGCATCAATTCCAGAAACCTCGATGATGCCAACTCTGGCAGCGGAAAGGGCGTTGAGGAAGGGGCGCAAACGCTCAGGGTATTTTGCCGGTCGTATCAACGAGAGAATCCGAGGGCCATCGCTGCCTGATTCTTTGTGGACATAGGTGTGAACGTCCCTCTGGTCGGTTGGTTTGGCGATTTCTCTCGCCAATTCATCGGAACCAATCATTGCAATGTTAAGGACAGGCATGTTTGCTCCACCAATGTGGGTCACATGAAGGTAGGGGTTGTTTCACTTCTTACGATTTGCCAACATCTGTTCTCGAATGTTTTTAGCATGGTCCCAGTCTTCTTGCTCGTCGTCTTGTTCTACGACAAATTGAGGAATTGGTATTGGTCGCATCATCGAGTCAATCGCAACGAAAAAGAAGAACCCTTCACAAATTTTCTTTTTCTCCCATGTGGCTTTGTTGACGGCGACTGCCGTGACTTTGGTACATGCCGTATGACTGCTCGTAAAAACGACTTTCCCGGTGACTTCCAGCAAGTCTCCTTGCCGGGCTGGGGCGATGAATGTCAATGCATCAATCGATATCGTAACGAATTCTCTGTGTGCGAATTTAGCGCAGGCGATTCCTCCGGCTTTATCCATCAGTGAGAGTAATTTTCCTCCAAACAGAGTGTCATAGGCGTTGGTATCCCCGGGAAATACGTGCTCAATCAGCGTAGCGGGCTCTTTTGAGTAAGGTTCCATGGCATCGCCAATATGTTCTCCCTCAAGAACTCATGCGGCGATGAAATCCTCTTGAGGTGGTTTCTTGACCTTGAGCGATTGCCCACGACTATGGTCGAGGACAAAGTGTGTATTGCTTTGGTCTCGGGAGGTATTGATTCGCCGGTTGCTGTTGCGCGGATGTTAAGGGAAGGTTGGTACATCCACCCCGTTCACTGCACGCAGGAGCCCGTGACCGGACCTGAGGCAGAACAGAAAACGATTGCAGCACTTCGATTTTTCCTCCAAATGGACGGCCCAATTGGCGAGGCTGCGCGGCGTCAGTTATCCACCTCTTTGACGGTCGTGCCAGTTGCGGAACAGTTGGCTTTATTCACGAAAAAATGGTGCCATACGGAGTATTTCATTCACATGAAACGCCTGTACAGTTGCCTTGGAGATTTAGCGGGTAAAGAAGTAGGAGCAACGCATCTTTTGACCGGAGAGAACTTGGGCCAAGTTTCATCTCAAACCCTTGGTAATTTGGGGGCGATTGAACGGGTGACTGCATTAGAAATGCTTCGGCCGTTACTTGGGTTTGACAAAACCGCTATCATGCACATGTCACAAGGTCTTGGAACCTTCGAGTTGAGTATCGGCCCTGAGGTCTGCGATGCATTAGGGCCATCCTTGCCGACCACGATTGCGAATTTAGAATGGTTGGAAAAGAGTGAACAGAGGCTCGGTGGCCTCGATAATATCACACAGGATGCTTGGAAGAATCGTAGAATTGTGGAGCTCTGATTCGAACCTGAGTTTCCGACCCCTCCGTAGGAGGGGATTGTGGGGCAACAGTCCGTTGCGATTATAGGTGAAGGAATCCTCGGAAGACATCGGGTGAGTCTTTGACGAACGACAATCAACAACTAAAATCAGCATTTTTCCTTGTATTCCTGATGCTCTTGGCGCCGTTCGCTGCAGCAGCAAACGTGTCCACATTTGGAGACGGAGATGCCACTGAAGAAATCGAACTGAGAGACGGAAGCCCGTTTGTTGATGAGGGAATGATTCACCTCCCGGCGTCTGAAACTGTGACCAGTGCATCGGTCGATCTTTCGACTTCGATGCTTGAACACACTGCGCACACACGGATTGACTTGGAGACCATGCCTCGTGTTTGGAATCCAATGTACAACAACCAACTGACAAAGTTCTCGAACGTCGCCGATTTCGTCTACGAAGACGGTTCAAACGCGGTTCCTGTCGAATTAAAGTCCGAGGGCTTCCTCACCGATTTTGAAGAAACTCCGTCCGGTTTCATGGACCACCGAGCATTGTCCGGTGGGGCACACGGATGGGACCATGGTTCTATTGACCCAACCACAGTTACACCGAACATCGATATTCCAGATTGTGCAAGCGGCACCTATTGCTGGGGCACTGGGCTCTATGACGAGGACTACACCAATAAGAACGCAGGAGCAAACGGCCGCCAATACATGATGACCTCTGAGACTATTTTCATCGATTCCTCACTCAAGAGTACCCTCGCTTACTTTGACTCGTGGCACGACTTGGACATTGGCACCAGCAGCGGAACCAACCCATCCGTCTACTACCGTGATTGTGCTTACCTCGAAATACGCGCCTCTCAAAACGATGACCTCGATGTCAACGACCCGAATGGATTTGATTATTTGGAAATTAGTCTTGCAAATTCTTCATTGAGTTGGAGCTCCGGATACTACACTGTATCCACCAACCAAAATACCGCAGGGCAGATTGATTCGAGATGCGACGGCGTTACTCCAGGAGACGGTGCTCTTGGTGGCACATCAACGACTGCCAGCAATCCGAACGGTTGGGCAAACATTGCCGTAGATTTGGGCCCATACACGGGACAATACGTTCAGATTCGCTTTGTTATGGAAGACAATGATGTCCTCGGCACCGATGGTGGCAAAGCCGGTTGGTATGTCGACAACTTCCGAGTGGGAGATCCTCTTCCAGCATCCGCAAACATGAGTATTAACGGATTCCTGCCATCAAACTCCGGTGGCCCGAACCAACCGAACGGATACGGTCTCCTCACGCTTGAAACCGAAACAACCAGCACAGCCACGATTTCGGTTGATGTGCTTGATTCGTCAACCGGTTCAATCGTTCATGACCGACAAGGTCATGCAATGACCAACCTTCAAGGAGACATCATCGAATTGTGGGGCATTAATTCGACCGAACACCCTTCGATCGACTTTAGGTTCACATTCAATTCCGGGCCTGACCGCCTCTCCACTCCAGTGTTCCACGGATTCAGCATTGGCACACGTGTTGGTACGGGGTTGAACGCCTCCCAATACGACGAAATACCGAACATTTTCCAAGGCGTCTGGTCGACACTCGGCGATGGTGAACCGTTATTGTATACACCGATTCTGGATGATGCATCGTACACGCCAACGCTCCAGCACAGTAGTTTCGATCGACCAATTACCCGCATTAAACCGTATGTCGAGGCAAGCTGTACTGAAGTCCCTATGATTGACCTCTTTTCTCAAGGAGGTAACTCATTGAACCAACTCGCCAGCGGTGTCGAATATATTTTGGATGAACCATGGTTCGGATTTGACTCCCTGGTTTCCTTCGAGGACCCGTGTGATGTGGGTGGCATTTGGTTTGACCTTACGTTTGGCCACCATCCCGATGATCTCCAGTTGGATGTTGCTAACGATGGGCACATTGACTGGGGATTCGATGAAGAGGCGTTCGGAAGTTTCGGACGCCAAACTCAATTCTTGAAGGCTAAGGTTGATGGAGTAAACTACGGACAATCATCCTCTGATCTCATCATCGACAGCACAGGTGTTGCCGAAGGTGCAATGTTTATGCTGCCCAAAGGAGCAGAAGTTTCCTCAGTTGATTTGGTCTTTGATCAGATGGGAATCTTCTCGAATACGGATCCAACAGAAGGATTCGAATTGTCTCTTCTCTCCGGTACTCAGGAAGTTGCTTTGGGCAGTGTCGAGAACACGACGCTTCTCATGCTTGGTAACGCACCAAACCTTGATCTCAAATCAGCACTGAACTCTTTGCTCGGCAATGCTTTGGTGCCAGTTAGTCACTACGATGCTTACGGGAAGGAATGGCAGACTTTCCGTTTGAAAGCAGAATCGCCAAACGCTTCAACTGCGTCTCAAGTGACGGTTCGTGACCTCGATGTCGTTTACAATTACACCGTGTCACTCGGTTCAGCAGATGGCTTTGACCGTGAGTTGAACAAGGGCATTGCTTTGTGGGATGGCGGCTCTACAGCTGAAGTTCCGATGACCTTCACGAGTTCTACAGGCGGAGGAGCAGCATTGTCAAATCTCATGGTTTCAACCTCGAGTGGATACGATAACTCCATCAGTCTGGCTGGAAACCCAGTCGGATTGTATCCAAACGGAGCTATCTACGAAATTACGACCACTCACACAGTGAGCCCCCTGACTGGCTCCACTCTCGTTGAGGCTCGTTTGACCTTTGAGTCGGACACTGGCAATGTCATTCTTGGCTACAGTGATACCCTGCTGTTCTCTGAAGTATCTGACATTGGAGATCTAATTACTCTCGAATCTTCGACTGCTACGACCATCGCAGATGGTAAGGAAATCACTTGGCGGTTTGTCGTAAACTCGGAGTGGGAAGATACCGATGAAGTTCGAATCTATTCAGGTTCAATTTCCTCCAACGGCGTTAATGGACTTCCAGACGCAGTTCTTCTTGCTCCTGTCGGTGGTAACGCTGTAGAGAACGACGCTGTAGTTACTTCGTTTGAAGTCCTCAACAACATCGGACTTGTACAAGACCTTGATGACGGAACTTCCGGACAAACGGTCACCCTCAACGGTGCTATCCGTCTTGAAAACCTGTCCATTTCACCTGACCCGAGTGGCTACTTCATGGTCCTTGAACAAAAGTACGTCAACAACACCGATGGTAACATCTCGATTGAATGGATTTCAGTAGCGAACCGCTCCGGTCTACCTGGCGGCGATTTCACTTGGGATGTCGACCTCGGTATGGCCGCAGGTCAAGACACATACAGATTCCGAATTGATGGCTACGAGGGTGGAGAGACACTCTGTCCTGCGGCTGTATTCCGACCCGACAGTGATTGTGCTATTCCATTCAATCTCTCGATTGACACCTTGGATCCGAATTTGCTGGTTGTCGAAGTACTGAACGGCCAAGTTGACCCATCGCTTGACAGCAACTGGCGTGTTATGGTCGACGATACATGGGTTGTTCCGTCTGCTACACAACAAATTCGAATGAATGCAAGTGACTTACCGAACCCTCCTGAATCGCTCGACATCAAGATTTGGGTCGAGTACGATCACGATGCGAACTCAAACGGGCTTGCAGATGAATCAGAATACATCACTGTGACCGCTTACAGCGATGGAGAGGCCCCATTCGCAAATTACACGGCAACCTACAACGACTATGCAAACGTTGGACAAGACCCTGTTGGCAAGGTCAGCATTTGGATTGAAGGATTTGACAAGGCAGGAAACCCAATTGACGGCGGCGCACCTGGATTTGAAAACGACCTCTTTACCTATGTATCAATGAGTTCCAAGTCTCCAGTCATTCGAAACTTCTTTGTTGACGATTCACAAGATAACCGATTCCTCAAATCGAATCAACAGCAATACAACGGAAAGTGGAACCATACCATGTACGCTGGTAACGTGTATCACCTCATCGTAGAGGCTAAGGACGACAACGGATGGAGAGATGTTGATTACTTCCGTATCGACATGGCTGACGACCGAGATGACATGACAGTGTACTACTACCCTCGTAACAACACGGCATGGACGAACAGTCCATACATCGAAATCATTGCTGAAGACGGCGATGTCGAAGGTCCACGGGTCTTACGCATGGATGGCGGTGTGTTGATTGATCCGTTCGAAACTGAGTTCTATCTTGATCTCCCGATCCGTATGACATGGGGCTTGCCAGGTGCTACAACTTCACTCAACAACCCTGTTCTCTACATGCAAGACCTTGACAACCCTCGATACAGAATGTTGCCGGCATCCGGACGCCACATTCAAGACTGGTACTACAGCGACGGAATCCAACTTGATTTCCGTGCAGACTCTGCAAACGATTTGATGATTTCACCGTTCTTTAGTGACTTGATGACACCAATTACCCAAGACGTTCGAAAGGGCTTCGTTTATCCAGGCGATATCATTTCGTTTGAAGGACAATACGCTTACCTTGACGGAATCCTCGACCAAGTCTACATTACTCCTGAAATTGAATTGACGCTTGAATTGACACGTCAGGCTGCTTCTATGGACGGTTCCAAAGGCTACATTGCCTTCCCTGGAGAAGTCACATACCATTCGTTCACTGGAGGTGTCTTTGACATCAACATCACTGCACCACCGGTCACAAATGACTACACCTACACATTCCGATTGTGTCCTTACGATGCAACTGGCGGCGACGGTGGAGCAAACGGAGAGTGCGGCGGTGGAATCGAAGGTTTGCCTATGGGCGCAGTCGATACATCCTCTGCAATTTGCGTTTCAGAGGCATACGGATGTCAGACCTTCAATTTGAGAGTCGATGCATCTGCTCCTCTGGTTGTCTCAAACACATGGACTCTGAAAGATGGAAACCAAGAGCCGTTGGCGAATGTTCTGCCAACCTCGACCTTCCATTGCGTCGATGTAGAAGTCGTCATCCAAGAGCAGGAAGCACTGTTCCAAGGAGATGTTTCTGTTGCTTGGAGTTTCTTCTCAGACCCAACAAACAACATCACATGGCCCGTTTACCGAGCAACCTTTGGTGACATGCCATTGACGCAAGAATTGACGCTCAACCCGAGCGGTGGTTCGTACTTTGCTTCAGCAGAATGTGTTGATCTTTGGCCAATTACAGAGGGACAGACTGACCCTGACGAATCTCAAATCGACAGTGTTGAAGTTGTTTTCTGGATTGATGCTACCGATTCGGCTGGCACACAAGCCATGCTTGGTGGAGGCCTCACGGATGAAGGCGGTATTGCCCCAATTTTCTCAAGCGACCCAACTCACAAATCCAGTTACGAACTGATTTTCGAGGAAGCTTCGTTCGATGTTAAAAATGTCCGAATCAATCCGGCTAAACCTGAAGTTGGCGAAGACATTGAACTTGAAATTGAAGTTTTGAACACCGGAACACTTGATGGTTCAACTGTGTTGAACATCCGCTCCGTCACCAACGGCGGAGTCCCAGTGCTTGAGAAAAGCATCGATACTGGGGACATAGCGGTCGGTGCATCACAATGGGTGAAGGTTGACTTGCAGCAATTCACTTCACCGACGACAGGAATGTACTACCTCATCTCCGACAATACGACTGGAGACTTGTTGTACAACGGTTCATCTCAAGGTGAATCGTTTAACGTCAAGGTTCAGAGTGATTCGGGTGATTCCGGTGGATTCATGCTGATCCTTGCTATCTTAGGTATCGCTGTTGCAGTCCTTGGAACACTTGTCGTGGTCTTGATTCGCCGTGGAGGGGATGATGACATGTTCGATGAGTACGAAGATGAGGAAGAGAAAGCATACGCAGAGTTACCTGGTCAATCGAAGCCAGTTTCTGGTCCACCAGCGCCTGCAGCGAACGTCTCACCAGAGATGGCACGAGCAATGGAACAATTCCCGCAATGGACTCAAGATGAAATCCAAGGTTACTTTGACCAAGGATGGAGCATCGAGGCTCTGAAAGATTGGGTTAACAATCAGTGAGTGTGACCTTCGTGCCCGCTCGACTTGAATGGGGCGACCATGCTTGGGAAGACCCCGACGGTGGTAAGATTCTCATTCATTCTGTGCTGCCGACGGTCGTCTATCCACGTTCTATGCGAACACGTGAAGAATGGCATGGTTTGGCTTTGCTTGAATCGCCAGATGTGGTTGATTTGTGGGTTCAAGAAGAAAAAGACGAAGCAGAATCCCCCGGAGTAAATTTGTCTCATGGTTTGATTTCAGGAGGTTCTTTTGGAATTTTCTTAGATGAAATCTCGATGGTTGAGGGTGTGACAAGTGGACGTTTTCCCGATCCAGAACCTCGAAGATTGCATCGGAATGCGGTTCGTCACGAACGGCCAGTGTTCTTCATCGAGCCCACTGCTGAAGACGAAGAATGGAATAAACACCTTACTCGAGAAGCCAAAGCAGCATCGCATTGGCGTAAGTTGCTCGGAATGATTTCGATTGGTGGCAAATGGCGTAAGCGCGTCAAGAAGAATATTTTCGATGCGCAAAAGCCACCGAAAGGTGTGTCACCAAATTTTGGGTCAGCCGCAGTACTCTCAGCAACATGGTGGGATTTGAGCGAATGGATTGTCTCGCCAGAGGTCGCAGCCGACCGTGATCGTCGTTACGCTGCTCGACTTCGTGGGGCTCTTGCCACTTTGCGAGCCGAACATGGAGGCGATGCAACCCTCCTTTTGGTGCTGTACTTACCCCACCGCAATGCGCTTTTGCAAGCCCTTCAAACCCTTCCAGACGGAGAGGAGATTAGTTTAATCACGACCTCATCAGGTCAAACAGAGGAGGAATGATTATGTCCGGTGCAGCCATTGAAGTTCGTATTGAAAACCAACTTGTTCGCTTCGTTCCTCCGTCCCCTATTAACCAACAGGATGTTGTCTCACAACTCGGTGGGCAGGAAACCGGTGGAGTTGTTATCAAGGTCCTTGACCGACCTCGAGCAACTCTGGTCATCGACCGTGAAGGCCGTGTGACCGTCCACGGTACGCAGCGTGTTGATGCAGCAAGAGCTGCTGCAAAGGAACTCATGCTCCGTCTCGGGCTCAGCGACGCTGGACTCGAAACAGAACTTGGCCCTGTGATTGCGTCGTTTGATTTTGGAATGCCGTTGAACATCACCCAAATTGTTGGTGAGATTGGAGCAGGCACTGCAATGTATGACGAAAGGCTCGGTTGCAGTGTTCTCGAGGATTCACGGCACAACCTCACACTCAAAGTCTGGCCGAACGGGCGATGTGTTGTTACGAATGCCCGTCACAGTAACATGGTCGCCATGGCCGCAGTCTATTGGAGAGACCAATTTTCGGACAAGGACTACTTTGTCGAAGGGGTTTAATCACCGAAATCACCTCTCGGTTTTCCCATGCGTTGAAAACGCATGATGATGAGGGGCATGTATGCAGGAGTCGAGACGATGGGATGGCCCAGTGCTCGACAACCATTTCCATTTGAATCGAAACGGTCGCTACTTGGATGCGGCTCGAGATTTCAAAAATGCAGGTGGTACGGACATTGTATTGGTACACTGCCCTGACTTTTCAGCCCCACCTACTGAAAAGCAAGGCCACATTGAGACGTATTCGAACACAGTTGAGATGGCGGAAGAAGTCCGCAGAAAAGTCGGTCTTGGCGTTCGTGTCGTTCTTGGCCCACATCCAGCAGCATTCGCCCACCAGTTCGCAGCATGGATGGGTGAATCGGGAGAAAAAGGCGCTGAAAAGGCAGTGGAAAATTACCGTGACAGCATTGATGCTGCGCTCGAATTTGTGCATGAAGGCAAGGCCCATGCTGTCGGTGAGGTCGGTAGACCGCACTGGCCTGTAGATGACACTGTTTGGGAACTTTCCAATACCTTGCTTCTTGAAACAATGCACTTGGCGAAGAAAGAAGGAATTACCTTGCAACTTCATGTCGAAGGTGAACTCGAATCGACATATCGAGATCTGTCTGTAATGGCTGAAAAAGCAGGCCTTTCCCCTCGTCGGTTGGTTCGACATTATGCACCCGCAACGATTTCCAAAGATGTTACCCAAGGGCTCACCCCAAGCGTCTTGATTGGAAAAGGTGCGATATCCGAATTGATGCAATCGGTTGAGTCATGTTCACACGGATTTTTCCTTGAAACGGATTACATGGATGATGTTCGCCGCCCTGGAGCTGTTTTAGGTCCTAAAACAGTACCCAAAAGGACGCATCAACTTTTAGAGGCAGGATTGGACGAAGAATACCTCTGGAAAGCACATCGTGACCTTGGTGAAGAACTCTACGGGCCGAGCATTAGATGAACCGAGAAGCCTTTTTCTTCGACAAAAAGCCATCACCTTCATGAGTGAAAGCATACAGCGAGGGTTGGTGGCAACCATGCGAAAGGGTCTGATTCTATGTCTCGTATTCGGTCTATTCTTGGCACCTTGTCTTGTTCCGTCTGCCTCAGCCCAAGGTTCTCCAATACCTGCTGTTGAGTTGGATTGCGGCTCTTCTGACCCAGTTTTGGACGTTCGTCCAACTTCCGATGCGGAACTGAAACTCCAATGCACGGTAACCAACCCTTCGTCAGCCAGTGAAACGATCAGCATCGAGACCATTGAGTGGGACGGTACTTTGGTCGAAATGGCCCTTAGCGAAGATTCATTCACTCTTGCAGCAGGTGAAGAAGACACCTTTGACATCGTATTCAATGGGCAAACTAAGATTCCCGCTTCAACGGATTATTCCTTTGAAATTGGTGCAAAGGTCGAATCATGGAACAACATTCCAATCGGACAATTGCCCGAAGGAACCTTGGTTTTCAACACCACGCATGCTGGAGATTTGATTATTGAATCGTATGGAATGGTCGAATTACTTCTTTCTGATGTTTCTACACGGTACATGGATACGAGTGAAGAGGTTGAGTTTTCATTCCAAGTGACGAATAAAGGCAATGACGACGATTTGTTGGAAGTTGTTTTCGTGAATGCTGCAGACCTTGAAGCAGCACAATTTACCTTCCCTGGTGGCAAATTTGTGAACGAGAACGTCGCCTACCAAGGCACATCAAGTGTCAAAACACTCTCGATTCGAGCCCCGTCTTCAGTGAGCGAAGATTTGCGTATGCCTCTTATCATCCGAGCTCAAAGTGGCGATGATAACGACGCTCCGTTCAGCGAAGTTATCATTCAACTCGATATCACAGCACCATCAAAGAATGCAGGTATTGATGGGCTCGACTCCTTGAACTCCGATAGCACACTGTTGTATGCTTCTATTGGTGGCGGAACTATTCTCCTTGTCTTGTTCTTGGTCGTTCTCATTCGAGTGGTGACAAAGAAGAAACCAAAGAAAGACAAGATGCCTCAAATCCAACAACCCATCATCCTTCCTGAAGAGCCAGTTCAACAGCCATCGACAGATGATTTCGATGACCTTTTTGACGATCTTGACGCAAGCTCATCTTCAAAAGACGAGTTTGATGATTTATTCGATGACCTGTGAGGCCCTTCGGCTCAAAAATTTGGGTCACATAACCCATGTTTTTACCTGCACAACATAGGGAACAGTCATAGGATTGGTGTTACGGCCAACACCTACCCATTGGGTAGGTGCTTTTATGCTACAATTACAGGGGAAAACAGCCTTCGTCTTCGGTGTTGCCAGTGAAGACTCGATAGCATGGGCCATTTGCCAGCAACTTGCTGCTGCTGGTGTCACGCTGTACCTCGGTTATCAGAAGCGTTTCATGAGTCGTATCTTCCAACTGAAAGATAAGTTACCGCAAATTGGTGGTTTTTATCCATTGGATGTTGCGGAAGATGCCACAACTCGAGAGTTCTTTGAGGCGTTCGAGAAAGAGCACCCTGGGAAGAAGGCAGATATTTTGATTCACGCTATTGGCTTTGCTCCTCGTGCCTGCTTTGACCGTCCGATTTTGTTTGTAGAAGACAGCGATATCAACACCGCTATGACGATTTCAGCGAATTCATTGCAGCGATGTTTGAAGCACGCTCTGCCGTATCTCAACCCAGGCTCTTCAACGGTAACTCTGACCTATGCTGCTTCAAATCGCTTCGTTCCAAACTATGGAATCATGTCGATGGCTAAGGCGGCACTGGAATGTTGGACGCGTGAACTTGCATGCCACCTCGGACCGGAAGGCCATCGGGTGAATGCGATTTCTTCAGGTCCTATACGAACAATCGCTGCGAGTGGTGTTCCGGGATTTGACAACATTCTCGACCACGTTGAAGCAAACTCGCCGCTGCGTAGGAACGTCAGTCAAGAGGATGTTGCTGGTGCTACCCTTTGGTTAGCCAGCCCGTTGTCAAGCGGCGTCACAGGACAATGCATCTATGTTGATGGTGGATATTCGATTACGATGGTGCCGCAGAGCATTATGAACAACTGAGGTGAGATGATATGGTCAAAGATGCCAAAGGAAACGAAGTCCATGGACTCGAACAAGGGCCGTTTGAGCCCATCGCTGTTATTGGCGTATCGGCGCTGATGCCGGATGCACCAGACATCGATTCATTCTGGCAAAACATTCTCGATTCCAAGGTCAGTATTCGTCAGATACCCGAACACCGATGGATTGGACCTGTTGACCATTTCTTCCGAGATGGTGGCCCGGGGAACATCGAGGAAGGGTACACCTACGCCCGTATTGGTGCGGTTGTCGAAGGATATGAGTTTGATTGGCGACGATGGAAGCAACCTCCTGGCACGCTCACACAAATCGACCTTGCTCAGCAATGGGCAGTTTCCGTTGCTGCAGCAGCAATTGAGCATGCTGGTTACGATGGGGAAAGCAAAGACATCGACCGGCTACGGACTGGTGTGGCGTTTGCCAACGCTCTTGGCGGTGAAAACAGAAACCTCTCCAACATTCGAATCTATTCCAACCACACCAAGGAATTAGCTCAGTCGTTTGGTATGCCAACCGCCAATGGCGATGCCTTTGTCGACGCCATCAACACCGGTGCACCTCGTGTCAATGAAGACACGATGCCAGGGGAATTAGCCAATGTTGTTGCAGGTAGAGTTTCCAATCTTTTGGACCTGCAAGGCCCTAATTTCGCTATGGATGCCGCTTGCGCCTCGTCTCTGGCAACCCTCATGGATGCCTGCCGCCTGTTGCAGATGCGTCAAGTGGATGTCATGATTGCTGGAGCTACCGACCGCAGCATGGATGCTCCGACCTTCGCTAAGTTCAGCGCAATTGGTGCTCTTTCTCCTACTCATTCTACGCCTTTCGATGCAGGTGCAAACGGATTCGTAATGGGCGAAGGTGCAGGTGCTTTTGTCCTCAAGCGTCTTTCGGATGCAATTCGAGACGGCGATGAAGTTCACGCTGTAATTCGTGGCGTGGGCGGTTCGTCGGATGGACGAGGGAAAGGAATTACTGCTCCAAGTCAACGCGGTCAAATTCAAGCCATTGCTCGTGCGTATTCCCAAGCAGAGTATGAAGCTACGACCGTCGAGTTGATTGAAGCCCACGGAACTTCCACCAAAGTTGGAGACGCTACCGAATTGGGTACGCTTTCGTTGCTTTGGGATGGATCGCCAGCGGGCGATCATGTAGCAGTAGGCTCGATTAAATCACAAGTAGGACACTTGAAAGCAGCTGCAGGAATTGCCGGGCTGATTAAAGCCGTTATGTCTCTACACCACCGTACAATCCCGCCTTCGGCAGGATTCAAGACGCCCAATCCAACCGTTGATTGGGATAACAACGCTTTCTTTGTCCCTACAGAAGCACGAGACTGGCCTCGTCCGGAAAACCATCCGCGTCGAGCAGGTGTCTCTGCTTTCGGTTTCGGCGGAACCAATTATCACGTCGCGTTGGAAGGTTTTGAACCGGAATACCACGCTGAACTCGCTCAAAAGTGGGACGCCCGCTGGTCCGCATACGCCCAAGAATCAGAATCTTCTTCTGTTCAATCTGATGCTGCATCTGTGTTGGACTCAACCGCACAACCTTCGATGACGCATGAACAAATGAAGGCGGTCGAAGGAGGCATTTTGCTGCTCTCCTCCACAGATCTTGTCTCACTCCAAGCCAAGTTGGAATCGATTGATTTTGCAGGTTCGCATTTCGATGAAGACCCTCGAGGTCTCCGTCTGTCCTCCGCATTGGATTCTGCTTCTTCCGACTATGTTGAATCGGATGCTTTCCGAATGTGCATCGTTGCCACTTCTTGGGCTGAGTTCCACAAGCGTACGGCACTTGCAAGCAAAGCCATGAGTGACCCCGAAAAGTGGGGCTTCCTACAGGCACAAGGTATCCTGCTGACCAACGACCCTGCCCTTCATCCAAAGGCGAAAGTTGCCCACATGTATCCTGGACAGGGAAGTCAATACGTTGGCATGACACACGATTTGCATCAACGCTACAGCGCCGTCCAAAAAGTATGGGAGCAGGCTGATGAGACGATGGTCGAAGTTTTGGACGGCGAAACGCTGTCCAGTTTCGTGTTACGCTCAAACCTCACCAAGGAAGAGCGGATTGAAGCAGAACATAAACTGAAACAAACCGAATACACTCAACCTGCAATGCTTACGGCTGATTTGGCAATTGAACGTGCATTGAACGACCACGGTCAACATCCAGATATGGTCGCAGGGCATTCACTTGGAGAATACGCAGCACTCATGTCTGCAGGTATTTTGGACATGGATGGAGCATTGCGAGCATCTGCAGCACGTGGGACTGAAATGGGCTCTGTTGTCATCGAAGACAAAGGTTTGATGGCGAGCATTCTGGCTCCTTACGACGAAGTTTCGGCCGTAATCGATTCGATTGAAGGCTATGTTATTGCAGCCAACAAGAACTCACCAAAGATGACGGTCATCGCTGGGGAGACTGAACCAGTCAAGCAAGCCATGGCTCAATTCGATGAGAAAGGATTCCAGGCAGTACCTCTTGCCACTTCGCACGCTTTCCATTCCCGCATCGTTGCGCCCGCAAACGAGCCGCTTCGCAGATTCCTCGAAAGCCTTGAGATTCGCTGGCCTCGTATTCCAATAACAGCTAATGTGGATGGTACATTCTATCCGATGGAAGGTGCTGATTCGAAGGAAGGCGTGCTCAGTAAACTTGCACCTCAAATGGCGTCAGCCGTTGAGTGGACCACTCAAATTGAAACCATGTATGCAGCAGGTGCACGTGCTTTCGTCGAGGTTGGGCCAAAGCGTGCGCTCACCATGTTTGCCGTTCAAATTCTTGAAGACAAGCCCCATTTGCCAATCATGTGCAACCATCCAAAGCAAGGTGGCATTGCAACTTTCCTCAGTGCATTGGGAACACTTGCCCTTGCTGGCCGAAAACCGCAATGGCCAGCAGCAGATTCTCACGTACTCACTGAAGCATTTAGAGCCGGCCCAATCGAAGCCTATGATGATTCAATTGCGCCCTCGTTCAGTACTGCTCAAGCCGATGATTTGCGAACTCGAGCACGGCCTCTGCCCTCAACTGGCACTTCCACACCGGTTGAGAACGTCGTTCAGGTCACTGCTCCTGCTCAGCGAAACGTCGATCCAACTGTGGCTGCTGCCAAGGCAATGGATGCATATCTTGGCGACCGCCTTGCAGCAGTGAGTGGTTATCCTGCTCGTTTCTGTAACGGTATGGTCAATCTACGCCTCGGGCTTGGTATGAGCGATGCACAAGTGGCATCCGTACTCCACACCGTTTCATCAGAAGCTACCGTTGATGCTTCTCTTGATACCACTTTGATTGCTACTGCTGCTGATTTGGCAAAATGGATTACTGCCCTTCCTGCATCATGGAGCCCCCAGACTTCGATGTCGCATGCTCCTGCAACACATTCGAGCCCCCAGACCGTGACATCTCCAACTCACACTGAGCGACGAAAGGCGGACCCGTACGTCGTAACCGGCGTTTCTCTCGGCCTTCCTGGTGGGGAGCGTGTGTTTGAGGAAGATACCTTCGAACGCTTGGTACGTGGCGAGACCTGTATATCGGAAGTCAGTGATGAATACAAGCAACGGTTGCTGGACAAGAACATCGTTCGGCTCATCAAAGGTAGAGATGGTTCTGTCAATATGGAACAAGCCAAGGAGTTTGGCGACATACCTCAACTTGCAGGTGTTAAGTCTGCGTTTGACATTGCGGAAGAGTTTGGCATCGATGCCAAGGTCGTTCTGGCTTGGGACATCACGACCCAACTGGCAGTCGCCTCTGGGCTCTTAGCATTGCGAGATGCAGCAATCCCACTTACGCCGGTTGAACAAATCGGCAAAGGCGGTCTGCGATTGATTCGAAATTGGCAGGTTCCTCAACATCAGCGCGAGAGAACAGGAATCGTGTTCGCCTCCTGTTTCCCCGGCCTACAAATGGCAATGAAGCACGCAAAGAGCGACGGCGATGACGGTGAAGGCCGATTTGACCGGCGATATTTGTTCCAAACGCTCAATATGGGTCATTCACAATTTGCACAGTATACTGGAATCCGAGGTCCAAACACGACTATTAATCTCGCATGTGCATCGACTACTGCCGCGTTTGGTGTTGCTGAAGATTGGTTGAACAGCGATCGTGTCGACCGAGTCGTCATCATTTCTGCTGACGATGTGACCGGCGAAGATCTGTGGGAATGGATTGGAGGTGGCTTTGCAGCCTCAGGTGCAGCGGCTACCGGTAATGTGGTTGAAGAGGCTGCTTTGCCGTTCGACCGTCGCAGAAACGGTTTGGTTCTCGGCATGGGTGCAGCAGCATTCGTTGTCGAACGCCATTCTGAAGCCATGCAACGAGGTGTCCAACCGATTGCTGAATTGCTGGGCTCTACCACTGCGAATTCCGCCTTCCATGGCACAAGACTCGACGTCGAACACGTTGCACAAACTGTAGATTCATTCATCACTTCGATGGAATCGAAGTGGGGTCTTGACCGTCATGCTATAGCCCCGAATACCGTGTTCTTCTCTCACGAAACTTACACTCCGGCTCGCGGTGGTTCAGCACAATCTGAAGTTCGCGCTCTACGCGAAACCTTCGGTGCCAGTACAAATCGTCTGGTTATTGCCAATACCAAAGGATTCACTGGACACCCAATGGGTGTTGGCATCGAAGATGCAAGCATGTTCCACGGTATGAAGACAGGTCGAATTCCACCGATAGCAAACCACAAGGAAACCGACCCAGAACTTGGAAACTTGAACCTCTCAACCGGCGGAGAATACCCTGGCATCAAGTACGGGCTACGCTTTGCAGCAGGATTTGGCTCACAAATGGCTCTCTCCCTGGTTCGTAAATGGCCCGTTGTTGGTGAACGAATTGATGGACAGAAGTTCCTTGCATGGACGCGGAAACTTGCAGAAACGGACGATGTCGTACTCCGGATTCTCGATAACAAACTCGTGGCCTACGTCAACGGTGAAGAAAACCTACACGGCGGTGTACAAGGCGAAGCATGGAATGTTACAGCCGCTTGGGAAGGAAAACCCTCCATGGCAGCACCTGCGTCAGCGCCTGTAGCGCCACCAGTGCCAGCACCTGCGCCTGTTGCACCATTGCCAAAACCAACACCAGTTCCAGCGCCAGCATCAACCCCGGTTGCTCCAATGGCCACAGATCTAACTTCGGTTGTTATCGAAGTAGTCGTGAACCATACCGGTTATCCGGCTGATTTCGTCGAATTGGACCAAGACCTTGAGGGTGAATTGGGGATTGATACTGTGAAACAAGCCGAAATCATGGCGGATATCCGCGACCGGTTCTCTTTGCCAATCGACGAAGAGTTCGTTCTCTCGGATTATCCTACATTGAATCACATGATTGGTTACATTCAGCAGATGTCGACGGGCATTGCTGCAGCGCCTTTGACCGTTCCAGCCTCCGTTCCAGCACCTGCAGTTGCAGCACCGGTTGCCACAACTCCTGCACCGGTGCCTGCACCGACCATCGTCACGGATGAATCGCTTACCGAAACGGTCGTCAGCGTTGTCGTCAGCCATACAGGCTATCCGGCTGATTTCGTCGAATTGGACCAAGACCTTGAGGGTGAATTGGGGATTGATACTGTGAAACAAGCCGAAATCATGGCGGATATCCGCGACCGGTTCTCTTTGCCAATCGATGAAGAGTTCGTTCTCTCGGATTATCCTACATTGAACCACATGATTGGCTACATCCAAAGAATGCAAGGCGGGGTCTCAGTGGCGAAGTCACCACCAACTCCAGCTCCATCGGTGGCTAATCAAACGCCAGTCTCCGCACCTGCAATGCCATCAAAGCCGATTTCTGCGCCTGCGCCAGTTGGCGATGCAGACCTTACTTCGATTGTTGTAGAGGTTGTTGTTCAGCACACCGGCTATCCAAGCGATTTCATTGAGTTGGACCAAGACCTTGAGGGTGAACTTGGTATTGATACGGTGAAGCAAGCCGAAATCATGGCAGATATCCGAGATCGTTTCTCCTTGCCAATCGACGAAGAGTTCGTTCTCTCGGACTATCCTACATTGAACCACATGATTGGTTACATCCAAAGAATGCAAGGTGGTTCAGTGGTGTCTCCACCGACCTCGAATCCCGATTCAACGCCAGCTGTTGCGACCCCTGCACCTACTCCGGTATCCGTTCCACCCGCTCCAACGTTGCCTCCTGTTACCGATTCATCGATACAAGAACAGCTGATTGAAGTGGTTGTCCGCCATACTGGATACCCTGATGATTTCATTGAAATGGACCAGGACCTTGAGGGTGAACTTGGTATTGATACGGTAAAACAAGCCGAGATCATGGCTGACGTTCGTGATATCTTCGATTTACCAATCGATGAAGAGTTCGTTCTTTCCGATCATCCGACGCTGAACCACTTCACCGCTTACATTCAACGCATGAAAGGTGGAGCAGTAGCAGTTGAAGCATCACCTGTTGTTGAGGCTCCAGTGGTTGTTCCTACGCCAGTTGCTTCACCGGTGCCTGCACCTGTTGAACGGCAAGAGAACTGCCGAAGATGGCAGGTCGAAGTGGAGGAGTGCGTAGGAAGTGATTCACCGATTTCTCTCGACGGAACACTGGTTGTTACCGATGACGGTTGGGGGATTGCTGAGGCATTCTGTAAACTCGTGGAGGCCAAGGGAATGAAGGCTGTTCGAGTTGGATTTGAAAGTGAAATCCGCGACATGTCGTCCCATGAAGAGGACGACCGTACCGTTTTCCGAGCCGACCCTGCAAATCCCGGGCACATGGCTGAAGTCTGCAAGGAACTTCGTCAACTGGACATAGCGGGGCTGGTTCACATGGCGCCGCTTAAACTCGCAGGCGCCACATGGAATGACGATACGCTTCCTTCCTCGCAAATTGCATTGGCTGCTCACGGATACTTCTCCTTGCTGCAAGGTCTTGATGCCCAATTTGCTGAGCGAGAAGACGGCTTGGTTGCATCGGTGACTGCACTTGATGGTCGACATGGCAACATTGGGGAGCGGTTTAATTCTGTACAATGCGCTGCTTCAGGAGTTACAAAGTCCTACTTCTTTGAACAAACCCACTTGCGAATGCGAGCATTGGATATGCATCCTGAACTGATTCTTGATGCCGAACAAGCAGCACAAACAATCGCTGCTGACCTGTTTGAAATTGGTGGTGACGTTGAAATTGGTATCGACAGAGATGGGCGTCGTTGGGCATTGGTTGCCTTCGCCGAAGATCTTGAGGCAGAGACGACTCCACTGCAGTCTGACGATACTTGGATTGTATCCGGTGGCGGTTCAGGAGTGACGGCAGCATCGATTATCGGCGTAGCATGCCATTCGCTCAATGCGGGTGCGCACTTCGCTCTGCTCGGTCGCTCGTCGCTTGTTGAAGAAACCAAAGAATGGGTCGAATGGTCGGATGCACAACTTACTGAGCGAAAGAATTCCCTTCGCCAAGAACTGATTGATGCCAGCGACTCAGGAAAAGTTACGATGGTACAGTGGAATGCAGCATGGCAGAAATTCTCCCGCAGCCGTGATGTTTACATCACCATCAAAACGATTGAAGAAACAGGGAACGATGCCTCGTATCATTCAGTTGACGTTATGGATGCTGATGGTCTACGAGATTTGGGTGCTTCCCTCGGACGCCCAATTACTGGAATCATTCACGGAGCAGGGTTGGAAGATTCGAAACTCGTAGCATCGAAGGATTACAACGTCTTTGACAAGGTTATTCGCGTCAAGGTTGACGGTTGGCAATCGTTGTTAGGTGCCGTTGAATCATCGGGAGGCGAACTGCGCTTTGCTTCGTGCTTCACCAGCGTATCGGGACGGTTCGGTAACAACGGTCAGACCGATTACTCGGCTGCAAACAGCATTTTAGACGCTGAAATGGCTCGATTAACCGCAAGCGGTACTTGCCGTGCAGTGGCGGTGGCGTGGACAGGATGGCGTGATGTCGGAATGGCGACACGAGGCTCATTCCAGGCGGTGTTCGACGCTGCAGGAATCGATACCATCTCAGTGGAGAAGGGCGTTGAAATCTTTGTCGGAGAAGCCCTTCAAGGTGGAAAGCGTCGTGTTTTAGGATGCGGTAACCTTGGTACTATGGATGCCTTCGATGCATTTAGAGAAGCTCCACTACGTCTACCTGCGGAAATGGCGAGCGTCATTGCAGACCCGTACCGATTCCCATTCGTGGACAAAGTTCTCTCTGTCGATGAACGCCAATCGTTGGTTACTCAGACCACGCTCTCTGTTGCTGACCATCCGTTCTTATCGGACCATTCCATCGAAGGCGTGCCCTATCATCCCGGTGTTATGGCAATGGAGATGTTCGCAGAGAACGCTCTCTTGCTGAGACCTTCTGCCTGTCTTGCTGGTTTTGAAGACGTTTCCTTCGGCCTTCCTGTGAAGTTGCTGAAAGGTGATTTGACCGTTCGAGTTCATGCTGATTTGATCCGTGGTGACGGTGAAATGAGTTGGGTCGCTTGCCGATTGGTCTCAGACTTAAGCAATTCCAAGGGAGAGATATTCGGTGAACGAGAACATCACAAGGCAGTGGTTCGTATTGTCGAAAGTCGAGATGACCTTGGCCCGTTCTTACAAAAGGAAGTCGAATCACTCCCTCAACTGGGAACGCCAGCTCACGGTGAATTAGCAGAGTTGCCGTCGTTCATCTATCGACGCTACTTCCACGGCCCTCGTTTCCAATCCCATGGCGGCGTGCTACGAGGTATTGGTGATGAACAAACGCCTGGTGCTGACGGCATTGCGCTGATGCGTCATCAACTACCACTGCTCGATCAATTCGCCCTTGAAACACTGGGCGAAACCGTTCTGCTTGAAGCACTTCCAATGCTCATCGAAGCTGGATTCCAAAATGCAGGCCTCGTCGCTATGGAGTCTGAGGGCTTCTCTTCTCTACCAGTCGGAATTGAATGGTCTTCCATGCTCCGTGTTCCTGAGCGGGACGAAGTGCTGAGAATGCGCAGTCTGCGAACCGCTGTAGAAGACGCTGGCATCACCGTTCACGATGTTGTGGTTGTTGGTGATGATGACGCACCAGTTCTTGCTCTTAAGGGCCTTCGATTGAAGAGTATGGCTCCAGTTGCACAGGAAGATGCGTTCACTCTCGACAGGTGATGAAATGAGTTCGTTCGAGGAGATCGTTCCTCCGCATCCATTGCCTGTGCGTGCAATGTGTTTTCGTTGTCCTGTTGAACTTCGAGATATTGGGCAGGTAACATTGGCTTCGGTTGATGAAGTGGCGACGTTTGCCATCGATAAGCGACGTGACGAGCATTTGAGCGGCCGTTGGTTGTTGGCAAAAGCCCTCACTTTGTGGGGCTTAGAGCCGTCGATGCTGGAAGTTCGACGAACTGAACATCGAGCACCAACGCTTGCCTACCTTCCGGGCCTTTGGGTGAACACGGCGCTGCCTTCAATCAGCATCGGCCATTCAGAAGGTTGGGCGTATGTGGCGGTTATCGAACATGGATGGTCTGTTGGTATTGATGCAGAATCTGCTGGACGCGGAATTGCAGCGAATGCATTTGACATGATGGCGAAGGGTGATGAATTGGAATGGTTGAACAACCATCCCGAACACGCAATTCGCTTGTGGACTTCGAAGGAATCGGTACAAAAAGCGATGCAATTAGGTATGCATCTCAACCCTCGAGAAATCGTAATTCCAATTGAAGATTCAGTTGTTAATATTTCAATTGATAATTCAAAAATCCAATTGCAAAATTGGATATTTAACCTCACTAATATCTCATTGGCTTGGCGTCATGAATCGGTCTCATTGAGGACGGCAGAGGATGATTTACTTGATGCGACCAGAAAAGCAATGAAAGAGCAAGAATGGGGCGTTGGCTGCAAGACGACCCTTGGCCGTGCTTGATTACTTCCAGAACATGTATGAATCACGGCTCGATTCCCATGGGAGCCCCACTGCAATTCCCACTTCGGTGAGGAATACATAGTTGAACAGCAGGTAGATCACATAGGTCGAAGAAAGAACGAGAAGTGATGTGTTGATTATTTTACGACGTTCACGTTTTGCTTGGTCAAGAGTGCAAATTCCCTGGTTTCGAAAATAAAACACGAGTCCAGTAACAACGCAAATTGCTGCTATGAGGAGCATCGTTCCTCTGAACCAACCAAATCCTTCTCCACCCCAATACAGGGTGTCCGACAACGCTGCGCCCGTGGAAACAGTGGCGAGCCCCAACATCACCATAACAACAGAAGGAAGACAGCACAGCGATGCAACAATCGTTGAGCCAGCAATGTATTTCCACATCGCCCTCACAGGATTCTGCTGCGAAAGTGCAGCATCCGCAAACTCAGTCATAAAGCAAAATTACATCGTTTCCCTTTTGAAAGAGTGTATGGTACCTAAGAGGTTCAAACATCGACGTTACGGATTTCTGGCGTTTGGTCTGCAATGATGAACTCAAGCATTGCTGCCCACATGACAAATTCAATCGATTTTTCGAGTTCCTCTTGTCCTCCAACCACTTCGACCATGTTATCGAGTGTGTCGCTGGGTGAATGGTAGGCGCTGTAATCATCATCGTAGGCACCCAGGTGGAATATGGTTTGAGCTCCTAAATCTCGGAAGGTGACGTGATCTGATCGCCCGAATGTATCTTCGTGGACATCGAACACTCGGTCTTCGTGTTCGTCCCAATGTTGGTCGCAGCCTGCTCCATAAGTTCCATCGATGCTGAGGTTCATTGGAGCCTTGAGTATATTGCGATGGACGTGGTCCATGACGGCAGTAATCTCAACATCGTCGACTTCAGGGTCGAAGTCAGGTCCGGACCATGCGTGGTAGGGGAATGGTTCGCCCGTGTCTTTCATTGCTGGCCACGAGATGCCCATCATATCCATGTTGATGTAAAATCGAAGTTCCTTGTCCTTTGGTAGGCAGTAATCACAATCGTTGTTCGCAAAGGCGTTGGAACCACGCAGCCCTTCTTCTTCTGAAGACCAAAGAGCGAGGAATGTATCGCATTCAAATTGAAGGTCGATGAATGCTCGAGCGAACAGCATCATGGAAACAGTGCCTGCGTTGTTATCGTAAGCGCCTTCGTACGTGCCACCCCCTGGTGGTCCTCCTGGTGGGGCAATGTCCATGTGTGCACCCATGCCTTGAACGCAGTCGTTGTTACGGCCGTCTTTCCATGCGATGATGTTGAGAGATTCTGGCTCTGAGGGGTTAAGGTGGTCGGTCACTCGCATGATGTTTGCTTCATAGCCTAATCCTTCGAAATGCCCGTGGAAATAACTCGCTGCACGCTCAAATGCTGGATTTGGCGAGCCCATCCACCGGTTGACGTAACCGCCACACTGGCTTGAATCAGAACAAACGGACAGGATGAAATCCATTTTTTGGAACCAATCTTCGCCGTTGACGATGGGTGTACCGTTCTCGACTTCGAGATCGATTGTAGAGCCAGTTCCATCGGCGTAAACGACCGTGAACATCGTGGATGTAACATAGGGCGTGGTGAGGATTTTGCCGTTGAGCAGATTTGCATCCTGAACTTGAATCACGCCAAGAGGTACGACACTCTCGTTAACGAAAAGCAACACATCTTCGGGAACAACCAATCGTGTTCCCTCTCCTTCAAGGGTAAAGGTGTGCCACTCACCGCTTCGGAGCGACTTCTCTCCAGCCGGTGCAAAGTCGATGTACAGCACTTCACTTGCGTCTTGGGGTTCGGCTTCGTTTTCTCCAAAGCAACCGGACAACGGTGCCATGAGCATGAGGGCGATGAGTGAAAAAGCGTAGATTGAACGAGACATGATGACCCTCAATTTTACGGCAACCTTCGCTCTTCTTAGGGCTTCGCCTCAGTTGGCCTCGCTGAACATAGAGATGCATTGCATTTCGTGACCTTCATATAGGGTGACCTTCACGGCAGTATGTAACCGATGGTTCAGTAGTCAAGGAGGGAAGTGCATGGCAGACAAGGATAATTTCGAGGAAAAATTGCTTGAGCAACTTAC
This sequence comes from Candidatus Poseidoniaceae archaeon, assembly GCA_938075675.1. GTDB lineage: Archaea > Thermoplasmatota > Poseidoniia > Poseidoniales > Poseidoniaceae > MGIIa-L1. The sequence continues at coordinate 53,851 of CALJHE010000005.1, read as the reverse complement.
TGAAATGTTCAGAAACATGGGCATGAACCTCGACAAGGAGCAGATTCGTGCTCTCATGGAACAGTTCCGCTCACAATTTGAGAACCTTGGAATCGATGCTGAGAAAATTGCTAAGGGTGATGTCAACTTCAATTTCGACCTCTCGCAATTGGGCAAGATGTTTGAGAAAGGTAAATCCATCGAAGACATTCTCCAAAATTTCGGTGTCGATGTACAAGTCGATGCCAACCCGATTGAAGTTAACACTCCGGATATCGATGATTCCAACGATGAAGTGTTCACGCTACCTGCGGACGATGTCTATCTCAATGGATGGAACATGTCCGTTACCATTGATTTTACACTCAAAGGCGAAGTTGAAGAAACGGATGTCGAAATGTCTCTGGTTCGTGACGGCCACCAACTCGAAATTATGAAGACGACACAAACGTCTCCACTGGCACGTGTTGAACTCCCTCACCCATGCGATGATGTCGTTGAATGGAGCCTTAACAACGGTATTCTTGATGTCACCCTCAAACTCACCCCTCAAGGTTCTGCATTGCCAGCCCCTGCCGAGGACAATGATGATGATAATGATGATGAAACTCCGGGCTTTTCAGACGTAAGCATCGATGTCGGTGACGACAAAGACGATGATGACGACGGCGGAATCCCAATCTTTTGATGCAAGGAAGTGAATAAAATGAGCAAAGTAATAGGAATAGATCTAGGAACAACAAACAGCTGTGTCGCAACCATCGAAAACGGAGAACCCGTCGTTATTGCGAATGCAGAAGGCGCACGAACAACCCCCTCCGTCGTTGCATTTGCAAAAGACGGCAGTGAACGCATGATTGGCGTAACTGCTAAGCGACAAGCGGTAACCAACACTGAACGAACCCTTTTGTCTGTCAAGCGGCACATGGGGACCGATTGGAAGACCAACATCGATGACACAGATTACACGCCTCAAGAGATTTCAGCGTTCATTCTTCAGAAGTTGAAGGCCGATGCGGAAGCATACTTGGGCCACGAAGTGAAGCAAGCGGTCATCACATGCCCTGCATACTTCACCGATGCGCAGCGAACAGCGACAAAGGATGCAGGTCGAATTGCAGGTCTTGAAGTTCTTCGAATCATCAACGAACCAACCGCTGCGGCACTTGCTTACGGTGTCGATAAAGGCGAAGACCAAACAATTCTGGTCTACGACCTGGGCGGTGGAACGTTCGACGTTTCCGTTCTTGAAATCTATCAAGTTGACGGTCAGCCGCAAATTGAAGTCAAGGCAACAGCCGGAAACAACAAACTTGGTGGCGATGATTTCGATGACCAAGTCATCAGCTGGATGGTTGCAGAATTCAAGCGCGATACGGGCATTGACTTGTCAAAGGATGTACAAGCCATGTCTCGACTCAAAGAAGCCGCTGAAAAGGCCAAAATCGAACTTTCGGGAACACAGCAAACGCAAATCAACCTCCCGTTCATCACTATGCGTGACGGACAACCTGAACACATGGACATGACGCTCAGCCGAGCCAAGTTCGAAGACCTCATCTCCAAGCACATCGAAGCAACAATGGGTCCAACCCGTCAAGCAATGAAGGATGCTGGAGTCAAGAAGGGCGACGTCGACAAGGTCATCCTTGTGGGCGGTTCAACTCGAGTTCCAGCGGTCCAAGAAGCGGTCGAGAAGGAAGCAGGTAAGGCTCCATACAAAGGAATCAACCCTGATGAAGCAGTCGCAATGGGCGCTGCACTTCAAGCCGGTATCATTTCCGGTGATGAGGGCGTATCCGATATTCTGTTGCTCGACGTTACTCCGTTGACATTGGGTATCGAGACCCTTGGTGGCGTCATGACAACCATGATTGAACGCAACACGACCATTCCGGCTCGTCGTTCAGAGATTTACTCAACGGCAACCGATAATCAACCTGCTGTGACCATTCACGTCCTTCAAGGCGAGCGAAACTTTGCCAAAGACAACGTCACTCTAGGAGAATTCACCCTCATGGGGATTCCTGCTGCACCGCGTGGCACCCCTCAAATCGAAGTCACCTTTGACATCGATGCGAATGGAATTGTCAACGTAAGCGCCAAGGATATGGGAACTGGTAAAGAGCAGTCGGTCAAGATTGAATCTCAAACCTCCTTGTCTGAAGACGAAATTCAAGCCAAGATCAGTGAAGCAGAGAAATTCGCCGAAGAAGACCAACTCCGCAAGGCCAAGGTCGAGCTCCGTAACATGGCGGACCAAGTCGTTTACCAAACACGCCGAACTCTTGACGAATCTGCTGACAAACTCGATGACGCTGAAGTCGACCCGGTCAAGGAACATCTTGACGCTCTCGAAAAGATGGTTCAAGACGAAGATGGAAAACCTCTCGATATCGATTCAATCGACGATGCGGCTATTCAAGCCAAGGTTAAGGAAGTCGAAGAAGCAATGCACGCAGTTTCAGCGAAACTCTACGAAGCCGCTGCTGCTGAAATGGCAGAACAAGACGGCTCAGCAGAAGACGGAGACATCAACGTCGGTGGCGATGATGTAGTCGATGCGGACTTCGAAGTTGTTGAAGACGATGAAGACTGAGTCTTCATCTGCCATAGTTGACCTTATGTCGAAGAGTCCGGTGGCTGTGCTATGAGCGATGCTCCCCTGCTCCGAGACACTGAGCGTACAACGGGTCGCAGTGCTCTCCAGAACAACATTCAGGCGGCGATGGCTCTTGCGAGTGCAGTACGTTCAACGCTTGGTCCACGGGGACTGGACAAACTGCTCATTGATGATGACGGAAGAACGCTTGTCACCAACGACGGAGTAACTGTTCTAGAGTCTGCGAAAGTGGAACATCCAGTTGCACGCATGATGATTAACGCCTCTTCAGTTCAAGACAAAATTGCTCGGGACGGAACGACATCAACCGTTCTCATATCTGCGGAGATGCTCCAAAATGCGTGGCATTTGGTTACGCAAGATGTTCACCCTGCAGTTATAGCCCGTGGTTTCCGTATGGCTGAAACTCATGTTCACGAAATACTGGACGAGTTTGCCCTTAAATCCGATAAAGCACACCGCTTGATGGCGACTCGAACTTCGATGGCTGGTAAAGGACACCACTCCATGCAGGTTCTTCTCGCCCAACTTGCCATCGAGGCTGCGGAGAATATTCATGTTCAAACTTCAGAAGGAATCGTGGCTGACCCGACCCGAGTCAAGGTCTTACCACAATCTGGCGGCAGCATCGCTGATACTCGATTGGTTACCGGACTGGTACTCGCCAAAAATCGCATTCATGACGATATGCCTCGCACCATTGGAGCAGGTAAAATCCTCCTCATCGATGGTGGAATCGAACGCCGTTCAATGAAGAGTGATATGAAAATCAACGTTACTGCACCAGGAGTTCTGGACAGTTTTAGAAACAAGGAAGTTGAACTGTTGGCTGAACAAGTTGAACACCTCAAAACCCTCGGAATCCGTCTCTTGGCGTGCAAAGAAGGTATTGACGATGAAGCTCGTATTCTCTTGGCACAGGCTGGTATCCAAGCATTTCGAAGAGTTGCTCGAACAGACCTTGACCTCCTCGCTCGTGGTTGCGGTGCAACGCTGGTTAGCGATGTCAAACGCGCACACAGCAACGACCTCGGTGCCTTCATTTCGAGTAAGAACGAGAATTGGTCTGGCGTATCCCACTGGATCGTTGAGACCGAGGAAGGCGGAGCGACTTTGATTGCTTGCGGAAGCACTGAAACGGTAATTGGTGAAGTGGAACGTAGTTTTGCAGACGCTTTGGGCGTTGCTTGTCGTATGCTTGAAGACGATCGTTTGCTCGCTGGTGGCGGCGCAACACATGTGGCTCTTGCTCGCCGACTGCGGCGATTCGCTGAATCCATTCCTGGGCGCGAGCAACTTGGTGCTGAAGCCTTTGCCGATGCACTCGAGGTGATTCCTCGTGTTTTGGCTGAAAATGCTGGCCTTGACCCAATTGACACCCTGTTGAAATTGGTTGCTCAGCAAGTCAACGGCGGAGAAGATGCTCACCATATTGGCCTCGACGTGCTTGAACGTCAACCAGCAAATATGATTGAAAACGGTGTCCTAGAGCCTTACCTCATTGTGAGACAGTCGATTGCAGGTGCGACCGAAGCAGCCATCTCTATTCTTCGAATTGATGATGTTCTTTGGGCAAAGCAAGATCCTTCCATGCCAAATATTCCCGAAATGGAATAGGTGTTCAAACCCTTCGAACCGCTGAAAAAACGGGTAGTTGTTTCAAATAGGGGTTGGAAAAAGAATAGTTTGATGGGAACAGACGGTCAAACCTGTGTTGGTATCGATGACATCGCCATTCATTTTCCTCGTTTATACATGGACATGAAGGATTTTGCTGAGTTGCGAGGTGCAGATTTTGGCAAACTCAACAAAGGTCTCGGCCTCGAAGCAATGGCCATACCTGATGTCCACGAAGATACTGCTACCATGGGCGCAATGGCTGTGATGCAGATCATTGATCGAAATGGATTGGACCCAAACAACATCGGTCGAATGTACCTCGGCACCGAGTCAGCTCTGGATGGTGCAAAGCCGACAGCAACCTACATTGTCGACATGCTTACTCAACGCTATCAAGACCGATACGGAGCAGATTGTTTCCGCAACTGTGATGTTGTCGACATGACCTTTGCATGCATCGGTGCTGTTGATGCAATGCACACTACGCTCGATTGGGTTGCTCGTTCAACCGAACACGATGAGCGAACAGGAATCGTAATTTTCTCTGACAACGCAAAGTACGCTTTGGAATCCTCAGGTGAATACACCCAAGGTGCCGGAGGTGGGGCGTTGCTTATTCGCCGAAACCCTCGATTGCTCGAAATCCCCGATTGCATCGGCGTCTCAACCACTCCGGTTCACGATTTCTTCAAGCCTCGACGCGAAGTCAGCATCCGTTCTGTAATCACCAACGTGATGCAACTTGCTCAAGAGACTGGGCAAACCATGAAAAAGGGACTTATTGAACGCATGATTCGTCATTTGCCGGAATCAACAGTTCGCAAACTGGGTATTTTCGCTCACGGTGAAGAAAAGGTAAGCGTCCATCGCGATGAACCTATTTTCGATGGACAATTCTCCAATCGATGTTATCAATCTGCAGTTCGCCAGGCGTTCCACAATTTTGCAGAGAAGGCACAAAAGCAGAACCGTTATGTCCACGACGAGGATGAACGGTTAACCGAGCAATGGTCTCGTATTATCATGCATTTGCCGTATGCATTCCAAGCCAAGCGTATGTTCCCTGACATTTTCCGACACGACCGTGAAGGGACTGAGATGTGGGGTCCAATTGCAGAACAACTCGGACCGATGCCGGCAGAGCATGATGAATCTGCTGATGCACAACTCATCGAAATCTGGGAGAAGGCAATGGATGGGTACCGGCGTGCAATTTCCAAGACTCCTGAATACCTTGATTTCCACGCCAGTCGTATTGAGAAGGGGCAACGTGCAAGCAGTCTGATTGGAAATCAATACACCGGTTCGATTTTCCTTGCACTCATGTCAACCTTCGAATCGGATTTAGAAGAAAACAGCAACCTGGACAACAAGTTGTTCGGTCTATGCGGTTACGGTTCGGGTGCAAAAGCAAAGGTGTTCGAAGGTAAAGTCAGTCCACGATGGAGAGAAGTTGTTTCCCGGTGGCATTTGTTTGAACGATTGGCTGGACGAGTTGCTATCGACCACGTGACCTATGAGAATCTCCACAAGGGCTTGCAAGACGACAGTGTCGTCACGCCTCAAGGCGAATTCGCACTGGTTGAAATTGGCGATGAGGGTGTTGACGAAGGGGCACGCCGCTACAAGTGGATCGGCGCTTAATCAAAGTCTAAAACGACTTTACCGCAATCTCCAGCAATAGCGAGTTCTACGGCTTCTTCGAACGATTCAATCGGCATACGGTGCGTTAACACGGCGTTAACATCTATCGCTCCACGTTCCAAAAGTTCGTGCATGGTATCCCAAGTAGACCACATTTTTCTGCCGTTGATGCCCTTAATGTGGAGGTATCGGAACACAATCTCATTCATTGGAACTTCTGGGGTAGGGTTGCCGTAAACGGAGAGGATGTTGACATAGCCTCCCATTCGTGTACTGTGGATGGTGTTGGCCAGAGCTTGGGGTGAGCCGGAGAACTCGCACGAGTTATCGACACCTCTACCATCGGTTGCTGCCAATATTTCGGCGACGACATCGCTCTCTTTACCAAGCACGAGGTCAGCGCCGAGCGTTTTTGCCAAATCCATTCGGTAGGTGTTGTCCCAGTCGACAGCGATGACTTTGGTCGCACCCATGGCTTTGGCAGCATTGACGGCAAACAGGCCAATCGGTCCAAGACCGTGAATGGCCACGGTAGCGCCTTCAATTGGTCCGCCTGTGAGGGTGTGAATGGCGTTTCCGAGTGGGTCTTGTATCGATGCATGTCCGGGGTCAAGTCCCTTTGGAATCGGGCGGGCGTTCACTGCTGGTACGACAAAATATGGTCCAAAGGCACCGTTTGTATGTACGCCAAAGATTGAACCGTTCTCGCAAATGTGTGCATTTCCTTCATCGCAGCGCGGACAATTCCAGCAAGCAAGATGACACTCAATCGCGACGACATCTCCGATTGAATGCGATTCCACGCCAGCGCCCAGGGCGACGACTTCGCCGCTTGTTTCATGTCCCGTGATAGTACCCAGTGGGACGTTTTCACGACTCCATTGGTCCCATTTCCAAATGTGAATATCGGTGCCGCATACGGATGTTGAACGTGTTTTGATCAAAACTTCACCTTCTCTCGGTGAAGGAACGGGGTGCTCTATTCGGGTGAAACCACCGACAGTATCGGCAGTTTTTGTCCATGCAAGCATGGTATCTGGAACTTCACTCATGCTTCCCCTCCCTTTGGTTTCAGCGCACCCACTCTTTGATTCTTCGCTCAATCTGTCACGAGTCATTTTTCCATTTTGAGAGGTATGTTGATAGGGGAGGCGCGACGGCCTAAAAGCCCGTTGATGTGCATGAAGTACGTTGTAGTTAGCGGAGGAGTCCTTTCTGGATTAGGAAAGGGAGTGACTGCAAGTAGCATCGGCGTATTGCTGAAAAGTGCAGGACTGCGAGTCACTTCATTGAAAATCGACCCGTATCTGAACAGCGATGCGGGCACAATGTCTCCGTTTGAACACGGCGAAGTTTTCGTTTTGGATGACGGTGGCGAGGTCGATCTTGATCTTGGCAACTACGAGCGTTTCCTTGATATTAATCTCGGAAAAGACAACAACGTTACCACCGGCAAAATCTACTCCAAGGTCATCGAAGCTGAACGCCGAGGAGATTACCTTGGAAAAACGGTTCAAGTGATTCCACACATCACCGACGCGGTACAGGACTGGCTGGAAGAAGTGGCGCATCGACCCGCAGATGGAAGCGAGTTAGCGCCCGACGCCTGCATCATCGAACTTGGTGGGACAGTCGGCGACATCGAATCTGCGCCATACATCGAAGCCTTACGCCAATTCCAATTTCGTGTCGGCCGAGAAAACGTGACGTTTGTTCATGTGTCGTTGGTTCCAGTAATGGGACCGGTCGGTGAACAGAAAACCAAACCAACCCAGCATACCGTGAAGGAATTGCGTGGCTTAGGTATCACTCCTGATATTCTTGTCTGTCGTTCATCTACACCACTCACCAAGGAAACAAGAGAAAAGTTGGCAGCCTTTTGCCACGTTTCGCCTGAAGCAGTGATGTCAACCCACGATGTTCCAAACATCTACCATGTTCCATTGATGTTGGAAGAACAGGGACTTTGTGACATCATGAATCTCGACTGTCAAGCCACTGACTTACTGAACAACTGGAAGATTATGGCCCACCATCTCGACACCCTAACCGATGAAGTTCAAATTGCAATGGTTGGAAAATATACTGACCTGTCTGACGCTTATCTCTCGGTCATCAAGAGCCTCCAACATGCAGCAATGGCCGTTGATCATAAACTCACCATCAACTGGATTGAAGCAAGTCATCTTGAATCCGACTGGGAAAACAGCAGTGAGAACGAGAAGGCGTGGGCACTGCTCAAGCAATCGTCCGGCGTTTTGGTTCCAGGAGGATTTGGTGACCGTGGCGTAGAAGGAAAGATTCTGGCGGCTGAATACGCTCGTACAAGTTCAACGCCGTACCTTGGCATTTGCCTTGGACTCCAAGTTGCAACCATCGAATTCTGTCGAAATGTTCTCGGATTTGAAGATTCAAATTCCACTGAATTCGATGAGAACTGCAAGAACCCTGCAGTTGTCTTCATGCCTGAAATCTCCAAAACTCACCTCGGTGGCACAATGCGATTGGGCAGCCGCCCAACCTTGTGGCAAGTCGATGATTGCAAGATTCGCCACTTGTACGGTGAAGGTGATTCGGTTGATGAGCGACACCGTCATCGATACGAAGTCAACCCCGATATGATTGAGGCTATTGAGTCGGCTGGACTTGTTTTCGTTGGGAAAGATGAAACTGGTCAACGCTGCGAAATATTCGAACTGGATGGCCATCCGTATTACGTCGGCGTTCAGTACCACCCCGAGTTCAAGAGCCGGCCTGGCCGCCCAAGTCCACCGTTCCTCGGTTTGCTTAAGGCATCAACCGGTCAACTTTGATTCATGCTTCTTCAATTCGAATGAGCCGTGTCGTTCTGAATCCCTGAAGGATTTTGATGAATCGCTTGGTTTGGAAGACTTGGTCCAATTCAACCTCTCCAGTATCAATTCGTACAGCGTTTAGTCCAATCAATTTAGCAGGAGTAGCAACGCCGAGAATGTTGTCAATTCCAATCATCCGTAAAACATCAGGGGAGAGTTGGAGATTGCCCCTACCAATGAGGAAGCCTTGCCCACCCATCGGCGAAAGCAACAACAATCGTGGTCGTTGGTTGCCGTTTTCATCTACATGCTTGGCTATGACTTCGAGCAGTTGTTGTTCATTGAGGTCGGTATGGGATTGCCGTTGACCGTTTTCCGCAGGCCCAAGAACATCGATACCAAGCAGCGTTAACTTTTCGCCGCAGAACTCCCCCATTCTTCGAAGCGTGCCTCCACTGCCCCAAATCACCATCAAATCGTCCTGACTTGAGAGTAAAGACTCGACATGCTGGGCGAGACCTTCGATGGTATCAGATTCGCTTGTTCGCTCAACTTGTTCTTTTGCCCCTTGCATGAATCGAGGGCTTGAAGGAGTCCATGCTTCACCGTACATTCGGACTTTCCATATTCCTTCTTGGTAGATTTCTTCGTCTAAATCCATGACTTCGGTAATGGCACATCTTAGATCGCCAAGTAGGAATGCCAGTGTGACTTCAGCAGCCGCTTTGGGTGTAGTTGCGAAGCATCCCGAATGCATTTTGACGCCACCAGGGACACCGATGAGTGGGATTTCTTGTGCTTCTTTACTTATGCTTTCCAGCGTGTTGGCAATGTCACGTGTCGTTCCATCACCACCTGCGTAGAGAATAGCCTCTGCACCGGCATCTACCAATGCTTGAACCAACTGACTTGTCTCTTCAAACGAGGTTTCTGTGGGCGTAGAGCCAAGCGAGGTAAAGGACATTTTTTCAGTTGATTCTGGTACCCAAGTGTCACCCATTCGACCACTCCAGCCAAGGCATTCAAGGTCAACATCGCTGCGATTAAGAGAACTGGATAACAGCGATTGAAGTGCCTTAAGAGCGAGATTCATCCGTGGCCCAGCTCGGTCTTCTGCACCGGCTGCTCGGGCTTCAGCAGCACGCCCGTCGCTGCCTTTGAATCCGAGGCGGCCACCAAGGCCAGCGTCTGGATTTACCACGATTCCGATGCGCATGATTACCCGAGATGATTCACCTTCAAGAAGACCTGCATTGGGAGGTTTGTGGCGGTGACATCAAAAATACCCATCCAATCGAAGTTCCATGCGCACCTCGGCCCGCCGTCGCCTAGCCCTACTTCTTACGGTCGGTTTTACCACATTGTGGCTTGCTGCAGGATACATTACTTGGATTATGAATGGATGTAAGGCCTACATGCCTTTCATTTCAGATTTTGATTTGTATGAACCGGGTGATACAATTTTCACTGTTGGGACTTTTGTGACCGGTTATCTGGTGTTTTGGATTATCATGGAGATTCACTCGATGAACATGAAGCGGATTCAGTCGGCGGGACACCACACCTTATGGCACGGCGTCAACCATCTTGCTGTGTTTCCGGGATTGATTGGTGCATTCTCCTGTATACGGATTGGAAGCGTTCCATGGGATACCGATGGTCCAATGCACGGTCATTACGCCTTTGACATCTTTACCTTCGGCGTATATTGGTGTCTGCTCATTACAGCGGTTACAATTCGTATTTGGTGGAATCATCCACGCTTCCGGACACTCATTGGTTTGCGTATTGTGGCTGCACTTTCGGCCTTCGTTGGATTGTACCAACTGATTGCAACGCAATCACAGGTGTGGGGTGAAGACTTTGACTGGGATGCTTACAACGCATTAACCGCAGATATGATGTCATTCTGTACCAGTTCACCGTATCCAATACTCAATGTCTCCGCAGTCTGGGAATACGTCTTGGTATTCGGAATCTTAGGGACGATTCTTTCGTTTTTACCCGAAGTGGATTTTGAGGAATCAATCCTCGAAGAAGAATGAGCATTCGACGCAAGGTTTGATGTGCTCTGCGTACTTTGTGTAATTATGAACAGAAGCGGTCGTGAGTTGCCGAGCCTCGAAGACGCCCTTGCCAAAGGATTCGCTTCAATGCATTCGGAAGACGAAAGCACCGTTGTAGAACAACCCGAAGATGTCCAGGTTCAGCAAGAACCGGTAGCACCCGTCGTGAAACCCGATTACAGTAAACCTACTCAATTGGTTGAAAACCGTTCCAGCTTTACCGTTTCAAGCGTTCAACCGGAGGCTGAAAGTGATGTGGATGTCGACGAGTCTGCCGCTAAACCGAGCATTGAAGTCTTGGATAAACCGACCAGCACTCTCGGCGATGATTTTGATGTCGAATGGTGAGATTCCATACAGGCACTTATCAGTGAACACCGTTAGCGAGCAGTATGAAAGTCTCGCGAAACTTTGTCCGAACGTTCATTTTTATCTTCGGAACACTCGTTCTCGTTTCGTATCTTTATGGCCTTTCTCATGCGTCGGATAAAGAGGCTCTATGGGGCGGAATCCCTTGGTCACAAGCACAAATGATTGTGCCGTTCATGTTTTTGGCAGCCTTTGGGTTCTTGATGTATTGGTGGACAATTTTGTACCAAAATGATGTTTCCATGATGGAATCATTACGATGGCCTTGGGGCGAGTCTGATGGCGGCGGTGGAGCTCGTTTACTGCTTGCGTTTGCACTGGTGGTGATTCCATCGGCACTGTGGCTTGAGGCGACCATCTATCACTTGGATCACAACTACAGTTGGACTCCAATTTTGGTTGTCGGCGTTTTGATGCTGACGTGTGTTGGAAACATCATGATGGGATTGCTGGCTTATTCAGCGTATGCCGACAAACTTCCAGGCGGAGGTAAGATGCTGCTTGGTTCAATCTTCCTCGGCATTCAGTGTATCCTTTTTGATGGCATTTACTGGAACTTGAAATTCCCATGGTAATGGGTTCTCAAACCTCTTTCTTATTGGCGTTATGAGTGTGATGGTTTGATGAAGGGCTTCCAACCCCGTAGGGGTTGAAGGAGAGCACCGTATGACACTCATCAACATCACCTTGCCCGATGGAACGGTTAACGAATACGCCGCAGGAATTACCTGTGCAGAGGTAATCACCGATGCACTGGGCCGCAAGCACGGCTGTCTAGCGGCTCGAATTGACGGTGAAGAATGCGATTTATCTCGAATGCTCGATGCCGATTGTTCGGTTGAAGGTATTCTTACCGACTCAGATGAAGGCATCCATATTCTTCGGCACAGCGCCGCTCACTTGCTTGCTCAGGCGGTTATGGCGATTTATCCCGATGCAAAACCAACGATTGGTCCAGCGATTGACCGAGGATTTTACTATGATTTTGCAATGGAGCCTATCGCAGAATCTGACTTGAAGCCGATTCAAAAGAAGATGCAAGAGATTGCTCGAAAGAACTTCACTGTTGAACGCGTGGAATTGAGCGATGAAGAATTGCAACAGCATTTTGCTGGCAATCCGTACAAACTGGAAATCATCAACGATAAAATCGAAGACGGCGGTGGTTCAACCATCTACAAGCAAGACGACTGGTACGATTTGTGCCTTGGCCCTCACGTGCCTAACACCTCGAGGTTGATGCATGTCAAACTCACCAGCATCTCGTCAGCGTACTGGAGAGGCGATCAAGACCGAGAGCAATTGGTGCGTATTTACGGCATCGTTGAACCAAGTAAAGAAGCACTTCGAGCAACTTTAACTCGACTTGAAGAAGCCAAAAAGCGGGACCATCGCAAGTTGGGTAAGGATTTGCAATTGTTCCATATCGATGAGGAAGTTGGACAGGGATTGATTCTCTGGACGCCTCGTGGGGCAATTATTCGACAGGAATTGCAGGATTTCATTTCCTACCACCTCCGTCGGCAAGGCTATTCTCAGGTCTTTACACCTCACGTCGGTAAACTCGACCTGTACCGAACATCAGGACACTTCCCGTATTACCAAGATTCGCAGTATCCGCCTTTGGTTGAACGGGACTTGATGAAGAAACTGGCTGATGAAGGCTGTACCTGCGGCGAATTATCGAATATGATGAAGAGCGGTGATATCGATGGATACATGCTCAAGCCAATGAACTGCCCTCATCACGTCAAGATTTACGCTTCACAGATGCGTTCTTACCGTGATTTACCGCTCCGCCTTGCTGAGTTCGGAACCGTCTATCGATGGGAGCAATCCGGTGAAATCTCTGGTATGACACGAGTCCGTGGATTTACTCAAGACGATGCGCATTTGTTCGTCACCGAAGACCAAATTGCCGAAGAAGTGCTGGGCTGTATCGAACTTGTTCAAATCATATTCGACAAACTGGGAATGAAGGATTACCGAGTCCGAGTTGGACTTCGTGACCTTGATTCTGACAAGTATGTCGGCGACCCAGCGCGTTGGGATAAGGCCGAAGACGCTTGCCGTGCAGCAGCAGAATCCCTTGGAGTGCAATGGTCTGAAGAGCAAGGAGAGGCTGCTTTCTATGGTCCAAAGATTGACTTTGTCGTGAAGGATGTCATTGGGCGGGAATGGCAACTTGGAACGGTTCAAGTGGACTATAACCTGCCTGAACGGTTTGGCTTAGAGTACAAGGGAAGCGATGGCGAATTGCATCGCCCAGTGATGATTCACCGTGCACCGTTTGGTTCAATGGAGCGCTTCTGCGGTGTTCTCATCGAACATTTTGCCGGCAAGTTCCCGACATGGCTTACTCCTACTCAATGCCACATTATCACCATCTCTGAGAAGCATACTGCCTATGCTGACGAAGTGGCTCAACTCTTGAGAGACAACGGTATCCGTGTCGAAATTGACAACGGCGATGATACCATTGGCAAGAAAATCCGCACTCACCGCAAGATGCAACCAGCGTATATGGTTATCTTGGGTGACGGTGAAATCGAATCTCGTAGCGTAAGTTTGCGTGCACGGAACGGAGATCAAGTGAGCGGCATCCCACTGGATACCTTCTTGAGTGATTTGAAGCGTGAAATCGAGGAGAAAGTTTCTCAACCTGCACTTGCAGTAAACACTGAAGACTGAGGTTTTACCATGACTGCTCCACCGATTGTTAGCGGATTCACGCCCGCTGCATTGGTGCCGTATGTTTTGGCAGCAGCAACGGCGTGGCTGTTTTGGACTCGGGTTGTTCCGCGTCAATTACGAGGATTGCAAGTTGCTTTCCAAACCGGTGTAAAACGGTATGAAGTTCACCAAATCACTCGAACGACTCAAGATGCTCGAGAATTGTTGAGTTCACGTGGAATGGTTTTTGGTGTTGCCTCGTACATTCTTGCTTTGGTTGGAGCCCTCCTGTTGTTCTTTGAATTCATCATGGTTCGAATGGATTACTCCGAAGGATACCATACGCCTTCTCTCAGTATCGCACTGATTTTCATTGCTTTCCCCGCTCTAATCTCTTCGGGGACATCTCTTGGCGCACAGGTCATCAAACCAATCGGTCAAGACCGCGCATCGCTGCAAGAATCCAGTGTCTGGAGGAGCTACACGTACGTTATGCTGGCTATACTTTGGCTGGGCCTTGTGGTCGCTTTGTACTTGCTACTGGAGGTTGCTGGTGTGCCGGCATCCAGAAGGTTCAGTATCGCAGCATTTGCCATGTTTGCACCCTCCATTTTGGCTTACGGCCGTATTCTTGGTTCTTCATGGCAGGCACTTCGCCAATCGTCTCGTAAAATTGCCAACGGTAAGCCTTCTCCGTTTCACAACCACGTTCCAAAGGCAAAACAACAAGCCATTGCCCAAATTGTCAACTTCAACCTAATTGTGATGCCGTATGTGGCTTTGAATACGCTTGTCTCGTTGATGATTCTGCTGTACGATCCGACGATGCTAACGCATTCTGACCGTGTTCTTGCTTTGCCTGAATACCGTGTTCAAACGACGTTCATGGAAGAGGGTGGCGTTCTCGGCTTTGCTCTGATTGAACTCTTTTCGTTCATCCCACAATCTGGAATACGCGTACCAATCGTCACGTTCATTCTCTTATTCCTGCTTCTTAACGTCGCATTGATTGGCTTTTTGTTCGTTTATGAAGTTGCTCGTATCCTCTTCTTGGATGTTCAAGCAGTATCTGGTAAAGGCGGCATTAAACTTGCAGACAGCCGCTTACTGCGTGCTGAACCGTCTCAGCAAGCCAAAGTTCTCAATTTCTGTTTTACTGGATTCGCTGGACAATCGATGCTGTTGCTTGCTTTGGCTATGATTACATTCTGGGATTCCAGTTTCCTTCCCCAAGGAGCAGCCTGTGGAGAATGGGAGAAGACTGTATGTGCCGTCATGGAAAAAGACTCACTTGAGGAATTAACCTGGATGCTCGCTTCTGGTGGACAAATTGCATTCCTCGCTGTATGGGCACGTTCTCGTCGTATTGGGCTAAAACTGGAAGATATTTCTTTTGATGCTGCGGTAGGTGAAAACCGGGAACGTCTCTCAGAAATGGCGGATTTGATTTATCTCAAACAAAAGCCGTTCACTGAATTGGTCTCGGAAGATGATTGGTCGAAAGCCATGGTTCGACTCGACAAGGTTACTGAGGGTCACGGTGAACAACTGGAAGGCCTAAATCTTGCACGAAAAACGGATGCGATGATGGAATTGTATGCTGGTCTCGGCCGTTGGAACGAAGCCGAACAAGAGGCCGTTTCATTGCTGGCATTGCGTGGAGGGCGAGAAGCACAGGTCGCTCGATTGATTTTGACAGCCGCTAGTTTGGCTCAACGTGATTATGCTGAAGCCAAACCACGGCTTGTTCTTCTCGGCGATGATGATATTGAATCTGCACGGTTGCAATGGGCGGCCTCGTTGTTTAATCCGAAACATACGAAATTTGGCCCTGAGTTCAAATCTCTTATTTCGATTGACTCATTGATGAAGAGAAACATCGACCTTGTTGAACGATACCGTACCGGCCGACCTCAGAGCACCCTCAAGTACCTCAATACCCCATCCGGACGTCTGTTCTTGCTTGGTGACATTGCCCGGATGCGACTCGCAGGACTTTCCGAAAAAGGATTGAATCTGGTTGAAGCGTTCATCAAAGAATTTGAAATTACGGATTGGACACACGGTGATGTCGTCCGTGCTTTACTCCACATCGATTCTGGTCGGATTCACACTGGTATTTCCATGGCAGAGAAATTGGCAATTGAACATCCAAGACACCCACACGTCCGTAATTTGGTTGGTGAACTCGCTCGTGCCGGCCATATGGACATATTACCATCTCAAGAGACAACCATCGAATGGCTCAACGATTCAGGCCTCAATTGGATTGATGGGTGGACTCGAAAGCACGTCGTGGCTCCCCCTCCAACATTCGGTAAGAAGCCACTCATTCAGCACGCATGGAATTCGAACGGGTGGACGGCGATGGACGGTGTGGGTGGCCTTGCTGTTGCTCGTTCAAAGAAATCGAACGGGTGGAAGGTCATACAGAAAACATGGCCGAACGGTCTCCCAATGTGTTTGCACGTTCATTTGACCGGTATTATCGTCACCGTGTCCGGTATGCCGGTTGATATTGGATTCCCAGGTACGCTTGATCTCAAGAGCATCGACAAGAAACATCTTCTGGATATCTAGATGCGTCTTCGAAGGCGTTCCATCGCGGAGTCTGCTTGCGATAATTGTTTGAGGCAGTCTTCAACTCGTCCACCAGCTAACGCTTCAGCAGCCAGTGCAATTGCTTGTTCACAGGCTCTGCGGTTTTCATCTTCAATGGAGATGTTGCTGGCATCGCATTGATTGCGAAGTGTGTGCCATTCTTCGATGACAAAGTCGTACAGTTCAAGAGCCTCTTCAGTTGCTTGTCCTTCATTATCCAAATCGGTAGTTATGGCATCGAGGAGAGCATTGGCATGGCTCCATTGCTTCGTATCAGCAGCATCTTCAACCGACTTCAAACGCTTTTCCCAGTCGTCCTTGTCGTCACGGTCTTTGAATTGTGCAACCAACTTCTTACGCTGTTTGAGTCCTCTACGGACGTTGTCCATCGCCGTGCGTTCTGCTTCTATGGAGCGAACAACGCCGTCTGCTAAACCAATCGCTTGGCTTGGGCTACCTGCGTCGATGGCTTGTTCAGCACGCTTCAATCGCAACTCCATCTCTTCGGTGTCAAGGCCATCGGTTTGCTTGAGTTGGCGAGTGGCTTCTTTCAGGGATTCGAGCGCTCGACCTTGAGCGTCTTCGTCTGCGAGTAACTGTTGAGGTATGACCGAGGCGAATTCGTACGCTTCACGTGGCGCTTCACTTGCCAATTTCTTTCTCGCATCAGCAAGTAATTCCTTGAGATGTTGAACGCTTTCTGCCTCGTTACCGGCAAGGAGTCGGCTGGCTTCAGCGATGGACTGTTCGGCAACACCCCACCATTCGATGATGTCATTGGCTAATTTTTTCGATTGCCTGAACAGCATTTCACCCTCTCGGAGTGAGCCAAGTTTCACCTCTCGTGCACCCATGTCAAAGGATTTCCGAGGGCGTTTAGCGGTTGGTGCGAGACTTTCCGCCTTTTCGATAGCGGCGAGTGCGTCCGCTTGGATAATTTCGACGTCACCGCTCAGCGATAGCGTCCTTTCGATGTCTTCCTCGGCTTCATCCAGTAATTTCATTCCGTATTCCGGGTCAATGTGGCCTTCTTCTTTCGCAGTCATCACGAGGCTGGATGCTTGGTCGACTGCTGCGCCATCCGCTTTGAGTTGCAGTAATTGCGACTCAATTCCGTCCAATCGCTTGGTGAATATTTTGCGTTGCCCGCGCTGTTCATCGCCAACAAACCAGATGTATCCTGTGGCTACGATTGCGGCTACGAGTGAGGCGATTGATGCAATCCACTCGTAGGTCATCGATTCAGGCATTTCGCCCACGAACAGGGAAAATGCTGCCACTCCTCCAAGGCCGGTCATAATGGCTCGCCAACGGAGGACGTCTAATCCACCTTGCAACACATTGGAAGAAGTTTGGTAGCATGCATAGGCGACAACGATTAGAAAAGCGCTGCCAAGTAAAGCAGTGTTCTCCTCAGTGTTCAGGTGCTTTGCTGCTAACATCAGGAGTACCGGCCAAGCGATGCAGGCGAGGGAACCGATTCGAGTTCGTGCTTTCGCATCGTCAAGAACTGAGTCTTGTAGGATAAGTCCGTATGCGATGATGAGAAGTGGGTATCCCAAACCCTCAAGCAATCCTGAGTCGCCTTTCAATGCGGTTTGAAGGTTCGGCCACATGAGCCACACAGCACCGGAGAGTATGACCAGCGAAGAAGCGGTCGTCAGCCGTTCAATGCGTTGCTTTCTGGCTTGCCGTGCAGCGTCGATTGCTGCATCTACATCCGCCCAAGCATCGAGAGCCATGACACTCCTCGGTTGCATCACGGTGATAATCACTCCGATGTTTCGTCCATCACTTTGGTGTTCATGTTCAACATAAATGACGGGAATGTTCATGGGTGTCTTTGACTGCCTTTCATGATGGAAGGGAGCATTGTGGCTGGACTTATCACTATGGATGACTTGACAAACGAGCAAATTCTTGAGATTTTAAGCGATGCTGAACGCTTGTTGCCAGTGGCACGTGGCGAGTTGTATCTGCCGCTCTTGAAAGGGCGAATTCTTGGGAACTTGTTTTTCGAGCCGAGTACTCGTACACGTATGTCGTTCGAGACGGCAATGAAGCGACTCGGAGGAGATGTCGTCAATCTAGGCGACGTAAAAACGTCCTCGGTGGTCAAGGGTGAAACGTTGTTTGACACCATCCAAATGGTTGATGGTTATACCGATATTATTGCCATACGCCACCCTCGGCAGGGTGCAGCCCAATACGCTCAAGACGCTGCTCGAGTTCCTATTCTCAACGGCGGTGACGGAGCTGGACATCACCCGACTCAAACGATGCTCGATCTGTTCACGATTCAACAAGCCCACGGGCGCTTAGACGGCCTCAAAGTCGTGCTTGCAGGCGATTTACGCTATGGCCGAACCGTTCACTCACTTTCCCATGCTTTGGTACGGTTTGGTTGCGACCTCGTCTTTGCCAGTCCGGACCTGCTTCGCATGCCGGAGGAAATCGTTTCTGATTTGCGTGCTCATGGAGCAAACGTTCTTGAAACCGAAGATTTGTACGGTTCGATGGCAGAAGCCGATGTCGTTTACATGACTCGAATCCAAAAGGAACGCTTTGCCGATGAAGACGAATACGCACGCTGTGCTGGTGCATACAAACTCCACGCTCGTCACCTCGAAGATGTCAAGCAAGACATGATTGTCATGCACCCATTGCCTCGTGTCGATGAAATTGACCCGACTGTGGATAAAACCCGTCATGCCCGGTACTTCGAACAAGCTTTCAACGGAGTAGTTGCACGAATGGCATTACTGTGTCGCCTTCTTGCGGTTACTGTTCCTGCAGATGTCCATGCTGAAGGAGGTGCTCTCTGATGTCGAACGAACACAGTATGCGACGAGTGACCGCAATTCGAAACGGTACGGTCATCGACCACATTCCTTCAGGACAAGCAATGCGTGTCTTGGAAATGCTTGGAATCGGTGGAGAAACATCCGTTCCGATCTCTTTGGTGATGAACGTCCCTTCAAAGAAGATGGGCGCAAAAGACATCATTAAAGTCGAAGACCGTGAATTGACACAAGCAGAACTTGACCGTCTCGCTCTTGTCGCACCCGATGCGCATGTAGCCATTATCCGTGCCTATTCGGTTGCGGAAAAACTCACCATTAACCTCGGTGAGGAAGTCGTCAATGTTGTGCGCTGTACCTTCTCGAACTGTATTACAACCAATCTACGTGAACCTCAAGCACATCGCTTGCGTGTCGTTGAGCGAGACCCTCTTCAATTGCGCTGCCACTACTGCGGTCGTCCACAAGACCTCGGAGAGTTGTCGAACAACGTCTTATGATTCGTCGTTCATCAATTGACGCATATCACACGCTTTGCATTGTACGCCTGAGGTGAGTTCTCCGCATGTTTGGCACGGCGTAGGGGGAGCCGGACGTGCCGCTGAGCCACCCAGTTCGATCACTTGGTCGCGCAGCAACTTGATGTTATCAGCCATACGAAGCAGGCCATGTCGTGTTCCTGGGACATCAGCCTCCATTTGGGCCACCATTTCCCGGTGCCTCCACCGTAAAGCTCCTTGAGCATGCGGGCATTCTTCATGATGCAATGGTAGGTTTCTGTGCAGTGCATAGAGGTGGACCTCTTGTTCAGGAATCCATCGCAATGGGACGATACGAGGTGCTAATCCATCAACTGGAGTTGTTGTATGAGGTGCGAGTCGAAGCGTTCGTTCGACATCACCGTTTGTCATGTTCATGAGTACCGTTTGAGCCATGTCGTCGAGGTTGTGCCCGAGTGCGACGTAATCCGCCTTGACGCGTTTTGCCAGGTGGTTGATGCCTTGTCGCCTGAACACCCCACAATAGGAACATGGCATGCGAGGTGCCTCTTTGTTGTCCTTGACCAAGCCAGGAATCTTACTTGCGACTTCATCCATTTCTTTGAAACTCAATTCAGGATAGGATACGGTGATGAATTCTATTCCAAGCCGCTCACACAATTCTTGCGCACAGACCAATGAAGGGGGGCGATATCCCTCAATCCCTTCGTCGACTGTTCCTGCGATGATGGTGACATCTGGGCGCTTGCCGACTCGGTCAACCAGACTGTCAAGCAGGACTGCTGAATCTTTTCCGCCGGAAATCGCCACGAAGATCACAGTGTTCTTGTTTCGAGGCAAGATGAGTTGCTGGCGGAGTTCCTTCCCGATTTTTTTACG
Source organism: Candidatus Poseidoniaceae archaeon (assembly GCA_938075675.1). Lineage (GTDB taxonomy): Archaea > Thermoplasmatota > Poseidoniia > Poseidoniales > Poseidoniaceae > MGIIa-L1. Next base: position 33,301 of record CALJHE010000005.1, on the reverse strand, counting down.
AACCGATTTGGCCATGTGTTCTCCGCACAAGATACGTCCTGAGTAGGCTTGTTCAAGGATTGCAGGTTTCGAACAACTGTCGCAGGTTGGTACCGAAAACAGCGGTTCTCCCTCTTGCGCCATGGTACTTGCGTGCACCCCTACGGTTTGAGTTCACCGCTTGTCCTGTGTTGAATCGTTGCCTTGGAACAATTCCTTTCTCCAAATATTCCAATTGTAATTTCAATTTTTCAATTGAAAAAGTTCACCCACAACCTCACTTTTCGGGCTGTTTTGGCCGACAATTCTTCAGGTTATATTGCGCGGAAATCTAAGCAAGAATAGTTCTCCGCGATGCCTTTTTTCAATCTCCAGTTGGAAAATCAATTTGGGTCTTCAAATCCCCCTTTAGGGGGATAAAAGCGCAAAACTACTTGAAGGCCACAGCACTGACCGATTGTTTGAGAACCATGCTGCAACGCGCACTTGCTGGATTATGTCGTCTTGAAGGCGTCAATCACGCTATGCTCATTGATGATTCTGGCCAACTCTTGGCCAGTGTTGGAGATGAAGGCATTTTTGCACCCGTTGATCAGGCCATTGAGATGCTAAACGTCGCCCAAGAAACCGGCCACGCACTTGGCTTAGGCCAAATCTATGAAGTGTGGAGTGAGAGTTCATCTCGCATGGTTTTGGATGTCGTTGGGCCGAATCGCATCGTCGTACTCAGTGGAGACGGCGGCCGATTAGCACGATGGCGACATGCGCTTGACCGCGACCGTCGAATCATAGCGACAACCCCCCAAATGTGAGTGATACCATGTTTAATTTACCCGAAGGAAAACCAATTGAAGGAACAATCACTGTCGGAAGCGGCTCTATTCAGCCGTTTGACCATGGTGTCATTAGCACATGGATTGGACGACGAAAAACACCTGCTGGACACCGATTGGTTCGAGCAGGCCGAGTCGTTGGCTGGCTGGCTGAATCCGGTAAGGGCAAATTGCTGCTTGCTGGCAAGGAAGCTCGACTTCGTCTTGAAGACATAGAATCCAAGGAGAACAGCCGGTATATCGCTGGCGAATATTCACTTGCAGGACTTGGAAGCGTCGCTGAAGTCGTTCCTGAAGCGTTCGAACATGCTGCCGACCGACAAGGCCTTCTTGCCCGTGGCGATGCTGTAGTCCGACTTTTGTCTCGAGATTTGTCTGCTGTTCTTCGAACAATGGTCGAACGTGAGACCGTTCGTGGAGCAATTGCGATTGACCAAGGTATGCTCATCGACAGCGTAGGTGATTTACCGAACGATGCAGAAACGCTCGCTCGAGAGATTCATTCGACCCTTGAAGCAATGAACATCAGTATTGTCGAAGATGACAGCATCATTGGTGGTAGCCATTGGACCATGCATCACGAAGGTGGTTCTCTTCTTCTTGCTCAAGCAGGAGATGTATCGCTGGGGGTTTGGACCGAAGCCAATACCAATCACGCTCGCCTCATCTCTGCAGCAGCAGCAGTTTTGGAAGGAGAACTCGGATCGGTTGGTGCTTCAGGAGGGCCGATGCCTGAAGGTTTCGTTCTCCGTGAAGGTCGTGGTGGTCCAGATGCGATTCTTTCCATGCTTACTGCAGGTGTAAGTGAAGAGGTAACAGGCCATCTTCAATCCGGCCAATCTTCGACCGCAGTTTCTGTTCTTTTGGCACGTGGCGTTCCCGTTGGGATTTCTGCTCCTGAGGGGCAGTCGCTGGAAGAGGCAATGCTCACCTTTACTGATTCATCACGAATCCTCAAACTTCACCGATTACCAGCAGGAACAATCGTTTCTCGAGATTCTGGTACCGTGGAAGAGTTCCGACTCGACGACTTCCATGACCTTCTGGTAACACTCCGTACTCGTTCAGAAAGCCGCCGTGCAAATCTCAAGAGCAAACTCACCGATTTGTTTGGGTTTGAGATTGGCATGGAGCAATTGCGAAAGAGCCGTTCAAGTGCAACATTCCCAGAAACAGTTGGCGATGTAAGCGGTGGACTGCCTGGAGAGGTTTCGCAACCGTTGGCAGTTGATGCAGGTCTGCGTCGCCGATTGGAAGCCGCTGAACACAAAATCAGCGACTTGGAAAAAGAAAAGGCAGCGCTCGCCAGCCGTTTAGATGAAGCGCAATCTGGGAAGAAAGCCGCACAGATCCTTGCCCGTGAGGCATCAGAATCCCGACAAGAGTTCCTTTCGAAGGTTGAATCTTCAAATTCATCGCTTGATTCTCTGCAACTGGATGTTGCAGAATCTCGAGCAGCAGCAGAACAAGCAGAGAACCGTGCTGAACGCCTTGTTCGCCGTGTGAATGAACTTGAACATCAGGTGAGTGTCCGAGCTGCTGAGTTGGCAAAGGCTCTGGGTCATGCTGACTCCAGCGAAACACTTCGCTCATCGATTGAAGAGTTGGCACTCAAGGAAGCACAACTCAACGGCGACCTTCTCGCTGGAAGCGAAAGGCTTGCCACCATCCGTCAACAATCGGACGATGATGAACGACGGCTTCGTGTTCTCCAAGAACAAGTTGAAGCAACTCGTGAGCGACATACCCGTGCACAGGCTGAAGCAATGATGATGGAAGACAAGATTCATTCGAACTCCTTGGAATTGGAATCCATCGAAGCAGAAGCAAAAGCAGCCCGTCGGAGAGCGGAAGAGGATCGCAACCGTTTGGCTACAGACGAGGCACGTCAAGCACAAGTTCAGGCTGAATTGCGAGAACTGATGTCTGAACGCCGGCAAACTCTCCGTGAATTGGGAGACCTTGGCGCTCGCAGAGGTCATGCTGAGGCGGAACTTGTTTCCCTCATCGAGCGTGCTGAAGCACTTTCTCAAGCCCATGAAGAGGCACTCTCCGATATTCAAGAAGCGGAACGCCTTCGAGCAAGACTGGCTGAAGAACCTCTCGCCCAAGCACTGCTTGACGATGCATCCACTTTTGACGGCCTTGGTCCAGTTCTTGAACGCCTTGAGAATGCCCGTGCATTGGGTTACTCAGTCACACTACTTGACCGTGCAGTCGAGCGTGGATTGCAAGTGATTCAATCCACCGTAGATCATGTCGCAGCAACACCACGGCATCTGCTTTCCAGTGAAGTGATGACGCTTCTTGAACGCCAAGTCCCTCAAACAGCAGGTGCAGTTCGCGGTCTTGCACGATGGTCTGTCCAACAACGGCTCGAACATCAGTTGGGTGAAACGGTAGGTCACGTGGTTATTGACCTCGAGCACCTGTTGGAAGATTTCGACCGTTCGATTACCATGTTGCGTCGATTAAGAAACGTCTTGGAACAACTCGTCCGACTCGGTGCACCTCCGCATGAAGTTGAGGCACTGCTGAACAATTGCACCCGCCCTGAAGCACTGCCAAGCATCGCACAAGCAACACGCAAGTTGATTCAAGTTGCACTCGATGATATCTATTTGGAAGCTGACCAGCGTGATGCAGGTGAGGCTATTGCATTGGAAGACACTGCTCGTGTGCTTGAAGAACTCATTACTCAATTGGATGCTTCTGGTCTTGCAAACGGCGTTCCAAGTGGAATGCTTTGGGAGTTCCAACGCGACGGTTTGTTGCCGTATGAACGCAACTCAATACCGGATGCGCAACGAACGCCGGTAGAGCAAGACATGCTTTCTGACATGGAACCTTCCTTGGCAGGACAAGTTCCTGTTTCCTTGGATGTCGTCACTGAAACTACAGTTGTCGACGAATCCGGTTGGGAACAGATGCCAACGCCTGTGGATGAAGATGCTCCAGAGGTCGTGAACTCCATTCGTGCACCTGTAACGGTCAGCGAAACAGAACACAGTGATGAACGAGCACAACTTGAGGCAGAATTGGCTCGACTTGATGCGTCTTGGGACCGCCGAAAAGAGCCGGTCGCAGAACAATCGACAGACCCTGCCTTGGCAGCACTTGAAGCCCGTTTGTCGAATGTTGATTTTTGAGGTGAGCGCATGACGGACTCACCCCCCATCGTCAACCGTAGCGAATCTTCTGGGCGACGCTACCCACTTTTCGTTGAGCGAATCTTGCTGGTCCTCGTCATTGCAGGGACATGGTTTCTTCATCCGATGGTGATGGATGCTTTGGATGGTGCCGTTGGTACAGTAGCCGCATGGTGCGGCTTGCCAATGCTGTTGTTGATGTGCGCAGAGCTTACTGGAAGAGTTCTACAAACCGTTCGCAACGATGCGTGATTAAATATCGACAACTTTCTTTTCAGCAGGCATTGCGTCAGCGTTCTTTCGTGCGTAGATGAATCCCCAAATTCGTTCCCATGGAACGAAGAACCGAAGGAGAGCCATGATGCTCAAGAACATAGCAGCAGAGATCACCAATCCGTAGGTCAGGGACAATTCGATTGATTCAGAGACTTGCCCTGCCCACTGACTGCCCGTTGAGTCTTCGACAAAGCCGAGAAGAACGGTGTGGAATCCAAGCGCAATCATCGTTGCAATTCCAGTGAGTCCAAGGAATCCAAAGGTGTGTTTGAGATGGGTGTTGAGTACGTTGTCCATTTGGCGAACGTATTCAGGGTCACGCTTGCATGACTCCGGGAGCCTGTAAGCATACTCAAGATAGCGAATAACGCCGTATGAAGATTCTTGGAACACCATGATGAGGACGGCAATCATAATCAACGCAAACTGTTGTTTGGTAACCAACATCAGTCCGAAGATACCGATTGTTGGTTCGCTGAATTGAGCACCAATCACATTGACTGAATCCCCATACGAGCCCAATTGCCCGTTGATGAGTGGGAAGGCAAGGATTGCGTGGATGCCAAGGAAAAGCAGTGTAAAACCAATTGCCCACGCAATTGAACGGCGAGAAAGCCCCCATATGCCACGAACACCCATGATGACCGGCAAGAGGTAGAGGAAGAGAATCATCAATGAAAGAATCATCAACAGAGGCCATTCTAAGGTGCTCAGTTCGCTTGAGTTTGGTAATCGCAAGTCGAATGAAAACAACATGCCAGTTAGCCAAGACAACAACAATTGTCCTACTAAGACGACGATGAGAGTGATGATGAAACCAAGTTTAACCCGTTGTTGAACTTTCGGAGTTTGGAATGCGAGTAAAGCCATACCGCCTCCAACCACGAGTCCGAGAACCAAAGGTACGAAGAAGCGAGCAAGGCCATTTCTTCCTTCACCTGTCAACCAATCGCCAATCGGGAGTTGGTCTCCAATCAGCAGTTCAATGGTGTCGAACAGCATGGTATGGTCAATGGAGCCAACGACATAATTCGAGACAACTTCGAGATACATACCGACCAAAGCCATGGTGGCAATAACCTGAAGCGATATGATTTGCCACTGCTTTCGAAGCAGTTTCAGATGCAATGTTCGCGGACTGATTTCACCGGTAACGGTGACGTCGCCCTGCAATCCAACATCTTCAGCCATCTCAATACCCCCTCACTTGCATCAATGCTTGTGACAAGTCCATGTCTGGCATCCAGTCAATGACCATCGCTCCAGAACCAGCCAGTGTGGTCAGACGGTTCTGACGCTCGAGTTTGAGCACTTCATAGGACATACGAGGAATACGACTGACCAATCGCTCAAAGTCGATGCTTGATGGCGAGAGTACGGTTACTTCGTGACCGCGTCCAACAAGGTCTCGTACCGCAGCAGGAACTGTTCCGTCGCCTTCGCATGAGGAGATGATGAACACCGGGCTGCCTCGGCTGAATCTTCCACTCAGCGAGTTTGTTACAGCTTGCAACGGCATCGTTCCTTTCGGGGATACGCCGGCAAGAGCGCTGAGGATTTTGAAATACTGCTTGTCGCCGGTGTCCGGCGGGAGATAGGCAAGGCTGTCATCGAAGATGGCCAAAGCCACAGAATCTCTTCTCTTGAGGAAGAATGCCGCAAGACTGGCGGCTGAGACTGTTCCCATTTCAAGAGGATTTTTCAGTACAGTACCGATTCGAGCGATGTCTCTGCTGTCCAAAAGAATGTACAAGTCCGTAACTGCATCTCGACACTTTTCGTTGACCATCAAATCGCCGGTTCGGGCGAAGGCCTTCCAATTGATGTTCTTGAACGGGTCGCCGGGGACATATTCTCGCAATGAATAGAACTCTGAACCTTGTCCCGGCGTTCGCAGTGTTGTGGCTCCAGTGTACATCTTTGGAGTGCGTGAACGGAGGAATGCTTCCTCAACTTCTTTGATTTGTGGGAAGATGACAATGTCGCTGTGGTGGTCGACATACATTTCATCCACACCCAAGTTGAAGGTGTTGCGTGAACGCAATGAGACCGGTCCAATCGAGAAATGACCTCGCAATGGACAGCGTAATACATAGCGTATTCGAGCACTTTCTCCAGGTTTGAGGTTGAGGCGCATCTGGTTAAGTCCGCTTCGCAATTTCATTTCGTGAGGGATGTTATCGTAGACTTCTAACAGTTGCGTGTTTCGGTTGGAACGGTTGGTTACCAACAATTCAACGTACAAGTCATCGCCTTTGTAGAGATTATCTGCAGAGAGTGTTCGTTGAACTTCAACATCTCCGTGGCCTGAAATCCACGAATTGACGACAATGAAGGCAATGAAGGTCAGTCCTAGAATCATCATCTGAAGGTTTGCGATCATCATCCCAATGAGAATCAGTGCAATACCACCGGTGAATGTGAAAGATGCCTTGCGTGTCCACATAATCTCACCTCAGGTTCTTCCCCATGCTTTGATTCGTTTGACGACAGCAACCGTCTGCTCCAGTGAATATTTGCCTGGCTCAATAGCGAACTTTGCTAACACTGGATCGTTGATGAGTGACACCAGTTCACGAGCGGGCATAGCGTGGAACTCTTCACGTGATAGGCCGTTTTGATTTCTGACCTTTGAGAGGAACACTTGTCGGATTTTATCGGATTTTGCGTAGTATGTGTAGCGGTTTGCGTCTCCGAATCCGTAGTAAATGATGCTGAACACGTGTCGCCAAGGCTCTGGGTCTCGCTTCTTGATGAGTACTGCCTCGAAGGCGATAAACAAGCCGAGGAACAGCAGAAGCATAGCAAGTCCTTCACCGGTGAAATAGACCAACAGGAAGTATACCGTGTTGTAGGAATCTGCGAACAATGCGTTTTGTGGATGTCTTGATTCATCAAAAATAACCACTGCGTTTTCAGAAGGTTGGCCTTCTTCGCCGATTTTACTCGACATAAGCGCCTCAGCAATGAAATCCAGCGCCCATTTACGATTATCGTTTTCTGGAATACATTTCGTGTTGTTGGTCACACAATCGTTTGTTCCGTACAATGGATTGTTCGGATCGTTGAACCCTTCGTAGTCGTAGATGGCGTTGATAAGAGCTGAACCATCGGCCATGAATACAATTCGACCGCCTTCATCAGGGTCGCATGATTTTCGTGCGCATGCTTCGATACTGAGATTGAATTGCCCCCAAAGGTCGGGTGTTTCGGAGTTAACCTCGTTACCAACCCAGATTTCACCGTCGCCGTTGACGTCCACCGTCGCTTCGTTGCTGGTCACAGCCCGAATAGATACTTCTGAAAGTGCGCCGTTCACTCCCGGAATAAGTTCCAAGGCCGTGATGTTGTTGAGCAGCATTTGGTAGGTTGCGTTGTACGATATTTCTCCGTTGTTCCAATGGTGGGCGCATAGACCGGCATCTTCCAACGGCATGGATTGTCCGTTCATGAGTTTGCACGGGTGTGCTCCTTCGCCGTTGGCGCCGCTCCATCGTTCGTGAACTGAGATGGTGTCAGGGTCGATACTGCTGCCGTTCATTCCGCACGGTGTGGCTTGCACACACATCCAGACGTAATTGTAATCCAACTCTTGGACGTATGTTGTGTCAAACAACTGATAGCCGGTGTATCGAACGCCGTAGGCTTGAGCAATGCTGCCAGCAAAACCGTAGTCGTCAAGGACCAGTGCAGTGCCGCCAGCGTCAACAAATTCGACGATTGCATCAATTTCAGATGGAGAGTATCCGTCTTCAGCAGCGATGGTGATGAAGCCGTCGCTGTCAAACTGCGGTAGGGAGAGTGTGTCCCGTTCTACACCTGCCAAAATGTAGGTGGTGTTTCGAGGGTCTTCAATGTCGGCAAGAAGAAGTGGGCTGCTCACCAATGAGTTGGTTTGAATCCCCATGTCCTTGATGTCTTGGCGGAATGCAGACATATCGTTCCAGTCGTCATCGTATGCGGACAACTGGTTGGTGTTCGTCACGTTGACAAAATTGATCAAAATACTTAGCAACAAAATCAGCATTACCGACCAAAATGCGGCTTGGAGGCCTATTCTTCGGTAATTAAGATTCAAGTCTTCAAGCATTGGTCCACCTCTAGAGCACTGTTCCGACATTCCCACGTGTTCCTTTGGGTTTAGAAGGTTGTTATTCGGCGAGTATCAAATGCTCATTCCAAAAGCGGTTTGAATCTCGAAAATTCAGTCTTCTCAACGTTTTAGGTGGACACGAGATGCAATACGTGATACTTCATCGACAGGGATCTGCATAAGGCCCTCAATCATCTCCCAAGGCAGAACAGTAGGATCGATGTCTTGTTCGACTTTGACACGGATGCCTGAGATTGAACCTGACTGCTTGTCGAACACAATGTCACGCAATGTACCTAAGAGTACACTGTGTGAATCGACGACTTCACGTCCGATTATTTCTCGTGCAAAGACAGCCATAGTTTCACTCCACTGACGGTTTGACCATACCTATTCAGCACATCAATGCGTCGATTCAAGGACGGCCCTCACATCGATTCCATTCCGAATCCAGTGTCTCTGGAACGCTTGATGTTCGAGAGGCCGGATGTGAGCAATGTTTCCATCTTCTGATAGTAGGCGAGCATCTCTGCTGTAACCGTTGGTCGGACACGCTTGATGGCGTCTTCGAAGTGCGTTTTTGTGACCTTCTTCTTGCCTGCACGCATACAGATGAGTGCGGCTTCACGGCATACTGCTTCAATGTCAGCACCGGTAAATCCGTCGAGACCGCCGATGATGTCCTTGAGAGAGAATTTCGATAAAGGCATTCCTTCACTGTGGATTTTGAAGATGACTTCTCGAGCACCCGCATCCGGTGGAGGGACGTGGAGGACACGCTCAAATCGACCGCTGCGAAGCAATGCAGGGTCAATCATCTCAGGCCGGTTGGTGGCAGCAACGATAATGACGCCGTCCAAGGATTCGACGCCGTCCATGCTTGCGAGCAATTGGTTGACAACCCGGTTTCCGACATCGCTTCCTTCCGTACCCGAAGAGGAGCGCATGCTTGCTATCGATTCAAATTCATCGAGGAAGATGATGGCAGGTGCAGATTGCTTCGCTTTCTTGAAAATTTCGCGGATTCCACGTTCGGATTCGCCAACCCATTTGGAAATCATTTCCGGGCCTTTGATGCTGATGAAGTTCGCTTGAGCTTCGTTCGCAATCGCCTTTGCCAGCAGCGTCTTTCCAGTTCCTGGTGCGCCGAACAACACGATTCCTCTCGGTGGTTTAATTCCGAAGTGTTCGAACAATTCAGGCTTTGTTAATGGCCATTCAACGGATTCCTTCAGTCGGTCTTTGACTTCATCTAATCCGCCTACTTCGTCCCAAGTGACTTCAGGGATCTCAACATAGATTTCACGGAGTGCTGACGGTTCAACATCCTTGATAGCATGTCGGAAGTCGTCCATTCGAACTTCCATCTTTTCGAGAACTTCCGGTGGAATTGTCTCTTCTTCCAAATCAATTTCCGGAAGGTATCGACGCAGTGCCTTCATCGCCGCTTCACGGACGAGGGCAGCAAGGTCAGCACCGACAAACCCGTAGGTGTTGTCGAGAACCCAGTTGATTTCGAAATCATCCGAGATAGGCATTTGGCGTGTGTGGACGTCCATGATTTCACTGCGGCCGTCCCGGTCTGGTACGCCAATCTCGATTTCACGGTCAAACCGTCCCGGTCTTCTCAAAGCAGGGTCAATAGCGTCTCTGCGGTTTGTTGCACCGATGACAACAACGTTGTCACGGCCTTGCATACCGTCCATGAGCGTGAGCATCTGTGCAACGACTCGTCGCTCTACTTCACCGCTCACGTCTTCACGCTTCGGACAAATCGAATCGATTTCGTCAATGAAGATGATTGCTGGAGAGTTGTCTGCAGCCTCATCAAAAATCTCTCGAAGTTGCTTTTCCGATTCACCGTAATACTTTGAGATGATTTCCGGGCCGTTGATGCTCTTGAAGTGGGCGTTTACTTCGGTAGCAACCGCCTTGGCAATCATGGTCTTTCCAGTTCCCGGTGGGCCGTGAAGCAGTACGCCCTTTGGCGGGTCAATTCCCAACCGTCGGAACAACTCTGGATGCTTGAGTGGCAGTTCAATCATTTCTCTGACTTTTTGCAGTTGCTGTCCAATGCCACCTACGTCCTCATAGGTGATGCCTTCAGATTGGCCGACATCAACATCGTCCACCGCTTCGTCTTTGATGACAATATCAGTATCGTTGGTTACCTTGACGATGCCCTTTGGGGTTGTTTGGAGAACGGCGAACGGCAGTGCTTCAGCAAACAAGGTCATGCCTGGAATAAAGATGCGGTCACCTTGAACGACAGGCCGCTTGGACAATCCTCGGCGAGCGAATCCTTCAATTCCTGGGCCGAACTTGACCTTCTGCTTGTTGGCCATAACTGGGGAAAGAACGAGTTTTGTGCATTCCTTGGCGACAACCTTGCTGACCGTTACTCGGTCGCCAAGACTTACGCCAGCGTTTTTGCGGATGATACCATCGACACGCACGATTTCCATCTTCGCATCTTCAGGTCGGCTGCGCCAGTAAATTGCAGCAGTTGAGCGCTTTTCACCTTTGATCTCAACGATGTCACCTGGCTTGAGGCCAAGATCGTTTTCACCAGAAATTCGAGCTCTGCCGTGTCCTACATCGGACGGGATAGCCTTGGAAACACGCAATGACATTGTCTTCTCATCTTTTACCATTTTACCACTTCAATCTTCGAGTCGTCGAGCCTATTTAATCATCGGCTGACCGCCTCTTCAACCCGATTCATGCCGACCCCCTTTTAACCTTAAGTCGACATTTGATGGCGGCGAACGAGAAAATTTCCTTCGAATTCACTCCATCAATTTCAAGAGGGGCGTTCCGTTGGGTGTGTCATGGTTCACGTTCTTGAAACAGGTCTCGAATTTTTAGCAGCAGAAAATCCAAACGGTAAACCGTCGGTTAAAGGATTCAACATCATCAACGGTCAATTGACGCTTGCTAGCGATGGAGCAACCTTCACATCCATCAACCCTGCCATCCTCAACGATACGCTCGGTGAGTTCCCATTGTCCACCAAGGCTGACGTCAACGCAGCATTGGATGCTGCTCACGCTGCATTCCCTGGATGGGCTGCAACACCTGCTCCTACCCGTGGCCAAATTATTGGAAACATGGGCCGTTTGCTCATGGAACACAAAGACGCTATCGTCGCTCTTGAAACCCGTGAAATCGGAAAGACGTTGAAAGAAGCAGCAGGTTCAGTTCAGGAAGCCATCGATACCTGCTTGTTTTTCCAGTCCGAAGGACGCCGTCTTTACGGACAAACCGTCAATTCTGAATTGCCGGACAAGGAACTGTTCACCTACCGCCGCCCGCTTGGTGTCTGCGGTATCATCAACGCTTGCAACTTCCCTGCAGCAGTACCTTTCTGGAAGATGATTCCAGCAATAATGTGCGGAAACACCTGCGTTTGGAAGAGTCCACAAGACGCACCACTGCTTTCTTTCGCATTGGCTCGTATCATGCACGAAGCAGGATTGCCGAACGGTGTAATCAACTTGGTTCACGGAAAAGGCAGCGGAGCGGGACAACACTTGGTTGATGCAGTCGATGAAGGCCGAGTCAACAAAATCTCCTTCACCGGTTCTACAGAAGTCGGTAAGATGATTGGCGAAGTGTGTGGACGAAACCTCGTCTCGTGTTCGCTTGAATTGGGTGGAAAGAACCCACTGGTCGTCATGCCAAGCGCAAACATCGAAAATGCTGTAGAAGGCGCCTATTGGGGAGCATTCGGAACTGCAGGGCAACGCTGCACCTCACTTGGAAACCTGATTCTTCACAAGGATATTTACGACGAATTCATGACCAAGTTCATGGAAAAAGTCGAATCAACAACCATTGGCGATTCACTTGTTCATGACGGTGTTCTTTACGGGCCTATGCTCTCCGAAAAGTACGCCAAGGATTTCCTCACTGGCGTTGACATGTGCATTGCATCCGGCGCAAAGCAGATCTTTGGACAAGGACGAATCACCAGCGACAACAAGCCTACAAACTTCCTCAGCAATGCTGAAGATGGCGTTTACATGTGGCCTCACGTCTTTACCGAAGTGACCGAAGACATGGAATGCTTCCACGAAGAAGTCTTCGGGCCAGCAGTTACCATCTGTAAGGCAGACGACTTTGACCACGCACTTCACTTGGCAAACGCAAGCCCGTACGGACTATCTTCTGCCATTTACACCAACGACCGTCTTGAAGCCTACCGCTACAAGACCGGAATCAAGGCTGGAATGACCGGAATCAACAATTCAACCACCGGTGCAGAGGCGCATTTGCCGTTTGGCGGTGTCAAAGGTTCAGGAAACGGAACTCGTGAATCTGGAATTTGGGTTATTGAAGCGTATTCATACTGGCACGCTGTAAACGACGAACTTTCTGGCAAACTCCAACTTGCTCAGATGGATGTTGAAGAAGTCGAAATGGCTGAAGCAGATGTCGATTGGACGCAACTGGCTTGATTTCACTGACTGTTTGTCGTTGAATAAAAAAACCACACTTGATATATGGACAGCAGAGGATGGGAGTTGTTGGAGTGAATCGAATGCCGTCGAGTTTCCTGTTGAACAATCAAGACGATGTCGGCATGGCTGAACGCGTCAATTCTGCTTACCTTGAATGTGAATCAATCGCTCGGGCAGCATCGTCCTCGTTTTTCCGTTCTTTCCGGCACTTGCCAGAACCGAAGCGCAAAGCAGTCAATGCTCTCTATGCCTTTTGCCGCCGAGTGGATGATATCGTTGACGGTGATTGGCTGCCAGATGGTGACCTCAGCCATCTTGACTCGCTGACAAAAGCACAAAGTGAAGCACTTCTTGAGCAACGCAGCTTTAATTCACTCTTCTCGGAGCAAGAACATTTTGAACGTCTACGCGCTCTCAATTCGTTCCGAGAAAATCTCGACCTTATCGAAGCTGGTAGTAAAATGAGCGAACCGATGTTCATCGCACTTGCAGACACGCTACACCGCTATCCCATTGAGATGGTTCACCTTCGTGAACTCATTAACGGTATGGAAGATGATTTGTTTGAAACAACCTATGAACGATTCGAGGACCTTCGCCGGTACTGCTACCGCGTGGCTTCAACCGTGGGCCTGTGCTTGATTGAAATCTACGGCTACAGCGACCCAAATGCTCGTCGTCATGCCGTAGAGATGGGTATTTTCCTTCAACTGGTCAATGTGCTTCGTGATATTCAAGAGGATTTGTCACGCAATCGCGTTTACATCCCCTCAGAAGAACTTGCGAAGTTTGGAATCACGCAATCAGATTTGCGTGATCCGAAGCTTGCTGGAACGAAGGCTTGGCAGAATTTCATGCGACACTACATTGACCACATCCACGCACACCGTAAGAGTGCTCTTGGACTCTTACCACTGCTTGATAAGGATGCACGTCGCTCCCCACGGTTGATGTGCATGGCTTACAACGCAATTCTAAGCGAAGCAGTTCGACGCAACGGAGATGTCCTCAGTCGACGTCTCACGCTCAACTTCTACCGTAAGATGCAGGTTGCTTTCTCGACGTTACTTTCTCCAAACCTCGATTAAGTGAAAAGAAACCTTGCCATACTAAAGGCTCGAACTTCAACTTGTCTTGAGTCCCTGTACTACTCTTACAGATCTTCTATTGCCGTTTCCTTGGTCTCAAATGTCTGCAGTAGAGCAGCCAGTCTCAATTCTTCCACTTACCAAGAGCATCTCGTAAAGCAGGTTCAAGTGTGGAATATTGGAATTCATATCCACTTTCAATGAGTCTGTTTGGAAGGATTTTACCGCTGTCGGTTGCCAAGGTGACCCCCATCTTACCAAGCAAGAACCAGATTCCAATTGGTGGTACGGGAATAAACGAAGGTCGCCACAACACTTTGCCAAGAATCTTTGCGAAGGTTTTCTGTCGAACAGGGTTCGGTGAACCAAAGTTGTACACCCCTTCGCATTCAGGGGTCATCATCAAATGGTCGATAGCGTACACTTGGTCATCCATTGCAATCCAAGAGTACCATTGTTTGCCCCATCCGATTGGCCCACCTGCGCCAAGTTGTGCTGGTAACAGCATTTTTTGCAGAACTCCGCCCGTTGCGTCTAAGACCAGACTGGTACGGCAGTGAATGGTTCGCACACCTGCATCGATGGCGGCTTGCGCCGATTTTTCCCAAGCGACACACATGTCGGGGAGGAATCCTTCTCCAACAGCAGAATCTTCCGTCAATTCTTCATCGCCACGGCTACCGTAGATGCCCATCGCGCTTGAGACAATGAAAACTTCAGGTTTGTTTTCGAGCCCTGCAATAGTGGAAGCGAGGAGACTTGTGCTGTCTGTACGACTTTTCTCGAGAACGATTTTCCGCTGCTTTGTCCATCGCTTGTCGCCAATTCCCGCACCGCCCAGGTGGATAATTGCGTCAAATCCTTCAAGTTCGTCAGCGTTGATTTTCCCATCGCTTGGACTCCACTGAATTTGATTCTTGCCAGGTTCTTTACGAACAAGGCGCCAAACGTCGTGTCCTGCGGTGTCAAAGAAAGCGATAAGTTGACGGCCAATGAGGCCAGATGAGCCAGCTATCAGTATTTTCTTTCTCTTGATGTGTGCGAAATTGTTGTAGCGTTTGGTGTCTTTGCTCAGGCGAATTTCGCGGGCTTTGAACATTCGTTGCAACCGCTTGCGCACGTTTCCACCACCGAAGATTCGACCAAGAATCCCCATAGGTAGCGTGTATTCCACATGGTCGTCAACTCTGCACGCCCCGCCTTCGGTTTCTACGAAGGAATGAACGTGATGCCAGGTCTTGAACGGACCTTTGATCATGGTGTCTTCAAAGGCGTGCGGTGGTTTGTATCCTGAGTGTTCAGCAATCCACTTCATCTTGATTGGGCCCATCGGGAATTTGAACGTCAGTCGCGTTCCGTCTTCCAATGATGAAAGTTCACCGACTTGTTCGGCTTTTTCCCATGGTGGCATCAATCTTCGGAAAGCGCCTTTGCGTTCGTGCCATGCAAAGGTCTCTTCGACACTGGTCACAACTTCAGTAGAGTGTTTGAATTCCACGTTCTCACCTCAATATCGATATTCCTGCAAGTAAGGCTTCAAATCGAACTTGCGTCGAGTGTTTGCAGAAGACATGTAGCGTATCTTTCCGAAAATCGCTCTCTCCGGCCCCCATGCTCTGTCGTGGCGTCCAAGAACCCAAAAAATGCCAGTATAGGAATTTGGGTCGCGTCCATCGAGAGCGTATTTATCGTTCAGTTCAATCATCCATTCTGCAGCGACTTGAGGCGATGGTGACCATTCGAGTATTCTTTTACCCCACAACATTCTCAGGTAGTTGTGAATGATTCCATCGCGAACCAACTGGCGTTGCGCAGCGTTCCATATCTCGTCGTGGGTGTCCGCTTCTGTGATTTGTTTGAGTGTGTACTGAACTCGCTCGTCACTGGCGTGTTCCATGAGCGTGGTTTTGGCCCAGTCCGGTAATGATTCAAACTGGTTGTGTTCAGGGATGTGGTAGGCGTTGTTGAACCCAAGTTCTCTCCATGTGATAATTTGGTCGAGGAAACTTTCGATGGAGCGGTCGAGATTCCACCAGCCTTCTCTTGAGCCCTTACGTGGCATTTGAATGGTTTCAGGATCCCAGTTGCTGGTCACCAAAATCTGTTGAACGACTTCGATTGTGGAGATGTGTCCGAAGTGAAACCATGGTGAGAGTCCACTTGTTGCTGGAGATTTCACTTGATTGCGGTCGTCAGCGTAGCGATACAATCTGTTAGAGAGGAACTCTTGCAGCATTTGAACAGCGGTGCTTCGCCCGCCTCGTGCTTTGGCTACCGGCGGAACTGAATGGTCGATGTTGATCATCGACAGGGCCTCTCGCCCGGAACTACCGAGTTCGCCAGCTCTCCACAGCCATTCGAACGGCGTTACGTTGAACTCCCAGCGTTCGGATAGCTCGTCGTACAAGTCGTCTTCAAGCCAGAGAGAATGGTCTTTGGGAATTGGATTGAGTTGAGGCCATGTTTCCATACATTCAACGAAATTAACGTGGACGAAACGCCGGAATCCGTGTGCAGTTGGGTAGGCTCGTTCTGTCCATGACATTGGGAAAACTCCGTTTGAGTCAACTGCTACCATTTTTCGATTGATGGAACGGCTGGCATGTTGAACGGCTTTGGAGGGGAAATATGTTGGGAAATCATCGGTAACAATCATCACAGCGTCCCTAGAAAGGTCGTGTAGTTTGCCATTGTGACCGCTGAGTGGCGTTTCGACCCAAGGAATATACCGTATGTTGTTGTCTCTGAAGATGCGAATATTCTCAAGCATCCCTTGTATCATGAAAGTGCATATTCGGTCGTTAGCAAACTTGTGACTGGTTGAGATCTCTTCGAGAACTAAGAGTGGCACGTTGTGTTCATTGGCCAAGTGCGCAGCATATTCTAGCGCAGCATTGCTGTTGAATCGACGGTTCGAAATCATCCAATAGAGTATGTATTTCCCTTCAGTGTTCAACGACTTCCTGTTGCATGAGCGAACACGGTCGGTTAATCTTGAGTTCACGCTTCTCCACCCCATGTCTTTGGAAGGGTGTGGAGCATGTATGGATGTCCACGGTTGATTTCGTAATCAATGGTGCGCAATGCTTGATTCGAGTTGACTGCAGCGAGTGCCATGGAGTGCATGGCGTCGCTGATCCAATTCAGCGAGTCGAATTCATCAGCATCAACAAATCGAGTTTCAATGACCTCTTCACCAGGAGTGGGTGTTGCTTCGTCGCTGAGTTCGACAAGGTAAGCGATGAAAATGGCTGGAGTGCCCTCAAGGAGTCTTTCTCTCACCGATTGAACGCCGATTACTTTACCCTCAACCTCACACTCTTCCGAGAGTTCTCGCAGCACGGCATGGCTTGGAAGCTCGCTGCTGTTCACGTATCCCTTCGGAAGTCCCCAATGGTTCTTGTAGCGCCCGTGTGCCTCTTGGACCAACAAAATGCTTCGGGATCTGCGAACAATTGCCGCAACTCCAAGATCGCATTTCACGGTGTGCATGAGTCGCATTCCACTGGGCGAGGTTATAAAGAAGTGTTTTCAAAAATCAAGGTTTGATACAGTCTTTTATATCCACAATGCTTGAACAACGTACATGAACAAGAACTACAACCTTGATATCAAGAACTACAACCTTGCAAAAGAAATAAAATCAGACGCGGTACTCCCTACCGAACAAGGAAACTTCAGGATGCGTGTTTTCGTAGACGACGATGGAGCAGAACACAGCATTCTCTCAGTAGGACTCGACGACACCTCAAGATCCCCATTGGTACGCATACACTCTGAGTGTTTGACCGGCGATGCATTTGGCTCTCTCAAGTGCGACTGTGGACCGCAATTGAAAGCAGCGATGAAGCGCATACAAGAAGAAGGATGCGGGGCAGTCGTTTACATGCGCCAAGAAGGTCGAGGAATTGGCTTAGAAGCTAAAATTCGTGCCTACGCACTCCAGGACATCGGCATGGACACACTCGATGCAAATCTCGCTCTCAACTTGCCAGCAGACGGCCGTGAGTATGACTTCAGCGCCCACATGTTGAAGCAAGTCGGTGTCACAAACGTCCGACTGATGACCAACAACCCTCTGAAAATCGAAGGCTTGTTGTCAAATGGCATATCCATCGATGAACGTGTTCCACACATCACTGGTCGCTGCAAAACCAATAACCATTACCTTTCCACGAAAGCAAAGCGAATGGGCCACCTAATTCCAGAACAGGCATAGTATTAGTTTACAAGGACGACACCGGTGGGGCAGGTATGGGAAACAAACTTGTTGGACAGACAGCACCCAATTTCACGCTCCCTTCTACCACCGACGAGACAATTTCGTTGGCTGATTACGACGACAAATGGAAGGTTCTTTTCTTCTATGCTAAAGACGGGTCCCCAACCTGCAAGCGAGGCTGCTTGACGTTCAAGCAACAGTACGACCTGTTCCAATCACTTACTCCTCCTGTTGAAGTGATTGGAATCAGCCAAGATTCTCTTGAAGACCATCGCCGTTTCAAGTCAGAACTGGATTTACCTTTCGCTCTCTTGAGCGATCCTGACCGCGAGGTTGCAGAAGCCTACGGTGTCCCAGTTCACCTCGGAATGTTCCCGAGCAAATCTTCGTTCCTTATCGGACCTGATCGCAAGGTGCACTACTGCTACGACTGGCTCTTCCGACCACGCCGTCACGTTGCACGTATTCTCTCCGCTTTCAGTTCTCTCTCTGCTGGGGGAGAAATGAAATGAACTGGGCTGAACTGTTTCAAGACGCTGGATTGTCAGAACGAGAAGCCCGCTCCGTCTTGATTCTCTCGACTTCGAAAGAACTCAAAGCAAGCGAGCTGGCTAAGAAACTCGGCACGAACCGCCTTGATGCGTACAATTCTCTCTCAAGGCTTACCGAAATTGGCCTTGTGAGCGTTACCGCCGACCGACCTATGCGCTTTTCTTGCTCGTCACTTCCGGTTTTATTCAAGCGCCTCATCAAAGACCAACGTGAACGAATCGACCGAACAAGCCAATCGTTTGAGAAGTTGATGTCCGGTGCTAAATCAGACTATGAGGAAGAAAAAGACGGCGAATCAGGAGAAACAAGCGCTCGATTTGCAGTGCTGAAAGGTCGCGAACACATTCACAAGAAGATTGCAAACTTTGCTGATGAAGCAGAAGAGCGTCTCACACTTCTCCTCGGTCGATTCGGTATTCTTCATCTCTGCCGTTCATCCGGCCTTGCTGAAGTTAACTCTGCATCTCAGCGTGGTGTTGTTGTAACTGTTCTTGCTCAACTCGACCGTAGAACGATTCGATTCTACGACCAACTCGATGACGGCATTGAAATTCGCCACACCGATGAAATCAGTTCACTGGGAGTTTTGCAAGATGCGAACAACGTCATTCAATTCCTCCATGTCGAGGAAAACCCCGTTGGACGAGGCCGTGAAGACGCGGCATTGGTCATTAATTCCGATGTGTTCAGTAATTCTCACTCAGACTTCGTATCTGCTATCTGGAGTAAGGCTGTTGACTTTGAAAGCGCGAAGAAGCGCTTTACTGAAGAGAGAATTGTTGATCCATTGCGACTCACGGTCGGACAAGGCTCGTTCCTTGACCAATTCCGAGACGCACTCCAAGTCAGTTCTGAACTACCCGAAAAGGACACTCCGTTCAACCCTGAGTCTTTCCTTGCCTCTACCCGGGGCATCAATCAAGCCCGTGCAGCTTTGCAAGAAGGAACGGTGCAAAGTCTCAACCAACTTGGAATTGACATCAATACTATGTTGCGACAAGTTGGTCAACGCATTGGTGAAGAATTGACGTTTAGTCTTCGTAAAATCGAAGGTCATGTCGAGTACCTTAACGAACTGATGGACTGGTGGGAGCACGCCGGACTAGGCGAACTTGATTACGACAGCGATCCGTTCTTCCACATTATTGTCAAACTTGCTCACCCTGCAAATATGGATTCCCAAGAAGCATTGCCGCTGTGGGAACTTGACGACGGAATCATCCAAGGTGCACTTCTTGCTCGCTATCCAGAGAACGGAAATGTCCGAGTTCGCCGTGAATTAGTCGAGGACAGTGATGAGCCAACATGGCGTTATACCCTCATTTTTATCGACGAAGAGTTGGATGAAGAATCGGATTGAAAAAACATCCTTTCATAAGCCGTTGTCCTAACTTTGGCTCATGCGAGCATTCACCTTCTTTCGGTTCATGCGTCAAATCCTGCGGAAGAAGCCAGCAGATCTCGATTGGATTCAGCGTCAAGGCCTCATTGCAGTGAAACTCGCCCAAATTTTCGCCCTTCGCCCTGATTTACTCGGCGTTGAAAAGTGCCGTCAACTGCAGCAATTGTATCAGCATGCAGCATCAATCGAATCTGAGAATTTGCACGAGACAATTGCCAAAAAAGCGCCGAAAGGTTTCACTGATGCCTTCGAATCCATTGATGATGAGCCACTCGCAGCAGCATCCGTCGGCCAAGTTCACCGTGGGCGTCTGAAGACGGGCGAAGAAGTCGTTATCAAATTCATCAAGCAAACCAACGCCGTTGAGTTCAAGAAAGAAGTCGCCAAAATGCGTAGATGGCTTCGAATTTTCCTTATTTTTGCACCCAAACTGCGGAAAGTCGGCAACCCAATGGCGCTGATTAATCACGTTGCTGACTACACGCTGCGAGAACTCGACCTGCGAAACGAAATCAAAGGAGCAGATGAACTCAAGGGCATCCAGACTTCCCTTTCCAATGACTTTGAAATGTCGTTGCTTCGTTTCCCCATTTACTATCCGGAACTTTCCAATCAAGACATCCTTGTTTCCGAATACATCGAAGGCATGTCCTTGGAAGAGGGAATTGAGCAAAAGTCACTCAGTTGGGATTTCTTACTGCAATTTTTCCGCATACACGGCGCATTCTTGTTCGGGATAGGTACCTTCCACGGTGACCTTCACCCTGGGAATTGTATTATTGACAAAGAAGGCAAGTTCGTCTTCATTGACAACGGTGCCATCTGTCATGCACCGAAACATGTTGCTCACTCGCTGTTCACGTTCTTCGACCATCTGTCTCGCCAAGAACGCCATGAGGCATTCACAGCATTGCTGGCAATGACTGAATTGACGCCAAACGAAAAGAAACTCAAGAAATACTATGCAACGATGGGCGATATCTATCACGACTTCGAGAACAAACCGGTTGGGGAACAAAGTCTGACCCGTATCATGATGAAGACCGTTCGTGCCGCAGTTGAACACGCAGGTGCGAACTTTGGCGAGGAAGCATTCCCAATTATTCGAGCATTGATGTACCTCGATGGGCTGGTTATCCGTACGCATCCAGATGCATTACTGATACAATCGATGGGGCCTTTCTTGGAAGAGTTCAAAGAAAAATTGAACATTTGAGGTGGTATGATGAGCCCATCCATCGCAGTTCTCGGCGCAGGATTGTCCGGCCTTCGATGTGCAGCTCTTCTTCACGAAGAGGGCTTTAATGTCCAAGTCTACGAGAAATCAGACCGCATTGGCGGGCGAATGATGACCGATAAGGTCGACGGATTCTTACTCGACCACGGTTTTCACGTGATGCAATCTGCCTACCCTACCTCAAAGCGGGCTTTTGATTTCAAGAAACTCGAAGCCAAAGCGTTTGAACCAGGTGCAGTGGTTGTCCAGCACAAGAAAGGCAAAGCCAAGTTTTGGCGCTTAGCAGATCCGTTCCGCCGTCCAGTACAAGGTCTAGCGGGAGGATTGAACGGTTTTGCATCTCCCTTTGATTTACTACGCGTGGCCCGTCTTCGCGAGTTTGTTCGTAGAGGAAAGACGGAACAAGTGTTTGCAGGCGATGATAAGGAAACCAGCATTATGCTCCGCAAAAGGGGCTTTTCTCAATCCATGATTGACCGTTTTTTCCATCCACTTTTTTCTGGTATTTTTCTCGAAAATGACCTCCGAACCAACGAACGAATGTTCCGTTTTGTGTTTCGAATGATGTCTGAGGGGGACATGGTTCTTCCAAAAGATGGAATTGCTGCAGCACCTCGCTTTTTGGCAGATCTTCTTGGAGATGAACGTATCCATTTGAACACGGATGCTGAAGTTCTTGACGAGCATACCCTTCGAATAGCTGGTCAAGACAAAACCTTTGATGCCATTGTCCATGCTTACAATCCTCGGAGAACTGAAAGTAAACGCCATGTTTGGACGCTGCACTTTGGTGCTTCCAAATCTCCTTTCAGTTCCAATCACATTATGCTTAACGGAGATGTGAAAACGCAAAACCAGTTGATTGCACACATCGCAGTTCCATCGGATGTGCAACCCAGCTATGCCCCGAATGGTCGTTCACTGGTCACCGTTACCATCGTTGGAGAAACAGCAGAAGCATTGGGCCTAACCAGTGCCGAGGAGGTACTCGATGTTGCCACAAAGGAATTGCGTTCTTGGTTTGGCCCAGATGTTGATGGGTGGGAGAATTTAGCCATCCAGCACATTGAACACGCTTTGCCGGAGGTGGGTGCAGGCACTGCGCTTTCTGGTCTTCCCTCAACAACAGACAAGGCGTTTGAGTGTGGTGACCATACGGTACATGGAAGTGTCGAAGGAGCACTGCTTTCGGCGGAGAAAACTTCTCAGCGGATTATTGAGGCGTTTGCTTCCAATTGAACATCGGTCAACATTTTCGACCGATGATGAAAAGAAGTCGGTCCTATTGGATGATGCATGGCCAAGGAGGTGAAGATGCTTGGAACTGGGAACGCCTTCATGCCGTACGGCCGGTACCACTCCTTTACCCTCATCGATGGCAAGCACATCATTGACTGCCCTCCAACAGCGATGGCAAGTCTACGCCGCGCTCGCGTTCCTCTCAGTGATATTGAAACCGTCTTCATCACCCATATTCACGGAGACCACGTTTTCGGATTCCCGTTCTTACTGCTTGAGCGGCGGTATATCTCCGACCGAGCAATGCTCAAGCCTCTTACGGTTGTTGCCGCAGATGGAGTCCGCGAACATCTGTGGAAGTTGTGTGAAATGGCTTATCCAGGTAGTTTAGAAGAGATTTTTTCGACCATCACTTGGATTTCGGATGTTGAAGGGCAACTTGATTCAGGCATGTCTTGGCGACGTTTCCGAGTTCAACACGATGAATCCGTCGACCCCTATGGTTACCATTTCAATCCGGGTCAAGAAGGAAGTTTTGTTCACAGCGGCGATTCAGGCCCATGTCAAACGCTTCATGATGAAATCTGTTCAGCGAGCATGGCCATCATCGAGATGGGATATCCTGAATGGGTTGATTCCGATCATCATCACAAACCTTCTGACATTCAATCGTTGGCCCAGAAGGCTGAATCTGTCCGTCTCATCGTCACACATACCTTCATTGACCAACCCGGCGTTCATTCTGAAGTTACCGTTACGGACGAATATCCAGTTCATCCGGAAAACGTCCATCATGCAGAAGATGGACTTTGTCTTCACCGTAGTGGAGAAAATTGGGTCCTTGGAATCAAGAAATACGACGCGTGAGTTTGTTCGGACAAAGGTTCGGAAAACGACCGTATTTTGTGTTATTTTTCTTAGAAAGAGCGTATAAAGGCCGACCCTTTATAATCTCACATTTAATTCTCGAACCGAATCAAAACTTTCCCTCCGAACCTCATCGACGGTCATACTTATGAGGGGGACTCGGACTAACCCACATTATCGCGCAAGTCCCGTCCGGAACTTTCTCGATTGAACCCTAACCCAAGAGGCCACCGACATGAGCAGAAACATTTTTGATGATTTTCTCTCACGGCAAACACTGTTCTTGAACAAGGAAAAACTACGTCACGACCACCTTCCAGAAAACCTTCCTCATCGAGAGAAGGAAATTGAAGCAATCGCTTTTAATTTGGTTGAAGCATTGAACGGTCAAATCCCTTCCAACATGACCCTCTACGGTGTAACAGGTGCTGGAAAAACAGCAGTAACCAAATTCGTCTGCAACCAACTCGAAGAGAAGGGAGCAGAAAAGAACCGAGCCGTACGCTCAATCATGGTGAATTGCCGACAAATCGACACGCAATACCGGGTGTTGAGCCACCTTGGTAACTCGTTGCGTGAAGAACACGAAATCGATGAGATTCCTTTCACAGGTTGGCCTACTGACCGCGTTTTCGGTGAACTTGTTCGTCGAATGGACGAAAAAGGCGGCGTTTACATTCTGGTTCTCGACGAAATCGACCATTTGGTTCGTAAAGCGGGTGATGACCTCCTGTACAACCTGACCAGCCTCAATGCTTCGTTGAAATCTGCTCGCACATGCGTCATTGGTATTTCGAACGATTTGAAGTTCACAGATTTCCTTGACCCTCGTGTTCGCTCTCGACTCGGACAACTTGACATTGTTTTCAATCCGTACGATGCAGGCCAACTTCAGGATATCTTGCGCCAACGCTCCGAAGGTTCGCTTAAGGAAGAAATTCTTGACGACGGTGTTATCGCATTATGCGCAGCACTGGCAGCCCAAGAACACGGTGATGCTCGTTGCGCATTGGATTTGTTGAGAGTCTCTACCGAAAAAGCAGAACAGAGCGGCGATTCAATCGTAACTCAACGCCATGTTCGTATGGCTCAACACCAAATCGAGCGGGACCAGATGATCCCTGTCATCTCTTCACTTCCAAGCCAACAGAAACTTGTTCTTGCCTCCGTTCTCCTCAATGAGAAGAACGGCCTTCGCAATATTCAGACCGGTGAAGTGTACGATGTTTACCAACAAGCTTGCCGATACATTGGGCACAATGCGTTGACGCAACGCAGAGTTTCCGGCCTCATCTCTAATCTTGACATGCTCGGACTGGTCACAGCCCGAACAATCAGCAAAGGACGATACGGTCGTTCAAAGCAAATCAATTCCTGCATCCCAAACAACGTTGATGCTGAAGCGATTATGGTCGAATCCGAGTCGGAAATGGAAGAAGTTTTCCTTCGACCTTACCGCCACCAATCGCGACTCTGAGAGCATATCTTACCAAAAGATGCAATTCTGAATGCTTCGGTGTGCTTATATCCAAAAGGTAGGTGGGCGGAATATGAGCACAGAACACAGCGACGCTGACAACTCCATTGTTTCGATGTTGTTGAACCCATCTCGCACTATGGCAAACTGGTACACATGTATCGGTATCCTTGGTATCTTCTTGGCGGTCATGAATATTCTTGGCCATGTTCACCCGAACTACCATATTTCCTGGGGCGGATTGTTGACCTTCGAGGCTACAAACACCGCTTTCGAACCCAAATCAGAAGGAGTTCAAGTTGTACTTTCTGACTTCATTTTCATCGGACTATGTGTTGCATTGGCTGGTCTCGGCCTTCGAACTTTCGGCAACGACGAATCTGGAATCGCAGGTTGGTTCAAGAGCATCCTCATCAACGACACATGGCCTGCTTTGGTCGACCCTGATGTCGGTGGTTGGAACAAGCTCTTCGGTGCTTGGTCTCTCTTGCTCGGAATCGTTTTCTACTTCTACTACGGAATAGTTAACACAGGATGGGTTGATGTTGGTGTATACTCCGTAAGCATCGCATTTATCGCTCTCGGACTTGGTCTACTCATGGCAGCCAACGCTCCTGAAGGCGACGACAATTTGGATTGAGTTCACTTGCGTTGTTTTCTAAGCAGTGGTCTGTGACCGTTTTTACCTTGGAATGCATCTTTCATTCCAAGAGCTAATCCTTTCCACAGTGCAATACTCCAACGCATCGTCAAATTACGAATCTTGAATATTTCAAAGACGGAGAACTTACCTGCTTTCAAAGCACCACGGTTGACAACACCCAACGGTCCTCGCCAAAGAATAATTTCATGAATAAGCATCAACAACAAGGTGAACAACAACAATTTTGTTTGCCACCAGGTTTGTGCTTCTTCCCATGACCAATTCGGTTGAGTGGCGAACGATGTCAGAAAAGGAATACCGGTCAGTAAAGCCATGAGCCACATTGGAAAGACCACCAGTACGACTGTTGAACTCCCGATGAAATCTAAATCCGGTCCGCTCCGCTTTCGCCGTGGATAATGTCGAACAATACGCATGTGAGCGCGAGCGTCTCTACATCGCTTGGCAAGGAACCGTGAAGACTCGAGTTCAGGGACGTGATGAACAACAGCATCCGGTGCATAGACAATCGTTCCACCATCAGATATCAAGCGGAGGCTCACCTCCATATCTTCGGCGTGATACCATTCAGGGTCAAATCCTCCAATTGCCAGAAGACTTTCTCGTTCAAACATAGAACATGGGCCGTTGGCTAAACTGGTTCGGCGTGGCCTTGAACGGTATTTCGTGGCGATTTCCATCGAACGAACACGGCTCACGATATCTCCTTCGTGCTCGAAAACAGTGCGCCCAGTGATTGCAACAACTTTCTCACTTTCATCGATCGGTTGTACATTTTCGACAAGTTTGGCAATCCAGTCCGGTTCGGGGCGCACATCAATATCCGTTATGGCAATCCAATCGCCTTTTGATTCATCCAATGCCCATTGACGGCCAGACGAGAGACCTTTGGGCTCTTGTGTCAAGATGCGTGTAGGAACTTCAGCCTCAAGGTCGTGCCATGCGAGCAATTTTTCTTTCGAGCCATCACTTGAGCCATCATCGACAGCAACAATCTCGATGGGTCGGTATGTTTGGGCTTTGAGTGATTCAATACAGCCATCGACCCAATCCACGCCGTCTCGGACGCACACGGTAAGGCTGACCATCGGATTTTGGCCAGGCATTATACCACCTCAAACAAGGAGATGAGGTGACGACACCGCTGTTTAACTGCCAATGTAGTATACTGCAGAACAACCCCAGTTCGTGGTTGTCCGTACATGACGACTGTACCAATTGGGGCCAAGCAATGTATCACCAGCGGTGCCAAATCTTCTTCGCCGTCCACTTCTAAAACGACAGATTCCTCGGCTACGAGTGCTTGAGCAATAGCCTGATTGAGTGATGGGGTGAGAAGCCCAGCCGGATTGACAGCAGTCAAATGGTGATGGAACCGCTTGGTATTGACCTTCAAATCCTCTTCTAACTCAGTTCGCTTTGTTTGGCCATCGATGAGTGCAACGTCTGGAGTTAAGCCCATGTCGAGCATTGTTTTGGTGGTGACATCACCTACGGTAATGATCGCTCCATGCGGTGAAGGTAAGCCATCCAAAGCAGCAGCCATGCCAATTTCAGGGTCATCTTCTGGACCCTTGAACAGAACCCCCATTGGGGTTTTGAGTTCATTGTCCAGCGCCGGAGCCATACGGAGATTGGCTTGACGCAGTCCCATTGGCATCCATGGGTGGCCTTCACGGTCCATGTGGCCGTTTCGTACGGCAGAAGAACTGATGATACCTCCTTCAAAACCATCCAGATGCATTACTTCGATGATCTCAAGCGGTGACAATCCGTTGGACTTACGCTGTTCATTGATTGCAATGCACATGCCCTGAGTTTCAGGAGTGGCCACAATAGCGTCAGCAACCGAATGCTTTGGTGCTGGGCCGAAGTTATCGTTCAATTGGTGAACGGTTATTTTGCAGCCAGATTGAGCATCTGCCCAATTGAGTAATTCGTTACGACGGTCTTCAAAGGATTGAACAAATGGAGATTTTGATTCGGCCATTGAATCCGATGTGATGTGAATTTCGACCTGTTCTGCATCCTTGCTTGCAGCATTCAACAGCAAGCGATGACCTGCATGGAGACGGTCAAACGTCCCCCCGACGAGGCAACAGCGAAAACGCCGAGTGGAGGTCATAATCCGTTGTGGAGTAATCGGCTCTTTGATTGCATCGCCTCAAATTGAGGAAAACAACGCAGTTTGGCATGAGATAGAGTCAGCAGGAGCTGTACCCCGACGCGTAACGGCCCTTTTCATCGCAAAGCTCGAGGGCCTGACCCAGCGTCAGGGCTTATGCTGTCCAATAGGTTGGTTGTCTTGTGTTCATCCTGTCGTCGCACAAGGACCCATTTACCTACCGGTTGGTTTACCGCTTTGCACCGAAGGTCATTCCCCGAGGGGTCACTTCAGTCTTCGATAGCGGACCGTACCATTGGTATCAGACTTCACAGCAATTTCACAGTAGCTCTGCCAGATGTTGCGGGTACGGCAAGCAATCCACCTGCCGACCCCTTTTCAAATCATCGAATCATTCTAATTTTGAAGAAAATGAGCGAGCGTAGAGTAATGCACCGACTTCAGGCTCTCCTTGCAACAAAACATCCAACCCCATTGCAGGCCAGGACTCAACAGGTCGAGCAAGCCAACCCACCAGTGGATGTGTACGCCCATAATGCACCGGTTCATTGCGTTCAGAAGTGGCCAACATGTCATAGACATCGAGGAGTGCTGGTTTCCCATCATGGTCTTCAAGCAACAGAATATGCAACACGTCATCGAGTACGATTCGCCGTGATGGATAAGAGGTCGACCATGCCGGCAATCCACCGCGCTCCCCAGTTGGTCGTGCCAGCAGTGCCGGCCAAGGCAAAACAGTTGATGCCAACCATCGACGTCCAGATGTTGACGATAACTGAATCTGCAACCATTCACTCGCCCACGCTCTCCACCAAGACGATGGAAGTAAACTCATGACTTGACGAAGGAATTCTGGAGTCATTGGTTCATCCGATTCCATGTGGTGAAGTAATGTCCCCCAAACATAGAGGTTTGAGTCTTGAGGGTGGAGTTTTGCTGCAGCCTTACATTTCACCAAACAATTTTCGATGTGGTCAGGCAACGGTGTGCCGATTGGAAACAATGATTCGAGCACCCTCAGCGTATGATGTGGAGCATCAAGCCAAGAGATACACGATTTTTCAATCAATTCATGGAATTCCTCAGGCATTTGATTCGCCGATAGGAGGAGCGAAGTAGCCATCCATGAACCAAGTTCATCGTTCTCCAAGAAGTGTTGATACTTGAGAATGGATTCAATGTTATTTGTGAAACGTTGACGTGTTTTCTCAAGTGCTTGCAGGGTCCATTCTGGTGATGCCTTGGGCATGGCGCTGATGAGCGTTGCCGTTTCGCATTGTTCGATGGGTAACAAATCTGCCCATCCGGAAGGTAAAACTGAACGTAAACGAATCCATCGCGAAGTTCGGTGTTGCTGCGGTGTTGCAATCCACGCTGCCAATGGAATACTGCTCTCATTCAAATTGGCCCATTGCTCATCTCCTTGTGGATATAAGGCGAGCGCTTTCCAAATCAATTTCTGTCGTTCAAGGTCCATTTCGGTTTCTGAAAACAAGTTTTGGTCGAAACCATCGTCCTTCTCCCATGCCGACATCAACTCAACGGCGGAAGATGGAACTCGTTCATGCACAGTTTGTGAAGTTCTTTCCATTGGTACTTGCAAAAACGAGAGTGGAATGTTCATGCCCCTCCCCAATTGAATGACAGCCTTTGTCAATGCCTTTTCGCTTCGAATAACGGCGGTCGTCGATCTCAATTTTTGATGTTCGCCTTCCGATGTCACCAAGATGCGGCATCGGCCAGTGGCAAGTATTTGTTCGAGAATCTCTTTGTTCTCTTCGACAGGATATGGCCATTCAATGACACACTCTTTGTTGGAATCAAATGCGAACCATTCCAGTAATGCTTCAGCCCCTTTGGCCGAAGTGCCAGAAAAATTGATGTTGCTCATGTTGTTCGATTCAAGCCATTCAACTCTACCAAAATCGGTTAGCAATTGCCGTTGAACTGCCAGTGGTGGAGTTGAACCCGTCTCATTGAGTAAATATCTTGTTAATTCTTTGAATTTCATGTTTCTTTTCTCTTCGGACATTCTTGGATGTCGCGAGCGTAACCAATATCGAATCGCATCAAGGGGAAGGTGACGGTTTGAACGCTGCTGCGACCGGTCCTCAAACACCAACGCACCTGCACTCATGGCATTGAGTGCGAGCGAACGATTGACTGCAACGGTGAGATGAGCATGAATGCCGGTTTTTGGAGAGATTCGCAAATCCGTTCCTGTTGCGGTTCCGAGTGTGAACTCGCCTTGGGTGAGTAGAGAGGGTAAGTCCGCAGCCTTTTCCGGTTCTTTGAACCATGTCCCTGGGCTCAGCAACCATTCGTGCTGTGAATCGATCAGTGTCGCTCGAACCAAGCCAATGCGATCCACTTCTGCGGTCCATTCCGTGAGCGTTCCTCTTGTTGGTTGTGAGCGAGGAGGTTCAGTTGACTCAAACTGATTGAGCGTGTACCATTGAATTTCTTCATTTCTTTGAACGGCCCAACGCCCCCCTTGCCTTCCGCTGGAGAATGGTGGTCTGCTCTCACCATCGGTAATGCCTTGGTTTGGCAAAGACAGGAGTCTTGATCGTGGAGGTTTCACATAACCAAGCAGAACGTGAGGTCCATCGAGACCCAACACGATGGCTTCTGCTTGTGTGGGTCGTTGCGATATATGTTTGCGAGCTCTGGCCAGAGCATCTTCGGTTAATCTGGCTCGCCCTGCTTCGTTGAGCCGGTGTTGAGCACCTCTGATGCTCCCCTGCTCGTCCCTACTGACTTCTCCTCGCTCTCGTAATTGTCGAAGGGCCAATGAAGCGTGGGGCATTCGCAAGTGAAGTGATTCAGCAATACTGGAAACCGTGCCACTGCCATCTATCAGCCAATTCAGAACACGCCGTTGATGGCCGCTCCGAATCTGTTTTGCTGACACCAAAGTCACCTTGTGCGTCGGTTACTGCCTCTCCTTGTTAAATGTTACAGTTTAGAGTGCTTAATAGTTACATTTAGTTACACATTTCCACTGGAGATAGTTGGTTTTTACTTACATGCGGAAAAGAAGGTGTGAAAATAACACCCTATTTGCATACGAAATGTAACTATAATCAATTTTCTACGGGAAGGGTTATATCAGCACCCTCGGTCATCTGTCTTAGTGGCCCCAACCCTCTACGGGAGAAGGCCTCATGACAGGAGGAAATACACATGAAAACAACCAGAATCAGAGAGAAGATAAAGAAATTCTTAGGAGACCGACCGCGTAACACCGCCGAGATTCTGGAGCACATCAACAGCACCATGCGCCACGGCACCACCAGCCAACAGCTCGGTAACGTGCTCTCCAAGGACAAAGACATCGTCAAAGTTGGATACATCAAGCGCTCAGGTATTCTTTCCGGCGGATACGACATTTGCGAATGGGCAACCCGTAACTGGGTCTCTTCGAACTGCCCTGGATGGCAAGAAGGCACTCCGATCATCATCGATAACGACGGTAATGTTACCACCAGTAACAGTACTAACCGTTCTCTGTGAATCGGCGAATGGTTCAGGCCTTTCTACCACCATATCCCTTGGACGAGGGATTCAATAGGGATGAGTATTTGGGCACGGCATGGATAACTTGGATAAGACTGAGAAATACACCGT
Organism: Candidatus Poseidoniaceae archaeon; assembly: GCA_938075675.1. Classification (GTDB taxonomy): domain Archaea; phylum Thermoplasmatota; class Poseidoniia; order Poseidoniales; family Poseidoniaceae; genus MGIIa-L1. The sequence continues at coordinate 2,005 of CALJHE010000005.1, read as the reverse complement.
CCGCGACATTAATTTGGCTGAACAAGGAGCACTTCTCGTTGATTGGGCACGAGCCCGTATGCCGGTTATGGCCAAAATCAAGGAAGAAGCTGAGCGCACCAAACCTCTTGCTGGAATGCGCGTTGCAGGATGCCTTCACGTCACCAAAGAAACCGCAGTTCTCATTGAAACAATCCGAGCAGCAGGTGCCGAAATCTCTTGGTCGGGATGCAACCCTCTCTCAACACAAGATGAGGTAGCCGCATGGCTTGCCTCTGAAGGATTCTCTGTCCACGCTTGGCACGGTCAATCCAGTGACGATTTCTATTGGTGCATCGACCGAACACTTGAGTTCAAGCCGACCCTCACGCTCGATGACGGTGCAGATTTGATTGTCCGTGTTCACACTGACAAGCAGGAATATGCACCTGGTGTCATTGGCGGTACCGAAGAAACAACCACTGGAGTTCACCGACTTCGTGCAATGGCAGCAGCCGGCGACCTTCGTTACCCAGTCATCGCCGTCAACGACGCAGTGACCAAGTGGGATTTCGACAACGTTTACGGTACCGGCCAATCAACCATTGACGGTATTCTTCGAGCGACATCAGTACTGATTGCAGGGAAGACATTCGTCGTCGCTGGATTTGGTCACTGTGGAAGTGGACTTGCTATGCGTGCTCGTGGAATGGGTGCGAATGTCGTCATCACTGAAGTTGACCCTCTCCCAGCACTGCGAGCAGTCATGGAAGGATACAGCGTCATGACCATGGATGAGGCAGCGAAGATTGGCGACATTTTCTGTACCGCAACCGGAATGGAAGACGTCATTACCGGTGTTCACTTTGATTCGATGAAAGACGGAGCAATCATTGCCAACACCGGTCACTACGACTGTGAAATCAAAATTACTGATTTGGAAGATCGAGCAACCTCCGTTCGAACGATTCGTCCAAACAACGAGGAATTCCTCATGCCCGACGGTCGACGTGTCTTCTTGCTTGCACGGGGCCGATTGGTCAACCTCGCAGCAGCAGAGGGTCACCCGTCTGAAGTGATGGACATGTCCTTTGCTAACCAATTCCTCTCGCTTTGCCGCTTGGCAAAGGAAGGTTCTTCGATGGGTAAGGAAGTTTATGATATTACGAAGGAGCAAGACCAAGACTTGGCAACCACGAAACTTGACACACTCGGTTTTAGCATCGATGTCTTGACCGATGCTCAACTCGCTTACCTTGACGACTACACCGTCGGAACATGAGTTTTCTACTTACACCATCTTCCACCAGGGTCGGAATTAGGCCAAAATATGCCGTTCCGGCATGTAGTTTAAATCGCAAATGCTCGAAACCATGCCATGGACACGGAATTCATTGGCTTTCTCTGTGGCGCTGTTTCGTTTCTCGTCTTCGTCGCATCAGTTCTTGGTACCCTGTTCCAGCGCTTTTTGAAAAAGGAAAGTTGGAATACTGCATTCATTGCGCCGTTTGGTAATCCTGCCTCTTCGGATACGGCGGATTCTGAGCCCGTCGAGTCAGTTGATCAAGTTACACTTACGAAACGCAAAAAGCGGTGGTTAATTGCAATCATTGTTGTGTTTAACTTTCTCTTTTTCTATGCAGTATACGTTTACGTTCTACCGTAATGAGTGAATTCAAATCACCCTCCTCCAAGAGAACTGGCATCAACCCGGACGAATCAGTTTCCTTCAAAGATGGCCATGGCTTGTTCCACAGATGCACCTTCACAGATGATGGCGTGGCAAGCAGCAGTCATACGCACTGCAGACTCAGTGTCTCTTTGGTGAATGTTACGGCCGGTTGCTGCACCCATGCAATCGCCAACACTCATTTGAGCGTGAAGGCGTTCCAAGAATTCCAAAGCAGGAAGAGAACCACCGCCGGAGCAAATAATTCCAGTTCGTCCAGCAGCCTGTGCAGCGATGGCGAGGGATTCCGGTTGGGTCATTCCTTCGAATGCGCGAGGGTAGTTGACCTTTGCAAAGTCAGCACCAATACAGGCAGCA
>CALJHE010000004.1 GCA_938075675.1 Candidatus Poseidoniaceae archaeon | reverse complement strand
CGCTTCACATCCAGCATCAGCGAGTGCACGCATGTTGGCTCTGTGTTCAATCATGTGAGGGGGTTTGCTGGCTTCACCACCGTTATGATGGCGTTGTAAGAAGAACAATTCTTTCTCTACGCTTCCGTTTGTGAGTCGCATGCAAGTCAGTGGGACATCTCCCCATGGCGTCTCAACATTGACATCGTCCCTTCTCAACAACTCAATGCCAGATTGTTTCATTTCCTCACCAACAGCCATGTTGATGAGACCTGTTCCACCAATCACTCCGAGTCGATTCATACAGAGGCCTGTCGCTCTGTCCTTGTCAAACCTACGGCTCATGTGACGGTTAGACCTTGCTTTCGCAGAGGTCGTAGATACAACCGAGGCAAATCACTCGTTAAGACGAGCAATCAAGTCTGCTTTCTTGCCAGATACTGGCTTTCCAGCTGCCTTGAGAAGTTCCTTGAGTTCTGCGACCTTCATCGAATCGTAGTCTGCACTTGGTGCAGCCTCTTCGGCAGGTGCTTCTTCAGCAGGTTCTTCTTCGGCAGGTGCTTCTTCAGCAGCAGGAGCCTTATCAGATGCAGGTTCCATAGCTTCAGCAGCATCGATAATCGACGGAGTGGATTCTTCTTCCTCTTCATCTTCCATTGCAGATGCAAGTGCTGCTGCTTTCTTTGCTTTGATTTCAGCATCGCTGCGTGCTTCTTCAGCGTGAATTTCATCGAGCGTCTTACCCTTATCAGCAACGACACCAGCTTGGAGCAGTTGGCTCTTACGGATTGCGACGGACTTCACGGGGTAGATTGGTTTGACTGCCTTTCGGATTTCTTCTTCCAGGGTTCCGTCAAGAATCTGGGTTTGAATCTTGGAGTAGGTTGCCTTGGAAGCAAAAGCGATAATCATGTCTCGAGCCTTAGCACGCATAGCCTGCTTGATGGATGTCTGAACTCGCTTTTGAGTGATAATCAGTGGCTTGAGTCGAATCAAGTAACCGTCTGTCGAAACGACATCGACGACATCATCGACTTTACCACGGTAGCGACGGATTTGTCGGCGGATGTGGTCGGTTTGGTGGTGGTGACCGATGAATGTGGTTAGAGCGTCTTGCCCGACACATTCGTGAACACGGAATCGGAGGATAACGTGCATCTTGGTAAAGTCGCCATTGAATTCTTGTTGTGTCATTTCATACACACGGCCGATAATGTGTTCATCGGACTCCCCGAGAGTCTCTCCTATTTTCTTAAAATCCCATGGTGTTCGTGGGGCACGAATGGTGTACCAAATCTTATTCTTCCACTTGTCACGTTGCTTACGTGCTGCTGCACGTGCCTTTACACTAATCTTTTTTGCCATGGTATCATCTCGGGGTGTGTGTTTGCGGGGGCTACCCCACTTGCAGGTTGGCGACCTCCCTCCCCTATTTGAAGAAGTCTCTTCGCTCGCTTAAACGATGATGTATCAATTTGAACAATCGAATCCTCGATGGTTCGGTAAACTCTTGAGCATGAAGGGGCACGGAAGGGTGTGAGCCTACACCATATCACCTGGCGTGCAACCGTCGGCGCGGTTGAAGATGAAACAGTGGTGGCAGAGGCTATTGCTTGGTTGGTGGGCGACCCTGAACTGGTCGAGATTGAACGCACTACTTCCTACCACGGCTCGGAAATCCACATGGTTACTGGAGTTTGTAAAAAGAAGAAACAGTCCCTCATTTCTCTTGCCCAAATTGGAGAAGAAAACCTGCAGACCCTTGCTCGAGAAGTCGAGCAACGCTACGATGAAAACAACACCCTGCACTTCCGTCTTGAGTTCCATTCCTTTGTCAACGGTGAGGCTGTTCTGGCTTCGCCAGGACATGCTTCAACCATCAAATGCCACACCAAGGTCGAAGTCTATCCTGGACAAGATCCGAAAGAAGAGTGCATGAAGATCATTGAACTAGCAATGAAACAGAATCAAAAGATGATTGATTAAGTGAAGTCGGCTCAACGCTAAGTTGAAGTCGAGTCCGAGCAACCGTGGTTCATGAGTATCAGGTTGAGGGCGGTTGTGCTAACTGCCCTCATGCTGCTGAGCCTCACCGTGCCAATTTCAGCTGAACATCAGCCCAGCATGAATGAAGCACCTGTATGCAATGCAGACCGTAATTCGACGTGGACAGTGGGCCTTGTATACTGCACCGATTCAATCGACATTGGGTACACATTGTTTTCACCGTTTTCTTCGACGGAAAGTTTCCTCATCGACTACGAAGGTAGAGAGGTCCACAGTTGGGATTCCCCCGGTAAACATCGTCCGGGTATGGCATCGTACCTTCTGCCCGACGGAGATCTGTTACGGAGCGCTGACATATCTCAACAAGCGATAGGCAACTTCAGTGGAGGAGGAACTGCGGGTAAAATAGAACGGATTGGATGGGATGGAACTGCTGAATGGTCGTGGGAGTTCTCCTCGACATCTTACATCACACACCATGATATCGAACCTATGCCAAACGGGAATATATTGGCAATTGCATGGGAAGATAAAACGGAGTCTGAGGCTCTGCAGGCAGGAAGAAACCCCGCAATAGCGAGTGATGCACCTGGCGGTAATGCAAATGTGTGGCCGGATTTCATTATCGAAATCGAGCCTCTCGAAAACAATCAGGCCAATGTTGTTTGGGAATGGCACGCTTGGGACCACCTTATCCAAGATTATGATGCTTCAAAAGACAATTACGGTGTCGTACGAGACCATCCTGAGTTACTAGACATCAATTATGTAGGCGCCACTGGCAACCAAGCCGGCCGTGCTGACTGGATGCACTGCAACGGAATTGACTACAACGAACTCCTTGACCAAATCGCCATCTCATGCAAAAACATGAATGAAATCTACATCATTGACCACAGCACAACGACCGAAGAGGCTGCAGGTCATACCGGTGGCATTTACGGTAAGGGAGGAGACTTTCTCTATCGATGGGGAAATCAGCAAGTCTACGATGCAGGTCTATCAAGCGAACAGAAGTTGTTCGGACAACACGACATCCAATGGATTGAACCGGGCAGAGAAGGCGAAGGAGACCTCATCGTATTCAACAACGGTGGAGGGCAGAATCACGGATACTCTTCAGTCGATGTACTCAGTCTTCCAGGTGCCAACGGCACTTATCCGCTGCTAAGCAACAACACATGGGGACCTCAACAGCCGAACTGGTCGTGGAATCAAGGCAGTGAGATGTATGCACAGATTGTCTCCGGTGCAGAGCGGTTACCGAACGGCAATACACTGGTCACAGATGGCACAACGGGAACACTGTATGAAGTGGATTTGAACGGTGAAATTGTGTGGAAATACGTGAGCCCCATTTCAAATCAGGGCACGATGACTCAGGGTGAAGAAATACCGGCTGGAAATGTGTCTGTTGCACTTGGAAATGCCCTTTTCAAGGCGAGAAGATATGCTCCTGATTTTTCGGCATTCAGTGACAAAAACATGACCCCTGGTTCTTACATCGAACATTCAACGGATTCGTGCCCATCCGAAGATGCACATCCATGGGATCGAGATGGCGACGGGTGTGTAGACGATTCTGATAACGACGGAACGAACGACCCGTTCGACCTATGCCGAGGACATGATGACAAGATTGACCTTGACAACGATTCCTTGCCGGATGGTTGCGATGACTATGTTGATTCGGATGGAGACGGAATTATTGATGAAAACGACGCTTGTCAAGGGTTTGATGATTCCATTGATATCGATAACGATTCGATTGCGGATGGATGCGACGAACTCCTCGACAATGATTCGGATGGCATCTCAAACCTTGAGGATATTTGTGAAGGGAGTGACGATTCTATAGATGCGGATTCTGATGGCATACCGGACGGCTGTGACGCTACACCAAACGGCGATGAGATCCCATCCAATAATTCTGACAATTCAACCAACCAATCGAATGAACATTTAACCCCCGAAGCGAACAATTCAACGAACCCTCAAACCGATGAGCTACAAACTCAAGACATAGATTCCACATCGATAAACACCAACTCATTCGTAGCGAAGGTAGCGATTGGAGTCGGGGTTTTTTCGATTGCTCTAGCAGGTCTTTACTTCCGCATTTCACCTCGAAATTCAAAGGGTGAAGGACAAGGATAGGCGGCATTTTGTTTGAGTGTTGTTTCAAAGCCTTCATGTATGGCGAGTTCTTGGGTCGGACGAGGAATATCCATGACCCACGTAGTAACGAGCACATGTGTCGATCACAAATACCAAGAATGCGTTGCAGTATGCCCTGTTGAAGCATTTAGAGAAGCCGAGACATACTTGGTCATTGATCCCGACGAATGCATCGATTGCGGTGCATGCATTCCAGAGTGTCCTGTTGATGCTATTTTTGCAGATACCGATGTCCCTGAAGAAGAAGAATCATGGATTGAACGCAACGCTGAGGAAGCCGTTGATGCTGAAGTTGCAGAAGGCGATTCACCGGTTCTTGCAAGCGACTGAGTTCGCTTTACCGACTCATGGCTTAAACCAATGTTCATGAAGGTCGCGCTCAAGGAGAAATTGATTAACATGGTTCGAACAGATTTTACGCAACTGCGAAACGGCAGCGATTTACTCAAGCGAGGTTTCGCTCGTATGCAACAGGGCGGCGTCATTATGGATGTCGTCGACCCTGAACAGGCAGCTGTTGCCGAAGACGCTGGTGCTGTTGCGGTTATGGCTCTGGAACGTGTTCCTGCTGATATCCGAAGAGACGGTGGAGTGGCCCGTATGAGCCATCCAGACATGATTCAAGGCATTCTCGATTGCACCTCCATCCCAGTGATGGCCAAAGCCCGTATCGGGCACGAAGGAGAAGCACGAATCCTCGAATCTATGGGCGTGGATATGGTCGACGAGTCTGAAGTTCTGACTCCTGCTGACCCCTTCTTCCACATCAATAAGAACGACTATTCCATTCCGTTTGTATGCGGCGCCACAGGACTTGGTGAAGCGGTACGACGCATTTACGAAGGTGCATCAATGATCCGAACCAAAGGTGAGGCAGGAACTGGAAACCTCGTTGCCGCAGTAACTCACGCAAGGCTCATTGACCAAGAAATCCGCCAAATCCAGTCATTGGATGACGCAGGATTGGAAAAGGTCTCCAACATCATCGTTGACCGATACCGTGTTCTAGCAGACACTTCTGAACTCCCAGGTCACCACCCAATGACTCCGTTTGGTGCGATAGATGAGAACATGAACAACGACATTCTTGAAATTCTTAACCAAGTGAAGAACATGGAAAGACTCCCTGTAGTCACTTTCTCCGCTGGAGGCATAGCAACTCCTGCAGACGCATCCCACATGATGAGACTTGGCATGGATGGCATCTTTGTCGGCTCTGGAATCTTCAAGTCGTCCGACCCAAAAACGATGGCTGATGCAATCGTTCTTGCAACTGCGCACTACGATGATGCCGCCAAGGTTACTGAAGCTATGGCGATGACGATTGGAGATCCAATGAAGGGCGATGAATTAGAAACACTCGAAGTCCGAATGGATCAGCGTGGTTGGTAATCACTCCAAGGGATTGGATATACCCTCTTCCCCGAGAGCCCACTTGAGCGTCTTTACGACTCCGTCCAATGCTTTGTGATTTCGTGCCGCTTCTTTCATGCCGTCACGGTCCTCATTTTTACGACATTCATCAAACCAAACCTTCCATTCAGCCCGCTTTGCTTCAGCCCGGTTAAGCATGTCCTCAATCTCTTCCCAGGTGCGGTCATAACTTCGAACGGGTGTGCCATGAGAGGACATATGCCACCTGCGTCAACCCAAGGTATTTGAGGCAAACGCCAACATGATTAGTTCGGATTCGGAATTCGACAATCCTTGAGATTGCTACCAGCCTCAACAATCACTCCGTCACCAAGTATGACATTTTGCAAGATACACCCCGCACCAATATCAACACCTTCACCGACTACGGTGTTGGTGAGTTTGCAATCCGTTCCTATTTTCGAACCGGACATCACGAGAACATCTTTGAGGGTGCTGCCCAAGTCGATGCGACTCATCGATGAGACAACTGAACCTTCAATCTCCCCGAGAATCTCTGCCGAGGACGAGATGAAACTGTTCCCCTTGAAATCACCTTCAGGAAGAGGAAAAGGCAGGGAACTACGTTGTTCAATGAGCGTGTGTTGCGCACGGATGAGTTCAGACGGGTGTCCAACATCAAACCAAACACCGTCAATGGTTTTCGCATACATCGGCCAACCCTTTTCGAGCACCATCGGGAAGAGTTGCTTGCTAAAATCAAATTTCTCACCCTCAGGTACCATAGCCAAAACTTCAGGTTCAATGATGTAGAGTCCGGCGTTAATCACGTTGCTAAATGCTTCATCAGGCTTGGGTTTTTCCTTGAACTTGCAAATGTAGCCTTCCCGGAGTCCCCCATCAAGTTCACCGAGATGTGAGTGCGAGAGTCCAACGATACCAAACTCAGTTGGGTCTTCAACCTCCCAAAGCGCCATTGTGACTCGCGCTCCGCTTTTACGGTGTGCGTCAAGAAGTGCACCAATGTCGAACGAGGCGACAGAGTCGCCAGAGCCTACCACGAACGTTTCAGTCAGGTGTTCGGAAAGGAGTCGGACACTACCAGCAGTACCCATCGGCGTCGATTCTTGATTGACCCATGCATGAATCGGATGTTCTCCATGCGTCCAGGACTCAACATGATGCTCAAGTTGTTCTCCGCGGTACCCGGTCGTGACAACGATGGTGTCAATGGAAGCATCTTGCATTGCATCTTTGACAAAATCAATGACTGGGCGGCCGAGAATCTCTACCATTGGTTTAGGCCGAGTGAGCGTAAGTGGGCGAAGACGAGAGCCTTGGCCACCTGCCATGATGACCCCATACATGTTCAAACCTCAGCGTCGGCGTGATGCACGCATGTCGATCTTGCGCATTGACTTCTTTTTACCAGACTTGGATTTGCGCTTGCTGGAGTTTCCAGTATCGCCTTGACCGATTCCACCAAAGGTGATTCCGCCAGAATTGAGTAGTTTCGAAACCAATTCGTCTGCAACTTCTTCGGATTCTGCACCAGTCTTCATTTCGGCCTTAACGGATGCATTGTGGTCGGTCATCCATGACTTTCGCTCATCACGAGCCATGTTCAACTTGTCACGCACCTTATTGACATCCACCATTAATTCAGTGATTTTGTTGTGCATGTCGTCAGACTTTTGACGCAATTCCAAAAATTCATTGTGGAATCGGTCGCCTTCCGCTTTGAGGAAGTCTCGGTGGGTGAATGCTTCGTCAACTTCTTTGGAAATCGCATCTGCACGGCCAACTGCTTCGAGCATATCTTGGTGTGCGGCGTCAGCTTCTGAGCGAAGCAGTTTGATTGCTGAATCCATATCGCTGAGGTCCACGTTAATCATTTCAAATTGGGTTACCTCTGGAGCCAATTCCTTGATTCGAAGTTTCATTTCCTTGATTTTCTTAATCATTTCTTTTTCCTTCTTCTGACCTACAGAGGAAGTTTCGAAGGTCTTTTCGAGAGATTGAACTTCTTGTTGCAACTTGGCATACTCAGCGGTTGCTGACTTCTTTTCGCCCTTTTCATCGCGCCGACCTTTCACTTGATTGATCACTTCTCTAAGTTGCTGTTGCAGAGCATTACGCTTCTCCTTGAACATCTTGATTTCTGCACGAATCGCTTTAATCTCAGTAAGTACGAGGTCGACCTTCTCTCGGTGTTCCTTGTATTGTCCTTGAACTGCATTGCGCTTATCCGCTACAGTACGAGCCTGATCACTGAACGAATTGCGAGTGTTTCGCATCTTTCGTACACGTGCTTCCATGCCCTGTAATTCTTCTCGCAATTCAGCATCAGGACTTGGTGTCGCATCGTCTGGTCTTCCGCGCATGGCTACTGCACAGAGTGACCCATTTCAAATCTACCCATGAGTGAAAAGGCAATTACACGCCGATGTTTCCGAGTATTTCGCTGATTTTAATGAACACTGCAGCCGATATACCGAGGATACCGAGTAGGCCAGTAGTGACCGATGAGAAGCCGAGAATGCGTTCAAGGAACTTCGTTCGAACACGGACGTTAATCTGCCTTCCAATGATGAGATCACCACTTTGTTCCTCAAGACGAACGGAGACGGTGGCTTCTCCAAAGCGCTCAGGGAGTAAGGATTGCCAAGCGACTGTACCGTCTCTAAGAAGACCAGACATGAGTCCGAGAACATCCTCATCACCCTCATCTGCCAGTGGAAGAGCCTTTGCAGACCACCAATGTTTTTCACCGGGGTTGAGCCGATAGGTCATGGCAATGTCGTGCGGTCGAAAATCAGGTGATTGGACACGGAGGACGACGTTTCTCGGAGTGTCTGAAAGATTGTGGATGAGCGTGAAGAGGTTGGCACGTTCATGGACGACATTCTCCATGTCCACTTCAAAGACAATATCGGAGTTTGTAGCAGCGCGGCCTGCCCCGAGGTCCTCCTCGATTCGACCAATCATCCGGAAGAATGCAGGACACGCATGTTCGATGTGGTCAATAATCGAAAGCCATTCCTCAATCGTAAAGACTGGGTGGCTACGAACGAGATCCATTCCTTTCTTGGTCAGTACTTCGGAAAGTTCAGACTCCATTGTTTTAAAATCAAGGCCTTTGGAGTGCCGATACAGCGTCATCAAGATTTTCTCACGAGCATACTGTGGATCAGTTCCTCTCTTGAGGCATTGTTCTAATTCCTTCGAATAGATTTCGTAAACCGAGCGGAGGAGTGGGTCCATGTGGGTTTTAACGAGGTCGTCAAACACCATTTCCAGGGTAGAAGGGTGAATTGGCGGGTTGTACGCCTTCAACAAACCTGTACGTTCGTCCATATTGAACGGATAGGAACGGGTTAGGAAATGCTGTGATAGTGAAAGCATAAGCGTTGAGAAAGAGAGCAAGAGCATGATTCGTCCGTTAAGAGAAGCGATGTCGACAAAGAAGATTACGATCAAAAGGAGGCTGGAAAGAATGCCAAAAGAAAGCGACCAAGTGTGCTTTGATTTGGCGCCAGACAACTGATCTGCGAGACTTTCATAGCCGTGTAAGGACTGAACTGAAAGATGTTCACCGTTGAGCCGCTCAACTTCCTTTTCAAAGTTGTTGAGAGACAATTCAACTCGATGGCGATGGAATGTTTGAGCAAGAATGTATCCGAGCAGGAGAACAAATGTAAGGGCTGTAAGAGCCATGGCGAAACTTATCCCAACCGTCGGTTCGATTTGCGACCACCATTTTGGTGATGTTGCGGAAAAAGCAAGTGCTCCGAAATAAGTGAAAAACGAAAATGCAGGTAAAATGAGAACAAGACGCAACCCTGAACCGAGCAATTGACGATCTATGGCAAACCAAAAACGCTCAGAGGTAAGGATGCTTTCTTCTGAAGTGGATTGTTGATTTTCATCGTCGGATGAATCAACCAGTTCCTCAACCATACACAGTCCACCCGTCTCTTGCACTAAAGTGTTACATCAGTTCAAAGCCGGATGAATGCGAACGAGGAGTTTAGAGGCAAGTTCCGGCGACATTACGATGTTCGATTGATTTGGAAGCGTATAACCTGCCTCTGAGCGGGTTATTTGAATGCCGACTTTGCATCCCTGCGACTCCAATACTTCAACTTCTGAGGCACTGAGGAACATGGCTTCCAAAGTCCCACTTGCGTCTACGGAGAGATTGGTGAGTGAGCATAGCCGTGATTTTGTAGCTTCAACGCGCTCTGAGATCTCTGACGAGGCGAGAGGAATATCTCGACCGCTTGGGTCAATCAGCGGCTCACCAAGTAAAAGTGTGAGTGCGACTTCTAAATCGTCGTCGATGGCATGCTCGAGGCGACAGGCAGTTGCGTGAGCATCCCCTTGAAACGAAACGCTCTCCAGAAAAACTTCGGCTAGGCGATGTCGACGCTTCATTTTCTGGCCATGAATCATTCCTTTTTCTGTAAGAGTTGCCCCTTTGTAAGGGACATAGTTAACCATGCCTTTCCCCGCCAACCGTTGAATCATTTCAGTAGCTGAGGCGGGAGAAATGCCGAGAGCACCGGCGAGGTCGCCGTTACGAACCGGGAGGCCTGGCTGTTTTTCATAAAACTCATACATTGTCTCGAGGTATTCATCCTCAAATTCTCGAAAATGTCCATTCATGCACTCACCCAAATCTAGTCAGACTGTACTGCTGAAAAAACTTCCTCACATGCAGGGCAACGAACTGAGCCAGTATAATCCTCTGGAATCCGTAGTGATTGTGTGCATTCCGGGCAGTGAATCTCAATCTTACCGTCTGATTCAACGGCTGGCTCTTCCTCAACTTCCTCGACTTCCTCTCGTGATGAGTCGATGCGAGGTGTCACATTAAAGCGATTCGAGCAATCAGGACAACGAACTTGTCCACCGTAATCTGCTGGCACACGTAGTTGTCTGTCGCATTCAGGACAGCCAATTTGGATTTTCTCAACACTTGTTACCTTTGTTGCTTTTTGCTTCTTCTTCGAGGAAACCGATTTCTCCGGCTTAGCAACAGAAGAATCCGTACTTCTGTTTTGATAGATTCGGACGGCTGCGCCGAGGACTACGGCCAGCATTACACCGCCAGTGACCCCTACCCATGGGAATTCAAACGATGCTTCTTCAACCACAACAACTCCAGATTGGAATGTGTTTGTTGCGGTGAAACTGCTGTCGCCAACAACCCATGTCACCTTAAGCGGGGCAGAATCCAAGTCCGGCCACTCGAATGAGAATTGATAATTTGAATCAGAATTTGGACCCAAGGCATCCGTCTGTTTCTCACCAAGGAAAAGACCTCCCTGTGTGGATACGACAAGGTATCCTTTGGCACCGGCAACATCTGCGGTGTTTCGGACTTGAACGGTGACTGAACCGGTTTGGCCGGGCAACGGTCTGTTTGGGGCAGAGAGAGGATTGAAGTCAACTGAATACGATGGACGCTCGTCGGGAATGCTCAAACTGAAACTCGAAAAACCGAAACCTGTGGTCCAGTTGAGTGGTGTTGCACGGATGGAAACTCGCTCGGAATCAACAAAGCCAACAGTGAATGCACCGTTGGTCATGCCTGCAGAGAGCATTACTTCGTAGTCCATGGGGTAGACGTCCAATCCGGATTCGGTATAACCGAGACGAATTCGAACTGGTCGGTCAATACCTTCACTCATCTCAACAGACCATTCGAATGTGACACCGTTTACTGCATCCCACGTCACCGAAGTAATCTTCGGAGTCAATGTTTGCTGGGCTGCAACGGGCACCATTACAGTACCGTTGAGACCAGAATCAATCGATCCGTCTGTCGAAGAGAGTGTCCAATTGACAGCCTGGTCGCCAACCGTTGACAGCGGCAATGATACACTGACCTCACCCGCAGCGTCAACATCCAATAACAATGTGTTACTTACGTATTCAACTCCAAGTGTTTCACACACCAACATCACATGACCCATCTGCTCACCATGGTTCCGAACAAGCATCGAGAACACGGCCGTATCACCATCATGCCAAGGGCCGTTCAAAACTGCGGGAATACTTGAGCCAGCGAACTCAAATGCTGCAGATTCAATATCAAAAGCAAGCGAAACAGTGGAAGTCGATAGTGTCGAAATACGCATACCGAGCACAGAGCAAGACAACAGGTCAGGACGAGCTGTTGATTGAAGTGAGATATTTTCCATAGATCCTATCGAAAGAGTCAACGATGCATCGTAAACCGTTTCTTGCCCGAACGTACACACAAGTTGCCCATCGAAATCCAGCGTTCCAGTGTTGAGGACTGAAAGATTCCATTCAACTGCATCTCCTGCAGAGAGTTCGCCCATGTCTGAAGAAAAAGTAAGCGTCATCAGCGGCAAAGGCGGAGGAGACACTTCAAACGTAAGGAATCTTGACTCGTCGCTCGAGTCGCCGTCTCCGGTATCGTTCAGTGCAAGTTCAAGGCTCGCTGAGCCCTCTGTAAGTTGCAATGTGCTTGTGAAGAAGACAATCAAACTTGATTGTGCATCGACCGTGAGCTCAGAGGTTGTTTGATTCTCATACACAGACTGTACATTCAGCGATTGGGTGAGTGAACCTGTCCAGGGAAAATCACCATCGTTGATGATGGCAACTTCAGTACCCAGATAATCGCCGTCATGGATTGAAACATTCCCCGTAGACAAACCCTCTGAAGTCAAGCCGGAGAGAAGAATCTGGCCGGAAGATGCCAATGAAATGTCTGCGGGCTGAAGTCGGTGAAGCGTTCGAGAGACGGTAATCGCTTGTGTTGAGTTCGGAGAGCCAACTTCGCCAAGAATCTCTACATCGACGGTTGTGTATCCGTATGGAAGCGAAGTGAGTGCAAATTGGACGGCCAAAGTAGAGTCTGCTGCGACGGTGAGATTCTGGCTCAATGCAGCGAATTGGGTGCCGTCAAGAGAAGAAAGTTCCACTTGCACTTCGACTTCTGCATCGCTTGAGAGGAGTTCGACGATGTCAAAGTGTAAATCGTATGATGAGTCCTCAGTGGTCTCGAAGTCAGCAAGTGAGAAACTGCTTACATCTACCACTGCACCGCCTCCGGTCGCACTTACCAACGGCAACAGGCAGGTCAAAAAGAGAGCCGTGATGCACAATGCCAACGACTTCGATTGACTGGCCTCACCCCTGCCCATGCTTCACCCTCTGCATGGGGGTTCTTCACTTTCTCGCCTAATGAAGACACTACGCCATGTTTATTGAAGGTTGGAGACTGGCGCACAATGTATGGGTCCCGACGAGTTGCTGGAAATGACTCCTGCCTTGTTGGCAAAGTCCATTTTGCACCGGCGTGAACGGCTTGCTGAGACCATCCCCGAACAACTTGATGCTCGTCAAGACGAACTTCGTGCGGCTGAACCTTTGGCCCGAAGTGCTAAAGAGCAACGGGATGCAGTGAATGCCAAAGTTGCAAATCTGAAAAAGGAAAGAAATGCGGCTCGTAAAAAGGCACGAGACCTTTTCAAAGAGGCGGGCAAAATCCGAGAAACAATCGCTAACGCAGGTGGCGTTAAGCAAGCAAATCCAGAATGGGCTCAATCCAAACTCGAAGACAAGCTCAAGAAGATTGAACACGAATTGGAGACCAATGCTGGCAACCACAAAACCGAGCAAAAATACATCAAAGAGATGAAAACGTTGCTCCAACAGCATGAGGAATGGGTGTCGAAAAGAAAAGACAACCAAGAAGAGCAAGCCGCAATGAAGAAGTTGTACGAACAGGCACGCCACCAACTCTCGTTGTCCGAAAAGGCGCACAATGCATTGCTTGACCACGCATCGGAAAACGAATACTTCCACAACACCTACCTTGAACAAGAAGCTCACCGTCGACGAGCGGATGCTCGAACAAAACGTCTCGCACTTGCCCTCGACAGCAGCCAGAAAGGCATTGAACATTGGCAAAACCACATTGACAAGGGATTTGACTCACTTCTCGAAAATGCCCAACGTGTCCAAAATGGAGAACCGTCAAGCCACGCACGGCGACGGGCAAACAACAGCAAGAAGGACTCAAAACCGACCTACTCTCGACGCTCGAAAAAGAAGCAACCCAAAGGAAGTGAAGAAGAATGAGCGACGAATGCCCAATCACGGGATTTGACAACGCTCAGCAACATCGCTGGCCACTTGTGCATCAGTATCTGTGCGACAAACTCGAGTTGCCAAACGGTGAGAGTTTGGAAGCATCCGCTATGGACCAACTCTCCAAAGACATCGAAAAAACCCTTTTCGAACAACGTCCAAGCGCTTCGATGCTCAAAAAGCGTAAGGGGTTGTATGAGCATTTGAAAAGAACCGTCGAGCGGAGATTCAAAGGGAGTTCGTTGAAACAATTTGGTTCATCTGCCTCTGGACTCTCTCTTTCAAGCGGCGATATGGATCTCTGCCTCTTGTTGAATGACCAGAAACCGAAGAAAATACTCCGCTCCATTTCGAATACCTTGAAAAATCAGGACATGGAAAATATTCAAGTGATTGCCTCAGCGAAAGTGCCGATCATCAAATTCACCGATGAACGAACGAAAATCCCGGTGGACATCTCGATTAACAACACCTTGGCTTTGCACAACACCACACTGCTCAAGCGCTATGGAGAGATGGATGAGCGCATTCAAAACAGCATCTTGGCCGTCAAGTATTGGGCTTCTCAACGCGATGTTGGCGACGCTGCTCAAGGAACATTCTCATCCTATGCTTGGAGCCTCATTATGCTGCAAGCCCTTCAAACGACATCACCACCGGTCGCTCCAAACATACAATCTGGCAAAGAGCGTACACACCTCACAGTCGATGGAATCGAATACGACCTTACAATGTCAGACAACCCCGAACAGTTGCTCAAAGAAAAGAACACACAATCGATTGGAGAAATCTTCGCCCATTTCATCAAACAGTTGGTCCTTGAGCGGCCTTGGGAAGAACACGTCCTATCGATTCGAAGTGGACAACCTATCAGCCGTAAAGAAAAGAAATGGAAGTATGGCAAACCTCACGCCTCAGCCGCCGTTGTATCCGGCGGAAAGACACGGCTTGGCTTGCATTCTTTCCCGGTTGAAGACCCGTTTAATCATGAACATGACCTGAGCCGAGTACTTCGACCTGAGGGTGCGCTTGACATTCAAGAGGAACTTTTCCGATTCTGGCTGGCGCTTAACGAAGGGAAACCTTGGAAGGATTTGTGCGAATTGAAGAACCCGGAACGGTTCCCAACAATCGAAGAAAATGATCTCTTTGAGGATTTGCGCCCACTTTCGAAAGCGGACTTTGAATTGAAAGTCAAGGCGAACAATGAACAACTCTCCGACCTTGATGGACGCATCGAAATGCTTCAACAGGAGCGACAAAACAACATCAAAATCTCACAAGCCCTTCGAGGACTTTTCGAAGAAACCAGCGATTTGCGCAACGAACATCGCAAGATTGTACGCAGCCTTCGCCCTCGCAGTGAGAAAATGAATGCACTGCAGGAAAAGCGTGACCAACTCAACCAGAAAATAGGCATTCCTCTGTACAGAATTCGGGAACTGATTGTAGAAGTCTACAACAATCTTACCGACGACGTGGATTTCTTCCAAGTCCCGTCACTTCAGCGTGAAGAAGAGCAGTTTGCGTGGTTCTTTGAATTGCAAGCCATGCATGAAGTAGCCCTCCAAGCCGATACTGCCCACAAGGAGTTTATTTCACTGGTCCGTGAACAGAAAAAGGCAGTAAAGGACTTGAAAATCACTGAGAATAAACAATCTGAAGTTCGTGCAGAATTGATTGGTTCTGAACCAATCCTCGCCAACATCACCACTGAATTCAGTGAAGCAAGACAATTTGACCAAAACGCTCACTCGCTCAACAAAGTGATTCAAGAGCGAAGAAGAGAGATGCGTCAATTGCGCCGTGAGAAGGGACGATTGGACGCTTGGGCACGTATTTCAGCCAAGGGGACTTCGAGCCGGAAACCTGGCAACAAAGACCGAACACGCAAGCAAAAATCCGGTCAAGCGGATTGGAAACCTCGCAACAGAGGTCCGCGCCCTGAAGAAGTTCAACAGCGTGCTGCAACCGGCGGCGCTCTTTCCCTTACTGACCTTGATGTGTTGCTCAACAGCGGCGGGCTTGCATCGGTCAGCGCATCGAAGCCAACGCCAAAATCAAATCGAAGGGCTGAACGCAAGAAGAAGCAAAACCGCAACTTGACCGTGCGACGTGGAGAGCGTTCTCAATCGAAAAAAGGTCGAAAAGAATGAGGGTGGCCGATGGACAACATCCAGTGGGTGTACGGTTTTGAACCAAAGTCGCTGTCGAATGACTGGAAAGAAAAAGTGCGAGTCTTGTTTCTGAAAGAGACCGGAGAACAGTACACATTGGATTCGATATCGAACTTACCGATTCCTCAATGGGCGGGAAACATGCTCCTGCTCGACAACAGTAAATACCCACATCCAGATGCGTTACTCGGACTCATGTGGGCCCTACCACACGAACTTGACGGTGTTCGAATTGCGGCCTTTGTCATCGATTCTGAATTCCAATCAGCAGGATGGGGCGCAAAAGCTTGGGATCACTTGGTAGAGGTATCACTTGCAGAAGGGAAGAAGACCATTCAACTTGAGGTGAAAGCAGAAAATATTCGTGCCCAGAAATTCTATATATCAAGAAACTTAGCGGTGATTCAGCATCTCTCTCACTACTATGCATCCGGACTTGGATACTTGATGAAAGGTCCGATATAAGACGGCGAATGCCAGACTTCCTTGAAGGTCAAAGGTTATGCCCCCCCGATACTTCGAAGACGCATGGAACCCCTCCTACTTCGTGACATAGCAGCGCAATCCGGCGTCACCGGTGCTGCTCTACTCGACGGTGAGGGTTTCGTCTTGTTCAGTGAACCGCAGCACGACGACAGTGTCCAACACTTGGGAAAGGCCATTGCACTTCTCGACCCCTCGTTTTCGAACGGAAGAGTGACGCTCAACGGAGAAAACGGCACAGTAATCGTTCAAGAACTCTCAGGAAACCGTGTGTTAGTGGTTCGATGCTCAGTCTCCTCAAACCTTGGTCAATTGCGCCATATGCTCGATGAAGCAACGGTCAGATTCAATGCTCTTATCCCTTAGAGAGGCGAATATTTAGCCAACATTGAGCCGCTTTGCTCTGGATTTCTAAGTGAAGAGATTAAATGTAAAGGGTCGGTCGCAAGGCCAGTGAGAAGATGGGAGTCTTCCACGATCAGGTGAGATACGAATGGATGAACTAAAACCTCAACTCGAAGAACGACGAAAGATGGTCGATGAAAAGGCTACAAAATACCGTACTCTTCGAGACGAGTGTAATGAAAACTCCAAGAAATTCACCGCAACACGAAACGAGATGAACGGCGAAGTTCGAGAACTTATCGTACAGGTTCGAGAACAACGTGAAATCCGTGAACAAATGAACGAAATTGTTCGAGAAAAGAAGAGCATCCGACTTGAAGCAAACAAGAAAGTTCGCGAAGCAAAAGACGCACTCAATGAAGCAAAGGGTCCAGAAGCCGCTCCACAACGCGATGAAGGACGACGTGGTCGAAGAGACCGCCCAGATACCATCCACTCCCTCCGCCGTGAATTGATTCGTTTGGAAAATGAATTCGAAATGGGTCGCCACACCGGTAAGAACGAAACAAAGGTCATGAAGCGCATGAAGGAAATCAGCGCAAAGATTCAGAAGATGAAATTTTCAGAAGATTCCAACACCGACCTCAAAGAATCCCGCGAAGCACTTCGCATCGCTATGGAAGCTCAAGAGACTGCACACGCTGCTGTCGAACAAGCCGCTGAGGCTGCTCAAGAAGCACATGATTTGATGCTCCAATGGAACAAAGAAGTCGACAACCAACGTGAGAAGGCTGAATCTGCTCACCGCAAGTTGCGAACTTCAAAGAAAGAGGCTGACAAGAACCACCGTGCATACATCGTATCCTTGCGATGCTTGCACTCGATTCAAGACATGCTCCGTGCAATGCGTGGCGCAAGTGCAGGTGCTGGACAACGGCCGAATGCACGTGTTGAGGTCCAAGATTTGATGGGTAAGTTGATGTCAGGAGAGACACTCTCTACCGACGAATTGATGCAACTTCAGCGCTACGACTGAACTTCATCAATCCGATGAGATGAAAGACCCCCCCTTCTACACTTACATTATCGAGGGAACACCATGCTGTCGAAAGAAGATATCGCATCCATCGTCGAAGATTACGACCGAATGAAACTCCGAATCGGGATGACCGCTTCGCATTCGGCATTGGACATCTGCGACGGAGCCATTGAGGAAGGATTCCCAACCGTAGCTTACTGCAAAGAAGGGCGTCACAAGACCTACGCCAATTACTTCAAAGCGCACCGCTCCCATTCTGGCCGAGTGGTTCGAGGAATGGTTGACAAAGCCATAGTCATGCCATCGTTTAACGACGTGATGAAGGAAGAGATGCAAGAAGAAATGCGCAAGCGTAATGTGGTCTACATCCCAAACCGATCGTTCACCTCGTACTCTTCGATTGCAGATGTTGAAGACACGTTCAAGGTGCCTTTGTTCGGTTCTCGAAACATGCTCCGCATGGAAGAGCGAACCGAAGAACAAGACTACTACTGGATTTTGGATAAGGCTGGATTGCCGTACCCTGAAGCCATTGCCGACCCTCAAGACATCGACTGCCTGGTCATCGTCAAGTTGCACCACGCTCAGAAGAAACTCGAGCGTGGATTCTTCACCTGCGCATCCTATGCAGAATACCAAGAGAAGTCTCAAACCCTTCTCGCAGAAGGCGTTATCGATGAAGAATCACTTGCTGGGGCTCGTATTGAACGCTATGTCATCGGCCCAGTGTTTAACCTCAACTTTTTCTATAGTCCGTTGGCTGAAGAAGGTGAAAAACTCGAATTGCTCGGTGTCGATTGGAGATTTGAGTCTTCTCTTGACGGTCATGTTCGACTTCCCGCCCCTCAGCAAATGACCATGCCTGCACACCAACAAATCCCAGAGATGACCGTTGTTGGTCACAACACAGCAACGATTCGAGAATCACTGCTTGAGAAAGCGTTTGAACTCGGAGAGAGATTCATCACCGCCAGCAAAGAACACTACGACCCGGGTATCATTGGACCGTTCTGTTTGCAAACCTGTATTGACAAGGACATGAATTACTACATCTACGACGTTGCTCCTCGTTTGGGTGGCGGAACAAACGTCCACGTCAGCGTTGGACACCCGTATGGAAACGCTACATGGAGAAAGCCGATGTCCAGTGGACGACGCATCGCTATGGAACTGCGTATGGCTGCAGAGCAAGACCGATTGCTCGAAGTCCTGACGTGATACCGCACTCCGGTCTCATCGTCCCCATACAGACATTGATAATCTCTTGAGCAAGGCTTGAGTTGTTACCATGCCAGAAGGTCCAGAGATTCATCGCGCTGCGTCAAAGATTCGCAATGCGCTTGAAGGAAAGACCATCGAAGACATTGAGGTTACACTCCCACGCTACATGGACCGTTCAAACGAGTTCCTCGACAAGACCGTTCTCAAGGTCGAAGCCCGTGGTAAGGCCATGCTGATTCATTTTGACACCTTTGTTCTGTACAGCCACAACCAGTTGTACGGACGATGGACGGTCAACCGCAGAGCGACTGAAGCCAAGAAGTGGAACCGCTCGTTACGGATTGCACTGTCAACCAAGACGCACACCTGCCGCTTGTGGTCGGCCACCGATATTCTCATGCTTGAGCCGTGGGAAGTCTCTGGTCACCAGTACATCGCCAAGCTTGGCCCGGATGTGGTCATCGAGGAGACGACAACGGAAGAGTTGATTGAACACATGAATCAGAAGCGGTTTCAAAGGAAACGTCTGAAGACGCTGCTGCTCGATCAGGGGTTCTTTGCAGGGATTGGGAATTACCTACGTAGTGAGGTGTTGTTCACTGCTAAACTCCACCCCGACCGAACGGTCTCTTCGCTCGATGAAGATGAAAAAACAAGGCTTGCTGAGAAGGCACTGTTCCTTTCGCGCCAATCCTACAAAGTTCCGGGCATCACCGTTGATTTGGAACTCTACGAGCAACTAAGGGATATTGGCCTGTCACGGGGACAAGCACGGCACTGGGTGTTCACACGCAACGACCGGCCGTGCCACCAGTGCGGAGAATTGATTCTGCATACGAGGCCAGGTGGACGGCGGCTTGATTATTGTCCGACATGCCAAAGCTGAGACATATACGAAAAATAATCAAATCAACAAATCAACAAATCAACAACAAAAAGACACTCTGCACGGTATGTCCTGACCTATTTTAACCAATTTATCAACTCAAATTGTACTCACTG
>CALJHE010000003.1 GCA_938075675.1 Candidatus Poseidoniaceae archaeon | reverse complement strand
CCACCCATCTTTCAACGGGCTTCAATCTGGCCAGGCATAGATCGTCGGGCTTCAGGTCCTCCACCATTGACTCCAAGCGAGCACACTTCGTCCCTCACAGTAAACTGCTGCGGACTTGTCGGTTTCCCTTCGGCTACGCGGATCAACCGCTTAACCTCGCCAATGATCAAGACTCCCTGGGGCATTTTTCTAAACGCACGTATGGACGCTGCTCATATCATCGCTTTCACGCCCATACAGCCTGTACCCAACTGGTTTCACGTTCTTTTCACATCCCGCTAAGGATACTTTTCAGCTTTCACTCACGTTACTTGTAAACTATCGGTCTCTAGCTATATTTAGGATTGGAAGTATCTGCCTCCCACATTCACACGCGATTTCCAACGCATGCTACTCTTTGACAGTCACGTGGTCATATCATGTACGGTTACGGGACTTTCACCCTCTCTGGCTGTGCCGTTCCAGGCAACTTCACCTTCCATGACTTAGACGATAGACTGACAACCACATCTCCCTCACTTTCGTTTCGGGATTCGGCTTGTCCTATTCCGTGTTCATTCGCCACTACTAACGGAATCTCTTTTGATTTCATTTCCTCCTCCTACTAAGATGCTTCAATTCGGAGGGTTCCCTATCGCATTTGCGATTGACGCCGGAGCGTCAGGAAGTCCCATTCGGCCATCTGCGGATCCATGGTATACATGCACCTCCCCGCAGCTTATCGCAGCTTGTCACGACCTTCTTCGGTACTAGAGCCGAGCGATCCCCCAGTTGGGTTGTAGCATCACATGTATGTTATCACACACCATATGAGTAACCCTTCGGTATCTAATTCATGCCAATTCGGCTTCCACAGAAAACCGCCTCCTCAAGGACGGTTCTCCTCTGCCCTTCCCCCGATACATGGCATATCAGGGTGCTTAAGCATCCCCCCGACTTACCACCCATATATCAACGAATCGGTTTGGTCCTCGGAGAAATGGCACCAAAAATTCTCAATGAAATGACCCATTGAACGCCATTTGATGACACTCAAATTTCATCAAAAAATTTCAATTTCTTGTCCAGTAAATACTTCAAATCGAGGGTATATGAACAATGAAATTTATGACGCTTTCCGGACCTGAACTTCACGAATATGTCAATTTGGCAATGTTTGAGGCGATTGTTGAGTCTTGTGGAACTGCCTTGAGAACTTCAAGAGCACGTCCACTTTCACCCATACTGACAAGAGTTGCCGCCTCTAAGTTAGCACTTTCGGGGGTATTCTCATTGTGTTTTTGATACATGAAAAGCAGGTTCAACGCCTTCTCGGCTCGACCACTTACCAGCAAAGCGTGCGTGAGATTTAGAAGGATAGTACCGTTCGCCGGCGATGATTTTGCAGCTTCGCGAAGAGCCAATATTGCCGACTCAAATTGTGTCGATGAAAGTTGTTGAACTTCCAAATCACTGCTTTTAGCCATTGCCAAAGCCCGTTGCAAAAGTGCCAAGCCGTAGTTGTTGAATACCGCTGAATCGCCGGGCATTTTAGCAGCCATTTTTTGAAATGAAATTGCTGCCTGCGCCCAAGATTCTTCGCCAATAGCATAGAATCCTTCAGCGAGCACATCTTCAAGTTCAGGCATGCCGTTAAGATTGACTCCAAGAGCCTTAGCAGGGTGAAGTTCGAGCGAGATGATACCCGTGTCTGGATGCAGATCGCCGACACCGGTATCATGCATGTATGTCTCATCGACTTCATCCATCGAGTGTACGACCTCAACGACTTGATCCTCCACTGCATAGAGTTCATCCATATTCACCGGGGATGCATCAATCCGCCACATATCTGGGACTTCTTCAAAAAGAGGCTCATTGCTCGAAGGCGGAGGTGACATGAGTTCTACTGCTGCCACTCGGACTTCTTGTTGTTCAACAACCTCGACTCGCGGCAGAGAAGGGGCAGGCTCGACACGAAGGGGCTCCATTGAAGGCTGTGCTTCGACTGTAGGCATAGCCACAGGGGTTGGGGCAGGTTGCGGCACTGGAGTTGGAGGCTGTACATAGGCGGGTTGAGAGAATGCTTGAGGCACTGCAACAGGAATTGAAGCAGTCTGCGGAGCCGGGGCGGGAGGCTGTGCGTAGACTTGATGAGCGGCTGTATGGGGTTCGACTGCAGGCAGCGATACTGATTCCGGCACAAGCTGGACTGGTGGAGTCTCCTGCTCCTGAGGTGGAGAGATGAGAGGTTTGGTTTGGAGCGGGGTTGGAGATGTGGATTCGACTGGAACCTCTGGATGCGTTACTGTTTGACGTGCTTGTTCACTCACCAATGGAAGTGCCTCATCATCTTCAGCAAAGGGCATTCCAGTAGCGTAACTCCCCACACCAAACGGCAATCTAGAGACATTTGTGTTCGATTCTCCAGAGAATCCAAATGGTAGAGAACCTGTACTGGATGGGGTTTGCGTTGGTTCTTCCTCCTTTACTTCAGGCTTTTCAATTCCCTCAAGTTCATACCATGAGGCAACGGCATCATCGAGTCCCGGAACTTCGGTTGGAAGCGGACTTGTATCATCGTCTTCAAGGGTCAAGTCGACCAAAAGTAGACTCCCACACGCAGGACAGGCAGAGCCTCCCAAAGAGAGAAGGCCACAGACTTTGCATTCAAACATGGCGTTCCCCAATGTTTACCATGAACCCATGGCACTTCAATTCAACGGAGAAATGTGTTCATCATTCTTCGGAACTCTTGACTCCCTTGATAATATCAACTGCTCGCTCTGCGATGTCAGTTAATGCATCCAAGTCATCGTCAACCAATGAATCAGCGAAATTCTTACCTTTCGAGCGTCCACGAGCCAATTGAGCGACAATACCAAACACGGTTATGCCAATACAGACAAGCTTCCAGACGCCTCCACCATTTTCGGCGCCGACAACGTAAACCAGCATCATGTAAAGCGACACAATCGCAGTAGTGAGAATCATTATTGGGAAACCGGCTTTGAAAAACTCGTTAAATGAAATCGGGTATCCCGCTTCTTCCGACATACCGGCGGTGACGACGTTTGCAGAGGCACCGATTAATGTCCCGTTTCCACCAAGGCAGGCACCAAAAGCAAGCGCCCAAATCAAGGGGCCAAGATCGATGTTGAGTTCATAAGAAATCTGTAAGATAACTGGAATCATTGTTGCCGTGTAAGGTATGTTGTCAATGAAGGCAGAGGCGACGGCTGAAACCCACAGTATGATGAGAATTGCAGCGGCAAGGCGAACAATGTCACCGTCTGCCGAAGTACCGAACATTTCGATACCCTTCGTGACATAGTCGCCAATGAACGCAATGACGCCTAAATATTGCAGCGCGTGAACCAGAACGAATAAACCTGCAAAGAACAGAAGTGTTGTCCACTCGACGTGCTCTAGAGGTTTTTCAAGTTCGTGCCGATCAGTTGCAAGCAGCATGACGACAGCCCCAACGAGGGCAATCCACGAGACAGCGATGTGCGTGAGTGGATGAAGGAAAAAGTTGAGCACAACCAGAACTAGAATGAAGCCGCTAACTTTCAGCATTGCAGCGTCTTTAATGCCGTACATTGACTCAAGTTCTGCAATATCACGAACACGGCTTCCTGAAAACTCTTCAGCATAAAACCACTTGATGAACATGAAACTTGGCACAATGGTCATGAGAATTCCAGGAGCCATTTCGATAATGAAATCATTGAAAGTCACACCAGAACTTACCAATTCCAAGTATCCTTCTTGCATCAGACCCTCTTTTTTCATTGCGGCGTCTTCGATGGCTGCAGAGGAAAGTCCGGAGCCAATCATGATGTTTGGTGGGTCGCCTATCATGGTTGCAGCTCCACCGATATTAGAAAACAGTACTTCAGAGATGAGTAAGGGTATGGGTTTCAAGTCGAGGACCTTCGCAAGCTGAATGGTAACAGGTGTAAGGAGCAGCATGGTTGTCACGTTATCAAGGAACGCTGAAAGAACAGCAGTCACCGAGCACAGAATCACCACGAGTGTCCAAACTGAACCCCCACTGCGTTTGTAGGCTTGAACTGCAAACCACTCAAACAAACCTGTGTGAGAGAGAATTCCGACCATAACCATCATGCCAAGCAGAAGACCAATTGTCTCCCAGTCAATGAGCGTGGTAACTTCTCCAAGCGTGAACGACTGCTCAGAATAGAAACTTAGCGCGATGATTGCAAGGAGGCCCCCAACGGCAGCAGCTAAAGTTCGATGAACTACTTCGGTAATGATAAGGGCGTAAACACCGAGAAGAATACCCAAACCAACAAGGACTGCTTGTGAATTATCGATATCTTCGAAGGGTGAGGATGAGGAAGAACCTCCGCCACCGGCAATGGAATGCGAGGTGAACATCATCGTACCTGTGAAGGCTAAAAGACCCATGGCAATGTATTGCGAGGGGTGTCTGCGACGCATCCGGAGCAATTCTGTACCGTTCATGTTGAAAATCCAACTGAGGGTCACTATTGAGTATTTCCTAAAGAATCAATGCTCAACGCCAAAGAACGCCTACATTTCCGCGGGCCAGGACGAGAACTGAATGGGTTGATTCCGCAAGGTGAGACCAGACGCTTGGAATATCTTTTTTTTCAAACAGTCCACGGTTAATCTTGATTTTTACAAGACTTCTCGTGTTTAACTGAGCATCGATTTCAGTAATTAAGGTCTCAGTAATACCCGATTTGCCAATGCGGATGGTGGGTTGAAAATCATGCGATAATGCCTCTCGGCGTATGGACTCAGGTATGCGGTCAGCCATGATTCTCATTCACCCGTGGGGGACCTTGTTGAAGAAGTGTGCGACAAAACCCTCTCAGCGATTCTGTTGCTTTCGGTGGAATTTAGGACCACCGCCAAAACGACGAATATTTGCACATGATAGGCAAGTGACAATTCGTTGCCCACCAGAAATTCGTGTGCGTACATTTTCACCATGAATGAACGGGATTAGGCATGTTTTACAATAAAGATGGCGGACTGATTCAGGGACTGGTAGCCGGTGCCGCCTCGAAATTCTAACGAGGTGTCGAATACTGGATTGAACGACCACATCGTCGTGCTCATTGCGTCCTAGGATGAGTTCAACCAATTCTAACTGACTGTTCATTGCAGCCTGACGACGGTCGACCTTGCCTTTTCGACGACGTTTGTTCTGCGAACCCAAAATGCCACCTCAAACTTTCAAAGCGTTGAGAATATCGACAGTAATCTCATCGATAGCCCTGTCACCATTAACTGCATGGAAAATGCCCTTACTACGGTACCAATCTGCCAGTGGTGAAGTTTGTTGATGGTAAGCCGACAGCCTTGAACTCACGGTTTCTTCATTATCATCCGCTCGACGTTTTTCTTCCCAGTTACCGCACGCACATCCATCAGCAGGTACGGGATTGAATGTGTCATGATATACACTTCCGCAGCCAGAACATGAGTATCGTCCACAAATGCGTTCTACAATACGCTCGTCAGGCACCTCAATGGCAATCACGTGTGTTACTGCAGTGATTTGTTCCAGAGCCTCTGCCTGAGGAATGGTTCGAGGGAATCCATCAAACATAACTCCATTTTTGGCGTCTGACTCAAGAATCCGGTCTTTGATGAGATCGATAATTACGGAATCCGGGACAAGTTGTCCTGCTTCCATGAATCCCTTTGCTTCGAGGCCAGTCGGAGTGCCTGCCTTCACTGCAGCCCGCAACATATCTCCAGTCGAAACTTGTGGAAGGCCTGTTGCGTCCATCATTCGCTCGGCTTGTGTACCTTTACCAGCACCTGGCGGTCCAAACAATACAATACTGCTCATGTAGGTGGGGTGGAGGCATCTCGTAATAGAGATGCTGTCACCGTTCACTGCCTGTCCAACCATTGCTGACCGTAGTGCTGCCACTGTTCCATTGTCCACCCATTCGGCAAACCACTCGCCGGTAGTGGCGGTCCAGCAGCAGGTGCAGGAGTTACTGGAGCAGGGACTGGTATTGGAGCTGGTATCGGTTGAGCCGGCATCGGCAAGGGAAGTTGGGGCAGTGCCTTTGGCGGTAACCCAGCAGGTGGCATGCCAGCAGGCATAGGTAGTGGCAGACCTCTTGGAGGCATTCCAGTCGGCGGCAATCCCGCAGGCGGTAGTGCTTGAGGAACGGGTGATGGGATGTCTAGAGATTGAGCCAAAGCAGCGGCTATTTCGTCAGATGAAACCTCACCGCTTGCAAGTTCATTGACAGACTGACCGATATCAAGTGCGTCGCTGCGCCGAGTCCCGAGATGGTCGGGATTGACAAAGGCATCTGGAGCAACCAGTTCTTCACCCGAGTCGGTGAGTTCACCGCTCTTCTTCAGCCGCAATGCGCCAACGATTGCTACAAGCAGTACGATAGTAACAAGAGGGATACTGACATATATTGGTAATTCACCCAAGATTCCTTCAGTTCCTGTAGCTGATTTAACAGTCGTATCGATGGAAATTACTCCGATGATGACCCCATCAGAAGTGAGACTCAATGTCGAAAAGTGCAGGCCTTTCTTGGCCTCTGCGCTTGGAGTAAGTTCCAGAGAAACAATCAGTTCTTCGCCAACTCCGAGGTTTTGGAGTGAAAGAGGCGAACTAACAAGAGTCCAGTCCGATGAAACATTTCCTTCTTGGTCAAGAACTTGAGAGAGAAGGTCCCCGGTGAGTGGGACATTACCATCGTTACGTATCACGATGTTTTGAGTTGCAGCAACACCACGGGCTACAGAGGAAAACGGCGCAACTGTTGGGTCTTGAACGGTAAAATTAGCAAAAACTGATTCAACAACTGCCACATCGACTGTGATGGAGTTTTGCACCGATCTGCCATTGCTAAATCCGGTGACGGTTGCGACCAGTTCAAACGCCTTTTCTGTTGCAGGAGAATTTGCGGGTGGTATGAAACCTAGGCGGACTGTTCGTTCCTCACGAGGTTCGATGTATGTGCTCGGATTCGCATAACCAACCACCCAACCATCAGCAGGTAGTCCGTTGCTCCAATTCAGCGTTAATGGTGCATTACCGGTGTTTACGACGGTAAATTCACCAAACGAAAAATCCGAAGAAATGACAGTTTCAATGACACCCGATTCGGGTCCAAAGAGGTCCATAGAAAGGTCATCTCGTACCTTCAATACAGTCGTGTTGGAAATGAATGATTGCGGTGTACGTTCAGTCCGTATAACGAAATTGTTGACTTCGCCTTCCTCTGCAACTGGGGGGACTCCAATGATGAAATGAACTGTTGCCACTTGGCCACCGAGTAATGTTAGGGAGACTTGGCGGCTGTTTTGTTGTTCCATGTAGGTGACCTCAATAGGCCAGAGTGGGTTGCTTGGTTGAATTTTGATATCCAAGTCGATTTCTGTGTTACCTGTGTTCTCCACAGTTAGACTCAAATTGACTTGTTGACCTGTATCAACCATAATATTTCGATTTGAAGATGAAGGACCAATCGGTCCAATGTCATCATAGAGGTCGCTGTCAAATGATTCTTGAGCTAAAACCAACACTTCTACAGATTGAGTGAAGTTGAGTGTCGGGTCTGATGGTGAATTCACTTGACAAGTCACTGTATCGGTAGAGCCGGCTTCAGGCACTCCATTAGAGACCGGTGGAACCCAGATTTGAATGAGCATTGGCAAGGATTCCTTGATGTTCAGCGGTTCAAACTCGAGAGTCGATGAATTGGAATTTCCGAGTTGAATCTGCCATCTATTCTCTGATTCACACGATACTGAATACTGCGCAGGAGTGTTTCCGATGTTCATGACGGATATGCTGAATCCTGTCGATTCACCAGGTGCTGCCGAGAGACCTGAGATACCAGCTGCTCCAATGTTAACATCCGTGACTTGAGGAACGATGATGGTAATTCGTTGGGTGTGAGAGACCGTCGGTTGCGATTGGTATCGTGCAGTGATATCAACGACGAATGTACCCGCACGAGCGTATCGTGGTGATTCTGAGTTTGAGAGGTCGACGAGATTATTGACGAGCGTGACATTGAGTTCTTTGAAATCGCCAACTTCGCCTTGTCCTTGCACAATGTACGGTCCGATTTCAGATACAGACTTTGACCATGAATCTTCAGGAGCGAGGAGGAAATCAGGACGGCCGGGTTGAGGTTTCTGGACATTTGTAACCGCTAGCGTCACTGGCTGCTCCCCAGTCCCCTCATGCAGAATATGGATCGGAATATCAATCGATGAGGCATTGAGAACGTCAAACGTGTGGATTGCAGACAATGCACGGTCCTCTGCAGATGTAGGTGCTGAGCCTGTATCGTCCAAGGCGACAACTCGGACACCGAGTGCTGTAACTTCGATATCTTGTTCCCAAATGTTATTGTCCACACCAGATACTCCGTCGTTCATTTCGTTCACTTGGTCGAGTGTGTCGATACTCAGGCGCAT
Organism: Candidatus Poseidoniaceae archaeon; assembly: GCA_938075675.1. Classification (GTDB taxonomy): domain Archaea; phylum Thermoplasmatota; class Poseidoniia; order Poseidoniales; family Poseidoniaceae; genus MGIIa-L1. The sequence goes on along the minus strand of CALJHE010000003.1, from coordinate 147,021 downwards.
GGAATGTGTTCCAGTTGTTGTGAATTGGTGTTGCAACAAGAACGAATCGATTTCTCCGACTCCAAGTGACGAGCGATCCGCATCGAATAACGTCTGGCCGGTTGTCAAGTCTTCAAGAGTCACCCGAAATGAACCAGATGAAAGGGTGCCTTGGTTAATCCAACCGAGTTGAAGAGTAATCAAATCGTTCTTGAGAGGTTCTGCGGATGAAGGTACAATGCTACCATCGTATGTCGCCAGATCAGCTTGTGGATTTGGCGTAGCATCAGCAACAACAACGAGACTGAATTTCTGTGAAACGCCTCCTGAGTGCAGTACTTTGATTTGCCACTGGCCCGATGTGGTTAGAACACCAGGTTCAACCTTGATCCGTTCAACATTGTTGAGCGTGTCTGCGCTACCCCCTGTAGTCGAAACCCCATTTAAGAAATCGTTACCAAGCCATTCATTGCCGTCAGGGTCGACCATGACCAAATCAAGATTATTGACGAGTCGAGGAGAGGACTGAGCAGCGTTGGCACTGCCCTCAGTATCCGACCATGCGAGCGTGATATCAACGCCATGGCTCGGGTCTAGATCAAAGGAATAGAGCAAACCGAATCCTGCATTTAATTCCTTATTGTGGTCGAAAAAGGTATCCAATGCGAACGAACCATCCATAGGTAGAACTGTACGCTCCAAATTGATCTGCCCCCATCCTTCCTCAGCATTTGGGATGTCGGGGGTTCCAAGGTCTGTAGCGCCGTTGATTACAGCTGCTTTGATGAGGGATGCGGAAGGCGAATTGATGTTCACTTGCTCACGCAAGAACTCCCTAACCAGAGCGGTCGTACCACCAGCAATTGCGGTTGCATGAGACGAACCAGAAAGCGTCATGTAGAGATTCGTCGTTCCGTCGGCATGTACTCCAGTGGCGCAAGAAGAACCGATTGGATACTTGGCCTCCTCAGCCAGACCTGAGCAAATGTCAATTCCTGGAGCAACAATGTCGGGCTTGATTCGTCCGTCAAGACTCGGACCGAGGCTTGAGATGTTTGCCACTGTGCCGGTTAAGCCGCCAGTCTCGGAGGTACCCACTGAAAGAACGTTCTTACCAGTCGATGGCGCAGTGACTTGTGAAGTGCCACTCGTACCACGGTCTCCAGCAGAAAACAGCGGAAGGACAGTATTCTTCTGATTTACCAGCAGGTCGACTGAACGTGAGTCTGCAGTGTATTGGCCATAATTACCATTCAAACCCCATGCATTGACAGAAATGCGGGCAGTTCGTTGCTCCGCATCGTCGAGTAAGTCATAGATGGAGCCAAGTCTTCCGAAGACTCCAGTTGGGTCGTGTTCAAGAGCATACATGACGAGGTTTGCAGACGGAGCAACACCTTGCGCACTTGAGTCACCAGTACCGTCCCCAAGTACCGAAAGCGCCACGTGAGTGCCATGCCCAGAATTCGAATCGATTGGCGATGGATCTAGACCAAAGTTCGTGAATACACCTGCTACTCTCCCGCTGATATCTGGATGATCTTGATCGATGCCTGTATCGGCGATGGCAATTGTTTCACCCGAGCCATCAAGTGTGAAAGAAGCATTCGTAGCAACGCCGTCAATTCCGACAATACCACCGGCTAACGCGTTGTGTAGAGTCAATCCATGGGTTGGTTCTGTCCAAATGATACGGCCGTCATGCATGATATTGGTGAGCAAAGTTGACTGTAGGTTTGAATGGAAGTTTAGTTCACACAATCCAACACCGCACCATGCTTCAGTTGCACCCATTTTCAACAAGTCAAGGCTTAATGACTCGAGACCACCGAGTGCCAAATCAGAAGATGGAACAAGAGCGAGATGTGTGTGCTCTGAAGGCGAGAGTAGCTCACTGTGAATCCTCCAACCCGGGTGTTGCGGACCTGCCCAGCGGACACGTTCATCGGATTGAAGCAATTCTAACGAAGCCATTGGAGGTTCTGGTAGTCGAACAAGCCATCCTTCATCAGCGATGAAATCGAGAGGCGTTAAGCCATATGTTTTCGAGAGTGAATGAAGAACAGTTCCATCGTGTTCGTGCAATTGAAGCATCGCCAGTCCAGTTTGTGAAGGGTCTTGCGAATCGATGAAGGCATTGTTGAGGACAGGTCCGTCGGTTAACAACGGGTCATACTCGCCTGATTGAAGTCGTAAAATACCGCTTGAATCTTGAAGATCTGTGGCGAAAATGCTCGAGGAGTCAAGCGGAGACCATAACTGCTGAGCCAAGTTGAGGCGTTCAGCCTCTGAAAGTTGCTTTGAATCATTACTAGCAAGTGAATCGGTCGAAGAAGAATCATCGATTAACATCGGGCTTACCGATGTAAGCAGAAGCACAAGGAGCATGAGCAATGGTTGTCGAATGCCCTGCATGGCCTTGTCGAAATCAATTACCTTTTTCAACACGCCCCTTGAATGTGCCCCTACGGGGCATCAGTTCACAGGTTGTTGTACTTGGAAATGGCTGCATCAGTTTTTGCGACCGATGCCATCCAGTCGTCTTCAACCCCCATCAATGCACGGATTGCATCAACGTTTTCCGGAATCACATCAGACTCTTGGTGAATCGCCTGGAAGTAATAGAGCGTATTACCCTCGAGTTTCACACCATCTTCCCATATGAATATTTCATGCAGGTCACCCCACTTCCGACCAATATCACGGGCAAATTCCATGACCTCAGCAGTGGTAGTGATACCGGTGTCAGCACCGTTCATAATGACCAAGCGAGGACGGTTTGACCACATCTCCAATACGGACTCGGTTGTCAGGCCGTGGCCTTCCGGAAGTGTTGCTGTGACCACGTGAACGTGCATGATGGTTGTTGGAACTGCAACTGCCATGGAATTAATCTGAATTTCTGGTTTCACAGTCATTACGTCAGGGCCATGGTGTGAGGGCACCTTGAGAACCGGTTTGATGGCATTGATGGGCCCTTTACTCGAGTCACCTGGGTCTGCAGCACGACGAATCATGGTGCATTCAACGCGCAGCTCACCGCAGTGTTCGTACAATGGAACGAGTGTTCGTGAAAGACCAGTGGTGTTGCATGAGACCACACGGGTGCCTTGAACATTCAAGTTTTCCTTGTGGTTTGCAGAAGAGGTATACGACATTCCGGTCATGGCATGCTTCTCTCCGCCTTGGAAAATCCACTTCACGCCTGCTTTATCGTAGGTGTCTTTGTTCGAAGCCCCGACCTTGCCGGGAGAACAATCGATCACGATGTCAGCAACTTTGAGCAGGTCAGCAAGGCCACCATGACAGGTATAACCAGCATCAGCGAATGCTGCGATTCTGTCTGCATCATCGAATGTGCAGTAGATTGGATACCCCTTTCGGACTGCTAAATCGCAGCCAAAAGCCGGTCGCGTCTTTGTCACACCAACAATTTCCATATCGTCTTGAGCGTCGACTGCGTCAGCAACCCGCTTTCCGATTGTTCCGTATCCGTTGATTGCCACCTTGATTGTCATGGTTCTCATTACACCTGCCCTTGAAGACCCTCTATTAACACATCGTCGAAACGAGAGAGAATTTGCGTGCAAAAAATCCTTGCCCAAACGAAAAGAAGTGAGGCCAAGTTACGGGAGGCTATTTGGATATGGAGCAACAGCCGAACAACATGGCCGAACCAAGAGAGGTTGTTGAACGCTCATTCAACATCAACAAGAAACTTGGACCAAGACTCATTGCAGCAGCCGAACAAAACGCCATCCTGCGTATTGGATGGACGAATGCAGGTGAACCTGTTCCGAAGAATGGAGAGCTTGGACTTTGCCCTAACCTTCCTACAGGCTCACGCATGAGAGCGCTCGGGAAACTCGGTTCTTGGGTTGCCGCTTTTGGTAGCGGTGGCAACTTTATCATTCAAGGCGACGCTGGTTCATTTCTTGGTGCAGGAAACCGTGGCAACACAATTGTTTGCGAACAACTCGCAGGAAATTTTGCAGGTTATGCTATGCGAAGCGGGCGAATAAGCATCATGGATGGCGTTGGCAACGATGCTGGTGCATTGATGAACGGCGGACTTCTGCTCATTCGTGGTGCTGCTGGAACTCGAATCGGCGGCGGGATGAAAGACGGCCTCATCGTCATCCACGGCGATGTCGGTAGCGACCCCGGTGCGGGAATGACCGGTGGAAAAATTGTCATCAACGGCAGATGCCCAACGCCTCCTGCGGGAGTAGCATTACGGCCACTCACCGCTGCAGAAGTCAAATCCATTAACAAGGAACTCAATGACCCTGAGATGGAGGTTCCAAAAGATGCGGTCTGCCTTGTCCACTCACCTCTACTCCAAGTAGAATCACCGGAAATACCGGTCTCAAGTTCGGATTTATCCAGTATTGGCTTGGTTGCAGGTGACTTGCATCACTCGGTGTCTTACCAAACATGCGACACCATCACATTGGTTGCCGAACGGGGCGGAAGTAACACTCCTGTGGCTTTACCCTTGCCTTTACTGCCAATTGTCACCGATGGAAATTCACTCTCGCTAGGCAAAAACAGCGACCCACTCGAAGTACAAATATTGGCTCAGCAACCGTTCATCACCCAGATGAACCCAAGACCTATCGATATCATCCTTCTCAATTCTGAAAACCTTGCTGATGCACCAGAGTTGCTGGAAGTTTCAAACGGTGCACTTGCCGATATTGATGATTTGCCTGCCATGAATTCCGAAGAAATTGATGGATTCATTGTCGCTGTTAGAACGCTTCTTGGGATGGAGAAGACAATTGGTTTCCTTAATGCGGTCGGCCGTGTTGAATCGTTGCATGTACGCTCCGCACACCATGGCCTTGACTTGGCTGTCAGCCGTATTGAGGACGGATCTGGTCTCGCAGAGGCAGCAGCCCTGCCAATGATTGGCAGGTCAACCAAAAGTCACCTCTCAGAAACATCGACTCAGACTGGAATGTTGCTTGGACTTTCCGCTAGCGGTACAGACATTGCCATTCTTCGTGCATCTGGCATTGACGTCATATGCTGTGAAGTCCCAATGCAAGACGCACAGGATTTAGCCCACTGGCTCCAGAGCATCTCCAACGAACTTACGTCCATCCTAAAGCGCATTGGACTCGATTCTATCGACCAACTCGAGCGCCAGCACCTGCGAGCGCTCGACTATGAGACTGCAGCAATCAGCGGGCTACGACTGGTTGGATACGACCGCCCATTACCGCACTGGTTTTCACGTTGAGTTGATACAATGCCGACAATCTCAGTAGAACAAAATCTCATTCGTAGTCTTCTTGCAAAGCACGGCCTCGTGCATGATGTTGCCATGATGGATGAACAATTGCCTCTTCTCGGAACAGACATTGACACCTGTGATGAAAATGTCCTTGATATCGAAATATTCCCTGACCGCCCAGACTTGTTGTCAGGAGAAACGCTAACGAAAGCCATTCGACCGTTCTTGCATGGTGTCGAAAGTGAGCCAAGTTTGGAAGTGATGAAAGGCGACATCTCAATGACCGTCGATGCTGAATTAGAACATATTCGCCCAGTCGTTGTTGGTGCAGTCGTACGTGGAATCACGATTGACGGGGATAGTGAAGAAAAAGACGCTTTCATCAAGGCACTCATGGACCACCAAGAAAAACTGCATTTTGCTCTCGGTCGTGGTCGACGCAGGGCATCCATTGGCGTGCATGACCTCTCAACGATCTCACCTCCGTTTCGTGTTCGTGCAGCTTCCCCCGATACCCGATTTTGTCCGTTAGGGATGGATGAAGAAATGTCACTCTCGGAAATGTTGACATCCCATCCGAAAGGTGTGGATTATGCTCATCTCCTCGACGGTTTGAGTTCATTCCCGCTCATTACCGATTCCGAAGGCCAAGTTCTTTCTTTCCCGCCCATCATTAACGGTGCTCAGACCACCGTCACACACTCAACAACAGATTTCTTTATTGAAGTTACAGGATGGGACCGAAGAGCCTGTGAATCGAGCATGATGTTAATTGCACTCCAACTTGCTGAACGAGGCGGTTCGATAGAAACCATAGAAGTGAACGCCTTCAACGGTGTGTCAGAAAGTTTGCCAAATCCTGAGCCGATTCAACATGAAGTAACGCAGCGATTACTCGACGGCTTACTCGGGCGCAGTTTGTCAGATGAAGAAATAAAAACAGCGACGAACAGAATGGGAGGTCAATTCCTTGGACGCAAACCAGCAGATATCTTGACCCCGAACCCGCAAAATCGAATGTCAGATGTGGTTCAAGGCGATACTGTCCTCACTTTCGCAATGCCAAGATGGAGATTCGACATCTTGCACCCAATCGACCTGGTGGAAGACGTTGCAATTGGACACGGCTACGAAGACCTCGGCAACGATGTCCCCAAGGCACCGATGACCGCAATTCCCCGGCCGGATTCACAAATTCGTAGGCGGATTCGTGAGTCACTGCAAGGTCTTGGTTTGATGCAAATTCAATCGTTGACACTCTCCAATGATTTCGACCAATTTGAAGCAATGAGATGGCCTGCTATGGGTGAGGTGACCCGAATTACAAATCCGATTACCATCGAACACACTCTGCTTCGACAATATTTGCTTCCAGGATTATTTCGACTGATGGCATCGAACAGGCATCATGACCTCCCGCAAGCTGTCTATGAACTGGGAACAGTTGTACGCAACCATTCAAACGGTGACCGATTCGCTTTCCTTGTGGCTGAGCAAGGTGGTGGTTTTGCCGCAGTTCGAGGCCGAATTCAAGCGTTGATGAGAGACTTGGGAGCTTCAGACTACACCATAGAACCTCTCGGTGGAGAGATGGGGCCATGGCTTGCTGGGCGTTGTGCAAAGGTCATGGTCAAAGGTGAGCATGTGGGTTGCTTTGGAGAGATGGATCCTTCCGTCAGTGCGCACTATGAACTCAAAGTCCCGCTCAATGGTGCTGAATTTGATATCCAAGCGTTGCAATCTGTACTTCCAGACCCTGTCTAAGATTGGTAAGGAACATATGTTCCATCGTCGTTCTTTTGGTGAGGAACAGGGTCAAATGAACCGTCTTGCTTTTTCTTGTAATGGTATCCATCCGAATGATGAATCCATGTGAAATCAATTTGAGTAGAAGTCTCATGCGTACTTGAATCGACGATACCTTCGTAAAATTGTGATTGTTCTTCAGCTCTTTTAATTGTAGTATCACCGTTGCCGAACAACGACACTGCTGCCATATAATCGTCTGATTCACGGTGAGAGGAGTCCGCTAGTGTTTGTTCGGTGGTTCCTGAGTCTTTACGGTAAACAATCGCTTGAGGTTCAGGCTCATCCAACTGTAATGGTTGCTTCTTTTTCCCGAAGGGCCAGAAAGGAGGCATAACGCTCCGAACCACTCCTGCTTGATGAAGACTGCGAACTGCCGTGATGCAAAGATTAGGAGAAGTTCAAAGGGTGAATGGCTTGGAGGGTTTATGCGCAGTGTGTTCATTGGGATACTCATACTGATGCATGTAATTGTTCCTCTCGTGGGTGCTGCAGGTGAGACATCGACAGTTGAGGGCCGGGAGACGCAAGTTGACGTGATTGGTCTCAATCAATTTATTGTCCATAGAGGAGAACAAATTGAAGTTTTGTTCACACTCCACAATCTGGGTGACCAAGCAGGCACATTCCATTTTGACTTGGTAGATGCAGTCGATAATTTGACAATAACGGGGCTGCCGCTGAGTAAAACTCTGGAAAGTGGATATTTGCGACAGGTTAAATTCAATCTTTCTGCCAGTCTCGATGCCGGGTATGGTCTCTACAATCTATCGATTCTGTTTACGTCACCAAACGATGTGAATTGGAACCAAACCGAAACATTTCAAGCCAAAGTAGCACCATACTCAAATCTCAATTTTGGCGCAACAGGTGTGTCTTCATTCATCGTATCGCCAAACACGAGAACGTCCGTGGCCATGAACATCACCAACAACGCCTCCATGGATGATGATGTTACTTTCAATCTCTACACAGTATCCGGTTGGAATTGGGGCTGGACGATGAATTCAACCGATGGACTGAACGCCTATGAAACCGTTCAAGGAGGCACGGCCACTTACGTTTATTTGTGGGTCGACGTACCGTCAGTTATCGATGGTTCACCGCTGTATAACGATGGGCCTCGGTTTCAAATCAGTGCGGTATCTGGCATTGATGGTAGAATTGTACAATGGTCTTTTGACATGCTCATGAACGAATTCAAAAACGCCTCAATCGATCAAGTTGGGGATGATGCAGTCATTGAACCTGGAGGTGTCGAGAGAGTCTCCATCGATGTAAGAAACACTGGCAACTCTCCAAATTATCTTAACATCACACTCGAAGCAATTAACGCTCAAGGAGAGGCAATTCCGGACATTCCAAACTTTGACCGAATAGCAATTGACGGTTGGACAATGGCCATCTTTGGTGGACTTGAAGAGAACATCCTTCAGCCGAATGAATCGAGAACAATCAAAATAGGTTTTCAAGCACCGTTGGAGTACTCGAGTGAAATCGATATCCGACTACGGGTGTTCGCAGGTGGAGCAATTCAAAACACGCGAATTGTCGACATCGGCGCATCAATTGGTTGGGAACGTAGCGGTAGCGTTCAACTCCGAACTGATGCATGTCAATCCCTGTTGCCATCCGAGAGTTGCAGCGCTGATGTAGAGGTATACAACGGAGGCAATGCTGTTGACTCTTTCGAATATTCGATTAAGCAAGTGCCCGAATTTGTTTCGGCCCAATTGATTCAAACGACAACTGAATTACAACCTGGTGAGTACATCAACTTGACACTGATCGAAATAACTGCGAACGCATCTGCATTGGCATTCGAACTCGGAGAAGTTGTTGTTGAGACATTCCTGTTCAACTCGGACACAACAGTTGGGATTTCTCGCATACCAGTAAAAATTGCGCCAGTCATTCGATGGAACTTCACCGATGTCATTGAAGAAACTGATTCCAACGGAAGGTTGTCAATCGCCATGACGTTGAGGAACGAAGGGAACACTGCAGACGGTTTACTTGTCCAATTGCAGTCATCACATTCGACGCCAATGTCATTCCTACCCCCAAACATGGCGGTTTATGAGGAGGGGGTTGAATTTCCAAGATCGTTTGAAGTGAGTGATATTCCAATAGGATACAACTTTACTGTTCGAGCCTGGATTGATTTACCTCAAGATCAACCGAGCAACGGAACAGTTTTGGTTAAAACAACCGTACGATCACAATTCCAACCGAGCACCGAGTTTGTTCACACCTCAACTGGAGAATATACAGGTGTACCTTGGCAAGAGGAGGTTGAAGAGGAATCATTCGACCTGTTCGGAATGATGTCAACTGGTTTTGATGTTCTCAAGGCGTGGTCATTGATGATTGGAGCGATTCTGTTTTCCGGAGTCGTCATTTACAAATCCGTTGTTGCACGCAATCAACGAACTACTGAGCAGATGGAAATGGATGCCCTCAATCAGACAAAACCACAAGAAGCGGTAGGAGATTGGATGAACAAGTTTGCACCAAGTGAGCAAGAAACTGTCCAAGAATCATCGTTCGAGGTCAATCCAGAGCATTTTAAACAAGCATTTCAAAGACGTTCAGGGGGGTACAAAGAAGCAAAAGCACCAGTTGATGCATCCTTAACGAAGGCCGCCACGACTGTTCTTGAACACCACAGTTCCAATGATTTGCTTTCCTCCGCTGATGCACTCTTGGCCGATGTCCAAGCTAAACCACATCCTTCCCGAGACACTGAAGCGTCAGCCGTCCAACCACCACCACGTCAAGTTCAGACAAGTATTCCTGCTCAGCCACGAAACATTGGTCTACCAATCGACGATGACTTGGATATATGAGGTGTTCAAATGTGGGACGTTGGTGTAGATGAGGCCGGACGAGGGCCTGTGTTGGGTCCGTTGGTGGTTGGTGCAGTTGCGATTCCTACCGATGATGTACACATGCTCATTGAACATGGCGTGAAGGATTCAAAAGACTTGACGCACAAGAAACGACTCGATCTTGTCGAGTGGTATCACACAAACGCTCATCAACGGAACTGGAGGCATTCAGTTATCGTATGCAACCCCGAACGTATCGACCATGCGGTTCAATCAACTGGCCTTAATTTGCTGGAAGTAGAATTATTCTCTGAGGCACTTGTAGAGATTCGAGCTCAGGTGAATGAGCCGCTATCCATCTTAAACGATGCATGTGACGTCAATGAACAACGATTCAGTGACCGGATTGCTGCTCGACTCCCGAATTGGCCATGGGACGATTCGACCATCCACTCAGAGCACAAGGCCGACACGAACCATGCGATTGTTGGTATGGCAAGTATTCTCGCAAAAGTGAAGCGAGACGATGTAATTCATCAACTGACTGAAGAAATAGGTTCACCTCTTGGTTCAGGATATCCGAGTGACCCGAATACGAAAGCTGCCTTAGCAGGCCTCTTGGGTGAAAAGACACCCCATCCAGCGCTTCGATGGTCGTGGAAAACCGTGAAGCGGGCATGGAATGAAATCTACGGTACAGACCCACCTAAGCGGCCTTTTCGTGATAAACATCAATCAACATTGTTCGAGCAAAAGAGATAACTTCGTGCGAGCACTTGATGAAGCAATGGTTACAGGAAAGGTTGAACCCCATGACGTGGACACCGGATGAAAAAACGCTTGCATCGTTCAGACACCTCGCTCTTCAGAATGCAATTGAATACGAAGGGAAGGCTGCCCCTGGGTCAGTTATTGGCCGTCTCATGGGCACTCGGAGTGATCTTCGCCCACATGGAAAGATAATTTCACCGCTCATTGCCAAAGCAGTGTCTGAAGCAAACGCAATGGCAGCTGAGAAAGGCATTGAAGCATTACAAGCGATTCTTGAACAAGAAGCGCCACATTTGCTCGAAAAGAGAGAAAAGAAAGAGCGTCGAGAAGGGCTACCTGAACTCAAAAATGCAACGAAGGGAAAAGTGGTACTTCGGTTTGCACCGAACCCAAACGGGCCACTGTCCTTTGGACACGCCCGTGGCATCGTCATTAACGGCAAGTATGCTGAAGAATGGGATGGAGAACTTATTCTTCGATTCGATGATACGGATACCGTCGTCAAGCCACCACTCCCAGTGGCTTACCAACAAATCCCTGAAGAAGCAGAATGGTTGTTGGGCTTCAAACCTCATCGGATTGTCATTGCCAGCGATCGCATCCCTCAGTATTACGAACATGCCGAGATGATGTTGCAGAGAGATTTTGGTTATGTCTGCCAATGCAGTGGTGAAGCATTCAAGGAATTCCGAGTTTCCAAAACGGAATGCCCGTGTAGAGTCAATACCGTTGAATTGAACATGGAATTATGGACAAAGATGCTCGATGGAACCTTCGTCCCAGGTGATGCTGTCGTTCGTGTAAAAACAGCAATGGATTTGAAGAATCCTGCACTTCGAGACTGGCCAGCACTTCGTATTCAAAACACTGCTGAACACCCACACCCACGCCCCGAGATTGGTTCTAAGTACCGGGTTTGGCCGCTACTCGACTTCCAAAGTGCTGTTGAAGACCACCTTCAAGGCGTGACCCACATCATCCGTGGAAAAGACCTCATGGATTCTACTCGAAAGCAGACCCTACTTTACGCACATTTCGGTTGGACCTACCCAGAAACCATGTATTGGGGTCGTGTCAAGGTTCACGAATGGGGGGGATTCTCTACATCACAGATGAGACGAGACATCGAAGCAGGATTGTTCTCAGGCTGGGATGACTTACGATTACCGACACTAACAGGCCTGAGAAACAGAGGCATCACCGCTGAAGCACTTCGCAACTTCTGGGTTGAATTAGGCGTCACTCAGAAGGATATTTCAGTACCGCTGTCGACACTATACTCTCACAATACCAAGAGTATCGATGATGATGCTCCAAGGCTCGCATTTGTTCGAAACCCGAAAAAACTCGTACTGGTCGGAGAACATGAAGATTCCATTGAGGTGGATGTCCACCCGAACCACCCGAAACTCGGCACTCGCAAGTTTGACCTAACCGGCAAGACCGTATGGGCAGAAGAGGAAGATGTTGAGAAAGCAGAAATCCGATTGAAAGGGTTTGCCGACATTGAGGTTTCAGGGAAAATAGCAACTGTAGGTTCAATTGGACGAAATGACCGTCGTCCAATCGTTCACTGGTTAAGTGAATCCAATGCCATCGATGCTACACTTCTACTCGCAGAAGATGGAGATATTGTTCGACTTGATGGCAAAATGGAAAAACACAACTATCCGGAAGGAACCATGTTGCAGATAGAAAGAATCGGGTACGCCAAGGTGGTCGACGCTTCGACGCTCGTCTTCACCCATTCTTGACCTACGGGTAAGAATATAATTCCGGAACGCCACCACTACATAGTGGCGAGCATGGTAAAGACGGTGGCAGATTTAGACCTTGGCGATGAACACATGACCATTGGCATCGATGACAGCATTGCTGAAGCATCTGGCCGCTTGCTAACAATGACTGGTGGCATACTTGTCGTACTCGATGGAGATTCCAAAACGAAGGGCGTCATCGGACACCGCCAATTCCTTAAAGCACTCTCTCAAAACGTGGACGCAACCACTTCGAAATGCTCTGAATGGATGGAAATGGATTTCCTAGAAGTTCAACTGAGCGATACGCTCAAATCTGTTCTCAATGATGTCCAAAAGCGTGCACCACAAGCCGTTGTGGCTGTAGATGAGAACGGTGAATTCGCGGGATACTTCTCACCCAGCGATTACCAAGAGGCAAGTGAACTTGTATCATCACTCAAGAGTTTGAATCTTTGATCAAGCTTCAATCCGAATCACACGCTGGCATCCAACGCATGCAAACCGAAGCGGACGTTCTTGACTTTCCACTGGATTCGGTGTCGAACACGCTGGACAATTAATGACTGGTGTGGTGATTTTAATCGCTTGTTCAAGAAGTTGGCTGCGTTTCCGTGGACTCGTGACTGCTGTAACCCACCAAATGACGACAACAGTCGCTGCTGAACCTCCAACAAATACGGACGGATAAGCAAGCCAATGAATAATCCCGACCAAGGGTATGAGAATCAACTCCAGAAGGAGAATTCCTCTGCGCCGACTGCGCGAGAATGCAAGTGCAAACATGAAACCAAGTAAAAGGACAAACAGTGTAAGTATGGTCAAAACGCCTGGCGATGTCACAAGAGAATTCGATGGCGTGATTTTGAAAGCAAAATAATCATCAACAGCGATATTGGACCCCTCAAGGGTAAGTGTTTCACCCCACGGCATTCGAAGATGGCGATAAGTGACCGAGTCTGACGACACAACCTTGGGGAAAGCGAACGAAGTCATGCCAGAAGATTTACCAACTAAAGAGAGAGAAACTTCACCCCATAATGGAGTTGGTTGAGCGGTGATAAAGCCACCAATGAGTTCGATTCGTTCTCCTTCATCCGGACCATCGTCACCATCAAACAGCATTACTGTTTTGACAACAAGAGTCACAGGATGATTGACGACTTGCGATTCACCGTTCAGTTCAACATCGATGTCCCGGCTAAGGAATTGATTAATATTGCCTCCAAGTAGTTCTTCAACTTCTAGACCCAACCCGACGCTTAGGTAGTAAGAAAGAAGTCCGGATGAGCCCGAGGCGCTCAGCAACTGTCGTTCCATTTCCATGACCTCAATTTGTTCGATGTTACGGCTAACGCGTTCATCGTCACCCACGCTTCCAGCGTCAAAACTCTTCAGAACTGGGGAAAGTGTGGTCACTTCATCGCCGATGTGGTCCATTCCCCATCGCATCCAAAATGCCATTTCCCCACCGACCTCAATTCGGGTTGTTCGGTCAAGTTGAAGAAGGCCGTCGGAGTTCTTACCGAGGGAGAACGTTCCAGATACTGAGATGGGGCTTCCATCCCCGTTTGACTTGAGTGGTTCATCCGGAGGATAGTATGTCCCTGTACCACCGCTGGTGTCGAAGGTTTCGATTTCAAATGTTGTTGAGCCGGAAAGTGATTGCCCGCCGGATTCGATGGTGAGACGCGCCTCCACGCTAACGGTTTCTGTACCACCTTTGGCACCTTGCCAGGTCCAAGTAACTCGTACAGCACCATCAGCACCGGTCTCAATAGGGTCGCCAGAGAGTTCTGTCCCAGCAACGAATATTTGCAGTGAGTCCGACTTTGATAACAAATCCATTCCCCAATTTGAATCAATCAATACTGAAAAGTAAACATCCGAACCTTCAACTTCAGGCTCCAACAATGTAAGATCAAAGAGTGGCACCTCAGCCTCAACATGGGAGTCAGCATCCTCCGAACCCCAGAGGAACTCAAGTTGTGCATCACCAGTTGGAATCGTGAAAACAAGTGAGCGGGCGGTAAGTGAGAGTTCAATTGCTCCCATATCGGAGATTGAGGTGGCGTCTACTTCAATGTCAAAGGTAAGTGTACCCGTGCCTTGTGCTAACACTGAACTGCCGGGCTCAGTCGAAGCACTGAATGTTTGACTACCTATTTTTAGTGAGGCTGTTGCGTTAATTTGGGCGCTCGCCGCATTGGTTAATTCGTATTCAATGGAGACCTTCCATGTGTTTGCTGGAACTGTCCCTGGCCAAACATTCGGGAGAACCCATTTCCCAACTGACTCTTCCGAAGTAACTGAACCTGCTATCGTGGCAGAAGAAGACGTATCGGTAGAAAGGTCCTGAGAAAACGGTGACAATGTTCCAGCAGATGCGGAGCCAAGTAGATACAAGTCAACAGCCGCAGTCTCGCAGCATACGAGGGTGTCCTCAGCGGACGCATCACCAATATAATTGTCAGAAAAGGGTGCAGCCATTGATGCCAAAAAAATCAGCACAATCAACAATGGGCGTGCAGACATAACCTCACCGTGTGCTATGGCAGCGCGCATGGCACATAAGAGAAGCGCCTTTCAGTGAACAAACAGCGTCAAAGTGCCTTCTCGAGAAGCGCTCCCAATTCCTTCTCAAACAGAGAAACAACTGCCTCACCAACTTCGCCCTGCAAATCATCAGGCAACAAGCGTAGTCCGAGTCTGGTCGCAGCTCGTGTAGCCTTGAGTTCGGCATAGACGGTTCGCGCCTTGGTATGGAAATAGTAAGCGACTGCTTCTTTAATTTCGGCCTTCAATTCAGGATCCTCATCCACTTTACTGCGGATGTGTGCCTTGAGTTCATCTTTCACCAAATCACGGAATGCTTCGATGACGAGGTCTTCGGTCGACATTAAATCTTGAACTTGGTCTCGAATACTACCTGTGAGCAATCGTTCAATGGCCATGTACAGTCCAGTTCGTTCTTTGGTTTCAACCCGTCGATGACGAGATTCAAATTAAAAGACCTGATTTGAGGAAGTTGTCAGCGACTTTGGAAGCATGTATCTTTGCTTTACCTGCTTCATTCGGCCATGACTGCTCAGCCAAGTGAACTTGACTCATGACATCGACATCTGAAGCACCCAACATCAATCGATGCCAAACCAATTCCTCCAAACGGGGTGTTGAAAGAGTAGGGTTTCGAAGTGCAGGCATAAGGAGTTCACTTAGTGCCCCTGAACGTGCTTCAGCATCCATTTTCGACCAACCCTTACGGAGACGAGAAAGCATTCTCTCCGAAAGGTCAGGAATCATTCCAGTGGCAGGTGTCGGAACTTCTGGCAAAGGGACGATTCTGAATGCTCCTTCAGCGCGTAAGTGATCACGAACAGTTGTGTGAATCGGATCGAATGTGGTATCAAGTGCTTCGCGAAGCCAGAGGCCAGTGGAGGCAAATGGACGGATAAGACGAGTTTTTTGTCCGTTCGGTGACAACGCAGCGGCTATTGCCGCACACTGGGCAACGGTGTCCAATGCACCCCTGCGCTCAGACTGGTTCGAACCCAAACGAACGGTAACCGAAAGTGGAGTGATGTGGATAAAGTCTGTTAGCGGAAGATCCTCAATCGTCCATGTATCTTCGAATGGGTCAATGAAAATGAGGAGTCCGTCAAGTGATGATTGAGGTGCTTGGCGTTCATCTCGTGGTATGTGTTGGTGCGGGGGCAAAAACCGCCGCCTGTACGAGACACCAGTATCCAAGAATGCAGATTCGAGTGTTGTTAGAGAGAGCAAACCCTGTAGGTCCGCTGGCGCATGAATATGCACCATCTCAGCCTCACGGATTTTTTCAACAAGACCTTCAATGTGTGATTGAATGTCGTGGAACGGGGCTGTTTGAAGCAAGTCGTTCATGTTCGCACCCTTTGTATCGAGAAGGTGAACGTTGATGAAGTCTCACATCAAATGTGAAGAGCGTTGTGAATCACTCGACCATGAGGCGGAGTTCTTCTCGCTTGTATCGCCAATCAGATGGCAAACGGCCTTCAGACTTGTAGTAGTTGGAAAGTCGGCGAATCTTTGCTTCAGTAATTTCAAGAGAACGCTTGTTGTGCAAATCTTTGTGATTTCCGCTGCCAAGGTGGTTTATGATTCCGACAGCTTGTCGCATCAGGTTCATCAAATCTTCAGGATATGTACCACCGATGTTGTTCTCTGCGAGAACTGCACCGATTCTCTTACCGAGAACGAGCCGAGCGTTAGGGACTGCATGTTGGTCCCGTAGAATTGTGCCGATGACTGCGGAAGAATGTCCTTCCTTGCCGAGGTCGATTACAAGTTGCTTTACCGCCGCAGCATCCGTGTTTGACCACTCTGGTGCTTCGCTGACATAGGGCTTACTGGACCCACTCTTTCCTTTGCGTGATTTATACATCCGTGCCATAAGGACAACTCCAAGGAAAAAGCCGACTTGTCACCCCTTCTTAACCGCTCCGCTTCAACCAAGCTCGAATCGCATCGTCTTAACGCAGGATTGCGAGGTGAAAGAAGGTTGAATTCACAGTCGTTGGTGAGATTTGGCTAAGCGTCCCGGAGTGTTGGGCCATTCCCAAGCGGGAGCATGGGCACGAGCCAGTCCGATCACTGTACCGTTTTGGTAAACCAAGACATCGCTTCCTGCACGTATTGATTTGTCAAATGATTCGACGAGTACTCCGAAGATGTCACCTTTCCATGCGACATCTGGTCGAAGGTGGACGGTAGGCAACGAGTTGAGCTCATCCAATGTTGGGATAACTGCCTTTGGTAGAGAAAACCCACTCCGGTCTATCGACCAAAGAGCCATTTGGTTTTTATCTCGTTCGAGTCTATAGCGAGGAGGCTTTCCCCGTACTTTCATGTCGGCAAGCCAAGCATCATTGTTCATTTGCTTACGAGAAATGCTTGCAAAATTATCCAGTAAAATCTTCTCAGTCTTACGTCCTCGGGCGCTAAAGGTATCAACGGCAGAACGAACTGCTTCTGAGAGACGCTCTAATGCATCGTGTGAGCCTGCAGAATCACCTTGTCGAGTATCGACGACCTCAACAGAAGGGTGTTCAAAATGGATGCCAGAATGATTGATTATTCTCTTGTACTCTTGTCTGTCAACCAAAACTCGGAACATACGCTGAATCCTTGCAAGTTCATCACCAGTCCAGTCGCCAGTAACTGGGACATCATAATGTCCAGCAGGCCAGACCTCTTCGAGATCACGAGGAACAAGTCCAAGAGGTGATGTGACCATTACTTCGTGGCAAGCACTGGTCCCAATTGCACGAATGAAGCGACCATGGGATTTGGAAAGTCGATATGGCTTTCGAGCGGAACACGGCAGTAAAACCAAAATGGTGTCCAAGCCAAGAGGGGCAGAATATTCCGTGGTCATATAGGATTCCCAGTCGGTGATCAATGGGTCGGTTTGAACGGAAACTGAATGGCATGGAAATTTGAAATCTGCAGCCACGTGCGACGAGAGCAGTCCGGGGATGTTCTGGCACAAGAGGTCATGACGGCGCAAATGCTCAACCAGTCTTGGGCTGGTAAGGGATTGGCGGTCTGCAAGAGACCTCATCTGGTCCGAGGCCAATGCACCTCGAACTGATGCGATAGCGTTCCTCCAATGGGAGATTTGTTGTTCCATATCAGCAGATTCGTCCATTGAGTCAACGATATGTCGAGGGCCTTGTTCGGTCAATAAAACTCCAGCAGCGGCTGCTTGCCGAGACCGAGAGAGGTCAAACAAATCAACGCCGAACCAGACAAGTACGGCCAAATTATCAGGCCCACCTAATCCAGGAGTCCACAAAAGAGCACCCGGGAATTGTTGCTTCAAAATGGAGATTGCCTCTACAAGCCTGCCTGGTTGTGCGGCAAGTTGTACTGCGTCAACAAGAACGACCACATCTGGCTTGAGTTCAGGATCTGTGAGGCTTGCATCGTGATTGAGCCTCTGCCAAGAAACCGGCAAAACTTGAGCAGTGCCAGCTGCCTCACCTGCATCTGCTTCGTCGAGAGAGGGAGGGAGCACATGGCCGATCGAAAC
The DNA here is from genome assembly GCA_938075675.1 of Candidatus Poseidoniaceae archaeon. Lineage (GTDB taxonomy): Archaea > Thermoplasmatota > Poseidoniia > Poseidoniales > Poseidoniaceae > MGIIa-L1. Next base: position 128,562 of record CALJHE010000003.1, on the reverse strand, counting down.
ACTCCATGAAGGGGAATTGCTCGAAAAGTCTGGGGGAGACAGTGGCAGTCGAGATTCAAAATGAAGTGTAGCCGGAATCGCATCATCGGTTGAAGAACGGAATGGAGCAATATGAGTCGCTACATCCGGATCACCGTCAAGTAAAACCAGGGCTGGTGTTGACGACAGCGGGCTCTTGCGGTCGCCCAAAGCCCACTGACGAGCAAAGCGGTAACGTGCTGTAACGGTTCGACCGAGACCATCATCCATGGTTGAGCCAAAAGCCATTGCTTCTTCAAGCATTGGACACAAAGAAGGGCCTAAGTTCAAAGAGCATACTTCACAGGGACAGATATGGACGGCAACATGTCACTACGTCGGATGAGCGCAGGTGTGTTCATGGCATGCCTACTCTGTATCCTTGGATTGACTCCATTACCCTTCGTTGCAGCGGAAAATGAAGCAGGAAACACCTTCCATACGGACGGGCGTATCACTGGCTATTCATCAAACGGAGTCGATAACCACTCGCGTCAATGGACCATTGAAGAAGGGCAGTGGACAAGCCTTGTCCTCGAATGCCAGCAATGCACCGCAGAAATCAACCTCGCCGGAACGAACTACCAAACTGAAAATATCCTTACTGTTCAAGCCACTGCAAATGGCACAGTTACCCTCAGCATCAATTCACCTCTTGAGGAGAATGTGTACTATTCTTTAATCGAATCCATCGATGAATCCTTCCCAACGGTACGCCCATCCCCATCTGAAGCAGTCGTGCCTCGAACAATTGAACACTGCTCGGACATCAACGAATGCATTCAACCAACCAAAGGGCATCTCAACGGCGTACCGAACGGAGAATATTCGTCCCCCGATTTTACTACGGGTATCCATGAACTCGCAGGTTCAGAGTACGTAGCGTTCAGCGTGGAGGCTGGAGACACACTTGAACTTCAAGGAATGCATGCTACAAATGACCTCAAGATTTCAATCTACTTTCAACAGAATTTGACTGAAACTTTGTACGATGACGAATTGATTCATGCTCAAGGACTAAGTGCGTCAATACACGGCGAAAGTGGCTTTTGGTTCTTCGAGGATTCAGGTCGAGTTGTGGTGAAGATTGAAACAAGTCTACCTCATACTGCATGGGCCATAAAAACGATGCTTTATGCTCACAACGCATCACTCCAACTCACTGAAAGTTCTGAAAACATGCACTTTGCTGGCCACCATTCGACTACGGTAATGCTTGCCATGAATGACACCGAAAAATTCACCTTCGAACCCTTGTTTACAAACACGTCGATCACTGTGGACCAACTCGTTGGAGGCACATGGATATTGGGCGCCCAAAAGAACATCACTCCAGACCCAACATACACTTTTTATCCATATCCAAACATCAGTGCTGTTCGTGTGCATTTCGATTCCCCGGTTCATTATGTCACCTTATTGGTCGAAGATTTCTCAGACTTTGGCTCAGGTCATGAAGCACCATCAGTGCGACCTCTGTCTCTCCAGAGCGACAACTCCTCATGGCCATTAATGAATCTTGATTCAGGACCTGTTGGAGGTGAAATGACTCTCGCCGTTCATGACACTGCGGATGTCTATCGGCTAGAAGTAAACGGATGGGTTGAATCCAAGCACATCATTCGACTCACGCTTGAAAGCATGAGCATCGAACAATTTGAGTTGGAGGTATGGAGCATTGACCAAGAATCTTGGGGAGTCATTGATTCTCGACGAAGCACCTACTCCAACGGTAAAATCCAAACATCGCTTGAGGTGGGCCCTGGAACACATTTCCTGCGTGTTGCTCTTGTTGATGCGAGCAACAACACCCCGCATCCGTGGGGCGAAGATGCGCCTGCGTTGGCATACCTCCTATCCTCTACCTACTCGGTGATTGATGAAGGAGAAGAACCGTATTTCCCACCGGATGAAAATGCTCAAAAATGGGGAGTTAGGGCTCGCTTCTTCCTTGGATCCTTGTTCCTTTTACCAGTTCTGTACTTTGGTCTCATTCAATATCGCAATTCGAAAACAGCCCGAGAATTCTCGAAGAAATCTGAACAACTCGCTTGGTTCAAATCACAATTAGATTCAGGAGAAACTACACCAAAGCAATCGCGTGCAAATCTTGCACGAGCTCTTCAAGCCGTGTCGTTGCTGTCTTGGGATGAAGCAAACTCGGCTTGGGGCAAACCTGACCTTGATTACCGTACCGATAGCGTGGCGATGGCAGTATGGAAACTTGACGAAAGATTAGCGAAGTCTGAAGGGGCAATACCACTCATGGTCGGAATTCACATTGTTGAGGGCCATTGGGACTTGGCGGCACTACGATTTGATGCACCTGTTGGACAGGCGTGGAATGTTGAAAATGTTGAACCGAGATTCCTGAACCGAGGAGAGGAGGTATTCCTCGACACAATGGCAAAGGGAAATCGCACATTCATCATGGCTGAAATCAGTGGCACTGCTACCGCTGTTGATATCGAACTCAACGGTCGCATGGACGGAGAGCCAAGCGCAGCAAGAATCCCTTCAACGCTTCATATTCAATCGCTTGAAGAAGAATGACAAAGTCATCTATTCATTGAAAGTGGGCAGTTCCTGAACCTCGGAATTGGCTCAGAACTTTGGACGGACGGTAACAACGGAAGTGTTCTCCAAGTCGAGAATACCATCGTCATCATCTTCATCATCATCATCCAACTCTGGTTCAGCTGCGGAGTCGTTTACGACACGTTTAGTTGACTTTTTCTCGACGATCTTTTCGTCACGGGTCAAGCCCTTCTTGGATTCAAGTTTAGTAATCTGATTTTGAAGCAACTCAAACTCGATTTCCAAGTCTTCCATGACATCACGAACTGCTTCCATTTTGTCATGGATTCGAGAAGCGAGTTTCTTCATCTTGCGCAGTACACGCTTCTCGGACATGCCACTACCAAATGCCTAGAGGTTATGAAGACTTATACGATATTTATGTCCAAGCAAAGTTGGATTATGAAGGGTAAATGATTGCAAAATCAATTGCGTCGATCCTTGGCATCATCCTTGATGCGTTGCAAAATATCAGTTGGTGCGAGGGTTGACTTCAACTCCTGTAGAGCCTTTTTCGATTTCTTGTCTACTTTCTTCGGCATATGCAATTTCAGAAGTACAACAACATCACCTCGGCCGCTGCCTCTGCTCCGAGGTAGACCTCGTTTTCGAATTTCGAGGGTGTCCCCGGAATTGGAATAAGCTGGCACCTTAATGTTCAGGTCTTTTCCGTCGACGTGTTGAACGGTCACGGTTGTTCCGAGCACCAAGTCTGAATAACCGAGCGGCAAAGACATGATGAGGTCTGCATTTGAGCGTTCAAACCATGGGTGAGGTTCAATGTCGATTTCAATAAACAAATCACCGTCTTCACCTCTGCCTTGAGGGGCTGGTTCCCCTTTGCCACGCATTCGTAGGCGAGTGCCAGCTTCTGCGCCGGCAGGAATATTGAATCGAAGCGTAGTGGATTTGATTTCCTTACCGTTGCCCCGGCACGGAGAACATGATTCATCAGCCGAACTGCCTGTTCCGCCGCAAGTTGGACATTCACGGACAACATCTTGAACAAAGGGTCCAACTTGTTGCCTCATTCGGACGCGTCCTTGACCACTGCAATCACTGCATTCAGATGTCTTGCCGTCCTTTGCACCCGTACCATCGCAATGAGTACAAGCGACTGGAAGTTCAACTTCAACTTCTTCTGTGCTACCTTCATAGATTTTGAACATATCAACAGTGTGAATCATTCGAATGTCTGAACCTCGACGGCGAGAACGCCGAGAGCCTCCACCGCCTCCACCGAATATATTGGAGAAAAAATCCCCTCCAAGAATGTCTTCGAGATTGATATTGAATCCACCACCTCCGAATCCACCGAACGGTGAACCACCTGGTCCATTATGCCCGAAGCGGTCGTACTGTGCTCGCTTTTGGTCATCGGAAAGTACTGCATATGCTTCTTGGATTTCTTTGAACATGTCCTCTGCATTCGCTTCTTCACTCCGGTCGGGGTGGTACTTGCGAGCAAGGCTGCGGAAGGCATTCTTGAGTTCTGCAGATGTGGCTTGTTTATCCACACCGAGAACTTCGTAATAGTCACGTTTCTCAGACATATGCTCACCGAACAAGCCTAGGGGTAGTGAAGTCCTCTTTCAACATCACGCTCAAAATCCATCGACTCAGGCGTCAAGACCACAATGAAGGCAGAACGGTTCGCCAGGCGGAATAACTGCACTGCATCCCTTGCAACGATTCCCAGAAGGCGGTGGTTCTGCGACTCTAGCAACGGGAGCGGTTGCAAACTGGCCGGTCCCCATCATGGCCATATCCTCGATGCTACCCTGGGCTGATGGGGTGGGAGAGGAATCCCATGCATACGTTGTATCGGCAGGCTGGGCGAACGCTTGGGTATCTGAGAGACTCGTACCCGATTCAGTCATGACCGAGTCAATACCCCCATCATCACTCATTGATGTCATTTTCAGTTCCGAATCATCTCTGTTTGAACTGGTACGCATCGGAGCAACTGGTCGTTGAGCAGTTACTGGTGCAGCATTTGAGGCCGCCCGAAGTGCTGCTTGCCGGCGTTCTTCACGGCGCTCGTCCGCATTGCCACGACCGAAAAGTGCGCCGACGAAATCAAGAAAAGAATCCATTGGAGATGCTTTGCGTTTGGCTCCGATTGTTGAGTGGACCTGTCCATCCCCGAACACTTCGTTACCAGAAACTCTGTTGTTTGCAGTACGAACTTGTTTCGATTCCAACAAGAGGTCTACTTCGACTTTCTCATCTTCATGCAGTTCAAGTTCTGGCGTCTCCTTGTCAATACTAGCAACCTGCCTCTGCAAGGCTAACTTTCCTTCAGGGCTTAAGCTAGCGTCAAGTTGAACATTGGTTTGCCAAACACCTGCTTCTTCGGCCTGATACACCTTTTTCATCGACTTCATCGTCTGAGACCGGTGGAACTCGAAATCTCGCACAGTACGTGTTTTTCTAAACAAAACAAAACCAAGGGCGAGTGCAATGCCATACCATGCGTACATGAAAAGTGGCTCGATGTCAAAAATTTGGCGAAGCGGCGTGACAGACAGGTGAATGGCCCCCATCAGCAAGAGCGGCAATACCGCAACACCACGGGCCGTGACTGAACGCTCTTTCGCCATGGTTAACGACATGCGCTTCCATACTACACTCAAGTATGTTGGCATAAATTGATTGAAGGGATCAACGGTCCTTCGGAGCACGTCCTTTCCGAACAAATCCATCCAAAAGACCGACTGAAAAACTGGAATGAAGCATGAAGAGACAAACAGGAATACCGAGAACCAACGAAAATCGTTTGGACATCAGTGCACCTCGTAGACCCTCAAGCGACAAAACCGCAAGGTAACATGCGGGTAATACACCTGCATAGGAGGACTGAAGGGCGAGAAGAGAAACTGTAATCAACGCCCCAAGCCATGGTAAAAATTCTCGCAGACTCGCTCGTTTTGGATACTTCCTCAAGATTTTCATTCGCCAAAAACCATATCGATGCCCCATCTTCCACCACTTCCCTAAACTGGATCGCTTAACCATACGAACATGCGTCGCAGGTGTACGCGCAAGCACAAAGCCTGCGTTGAGGAGTCGCATTGAGAGGTCGCTGTCTTGACTGGTAATGAAATCGACATCCCACCCATGTACGGATTCGACTGCTTTACGTGAATGCATGGCGAAGGCTGGCACTTGAGTAAGTCCACGCTGATTAAAGCCGTCGAATTGGCCATTGCCACTTCCGAATGGCGATTTTAGGCAACCTTCAATCCATGACTCAACCCGACCGTGCTCACCTTGTCGAGGCAAGACCTTGACACCCACCGCACCGAGAGGTTTCGAATGTTCCGCTTGAATCAAATTCCATTCGCTAAGTCGAAGTTCAAGGTGGTCTGAATCGACCGTTGAATGACCAATCATTTCGACGGTGAATTGAACAGAGGCCGGCAGAAGTTCAAGTGCCAGATTTCGAGCTTGTGAAACAAACTTTCCCGGGTTTTCGTGCAGTTCGATTCGTGGCCCACCCGACTTTTCACTCAACAAAATCATTTTCTCGACTATGTTTCGAGTCGAATCCGTTGAACCTCCATCAAAGACGAGGACCATATGCTGTTCAGGTGACAAACTTTGCTGAATAAGCGATTTCAAACATGCTTCGATGTAAGACGCTTCGTTCAAAACAGGTACAACGGTTGCTACCACCGGCCCTGAATCACCCATACCCTCCCGTATGTGCTCACCTCTTTCACCTGTTCCCTGAAAATGAACTTGAAAGGCATGTTCATGTGCAAGAGGCTGTTCGCAGGTTCATGCAAGAACCACTGTTGCGTCTTAACGGCGTTAATGAAAACTTGCAGATTCGCATTGAAACTGTATTGCAAGGCGCAGATGTCCCAAAACGTGTCGAAGCATCGCTCCTTGCATTATTTCCTGAGTTTCCTGTCCCAACACATCCGGAGGAACCGAAACTTGGACAGGCCAGCGATACTGTGTGGCGTGCAGAGGGTGTGCCGCTTGGTGCGTTTCTCAAACTTTTACACGAACAGCGAATTCTTGACACTGCCTTGGATTCCATGACCGCTGCCTTCGACGGTTCCAAAACACACTTTGCTTTACTGCGACAAGCAGCCATAGTTGGAAAAGTAGCCTTTCCACTGCCTGGTGAGCATCCACTTGGAGGAGTCATTACAGTACACCTTGAAGGTGAAAATTTGGGTGATTGGCTTGAGGCTGCAACATGGCATAAAGGGCGTGACGCTGTCCCACGAGGCATCAAGGATGAAAATGCAATGGGAGCCGATGGTGAAGCTGTCACTTGGGTTTAGTAAGGTATCCTGTTTCCCTCATCCAGTGAACAATTTGCTCATCACTCCCGAGCCAATCAAGTGCTGAATCATCGTCTATCGATCTCCAAACCACCGCATCATGTGCAGTCCAACCGCTTTGGTCGTGTTCATCGGGCAGCTCACCCGTAAACTCAACTTGCAGGATGTTCAAAGCGATATCGAATTTATCCAACGAATGATGCCAAACGCCAATGGATGGGCCTGAACGGACATTCCAACTTAGCTCTTCTTTGAATTCTCGAACAATGGCTTCTTGCAAGGATTCGCCCTCTTCGACTTTCCCACCGGGGAACTCCCATTTCCCGGGATGCTTTTCGTGTTGAGCACGACGCGCTATGAGGTATGTATCATCACGAATGAGTAGGCCACCAACGACCGGGAGAACCGGTCGAAACAACATTCTCTCAATGACCTCAAGAACGAGGCTTGAAGCTTGAACCAGAGTGCAACGTTCGAAATCTGGCAAGTGAACAAAGAGGCACGGCGTGTCTGCAACATGTTGCCCCCCGAGGGTGTGGAGTGTCCTGTATAATGTCTCATTGCAAACGAATGTACCTGCATCAACCGAGAGTTCCCAACCGGCGTCAAGGCCTTGCTTCACCCATGTTTGAACGGGGACTGAGACATGCAAATCACCGTCCTGCGATAAACTTCCCTCGGAAATTTGGCGACCAGAGTTATCGGGAATCCGCATACTGATCTTGTTTTGGGCTCGAGTTTCGATTTTCGGGACTTCGCACGATTCGCACAGACCAAGATGAACGATAACGTCCCAAACCTCTCCAGAAGTAAGAAGATTCGAAACAGTGTTTGCTCCGAGTTCATCCACAGCGAGAACTTTTGTCTCAATCATGGCATGAATTGGTTCGAGTTCAGTGGCCCTCAAACCCGTCCACGGGTCGATGAAATCCCAAAACGAGGGAAGTTGCGACAAAACTTCCATCGAAATGTTTCTTGAATTGTCACCAAACGGTTCGAATCCAGTAACCAGCACTCGAGCCATGAACGGTCGTTGAGGTGAGGGTTTTTGATTCTCTTGCCTCACATCTTGCGTCATCTTGACAAACAAGAGCCGCTACGTCGTATTGTGGGGAGCATGGATTCGGCTGATGAAGTTTCAATGACCCTTGAAGAGGAGAGTGACGGAATCTCAGATTTGAGGCCAGTTCGACTCCTTCGTGAAATCTGGAAGGAATTCACTTTTGGCGTCGGTGCATGGGGTACTTTACGCCCCCTTTTCACCGCACTCATTGCGTTTGTACCTTTTTTATTCCTCGGGCAGCATGCAAATCGCCAGCATAGGAAAGCATTTGATTGGTCGCTTTTGCAAATTCCTCTCGCACTAACAATCGTTCTTTGGGTTGGCTTATGGCTCTATTCAATATTCGACGCATGGAGAGTCGCCACACAGTCGATAGCCAAATCGAAGGACTAAGGTCGCCAAAGTTGATCTGTGCACTTGATGCTGCCATCTGCGAGTCCAGACAAATCATTGAGGTCGTCACTGTCAAACTCTGTAGGCAAATCATTGTCGAAGAAATTAGCAATACTCGACGATTCAATGGCCCAATACATGACTGAATCTTCATTATTTGAATGACCAGGATGTGAACTGTCTTCATGTTCTGCTGGAGAGGTGTATACCAAATTGACTAATCCCAAGAGATGTCCGACCTCATGAACCAAAACGCTGTTCTCAATTTTTTCAGCGGAAGGTCGACGGAAAATGTTCTCTGCATCATCGATAGAATCTTTGAAAATAGCAACGGTCGACGCATCTACTGCAACCCCGAGAACGCTGGTATCATCGTAAGTTCCAGCGGGAAAAAGAATCTGCCAAGTTAGCGTCGAACCCGATTGAGGAGATACAGCCTTTGCTTCGTCACCCAAGTCCCGGACATCATTGGCAGACCAGGTCTCATCGTTCGAAAAATCAGTCTCCGTAAATTGGATATTAATACCGTCCGGTTTATCGCAAACAGATTCAAGGCGTTGTTTTAGCATGTCGGTTGAAGTGGATTCTGGCAAATAACCCGCTTCATAATCAATCTCAACAGTCATCGAAGTGTATTTCGAACTGTCCAAGCACGCAAGGGTCAATCCCCCAGGAACTCCGTTGCTCTCCGGAATGCCAAGTATTCCATCTGAGCCAAGACAACCAGAAAGTGCCGGCAATAAGAGGAGAACAAGTAAACCGATACCAATGCGGCGAAGTCGCTCCATGATATGCCGTGGAGGTGGTTATTTTCAAACCATTGCTTACCACTCTTCAGGAATCTCGATCGGTGAAAACAATTGTCCTGGGCTCTTAGCGTTCGACAACTGTGTTCTTGAAAGTGCCTCCCAAGGCCGTAAAGCAAGAAGCCCCTCTGCGAGTGAGGCATCGATTTCAACCAAAGTCACGCGAATGAGTGTCGCCAAAATATCCATTCTATCTTCATCGATAATCTTGAAGATTTTTTCCAAATCAAATTGGAAACTCGATTCTTCGTCCCCACCGTTCTGAATAGGCCATGGATGGGTGACCGTTTCGGGAAACTCTTGCTGGGTTGCATTGATGTGCTCATCAAGTGAACGCGAGAGACCTGCAATGTGTTTACTGAGTACGAGACTAACCTCAATGAGAGGCATATTGAGTTGGTTGATCAAGTTGACCATCCGCTCTTGCATCGTCACCATTCCATCCACAGCGGATGTATCTTCACCAGACATTTCGTCAACTCACTTCTTCATCGATTCAACGTATTGCCAACCGAAATGATTCCACTGGTCAAGGGTCCATCCTTCAGGCAGACCTGTCGGAGGTAGAGGTGGAGGAGCTTTAACTGGCACACCATCATTAACTGAATTCGTGGTTGGAATTGCTCCGACTGCACTATCCGTGATATTGTAAGTGATGTTTTGGACCAGACCTGGTGAAGACGAATCAGGTTTAGATGCAGAAAGGGAAGCAGACAGAGAGGCAGGTGTTGGCTCAACATTTGGGTTGAAAACAACCGACGGATTTGGTTGAGGTATTCCAGACGTCAAACCAGTTGGAGCAGGCAGGTTGGAATCAATTGCTGGAAGCATTTTTCCTTTTTCCAGCTCTTCAAGCACTTCTTCGGTTTGGTCCTCAGCACCGGATTCTAACTCACCTTCACGGATTCGGCGATTCATTACCAAGAGATACATAGCCATACTTAGTGAAAGGAGCGCTATAATGTAGAGAACAATACTGAAAGTGCCTTCTTGGGCTTGCTTGGCTAATGCTTCTCCGTCACGAATCGTCTGTTCCTTGATGAACAGAGGGTCGAGTGATGTGCGGTCCATTTCGACCTCATCAACTAAGACAACGAGACGGAATTCGATGCTTTCACCGACATCAGCGTTCGCTACAGTTGGGAGAGAACCGGTGAGGTCGCCGCCAGCCGTTGCCACAATGTCAACACGAGCAATGTTTTCCCAAAAGCCACCTTCAACAGCACGTTGTAGAACCAGAGCAACATCTCCCTTACCGCCAAGGTTACGTACCTCAAAATCAAGGTTCACAGATTGTTGCGCGATTGGGCTTGGGTCGTCCCAAGAGAAACTGCTTGTTGCGGCGTTGAGGTCGATGCTTGGGCCAAGCAAGGCCAGTGACCATGACGCAATTGGCTCATAGATTGAATTACCAATCGTATCGAATGGATTACCGGCAGAATCAGAGCCAGAAACCCAAACATCCACCATATACGATGGTAGGAGGGTCGTGGCTCCCGCATCTGTCAAGTCGAGGTTACCGGTCCAGAAGAACTGTTCACCGAATGGGGTCGTGTCCGGAAGAGGAACACTACCCCGAGAAATTTCAGCCTCACCTGCTCGAACTCTGTAGTGAAGAACTGCTGGTTCGTCCAGATCAAATCCATAGTCGTCGAGTGTTTCAAGCATCACAAGTAAGTCGCCGCAGGCACCAATCGAGAGTGGCGAACCAGATGTGACTTCGTCGAGAGTGATGGCTGCAATCGTTGGTCGTGAACTGTCCACTGCCAAGCGGACACGTTGAGTGACAGAGGTTTCATCCATTGCGAAACCTGGCAAATCACCGAGGCCCAATTGCAAATCAAGATGCCCGGAAGGTACGGACGGTATCAATAAATCGAGACTGAACTCACCATCATCACGGGTTGATGTCGTCCATGTATTATCGTAGTCCCCAAATACGACATCAAATGCACCTGCAGGCGCCGGAGTTTCATCTTCAGCGAAGAGAATTCTGCCGTTGACTCGAAGTGCTTGTCCAGCACCAATGAGAGTTTCTTCGAAGTCAGAATTGTAGTGGTTTGTCCCATCACGGAGTTCGACTGCACGTATGTGACCTTCCATTGTATCAAATCGGAAATCGTTGTCGAGACTCCAAGCATCGTTACCCAAACCTTCCTTGGCTTCGAAACACGGCGTAACTTCCATATCGTTACACGGTAAGTCTGTGACCAGAATCTTTGGAATCACCAAACTTAGCCCGTCGGTATCAAAGATTTCAGGGAACGTCCATGTGAGTTGGAATCGGGCAAGAATCTTGATGATGGAATTATCAGTTTCATCAAGACTCACGCTCGAATAGAGGTTTGAAACGGCGATATTCGCCGAGCCAGACTCCATTACGGCGATTGGCATATCATCGTGACCTTTTGTCAAGGAGATGAAAAGTGAACTTTCATCGTCTTCAAAGTCTCCGCCAAGCGCCAATTGAATGTATTGAATGTCTTCCCATCCATTACGGTCTGAGAGAACAATTTGAGCAGTATACGGGATTCCTGGATGGAGCGGCGATGAATCATCATGGCCTAGGATTGTGGAATTGTCTAAGTCCAATTCAGGCTCAAACTCTACGCGTATTCGATATGTCCCTAGGTCATTGTCCCAATCAGGTTCAGTCTCTCCAGGTACATAACCGCAAGCAGTATTACTGTCGGGGCAGACAGGCCCACCACCCATTGCAATAGCGTTATCTTGAGCGTCCTTACCGGTGATGAAGTAGGAAACAAGTTGGCCATGTTCGAGCATTGAGTCATCGATAAGCCCATCAAAGATGTTTAGACCTCCTGTTTGAGTATCCGGTGAATTAAGCACCTTCATTTCGTATTCATTAGCGTTCGGCAGACCATCAAAATTGTAATCACTGCAACCTATTGATTCACTTGCCTTGCATCCAATCCAGTAGTTGAGCGTAATTTGGCTCGGTGGGTCAACTGAGTCTTGAATGAGGAAACTGAGGGCTTGACCACCAGGAGCAGGTGGGCCTGCATGACGTTCAGAGCCATCTTGGGGAGTGGAGCCCAAGACGAGAGGCGAGTTTCCGTCCAGAACGAGGCGGATTGTGTTGTACCCTGGATTGGTAAACATTGAACCGTTTTTCAATTCAGTGGCTTCCACATAGAATACCATGCCGCCAGGAGCTGATTCCATTGGAGAAGTGATGGTGATGTTGAATGCACCAAATGCAGGATTCTGTTCACGTGCAAGTTCAACAGGTTCACCGATTGGGTCTCCATCATAGGTTACATTTTGACCCAAGATTCGTAGTGCAAATTGACCACCTAGCGGAGTGAGCTGTGAGTTTTGGAAGTGTATGACGCCGGTAAACGAAATCAGATATCCACCCCGCACCCAATCTTGAGAATACAATTGCCTGCCTGTTTCTTCATACACTCGAAGTCCGTCAAGTTGGATATCGTTTTCCACAATCATGTCCAATGAATCGGTCTCCCATGCAGCAACCGCTTGACCTAATTCATCATCAACTGAGATCAGTGCCTGCAAATTACTTTCATCGTCCCATGTCCAATTCACTGACATTGGCATACGAATTGTGACCTGACCTGCAGAGTCCATCACAGAGGTGCAGTTCGCCACATCAAATTGAACGATACCACCCGCATCGCTAACAACTGAACATGTGTCACCACGTTCCCATTCAAATTCAGGGTTTTCACCGTATGAATTGTCAAGTGCCACAAGTGCACTTGTCACACGGTCGACATCATCCCCGGGCGCAACCCGAACATGCAAATTTCTGAAAACTCCATCTGGGGAAATCATTCCACCTTCGAGTGAGGCATCTACCGCCCTCGTCTGTAACTTGTATGTAACATCAATATTGGAGATTTTCACACGTCCTGGTGTTGCTGCCTTAATGGCTATCGGAATGGTGACATCACCGTCACCGTTCTGAGGAATAAATGAATTAAACGCCTGAACAAGTGTAGGTTGCGACTTGACTTCAGCATTAACGATGGACATATCACTGGCAATAACGGATGATTCGTTGAGGAAGAGAACCGATTCCCAATCCCAAATAAGGTCGTTGCCGATATCAATCTTGGGTCGATCGGGATAGCCCTCTTCGTACTCCATCGTTACTGAATCAATGAGCGGAGTCAGGGAAGCGTCGGATGAGGTCATACTGATTGCGTAGCGAATGGTATCGCCTGCTTCGGTAGATGGGAAACTGACTTCTTGATTGTTAAGGGCAGGCAACCAAGATGAACCGTTATCGTTTGAAACTTGTACAAGAACAGAAGTCCCTGCTGGAACATCTGCTTGCCAGTTGGGGCGAACCTTACCGACCTTGGTACCCGTGACCTGTGGCGGTGAAGTCCAACTGCCAGAGGTGGCATATTCTGTGGCAGATTCGACATCAACCCACCATGAAACTGCTGTTGAACCAATGAGTTGTGCTTTCCAAATCAATTCCGTACCGGGATAATCAAAGTGAATCGTCGAATTGGATGTTACTGGTTCCCAATGCGTGCCGTTATCGGCAGAAATCCAGTAATCAACACGGTCACCAATCGATGCTGCCGACCAGTAGGTCTGCATGTTTGCAGCAAGTACTGGTTCACTGGATTTCATCATCGGACCAAGCCAAGTGGTAGTGCCAGGCGCAGGCGTGGTCTTGAATTGCCATCCAGTGCCATATTCACGATAGTAAAGCGTCGAGGACGACCAGGTCGAGTAGCCACAATCAATTGTGACAAACCGTGAACCATCAAATTGCAATCCATAACCGAGTGCTGAAAGGAGGCGTGTTCCGGACTGAGGAACCAGAGAAGTTGAGGATCCAGAGATGGTCCATGCTTCCAGTTGGTCCTTGTCTTGGCTCGTTGAGCCTTTTTGACAACGCATGAAGAACGTCGTTTCGTTCACTTCCAACCCGCGAACTTGTTGTCCAGTCTTGCCACACTCCCAAGAGCTACCAGATGTGGATGAATACGAATACATGTCATCTCCACGAGTGTATGTCCCATCAGGAGTTTCACCGAATGTGTAAGGAACAATCCTTCGCTGTGCGTTGTGTACAATCCAAACATCTTCCGTCGTGCGATCGTATGCAATTGCAGTATAGTCAGAATACTGCGGAGACACATCATAAGAGTCTATACAGGTCCAAACATCATCCCTTGAGATATCCATTTCTAAAACGCGATGGTACTGCGTCGGTGCTGAAGATGAATAGTGGTATTTGTATCCTGACAATATGGCAAACATACGCTCATCATCGGTAATCGTCCAATCTCGGAATCCATAGTTTGCATAGTATGAGGATGAGTGTAGATTTGGAAGAGTGCATTGGGCTTGGTCCAATGTAATGACCGATTCTTTCGTAGCATTGTTAGGATAGAGTCTGTGAACAATGTTTTGGAACGTTGAGGAACTCCAAGTTGACATGAACAACCAGTCGTGATGCTTGAGTACTGCACCCTGACTTTGTTTCATCATTGCATTCGAGGACTTGAGGACTTGCTGAGAAAATCTGCTTTCTGTCGAGTTGGAGGTGTGAGGTTGCCGAACAGCATATGAGCCGTTGTCCAGCCATGCATCAGAAGTTGGATTTGTAGTTTCATCGTATCCGTGTGCGAAGAAGTTCGAAGAACTGTTTGCCAACTCAAGGCTCAAATCGCCGCTTCGCGAGTCGGTTGAAGAGGCGCTACCAGCAAACCATTCATCACGGTCATCGGTAACTGATTGGCTCCATCCTGTCGCAGACGCTCCAGAAAGTGTCATTGAAACTTCAGTGACGAGTGCCCCTTTGGGCAAAGAGATTTCAGCCCCAATATCAGGATTCGCACCTTGATACAATGCAACGTGTTCTGTCGAACCGTCACTGAACTCATAGACGTGGCGAGATACACCTGCAGCATCTGCTGAACCAACGAAAACTTCCGCCAAAGGGCCCATTGGAGACAGGACCATGATGAAAAAAAGTACGAACATAATGCCGCGCCCACTGGAAATTTCGTTTTGCATATCTGCTCCCCGTGCAACCACAGGCGCTATGGCCTTTGAATTATACCCCTACGGGTGAGACTTCGTTCATCCGGTTTGGCGTGAATCATAACGAATCGGAGATGAGTCTCCACGGATGCCGTCTTCTTCGTCATCATGAACTTCAAACCAGTCAACCATCCAATCGCCATCCGAATCCCAATTGGTTGGATCCGTTCCTTCAGCAATGTGGTCGTTATCATAATCCAAGAGATACCATCCGAATTCATGCTCGCCAACGGAACGCACTGG
The DNA here is from genome assembly GCA_938075675.1 of Candidatus Poseidoniaceae archaeon. Lineage (GTDB taxonomy): Archaea > Thermoplasmatota > Poseidoniia > Poseidoniales > Poseidoniaceae > MGIIa-L1. Next base: position 113,107 of record CALJHE010000003.1, on the reverse strand, counting down.
GGCGGTATTTGGAGAGCCAACATAGTAAATTTCCCAAGCATCAGTAAGATTTCCTGCAAGCAATACTTCATCATTACTCGAATCCAAAAGAAGGAAGTTCGTATCCTTGTCATCGACCACATATGCAAACCGAATATCATTTCCGAACGATTTGTCCATCTTAAGGTAATTTTCTGCGCTTGAACCGGTCTCATCCAATTTCAGCAAAGCAGCCCGTAGTTGCCACCATTCCAGAACAATTTCCCCGTCGTAGATAAGGCCACTAAGGCGCACTGCATTCGGTGAAGAAAGGTCAGGTGTCGTGATTGCAAAAAATTCCTGGAAGTTGGTGTAAGGTTCGTAAACACAACCTGCACCAGAACAGTCCCAATTACCGTCTTGGTCAGGATCAAAGTTTGCATCAAGCGGGTCTGCAGGATTCATGGTAAACCATGTAAACGACAACTCTGGACGAGATAAGACACCCTCTGCTCCCTGTTGTGAGAGTGGAAGACATGAATTCGTATCTGTTGTACATGCTCCGCCAGTAGCAGCATCAATCCATACCACTCGAATTTGCATGAATGTACTGTAGTTATCATTATCTTCATTCCAAGCCTTCGCATATTCATACCAGTCTGGAATCATGTCACCATCGGAATCGTTATCGCTTGGATTTATTCCATACTTGAATACTTCACGACCATCTGAAAGATTGAAATCTTGCTCGTGTGAAACAACTTGTCCGTTTGAAACCACTGTTGTATACGAGACACTATCACCATCAGAATCGTTCAAGTCGGGGCGTGTTTGGTTATCCCATTCCATCCAATTGGTGAACGGCAAGTCGCCGACACCCGACTGTACGATGGACGTACTTGGTGTAAAAGTACGTTCAAGCCACGTTCCCTGTTCAGCAGGTTGATCAAACGCTGAGCGGTCGTACCATCCATCATGGTCACCATCGTAGTTTACATCCCAAGGATTGAGTGGATTGGAAGCCCAGTGGTTGATTGTGGTCGGGTCATCCATTCCATACAGTGCATAGCAATATTCCCAACCGTCATCGATACCATCAGAGTCAGAATCAGTATCGGTCGGGTCAGCAACTCCGAGTAAAGTTCGGTTGAAGTTCTCTTCATTGAATTCGTTAATCATAAGCATTCTGTCTGAACTTTCTTGACTCTTCGATGCAAAGTCAACATACAACGCTTGTTGTGCCTGTGCTGAAGTAAAACCAAGTTCCTCCATATAAGCTTGAATCGCATCTTCGCCAAAGTCGATGAGACCTGCAGCAGGTGGTACTGAGAAGCGCTCGCTATACTTGCCATAGGTTCTTGATTCCCATTCACGTAAATTCGAGAATCGCTCGTCCATTGAGATGTTACCGTCACCATCGCAGTCGAAACTATCGCCATCAGAATCGAGATTAACGTCGCTGTCAATGAGTGGATTCATGCTCCAACGATTCTCCTCTAAATCCCATTCAGTGAACCAGTATTCGAAGCCATCATACATGCCATCATCATCAGTATCCGGATTTGTCGGATCTGACATGCCTAAGAGCGTCGATAAAATTGCGTTCGGAGGCACTCCGGCTTGCCAGTCATTAAAATCTGCCAGCAATCTCTTGCCACGAGTTTCTTTGGTAATCAGAATATTGAATACACGCTGGGCTTTCTCGGTAGGCTGTTGTACATCACCGTCTAAGTGGAGCAGTGGAGCGTCAGATGGATGTTCCACCCCATTCTCGGGGTTTTCTGTCGCAACAGCAAATTCTTGGCTGTCGGTAAGTCCGTCACCATCACCGTCGAACAAGCCATCACCAGCAACCAACGGATTCAGAGTCCAGCGCCCTGCAGACAGATTCCACGAAGTGAACAATTGTTCAATTCCATCGATCATACCGTCCCCGTCTGTATCAACATTATTTGGATCGGATGTCCAACCAGAGATATTGATTTGGTCCGATTCAATGAACGAGCCAAAAGAGTATTCAACGCTGTTTCCAGGCCACTGCTGTAGTGCAAATGCCGAACCAACGGTCGTAACGAACCATTGAGGTGCAGAGCGATCCGGATCAGTCTCAGAATACTCAGGGGCAATCGCATTGTATTCTTCCCAATTTGCCATCCCGTCGTCATCGGCATCTTGCCAGCGGTCAGAAGAATCAAGCGGATTCAATGTCCAGGCATCGTCCAAAATGTTCCATCGTGCAAACCAGATTTCCCACCCATCCGGCATTCCGTCGGCATCAGAATCCGCATTCAATGGGTCTGATGAACCTACACTTGTTCTTGATTGAAGAGCCGTGACCGAACCAGAAGCACGCTCGCCGAACGTTGCCTCTGGAGCGCCGTTAAGGCTGATATTGGTAAACAAGTCCGTGCTGAATCCATCAGGAAGAGGGACTCCAGCAAGGGTTTGATTTGCATTGAACAAGTCCGAACGAACATGGAATTCGAGGTAGTTGACAAATGCCTCATTCTCCTCAAGAATACCGTTGTGATTGATATCGTATCCATCGCCATCAGGGTTTTCAAAGATGTCCGATGCATTGAGTGGATTGACACCTTGCCGAGAAGGATCCCATGTGCACGAGCCCCCTGATTCCCAACCATCTGGCAATGAATCTCCGTCAGAATCGATGTTGTTTGGATCTGCATCAAACCATTCCATGCTTGAATTGACAGACTCGCCATGTGATTCGAACAACAGTCCATCAACTGCAGCATTGCGGACTACAGACCATTGGTACTCACACAAGTTTGCGAGTCCATCTCGATCAGCATCCCAATTTGCATCATCTGCACGGTTCGGGTCAAGTGTCCAATTGTTGCCTCCGTTGAACGAAGAACCAATCCACCTGCGATGTTCAATTTCCCATCCATCAGGCATTCCGTCGCCATCACTATCGAAGTTTGTCGGGTCGGTACCTCGATCGCTGCTTGACAAGGCAAGATAGGTATCGTTTGCTGCCAATCCCGCCGCATCACCACAGACGTATTCCATTTGGACAGTATAGTGACACCACAGGTTAGAGGTCTCATAGAAGAAACCGAAATATTCGCTTCCATCACCTAAGCCATCACCATCGGTGTCGCCGACCTTCGGATTTGTTGAATTATACCCGTTCAGGGAGTTAGATACAAATCTGTATTCGTCAAGGTTCGTCCACAGTCTCTCAAGGAATCCATCGTCTGCTTGATCGAGGTCGAGGCCGTCGCTGTCCGCATCGAACAGTGAATCCCAAGGATCGGTTGGATCTAAACCGTTTGCGACTTCCCAGCCGTCAGGCATTCCATCGTTATCGGAGTCATTTGCACCCGGGTTGATGAGTTCAAGATTAGCATATTGCCCAGGGGATGAACCGGTCAATACGGTGGTGTTCCCGTCGATGAGCAACGATTGAATGGTCACTATTTCACCGTAGATGGTTTCTTGCTCTTGGAATCCATAGACTGCAGAATAATCACCGGAGATTGCCCACATTCCTTTGACTGAGCCAACCAACACTTCGTCACCGGTTGTGTGCAGTGAGTGGATGTTGTTGTACTCGCGAACATATCGTCCTTCAACACCAGGGTGTTCCAATAGACCACTATGGGAGATTGAGTTATCCACCAAGTTCAGCATGTGAACACCTGATGGTGTCCCGAACCATAGGACCTGTGCATTTGCAGCATTCGGACCATCGAGAATCATGGTTCGAACTTCAGCAGGGTTCGCAACCATGCCAAGCGAAAGCGAACGCAGCTCATCGATTGCAGTAGGGAATGGTGTCGTTTCCGGGGTATAGAAAAACCTCCAGTTGGCTTCGAACTCATCACGGGCAGTGGTTGTCTCACCGGACAGTAATCCACGGTCAGTACCGACAAAGAGCATGTTTGCACCTCCACCTGCAGGGCCGTGAGCTAAATGCGTAACTGAAGCGTTTGATTGTCGCAGCGCAGTTTCTAAATCGGGAGAAATCGCAAATTGGTCTGCAATTTCAGCAGAAGATGAAATCTCGAATACCGAACCTTCACCGGCATCACCCAAACCAAGAACGTGAGTGTTTTGACCGTCAATGGCGAGTACTGTGAGCGCAAAAAGTTCCTCGGAAAGAGACCAAGACCACGTATTCAATGGGCCCAAGTCTCCGTCTGCTTGTAGAGGCGCCACAGCAAGGCCAGCACTGGAGGCGATGGCTAAAGCGAAGTTTTGGCCATCTTGAGCAAGTAGCAAGGACGAATGCAATTCAATGCCTTCTGGCATCCAATGGTCAGAGCTTAACATCTCGTCGTAATCAAAGACGGTCAAACCGTAGCGCGTTGTTGCATAGACCGTTGTACTGTCTGCATCCATGTCGCGTAAATCATAATGGATGAGACTCATCTCATCTGATGGCGAATTAAAACTCAGCGGCACATATTCAACGCTGTCATCTTGAGTCCCGAGAAGGGCTGTTTTCATGCCTGGAAGAACTGAATTGCCATTGTCATCATGGACATAATACTCCTCAAGTGTCGAAAGTGATTCACCGAGAGCAAGGGCAGTGAGGGTGCGGCTAACATCCGGAGATACGCCACCGTCACGGTTTGCATCCCATCCATCGTTGTCTGGGTCAAGTAAAGCGTTGGTTCTGTTCAATGGCTCGAGGCCAAAGTGGACTTCCCAGCCGTCGGGAATACCGTCACCAAATGACGGGAATAAACGGCGAATGGAATATCCATCCCAATGATAGCGGTCAGAGTCAGCAAGTAGTGGGTCGGTCCCAAGCCAGATATCTTCGTCGATAACCATAGTAGCATTCTCGGTGCATGCTGAGAGAATGTTTTGGAATGTAGCGTTTGCACCAGTCGGGATGAACGGCCAATTTTCAAACACAGAACCTTCGGGTAATGTTGCAGAGCACCAAAGGCCGTCGAGCTCATTCGTATGGTTATCTGGAGCACCGTAAATGTATTCTTCCGGTGAGGAAAATCGTTCCGTCGTGGATAAAACTCCGTCCCGATTAACATCAAAACCGTCCTCGTCCGGATCATCATACAAATCAGAAGCATTGAGTGGATCAAATGTATTGCATTCGTACTTGAACGAGAAGACATTGTATCCGCCAACACGTTCACACATGTAGGCTTCATAACCATCTGGCATCCCATCACCATCGGTGTCTGCAATACGGGGGTCAAGATACGAACGTTCACCTTCATCGTCCACTGTACCTGTTAATCCACGTGGGAAACCTGGGGCTGTACAGTTGGCAGGATATGGCCAGCAATATTCCTCTGTCGCATTCAACCCATCCATATCCGAATCAATCAAAGCGTCCGATGCGTCATTGCTGTCCATGCCTTCTATAACGACCGCACGTCCGTCCACTGCGGTCCAATTCATCCATTCTGAGAATAGGTTTTCGTGAACATCTGGAATTTTATCCCCATCGGTGTCCGTCGTCGGCGGTTTAGAACCATCCGTCGTATCTGGGTGAAGATTCGACACCGATGAAACAGCCGGAAATTGGGACATGAAAAGCAAACTTGCCACAACAGCAAGGGTTGTTAGAAGAGTGGTTATACTTCGTCGCATTTGGAGACCAGCCTACAAAGCATACGCTTCGCAAGTTAACATGCTTCTCAAGACACTTATGAGGATGATGGAGCGATGTTCGGACAGAGCCGAAATAATCGACCCTGAAATGAACTCGAATAAACACCCTAATCCGCCCCATGGAAGAAGTGAGATACACCGGAAAGGGCGACAATTCAAACGGAAAAGGCGGTGTCTTCAAAGGCCTCTCGCGACCAGTAGACACGATTGAGATGACAATGGTACTGACCCACCTCGGAACAGGCAGTCGCGGAAACGCTACTTTGCTTGAGACCGAACAGGCGAAAGTTCTCATCGATCAAGGATTCAGTGGAGCACAATTAGAGAAACGACTTGCTCGACTCAACATCCATCCAACTGAAATTGATTACATCTTCGTTAGTCACCATCACGGAGACCATGGTGGTGGCGCACTGGTCGCCCAAAAACGTTGGAAGATGAAAGTTCAAGCAAACCATCGAACCGCAGAAGAGTTGGGCCTACAAACAGAATTAACACATTATTTTGACTCGCTGGATTTGATTCAAGTCAGTGACGACCTTTCGATCCTACCTGTGCCAGTACCTCATTCGGGAGCAGATAATGTCGCCTTTGTTGCCAGCCACAACGGACAAAGGGCAGCAGTCATCACAGATTTGGGTTCTTGGACGGATGAATTAATCACTCATGTTCGAGGATGTGAGCACATAGCAATTGAAGCAAACTACGACCACAACCGTTTGATGAACGGACCGTATCCGTTCTCGCTGAAAGACCGCATCAGTGGACGAGGAGGTCACTTATCCAACGACCAAACCGGCCAATTCTTGGCACAAGTTTGTACACCGGCCACACGCAGTATTTCCTTGACTCACCTTTCAGAAAAGAACAATCAACCACACTTAGCTGAATCCACAGTTTTGTATCACATCGACGAAGTGTTTAGTGGGGACATCACAATATCACTCCAAGATGGCCCCGAAAACTCCCACTATATCGGCCGAACGGAGGAACAACCCAACGCATCGGACATCCAGCCGAAGAAGCACTAATCATCCAAATCACCCCCCTACGGGGGGGTGTCAAGGTCAATGGCTAAATGATACCAAAGGTTGTGCTGTCTGTGAACGCACACCACCCCTCTGTACTTCGCCCGTCTCTTCGCCGAGACCAAAGGGCTGTCAGCGAGGTTCTCGGGGTCGTGATGATGCTGGCTATGGTCGTCACAATCATGGGAGGGGTGTGGATTTTCCTCAGCCCCTACATTTCTGATTTCGAAGACAACACAAACTGGAACAGTGCGAACGGAATTGCTGACCGTTTTGAAGACAGAATCGATGTGGCTGGAAGCGCACCAGAAGGCACAGGCATCCGACATACATTGGCACTCAAGTCGACAATGGTTCAACCGGTCATCAAAGTTGAAACTTGGACGATTGCTGCAGATTTAACTCCAGATGAGCGAATTACTGTTCGTAACATCAACAACTCAGCAATTGGCATTACAGCCATCAATGAAACTGCTCGAAGCGTATCAATCGAAAGCCCACTGGGTATCGAATCCCATGCATTCAGTGGTTCATTCAATGAAGTTGTGATCGAACATCAGTCCTCTCAAGACCACTGGATGACTGTCACTGTGTTCGACGCTGACGAACGTGCTCTGCACACGAGCGTTTCGTACATCGTATCCGGCATTCAAATTTCAACCTCACTCGGACTAGGGGAACATGAAATTGCTTTGGTGAATGACGCTCGAGCTGAAAGATTCCCGAATGAACCTTGGAAGGTATCCCAATTCCCCAACATCGAACTCGACACGCTGGTTACTGGTGAGTTGCGTTTGTCGATTGTTCTCACAGATGTCATCATTAACGGCTCAATAGGCTCAGGGGAAAAAATCGGCATGAACATGGTTTCGCTTGGTCCTATGACGCTGTTTACTGGCAATGCATACCACCTCCAATTCACTGTTGAAAATGCGCTTAATGATGTCATCACACCGCAATACCACGACAAGATGCTGGAAGAACATACGCTGAACAGGGCGTCCGGAACACTGGACACATTTACTGGATACGCACCGTATCTTCGAGCAAGTGGTGCCGATGGATTCACTGTCGAATCGCAAGAAAATCAACTTATTCTCGAAGTCGATGTTAAGCGTGTGGAGGTTTCACGATGAAATCCATGCTCCAGCGAGATGAAAGTGCGGTGTCAGCAGCCGTCGCAACGGTACTCCTGTTCGGTGGCGTACTGTCGATTATCGCCATGATGATGGTATCCATGATACCTGTTATCGAAGAGCTCGAAGGCTCGATAGAACGTCACGACATGTCGGCTCAAATGACTCTGCTGGCACACCAAACTGCTGCATTGAGTGAAACAGGAATGCCTGGCGACTCTACAGAGATTAGCCTGATACCGGTTGACGGAACGCTCAACTGGAACATGATGCAGAGCAGTATGTGGTATTCGGCGACTTGGGCCGACGACACCTCGTTCCGTGTCCAAGGCGCACTTGACTACGACGATGAACTACGAATACGTCACCCTGAATCGATGAATACAGCAGTTTGTATCGATGACTTGAGACTCGGTCCTGCGAACCCGTACATGTTCACAATCCCCGAGTGGGTCGATGAGGTCCTTCTTACAGCATCTCCAGGGCTTGCCCTTCCGCTCGGACCGATCGATGTGGAAGTCATGGATGGCAGCGAAACATTGTCGGAACTGAAATTGATGGTCGATGGCATGCGTGTTCTGGACATGAGTGAACTTGGTGAAACAACCATTCACTCCTCTCACCAATTGCACCTACTTCTCTCGGTCGGCAGTGGAGGGACGACAGTGATGCAATCCAACGACCCAAACCCTGTCGATTCGACAGGAAGCTCATGGTCGATTCCTCTACCTGCCGGTGAGAATCAAATCCAGATTCTCAGTGAAACAGCAAACCAAATTACGATTCAAAACGATACTACGAACACATTCTATGCCTTACCATCCAACCAAAACCGAGTAGGAGTTGACTTCAATCACCAATTGAGCACATCCTCGCCAGAAGTGGTCCACATCTCGACCAGTTCACCATCAAGACTGATTCTGCAAACCAACACGAACTCGACGACTGGCCAGATGGCGTTACCCAGTACCGATGGTCAATATCTCGGCCACTCCTTCATCAGCCCTTCACTCGAGGGAGAACTCGTGTTCTCCAACCCCAGCACTGACAGCGTGACAGTCACGTGGAGAGGCGGTGGGCTCTCAGTTGCAGCAAACCAAAGTACATCCTTCCCATGGCCTCCTGCCGATATCGATGGAGCGCCAATGCTAGATGCAAACGGCGACATCTTCGTCACATGGAGAAAGAATTCAAGCGGCTCAGGACTGCAAGTCGAACCAGCAGATGATACCGGAGCACTTTCTGGACAATTACACACATTCCACAACAGTCAATCAGGAGTTCATAGACTCCACATGACCCATGCTGGATACTACACAGAATGGAACATGACCGGTAGCACCGTTGCAAACGGCACATTCCTCGAGAATGTGAATCACAAAACGGTTGAACTCGAACAAGGCATAACCCAAATCAATGTGAGCGACGGGGATTCATTGCGCGTATATTCTATTCGAGGCCAAGAAGGTTTACTCCAAGCTATGCATGATGGTGCCCAACGTTGCTTACCGATTAATGTTCAAGCAAGTGGATGGATCAGTTCTGCACTCCCTTGGCAATCAATGAGCGGAAGAAGCCAAGTTGACCTTCAGAATGCATGGAGGGCTGGAACACACCCTGCAAGTATGCAGATTAGTCTGATTGGCGAAAACGGAGCATCAAGTCATGCCACACTCGGGACAGTATGGGGTTTCCACCTTTCCAGACTAAGTTATGAGTTCCAATCCTCAATCGTTGGGATGGAAGTGGCCTATGCAGGTGGTGCTGTAGTCACGAACCATCCGGAATTTGAACCCTACATTGTCGTTTCACCGTCGGACCGTGGAGGACCTGGGCCACGATTTGCCGCTACGATTCCATCGCTTCACCCGACTGCAGACAGCGTAAGTGGTGCAGGAAAAATGAATCTCGACATTGAACTTGTTGACCGTTCATCTTTGGCCTCAGCCACAGCCTACGAGGTCAGAAGGGGTTGGTCGAAACCGTACGGAGTAGCCATTGCAGAATCATCTGCAGACGGTCTTGAAGCAAGTGAAGACTGGACCATTTATCCAGGACGTATCGACTTACTCACCGATTATGTCGGATGGGTTCCCGACCCCTCGTATGGCACATCAGAAGCCGTTTGGCACACCAATGGAGAACCAATACAATTTACGCTTCAAATGGCGGCACTCAATGCTCATATGACGGAGGCGGTCTCATGAACAGAAATCAACTTCGCAGAGATGAGCATGCTGCAGCAACTGAACTTGGCTACATATTCACGTTCCTACTCGGAGTGCTGTTGCTTACAACATTCAGTATTTGGGCATACCAAATAGAAACTGCAACCCGAGAACGGTGGAACGAAAATGCAATTCAATCAAATCTTGATGATTTGGCAGCGGCAGTCGAACGGGCTGACGAAGCAAGCCGCATGGGTGCAGTCGAGTACGCCGAAAAGGTAACATGGAGATTAACCGAGGCGGATGAAGCAAGAATTACTTTGCAACTCACCGACACCTCGATTGAACTGATTCACGACGGAGGGACACTTGACACCAGTGTGTCCCTATCAGGAACAGGTGCGGGATCCCACGAAGGAACCATCGTATTGGCGGGAGTAACTTCGGTTTGGGTTGTTCACTCAGACGGCGTCACATCATTGCAGTACGACCGACCGCAATCGTACGAATAATTCAGCGACCCATGACTGCTGCATGGACTTGGGCTTGGACATCACGCATCCTTGACTTTGCACCAAGTTCGCGGAATACCGCAAGGGCTCTTTGCAAATATTCCATTCTTCGACGCTTATCAGGGGCAACACCACCAAGACGGGAAAGTAGTTCTCCAATTTGCATACGCAGATCGTTAGCCTCGGCAATAACAAGGGCCTCACGATAGTGCTCCATCGCATCTTCTGCTCGCCCTGCATCTTGTAGGACTTCTCCAAGAAGAATAGTAATTTCCACCAGTGAAAGCAAATCTCCTGCAACGCTCATCGTCTCCAGGGCCGTAGTGTAGTGGTGTGAAGCAACATCTGCATCACCAACCTTTGCGTAGTATCGACCAAGTACGGCTTGTGCACGTGCATGAAGCAGTACATCACTTCCATCGTCTGAAACTTCAAAGGCTTGGAGCGCATGGTCTCGTGCTCGGTCAATCTCATTCAATTCAAGGAAAGCACGAGCAAGGGTCAGTTGGGTTCCGATCAGTTCGACTCCATCTGATTCACTGAGGATTTTCTCAACTTCCCCATACGCTTCAAGAGCCTTCGAGACATCATTTTTACGGCGCAGTAGGTATCCCATGTTGCTGTATGATCGGGCTGCTCCTTTTGCATCTCCACATTCAATGAACTTCTCCAATGCTTCCCGGTGCATGGCAAGTGCTTTGTCTGCATCACCCTGCTTGAGCGCAAGATCAGCGAGAGCGGAGTGAACTTCAGCATTCAACCGAACCGCTTTCGATTGAGGGTCCAGTTGAGAGATGGATACAAAAACGGTCTCTGCTTCTGAAAACCGCCCAAGAAGAACCAACAATTCACCGTGTAATTGACGTACACGCATGCGTATAGGATTATCAAGGTCTTCCATAGTCAAGCCTTCCATCAAACCAAGAAGTTCCATGTGACCTTGCGCAATCAAATTACGGCCTTGCTCTGCAATGAGAACCGCCGCCTCTTCTCCCTTTCCGGAACGGATGAGGTGGTAAATGTGCTCAATCAAAATTGCAGGTGCAGAAGTCTGCTTTTCATACCAGTTGCAGCACTTCGCATGGAATTCTTGTTTAGTACTTTCATCGAGACTACGAACCAAGAACTCTCGTATTAAATCGTGAACATCGTAAAAATCAACATCACCCTGACGGGCTAATCCTTGTTCAACAAGAGAATCAAGTTCGTCGGTGTCAAGTCCTTGTTCTGCAAGTGCAGACAGAATCACTGGTTCTCGATAAATTGCCAGAGCAGACAAAACTCGTTTCTGCTCTGCGCTCAACTTTGAGAAGATTTCCACGGTGACGTAATTTTCCAAGGTTTCGTGGAAAGCGCCTGCAGAAGCGCCCCGATTAATCAACTCAAGAACGAGTGGATGGCCACGCGATAAGCCGTGAATGTGAAGCCATTGCTCATCACCCAGGTTATCAAAACTCGTGAGTAATTGACGGCCAGCATCTGAATCAAGACCATCGAGAGGTAAAACCAAACTCGCAATACGCCCTTCAGCATCCTTCGTTGGGACAACGGGCTTGAACGAACGGGAGAATATCACGAGACCAATTTCCTCTTCACTACCAAGCAGAGCCAATGACATGGCTTGGAAAGTCTGGTGGAGGGTTGTGTCTGCAACTTTGTGGAAATCATCGATGACAATCAAGCTTGGAGTCCCCTCGAGTGAGTCAACCAAGAGACGTGCAGCGTCAGCAGGTTGTGGTACCGGTGTGGCAGCAAGGTAATCTGCAAAGGTTGAGTCACCTATGTTAGCCAACCAATCCGCAATCGACTCGAAGAACGAGCGAGAACCTTCCCAATCCTGGCATCTGTGATACAACAGATTCCGGCGATGCATAAACCGCTCAATCAACTTGGAAGCGATTGTCGTTTTTCCAATACCTGCAATACCCGGGATAAGCAGTGTTGTAGCTCGGGCGTCAATCAAATTCGCCATATTGTCGAGTTCTTTTTCCCTACCGTAAAAGTGCCGTAATCGAGGTAAATCTCCAAGCGCGGTCACCAACTGCTTTTCCACATGTTTGGATAAGTCACGCTCCACCAAGTCTGCTGAGAGAATCCGAGTATCCAAAACGCAGTTGTCATCCATGTAACGAATAATGTCCACCGGCCGCATAGAAAATTCCAGATGGTCGTTGATTTCCCCAAGAGTGGAATTGATAATCGCTCCATCGTCCATTATACTGCGAAGTTGGAAATGACGAAGCCTTTCCCAGGTGTCTTCTGAGACATTCATGCCTGGGTCTGTGAGAAAGTACGCTTTACGCTTACGAGAAACGCCGGTGACGTGTGCTTGGCGTTCGATAAGCAAACCTTGGTCTTTGAGTCCAGCAATTGCCCGAGGCACGTTCGATCGAGCAATCGCTACTGCGTTAGCAATCCCCATTTGGGAGAGAGCAAAAGGAACTTCGACACTGTTCTTAAAATCTGAATAATCAAGAAGGTGCAGAAGTATTCTTTCTTGCACACCTGGCTTTGGTTGAACAGACATATTCTCACCTCGCGTTTTTCTACTCTTCAACACTTCCGCTCCTGTGAGCAGAAGATGCTTCACTGGTCGGGAGTGTAGTTTGGATCAGGAACCCAGTTGTTGGACTCCGAGTCCCAAATCCATCCTGGATGTTGAGATGCCTGTGGGGCTGCAGGTTGAACAGCAGCAGCCACAGTTTGAGCAGCGACCGGAGTCGTTGCAACGGCGGCAGCAGGAATGCCCACTGGCTCTTGTCGAGCCTTAGCCCATGCGTAAGGGTCTGCTGTTGCAGCCTCTTGTTCAGCTTGTGCCATTTCAGTAAGTTCATCCATGTCATCATACTCGACTTGGAAGAAGAACATACCAGCACCTAACAGTACAATGATTCCGAATACAGCACCGACAATCATCCAAACGTTCGAATTGGATTCCGAACCATCACCAACACTGAGTTGGAAGAGAGCGTTTGTGTTCTCGCCAGGGACTGAATAGACTTGGTCATCCATCTCGAAGATAATGTTGCTTGTCCCTTCCATGCCCGAAAGTTGACTGCTTGAAATTTCCATTGTCCATGTTGCATCTGCATTGACGCGGGTTTGGTTAATACGAACGCCCTTGAGACTGTCGAAACGAGCCTCAACCAGACTGTTCGGCAAACCTTGGCCGCTGAAATATGCAGGAGAGTCAGGCCCAAGAGGTCCAGAGTTGTCACGAACGACACTGAATGAGACTTCGACGACTACGACGTTGACCTTGTAGGAGTAGGCAACTGAATCGTATGCGTCACGAGCAACAAACATAAGCCCTACGAGAGACCATTCGGAAACATCGTTGGAGAGACCAGTGACGAATGCGGGGTTATAACTGACAACTCCCTTATCGGAAAGTGTAAGGTAATCACCGTAGAAATCATCATCCAAGTTGGTCGGATCGTCAAAGATGTCGAAGTTCAACCCATCGGTTTTACCATCTTCGACACCATCAGGATCCGAAAAGTAATCCATCAAGTCGACGCTGATTCCACCGTTGCAACGGTCGAGTTTGGTCGGGTTTGAGTCACAGAACAGAGTGATGGTACTCGACCAACCCGTTGAGTTGAATTCAGGAACGAGATTGTTTGCGTCACTTGGATTGTCGATTGTGATACGGATTCGCTCCTCATTCGAAAAGTCCTTTCCGTCCCATGCTTTGATGACCAGTTCATATTGTTGGTCATGGATAAGGTCGGATGTGTCCCAAGTTGTGTACCATGCACCGTTCGGAGCAAAGTTTGTCACAGGATTCGGACCGTTGTTTACAGTGGTACCGCTTGCTAGGTCAAAGATTGAAATCTCGACACGAGTCACCAGCCCATCGTTATCCAATGCGACACCCTGGATAAGTTGAGTGTCACTGGCTCGAAGAATGTCAGAGTTCAGTGGTTCACTAAGTTGAACGAAAGGAATTGCGTTATCGGTATTGATGTTGATGGTTCGAGTTTCGTGTTCACAATCAGCCCAGCTGGATTTCGTGTTGCAGAAATCACTGTCAGATGCCCAGATGCGGAAATCATACTGCCCTGTTTGCAATTCTTGGAAAATCCAGTCGTATGCCCATGCAGTCGAACCCGATACATCGAAGTTTGCAGTGTAACCGTTTGGACCATTGATGTCGAACCAAATGGATTTGATATCGCTGCCCCATGTACCCGAATACGGATCACTGGAAGTACCGGTGAATGTCACTTTGCCGTTGGTATGCGATGAACCATCAGCCGGCGAATTCACAAGAGTTGTCGGAGCCACGAGATTCAGTTTGTACTTTCGTACTTCTACAGGCGAGTAGTCCAACCCGTCATATGAACGGACGCGGAAGGTGACGTCTCCCTCACCCTCTGGATGTGCTGACAAATCCCATTCAAACGACCATGTTTTGAACGGATGCGTCGACTTCGTAACCATTCCGTTCGCACCCGAGGTGTCCACGGCGTTGTACCAATCGGTAGAGCCAGGGGGTTGAATCTCCACACGCTTAACGACACCGAATTGGCTGTCATATGCGATTTGGTCGAGCGCATATGGTCCCGAAATTCCATCCCATGCGCCTCCAGTTAGAGTGGCAGTCGTAGCGAATGAATATCCATCGTTTTGAGTCACAGTGACGCTTGGTTTCAAGTTCACGAGGTTAATGACATCGTCGATGGCTCCACTCAGAACGAAATTGAAATCCTTCTGACCCTTTCCAAATTTGTACGCTTCTACGGTGTAGAAAGGTAACTCTCGGCCACCTGTACAATCTCCATCCTCGGAGTCGACCTTGGTATCTCCGTCATTATCGTATCCATCGGCGCAGGAATTTTCGTCAATGAAGACTGGATTGCCTTCGGAATCGAGGACTCCGGGAATCTGGACATTTGTTTCTCCAACATTGTGATTCCAGTTACGGTCGAGGAGGAAGTCGGATGGGAGTGAAACTTCTGGCGTGAAACCAAACGCATCTGTGGTGAGTGTGTAAAGCGGCAATCCAGAAGCATCTCGGATGATTACAGTTGCGTCAACGACGTTGCTGTTTTGTGCCTTGACTTGGTATCGAACAAGTTCCCCTTCACGAACTTGGCTACCCCAGGCGGAGTTTTGGTTCTGAACGTGAATCTTGGAGGAATCGAAGTTCTGAAGGTTTGCGTACGAGAACACTGTGGAGTTTTCGACAACTTCCAGAGCCAAAGGCATGAAGGCTGGAGGCATGATTGAAGTTGGAGGAACTTGCAAACACTCATCGAGAACATATGGACATTCAGGGCCAAGCCAACTCATTTGCACAGGATATATTTCGTTACCGCCCGCATCTGGGATGAATTCAGACTGTACAGTAACACGGGATTCGGTAATGTTGTAGACCTGTGTCGCATTCGTGTATGTGTTCTCAGAGAAGTAAGCAATTGAGCCGTACTTGTTACCGTAGTTATCATCGAACAGTGAAATGTTGGCTGCAAACCCAGAGACTTCAATGGTGTTTCGTTGAGCATTGACGATGCTCGCTTTGATTCTCATTCCGTCGCCACCGTTGTTCGTGACTGTGTTATCGTACAGGGTTGCAGAAGACATGAACATGTGTATTGCAGGGCATTGGAAGTCTCCACCGTACATTTGAGAGTTACAGATACCCGTGTTGTTTGAAATTTGGTTGTTGGCGAGGTAAAGACGGGCTGCTGTTGGTGTTGGGACATTCCATCCTTGGTCGAGATAGTGGTATTCACCAATGAGAACAGCTTCTTTGGCTGTGTCCTGAATGGTATTGTTCTCCGCAACAACATCGGATGTTCCGTAAATCCACAATCCGTTCCAGCCACCAATTGGGCCGATGACGTTGTTGTTTGCGGTAACTGTTGAGGAGCGGATACCAAAGCCTGATCCAGACGCTGCACCGGAGATAATGTTGCGCTCTGCAACGACAATCGCACCGTCATAGGCAGTAATTCCAGAACCATCTGCGGTTGTAATGGTGTTATCGTTGATGACAAGGGTGTGGTTGATTGTGCCCGTGACTTTGTGAGAGTTCGTGTCAATTCCACTGCACTTCACGTTAACATCCGAGTCAGTAATCGAGCCCGAACTTTCTTTCATGAAGAATCCATAGGAGTTATCCTTGATTTCAAGATTAGAGAAATCTACGTACGAACTTTCGACGTAAATTAGGCTACGACCATCGTTGCCACATTCTGCAGCAGTATCTCCTGTAAAAACAGAGTTCGAGACTTCCATTGTAGCCAAAATACCTGCACCAGCACCGTAAGCACGAACTGCTGCTGCATCGTATCCGTTTCCATCGACACCTAGAGTGAAGGTGGAATCAGAGATACTCGGCGCAGCAAGGTCGATAGCCATAACGTTCGAAGTATTGATGTTGTCAAACGACAGACCCTGTGCAGAGGTTGTAGAACCATCGAAAACCAAGGCACCGTATTGCATACCACTCACTTGGTTGGTTTCGAAAGGATGACCGTATGCGTTTTCAAAATGTGCATACTTCAGCGAAGTAATCGCCTGGTCAATCGTTGAGCGAATAATCATGCCTGATCCGCAAGCAGTATCGCTGTTGTAGTTTGGATTGCTTGTGCTGTTGGAGTAGCATCGGCCTTGGATGGTATAATCGGTAGGAGTCGACCATATGAACCGAGCTTGATTGCCTGATGAGCCAGAACTCGCACCACAAGCACTGTCACCGATACAGATTGCACCTTCGACGTCGATGTAGTAACCGTATGGGATATTGATCACTGTCCCGGCGTTGACAACAAGCTTAGCGCCTTCAGCAACAACAACGTCGCCGTTAAGGTTCATGGTCCCTGTCCAAGTTTCAGTTCCGGTAATGATTCCAGACTTGGTTTCATTCACTGCAGATGCAGTTGGTATAGCAATAAGCCCTGTTAGCGTTGAAAGCAAAAGGAGTGCGACCAGCGATATGCTCTTGTGTGATGTTGTGTTCTTCAAAATAGACACCTCTGCTACTCTCCATAGCCACCAAGAATATAATACTGCGCCTCAATCGTCAGTTTAAGAGTATCAATATTGATAAAGAATATCAAACTTTTAAGTTCATAAATATCATATATGATTTAAAGTATCAAAATATCCGAGAGATAGTGTGCAGAAAATTCAACTTAGCACAGCCTTTAATCGGAAAACGAACACACAGGTGATTGATTATCAAGGTAAGAATACCAGTCCAAAGCCTGTAATTGACCGTATCCCCATCGGTCATCGTGTGTTGTAGTATTGTCGTATTTCAAAGCTGATTCCATGAGTGCGTTCTTCACTGCATCTATACATGATCCGTCTGATTCTGATGTCGCCTTGTATTCGGGGAACGCCTCGAGTAGAAGCGACAGCGCACCAGTGACAAACACCGTTGAATCTGATGTCCCACTGCTGGAAAACCAAGTGTCGCCGATACCAGTGCTGATTATATTCTCGCCAGGAGCAATTACTTCTGGTTTCATGTGAGGGTGTTGCCGCTGTTCACCGTTCACCAAGGATTGTGACCCAGATGAAGAGTTTGCCCAAACACTCTGAGACTCGGTAGAGGCGCCTACGGTAATGACTCGAGGGACATTACCGGGAACAGATACCAAACCGTCATCGCTTCCACCGCCATCGTTACCTGCAGCGGCAACGACGAAAATTCCCGAGTCAACTGCTCTTCGGACAGCAGAGACACTGCTTCCCTCGGTATGCATCTCAACATTCTGCTCCCCACCTAAGGAGAGTGATATGATGTGTGCTTGATATTCATCTTGACACCAGCGAATTGAGCGGGCAACTGTGTCTTCAGAACCGCTGTTCATGTCATCCTCATCAGAGCCAAGAGCCGCTACCATCGCAAGGTCAACGTTCGGCGCTACACCGAGCTGATGATCATTCGAAACAAGAATCCCTGCCATCAACGTCCCGTGGGCAACATACCCGTAGTCTACCGGTGAGGTAGAAGTACCGATCATGTCCTTGAATGTAACCTGCAGATTCGAAAATGCCGGATTACTGAGATCTATTCCAGTGTCAACCATACAGACTCGAACGCCTTCACCGGACAAGCCAATATCAGATAAATCCGAAAATTGAGACTGTTCGACAGCCCATTCCGATTTTGGAGGAGGAATCTCAAGGAAGAGCAGTCCAGAATTCCAAACATACAGCAGCAGAATGACAAGAACAGAGAAGGCGACGCCGTTGGTTACGAGCATCTTACGCCGGCGTATGCGGGGTACTGGCACAGCCTGCATTGGAGCCCAGCCAGTAACTTCTGACCGCCACTGGTCTTGGAATCCTACAACAGCGGGATCTACAACAGAAAGTATACGTGAATCCTCAGGCTCAGGAAGCAGTTCCACATTGTCAAGCCCTTCCATTGCTACCCCCCCTATGCAGGTTCACTCGGAACTCTGGATATAATGGGTTGTCTGAAATCAGAACCGTGAGCCCTTGTTACTGCGTCGGGAGATGCGAACACCTCCGTAGAGCACCAAGGCACCGAGAAGTACGATGACAAAGGTAAACCAGTCGGAATTGGAATCTTCATTCGACTCATCAATCGCATACTCGATACTGAAATCAAACTCTTGAACAGCACTGTCGGTAAATTCACTGTCTTCGCCAACGATTTCAACACGTACATCGAATCGTACTAGGCCAGATGCATCGGAAGCCTCCATGTCGAATGTGACGTTTGTCATTCCCTCTGGAGCGATCGAAACGGTTTGAGCACCTAGGGTTCGACCGCCTTGTATGCTAGCAGAAACTACAATATCGTCACTGCCCAATTTGCCAATGTTCTCGATTGGAATAATCAGTTTACCAGCTCGATTCGCGTATATGTTTGACATTTCTTGGATTGTTCCTTGGTCGACATCCTTGAGTACAATACTGGCCTTGACAATTTCCACATCGAATGAAGTGGTATTGATGCCGTTTTCACTCGTTACGGTGACAGTTACAACCTTTGAACCAGAATCAAAATCATCTGGAGCGAATGCAGTGAACATCTGCGAGCGTGTGTCGCCCTTAGCGATGGTGATCACCGAACTCATCGGAGTTACTTCCCAGCCTTCCGGGATATTATCTGAGAGTTCAATGGTGTAAGAGTCGTCACCGTTGCCAGTGTTCTCAAGTACAAACCCAAACATACTGCTTCCGCCTGCACCAATACCGACGGATTCGTCTTCTTCAGAAGTTTCCAATCCGTAGATTTGAGGCACTTGAACGGTAACTGAGATTTCACTTGATGGAGTGCTATCAGTTAGCATACGAACCTTCAGTGTGTGAGGGTCTTCAAGATGCCAAGCCGATGATTGATTGGCTACAGTGATTCGGACACCAACTGTTGCCGAGGACTGAACAGTTGTATCGTCGGTACTGTTTCCGATTCCAAGGGAGACTTCGTATGAATCCTCATAGCTCGAACCGTTCTTGAACTCAATCGTCCAGTCAGCTTCATCAGGAGCAACAAGAATTTGTCCAAGGACATCGAAGACTTGAACAGTTTCCGTTCCTTCGTAATTCAACTGAAGTTCGAATTCAATCTGCTGGTATCCCTCTCCTTCTTCAATCGCAGTAAATGCCAGCTCAGAATCAACGGTTGCACCAGTTACACTTCCTTCAACCATACTAATCGAGGTATCAGAGTTGATGCTTCGTGTGTACGACAAAGAAACTGGTGAGCGACCTTCAGCGACGAGTGTTACTGCACCGCCGATGTATTCCATCTCAAGTTGCAAGTCATGCTGAATCGTGGTGAAAGAAGAGTCCATCTCAATCTCAGATGCTGGCATGAGGACGCTGATTGTCCCATCCTCTCCAACCGGCAAGTCCCATTCCAAGTCGTCACCGATGGTCATGGTCACAACTGCAGTCTCGTTCATGTAAATCGAGCCATTACTGGATGAACCAGCGTGATATTCATCGAGTTTGATGTCGGTCCAAGAGGTGGAAAGGTCGAGCCAACCACCAAGTGACATTTCGAGGTCAAGAGTTGCGCCTTCGGAGATGCTAGCGTCAAGAAGACCAATTGCAACTCCACCGCCGTTTTCGCCAGGGTTTGCTTCGGTAACAACAACAATCCATTCACCAGGTGAAATGACTGCAGACCAAGTGAGTTCATCGTTATTAAATTGAGATTCAACAACAATTGTCTCTCCGACCATACCAGTACTCGGGTACAATGTAACGATCGAGCCATTCAGTCGCTCAGCGTCATTGATGTCAGTGACGTTCCCAGAAACAGTAACGTTTCCTGCTGTCATCTCGATATCATATGATTCAGGGACTGCATAGACGGGGTAAGCACTGGTATTCGACACATTGTAGACTTCAGTACTGAATCCTTCCTTCGAAACTGAAACTTGGTACTCGTCTTGAATCGGTACAAGCAATGACCAAACACCGAATTCATCGGTTGTGACATTGGTATCAATCTCAGTGTTGTTCAAGCCAGTAATACTTACCGTGGTGTTGGCAATACCCTCTGTACCACCAGGAAGATCGTCGTCGTTAAGGTCCCAGAAGACTTTACCGCCGATTTCAACCATGAGTTCAGGTGAAACAATGCCAAGTTCGAGAACACCATCAACAGCGTTGTCAGTGGAGAAAGGAGCATCGAATGTGTCGAGACTCCATTGGCGCTGAGGTTCTGTTTGATTCAGGAACATGCTCCAAGTACCGGGCATGATGGTTTCGCTAACATTACCAAATTGGTCCGACTTCGAAAGCGTAATGTTTCCAAATCCGTCATGACTCACAAGCGTGATACGGACATCGCTCATGTTCGAGTCGGTGTTCAATTCCTGTACTTGGAAGTTCAATGTGACCACTTCGATGGAAGTAAAGTTCAATCCAGTACGCAAAGAAGAGTCTTCGCTGACTGTGAACGCCTCACGGTAGGTTTCCATGGATTCATTGGACGCAGAGAACGGTGCGACAATAGCCACCCAATCGCCCGCAGGGACGTAGGAGGCAAAACTTCCATTCACGTCAGATGCGATGTTGTGCCACAAGTCGTCAGCATCGTTTCGGAGCAAGAATTGCTTTTCGACACCGTCACCGGACGAGTTTGAAAGTTGTCCGGTTACAAGGTATTCATTGCGTAGAGCAAACGAAACAGCGTCTTCATATGCTTCAATTCCAACAATCATTGTCTCAAAGGTTGAATCGCCGAGTAGGTTGTAATCCGTTGCGTTCTCATCGTCGGCTGCGGTTTCGTTGAAATCGATACTGTACAGTCCCGGCTCTAAGACAACGGAAATGTTCCCAGCTGCAGTGTAGTCATTCGAAGTAAAGTTGTACTGTTGTCCGTGGTTATTGAGTGGAATCAACGAGAACGCTGGAGTCACAGCAGTTCCGTTTGCGAAGATACCATCTCCTCCAGAGTCCATGAAGATATTGAGTTCAATAGTCAACGGTTCCGGACTGACAAACAATTCAACAGAGTTCGGAGCAATTCCTTCGTTATCGAGGATTGCGTAGTCCGTTACAGTCGTCGAATTGAGCAGTTCTTCATCAACTGTGAAATCCCAGTCGCCTGGTTGGAGGTCGAATGCAAAGCCACCTTGGTCGTCAATGGTTGTTCTCCACTCAAGTCCGGTTGAATCAGTTGCCACGACTTCTTGTGCAGCATATCCTGGTGCGAGTCCATCCCAGAGCGAAGTGTTGTCGTAGAGGTAGACAAGACCCATCGTTGCGACGGTCGGCTCGAGGTACATGAGTCCGATATCCATCTCTGCATCTCCGCTCAAAACCACAAGTTGACCAGAAGACATCTGGGAAACAAGGCTAAGTGTTGTCATGTGGAAGGTGTTTCCACTTGGCAGGCGCATGCTGAAATTTCCATCCGTTTCAACGGTTGTTGAAAAGGCGAGGTCGTTGGCAACGAAATTGACTTCAAGACCTGATGCTGGTTGGCTTTGTTCAAACTTGTAAACTGCCTCTTGAGCAGCCCAGTCAGCATAGGTGTATTCAGCGGAGAACAAACCGCCGTCAGGAGCACGAATACTACCATTGACGTAGGTTGCAATTGCATAGGCACTGCTCATGGTGACGTCTTCATTGTTGAGTTCAACATAATCGAACAGAATGTAGTCATCGCCAGATTCGTCAGATATTGTGTACGCACCCATTGGCAGTTCGATGTAAACCATCCCGGTTTCATCAGAAGTTGCATTGAGGGGACCGAACAGTGGGTCTGAATTGGTAAATGTGACGACTCTTTGAGCCACATCCGCATACGGAGTTTGCGTTTGTGGGTCAACTGGTGATGTCAACTGTAGAGAGATGTCGTACATCTCAGGTACATCCATAGCGAGTGTGAAGTTTTCAGATTCACCACGTGCATAAATCGTTTCGTTTAGTTCATACCAGCCATCGTTGTCGATGTCAACGCGGTAGAAGTATTCTCCAGATGCGATAGGACCATACGAGAAGTTTCCATCCTCATCGGTGTGTATTTCGACCAATGAATCCATTCCGAGGTCTGTATCAACCCATTCAATGACTTCATTGACAAGCTTTTCTTCATAGAAATCTTGCAGTGTATCTTCAAAGATGGAGCCAGGCATTGTCATGGCAAGGTCATACGATGGAGAAATGCCAACATTGACTGGGTCTGGAAGGAGAACTTCTTTGCCGTTGTCAAGTTGAGCAATCATGTTGTAAACACCAGGTAAAAGACCGGTGAGGTAGAATGAACCAGGCTGAACCATTTCACCGCTGAAAGATCCAACACCAATGAATAAGCCTGTGCCGTTGAGAGTACCAGTGCCTTCGAAAGAACCTGTTGCTTCAAACGAATCACCAACGTGTTCTGTAACCAGAGTCGAGATGCCATCGGAAGTCAAACGACCGTTTGCTTCAACAGCGCCATCCAACAAGTATGTGACCGGTGAAGTTGTGCTGTCCTGAATACATACTGTGGAATTTTCAGGCATAGGTGCTGTTTCGTTATCCAAGCAATCCAAGACATTCTCTTCAGCGATCCATGAAGCAAGAAGTGTTCCTTTACCGTCCCATGTACCGTTACTGGTGTAAACTCGCTTATCGCCGATGGAACGGGTAAAGGTTCCAGTAAAGTCGTCTGCAAAGGCGACACCATCGCTTTCAAATGTACCGTTTTCGACAAAGGTTGCTTCTCCAGAGCCCTGCAGGATTCTGCTGTCGGATGAAGTGAAAGAGCCGTTGGTGGTCGTCAGTGTGTAATTGTCGGTCAATGACCAAATGTTGCGCAGAATGAACTCTGTACTCACCAGTGCATCGCCGTCGAATGATTCATGGCCACTCCATGTCACTTCTCCAGAGATACCGCTGCTTTCAACTGCGATGTCGAAATCGGCACCGACTGGAGCGTTGCTGTCTGCTTGCTCAGCAGTGATGTTGTGTTGGTTTTCACCGAGCCAACTCATGTTCGCAACTTCGCCGAGGATGGCCGTAATGTCGTTGATGGTTCGATCGTCGTTGGTTTCTGTTAGGATGTCCCCAAGACCTTGCGAGAATGCACCAGAGCGGATGTTGTCTTGCGCAACAGTTGGGTCGAAGTCGCCAGCGTATACGCTGACACGGATTCGACCAGCAGGTGCATCGAACGACCATTGGCCGTTTTCATCAGCATCTGTAAAGCCAATTGGGACCCAGTATGTATCTGGGTCCAAATCTTCTGCACCTTCACCGGAGAATGCGTCTCGCTCAATAAGCAAGCGAACACCAGGCAATGGCTGTCCATTATCAGACATGGTGACTTGACCGGATATTTCTGCACCGGAGTAGTACTTGAGAATCTTAACCAATGTGTTGGTTGAGGAGATACCTACTGTTTGCTCTTCTGCGGTAACCGAAGAGTTTGCTTCAGGTGAGTACCAGTTCGAGATAACGAAGTGGTTGGTCATTGCACCTGGCAAAGGCAGTCCTTGACTCAAAATGCTTCCGGGGCTACCGGATTGACCGAAATGCTGAGCAGGTTGAGGGTTGGATGAGCCAGCATCTACGCCTAGCGTTGATGCACCGTATCCAACATATGCTCGTGCGAGCATGGTGTCGAAGAACGCAGAATTGTGGTCGACACGGACGTCTTGGACTTGCAGCGGATCGATATCTGCACCAGATTGTTGGTTAAGGAAATCTTGGGTAATCGCTTCGTCAACTTCAGCACGGGTCATTTCGTCTGGGAATTCGCCACGGATGGTTTCGTAGACTTCATCCATGTAAGTGGAAACATCTTGGCCGCTAAGAATCGTCGGTGCGCCAAAGATTCCCATGGGTTGACCTTGGTTGTAGTTCATGTCGGCAGTGTAACGTCCCGCACGAGGGTACAACCGGTTATCGATAGCATAGTAGCGGATTTCGTGGTCACGGTCAACTGTTTCGCCTGGTGCACCGTCGTAATCTTGTACGGTGTAATAGCCTTCCATGTTGATGAGATCGTCATACATGTCAATGATATCTCCTGAGTCGAGGCTGTTGGAGAGGAGTTGAACGGTGAGTGCCAATCTTGTGTTTGACCGGTGGAGGTTTGTGGATACAGATCCATATTCCTCGATGAGGTCAGCGGTGTACCAATAGTCTCCGATAATGTAGTGAGTGACCCGATTGATGTTGTCATTTCCAGTACGAATATTGTTCGAGAAGGTGTTTTCCGCTTCTGCTTCTGAAGACCAGTCACCATCAACACATGTAGTGGAAAGCGAATCGGTACAAAGGAGGCGTTCCCCTTCATCGTAAACTCTCCAGTACTGTGTAGAGTCATCAAACACTCCGTCGGTATGATGGTATCCTCTCGCCAAGACTGTATCGTCGTTCGTGCGATAGACTTCGTAGCTGTTTAACTTTGCAAATGAAACTCTTTCATCGGTATCGACACTGGTCGAAATTTCGTTGAAGATTTTCATTTGCTCGGCGGTGAGGTATGACCCGACGATGCTCTGGTAACCGTTTGTAAACTCTGAGTTCCCTGTGTTCGCCACATTGTAAGTCAAGTCGCCTTGACCGAGTTGCCAAATAAACATCGATACGAGGTCTTCTTGGCTTCGAGCAAGTAACATGTTACCGGTAGCAGGAATTCCTGTTTGGAAGTTATCGGATACAGACGGATGCTCACCAGTATCGAGGGCTTGGAAACCATAGTCCCACCAAGAGACGAAGGCAGGGCGCTCAGAATATTTCATGTCTTGATCCTGTTCAGCAAGCCACTCATATGCCGAGTTCCAGCCGTTGTCATTAAATCCAGAACCGAAAGAACCGAGATACCAGTTTCCGTCGTAAGTACTGTCGTCAAGTAACGAAAAACCGCCGATTTCCCAGCGGAATACATCAGGGATGAGGTTGTAAATTGTTTCATCAATATCGTCTTCTGCATTGTTGCTGGAAGGGATAGCAGCATCAAGACCATAGGTGAACTGTTGTCCAAACAACATAATCATGACGAGCATGATTGCAGAGAAGGAAGGAGTGCGCCAAAGGGCCTTGCGTGCACCACGGATACGGTCTTCTGGAGAACGAATTCCCATCTTCTTCCATGTTTTAACCATGCCTTCCCAGTTTGCCCACTTCCAAAGGGAAACAATTCCCCAAGCGCCGAGAACTGCAATTGCAGGTGTTGCATTGAACATGAAACGTGCTGCAGTCCAAGCCATGAACGAGGCAGCGAGAATCCAGACGCCAAATACGAGCTTTGTTTGCTTTCGATCACGTAGAGCCGACCAAATGCAGAGAATACCCATAACAAGTGAAAGGACAAAGGTAATCGGTCCGAATTGTGCAAACAACTGTCCACGGTTTGGGGCATTTGCTTCAGCAACAGTTCCGAAAATCTTGGTCTTCGTGAAATAGCCACTGCCGGTGAAAAGGACATCCCAAGCATTGGAGAGGTTCGCTTCTTTGAGGAGCCACAATACAATGAAGAAAATTGTTCCAGTTCCAGCAAGAACACCGAGGACAAGCAACCATGGCTTGTCACGGAATCCAGTGGTAACGAAACTGATTGCTAGCGTAAAGATCACGATAAACAAGAACGGTTGAAGGCCAGTTCCATCAAGCATGAGGTCGATTTGAGGGTGACCATAGAAAGGAAGGGCCATCAAGAAGTTCACAGCAAGCATGGTGAGGAACAAGACGTTGAGTGTCGTTGAATCTCGGCGGCGGAACATGTTGAGTGCGACCTGAGCAGCGTATGCCAGGAAGATAATTGACGGACCGACGACGAAACCTTTCCACCCAAGCGAAACGATACCGAAACTCACACCGGCAAGAACTGCGGCTGATAGTGCGGCACGGCGTTCTTGCGTGACGGCGGTAAATGCGTTTATGAATGACAAAGCCGATGGGGATGAGGAGCGCAACAATCGCTCGCTACCTGCATACTTCACCGCTCGAAGCCAGAACATGAATCCGAGTGTGATGAAGAGCATGATGAAAGCGTCGTGGTCAGCAAGTGCCCATGTCGTGTGACTCACGTGAGCCGGCATGAAAGCAATCAGCCAAGCAGCGACAACTGCAGCCTTTTCGTTGATGTGTTCACGTGCGATGTAAGCCACCGGTAGAATGGTGAGAGCACCGTAAATTGCAGGAAGGGAGAGTATAGCCCACCAAACTGCATCACCGTTGCTAAAGAACGGTTCAAGAAGCGTTGCAACAACTGCAACAGACCAAGTGAAAATCGGAGGTCGAGGGTTGATCCCACCTATTGGATAGGAGCGGTCTGCATCGAAAATAAGGTGTGCGTTGTTTGCTAGAATGTAATCGACGACACGCTTCATGTACCAAGGGTCAGAACCCCCGGTCATGTCCCAGTTTCCGGTTCCGAAAGCGTTCATTGATGGTACAACATACCATTGTGTTCGGATGACTAAACCAAAGAAGAATGCGAGACCAATCAGTACACTGGACCAGTGTTGATTCCAGAACTTACGAGCGCCGGAGTATTCGTGATCGTCACGGTTAACCCAGCCACCCCACTTTTCGTGGGTTG
Source organism: Candidatus Poseidoniaceae archaeon (assembly GCA_938075675.1). Lineage (GTDB taxonomy): Archaea > Thermoplasmatota > Poseidoniia > Poseidoniales > Poseidoniaceae > MGIIa-L1. Next base: position 85,708 of record CALJHE010000003.1, on the reverse strand, counting down.
AAATTGAGTAAATACCGACGCCGATGAAGAAGGTAAGTCCGAGCCAAATCAAACTGCCCCAGTTGCCTTCGAGGAGATCCATCGAAAACATTCCTGCATCGTACCAAGACGAAACAACGTAGAGCACCCATAGAGAACCGAGGGTCATGGCACGAGTGTGCCATCGTTCTGAGTACATACCTGCAACAACAATTGCCACAATTCCAGTGAAGAACGCTTGCCAATAGCCAACGATGCCGTGGTAATCTGCTGCTGAAGTAATTCCGAGTTTGTCAGCAATGCTAACAGTCTCAAAGTGCCAAAGACTGCCGATGTGAGCCAAAGCCCAAACGGTCAATGCAATTTGTAGAGGAAGGTTGTTCTTGTTGAACTTTGAACTCGTATCGTTGTTCAAGAAACTGAACCAACCGGCTTCACCAACAGGAGTAATTACACCCCGGGCGAGGGTTGCAACCAACACACCGACGAGAGTAAAAACTGTAAGGTGTGAGAAGAAGAGGTAGCCTACAGCCTGGTTTTTCAAGTTGAATGTTGAAACCAAACTTTGTTGTTCACCCTCTGCTGCCAGATTGTAAATCTCAGGTAGCGTGGTGAGTGCATCAGATGCGATGAACATTCCAACGTTTACACCCATAGCGATGAATACGATGATGGTCGCAAGTTCGTGTCGGCCACGGCTGCTCATGAAATGAACGCCAAACGTAACGAAAGCAAACAGGAGACCAGAGAATGCTCCATGGTCAAGCATGTAAATTGCCTGAGCACCGATAAGCGCCACGGCCAAAGTGGAGAGGGAAAGAGTGGCCTTGGAAACTGATGCGGATTTGGATTGGTCAAGCATCGACGGGACCAGACCCAGGATGCCTGCGGCGCCGACGATCAACATCGGTGCCAAGTTATCTGCGGTAAGCTCGAAGTCAATGCCGACGAGCTTGATAGCTGCGAGTGCGAGCAGAACTGCTAGGGGGGCGATAAGCCATCCCAACGGTGCCGCTGGCGCAGTGCTTTTTGTGCCAGTTATTTGTTCCATATTTTTTCCCTCAAAGGTGTTTGCGCGACAGCAGCAAGGCTGAAGCGTCTTCGCCACTTTAGAGCCTCTTTTAATGACTCCGCTGAAAGGACAACAGATGAATGCCTTGCTGCATCACATTGAGCGCTGTTTCGGATGTCGATTTAAACGGTAAAAAGTAAGTGCCAAAACGACTCACAAAGCACGGAAACCGATGTCTGTTCTGTAGTGAGACCCTTCAAGTTCAATAGTATCAAGAAGAGAATATGCCATCTCCACTGCAACTTTGAGCGTCGGACCGGTGGCACTGCATGCAAGTACTCGCCCACCGGTTGAAATTAATTCACCGTTCAAGCCTCGAGCAGTTCCTGCATGACTGACCCATGCCTTGCCGTTTGGAGATGAAATTGGCCCGGATTCAGCACCTCGAACAGTGCGACCCTTGACTGGAGAACTTGGATACCCTTCAGCAGCCAATACCACCGTTGCAGCATGAAGAGTACTAAACTTAACCTCAAGTTTCGAGAGGTCGTCTGTGGCTGCTGCATTCAGCAATTCGAACAAGTCAGACTCGATGAGGGGCAGTGTGATTTGGCATTCGGGGTCACCAAATCGGACATTGAATTCGACCACATTTGGACGTCCGGATTCTGGAATCATGAGGCCAACGTAAAGCACACCACGATAGGGTTGCTCCGCAGCACACAGGTAAGCATGCATCGGTTCAATGATGGTTTGAACGGTCAAATCACGTATCTCATTTGTGACAACTGGTGCGGGACAGTACGCACCCATTCCACCCGTATTTGGCCCTTTGTCCCCATCGTATGCTCTTTTGTGGTCTTGACTGGCAGGGAGACAGACGAAACCAGATCCATCCATGACGACCAACATACTCGCCTCCTCACCCGGAAGGAATTCTTCCAGCAAAACCCTTCCATCGGTTTCAATTGAAGATTGGATGAAGGACAATGCCTCAGCACGGTCTTCGGTAACAACAACTCCTTTGCCGCCAGCCAACACATCTCGCTTAACGACCCATGGTTGTCCAGAAAAATCACTCAAAGCAGCGTCGATATCACTTCCGTGCTCCAGTACGTGAAAGGCCGCAGTCGGAACATTTGCTGCACGCATGACCTCTTTCGCGTGAAGTTTCGAACCCTCAAGATGGGCAAGAGCCTTAACAGGTCCAAAACAAGGAATTCCATGTACTGAAAGTTCGTCAGCCAGTCCTGCGCACAACGGTGCTTCCGGTCCTGCAACGACAAGGTCCGCAGATAACTCTTGAGCGAGACGAAGTAAACCTGTGATGTCGGATGCAGAAACCGAATGGTTTGTTCCGAGAGATGCAGTCCCTGCATTGCCGGGTGTACAATGCAACTGCGACACATGGCGAGATTGTGAAAGACCCATGCAAAGTGCGTGTTCTCTCCCACCACCGCCGACAACAAGTACAACCTTCCCAGCCATGTTTGTACTCCACCCTTGCCATCACATAATCTCATCGTGAGAGAGGTTTGGACATTTGACGCAAAATCACTCGAACAAAGGGGATGCTTCAAAGACCGCCCACCAAGCGTGACATGTAAAGGTCCAAGCCTTGGTGAGCTTCATGCAATTTTTAGAACTCTGTATCCTAACGCTCTGGTTGTATATGCCAGGATTCCTCGCTAACACCTTTGCCATGCTGTGGGGCAAGTGGTTGCCAAAAACGGGATATGGGCCTTGGCCTATCGATGGTGGCCGCACACTTAGCGACGGAAACCGTATTCTTGGCGATGGAAAAACATGGAATGGATTGATTGGAGGCTCGCTCACTTCCGGCCTGCTCAGCGTCCTCATTGTCTCGCTTATGGGTGACATTCCCGCCTCAGGAGCCGCTATCGGAGAAAATGGTATTTTCACCCACCCATTGCAAGGTGCTGAAGGAACATGGTTCAGTCTCGGAGGCGACCATATGACTGCGTTCATTCTCGGGACGTTCCTCGGATTCTTCTGCCTAGTCGGAGACAGCAGCGGTTCATTTGTCAAACGCCGTCGCGGACTTAAGCGAGAAGGTGACATCTCTTCGAAGGCACCTCTTTTGGACACTCTTCCTTTTGCGATAATGGTGTTCTTAGCGGGCCAATTATTCCTCGGCACGTCCATACTTGCCGACTCAGAACTCTTACTCCCAATGGTGGCCTTGGTCGCCATTACACCTATACTTCATCGTTCATTCAACCTTCTAGGTTACAAAATTGGATGGAAAGATGTGCCCTATTGATTCCGGAGAGAAGCCTATAAAACACCACAGTGTGAGTGTTATCATGCGAACTGCTTTGACACTGATGATACTCTTGATTTTCACTTCCTTCGCTGGCATGGTGAATGTAAATGCAGCTCCGCCCAGTGACGGTAATGATGTAATCATTGACGCTGACGAAACTTGGTCGGAATCACAAGCGATGATCGGAAATGTTCTGGTGAAAAATGGCGCAACATTAACCATCGACGCCGACATGACTGTTGGTCCCAACAATGCAATAACGGTCGAAGATGGTGGACAACTCATTCTAAACGGTTCACTAACTGGAGAAGATATCAATTCGGCATTATCACTCACCAACAACAGTCAGTTTCATCTAAACTTTGGCGATCTTGCTGAGACTGGGACGATTCAATTCAACTTCGAAGAAACCGTCTCGACTTCCGCAATGATGAACATCACCGTTGGAGACCAAACAGTGGATGCCGCAGGCCAAGACACTGTATCCATTGAAGTGCCCCTCGATGGCACAGACATTGTTGTTGATTTTTACATCTATCATGTATTCCCGATTCAGATTACATCTCTTCAAGCACTTCATACTGGCAGCGGTGAAATGCCAATACTCGCCGCTCATGAAATCAATCAAACCAATGGAAGCCTAACTTGGAGCGAGGCTTCGTTTTCAATGACGGTATTTGGAACCATGCATATGGAGAACAGTGCCATATTTGGCGCTGATATCTTGTGTGCCGGTGTATGTGAAATCGAATCGAGTGATTTGATTGGAAGCGCCCCGATTCATGTTGAAAACGGTTCAAGCCTTTCTGTAAATTCCAGTTTCATTCAAGGCAGCCGTACCGATGAAGACATCATCGTTCATGACCATGCGGAAATCTCCTACACCAACTCGCAAGGGACAGGAGGCACCACAGATGCGTGGATTCGTCTGCTCTCGCAACGGATCATTCAAACAAATTCTCCAAACGCCACCGTTCACCAAACGGGTATTGGTTACGGTGCATCAATCCGAGATGATGTTACCGATGCGAACGGCCAAATTGACATTGGTGGTAGTGAATGGAGAAGAATTGTCGAATGGGTAGACCAAAACGGAGAATACCACTCCGAAGATGCGGAAATCACATTGACACTTTCTTCCGGGTGGGGCGATTTTTCGATTATCACATCCGCTCCCAAATCCCCTTATGCAGTCGTCAACATACCACTCCCATACATCGAAGTTGTTTCAATCGATACAGAAGATACTACCGCTGATACGAACAAATGGATTGGAGCCAAGGTAGTTGTTCGAAATACTGGCGACTCCGCAGCGACCGTGAACATATGGTGCTACGTGGGGGATGACTTAGCCGATACGACAACGCTGACCACTTCACTTGCACCTGGTGAAGAAAAGAACCTTGCAGTATCTTGGAGGACAAATACAGATGGACCGCAAGTTCTGAATTGCAGAACATTAATTCCGAATATACTCAGATCGATTTCCGAGGACATCACGAACACTCAAGGCGCCAATTCACAAGAAGTCGGATGGTACATTGGCGACGAGACTGAAGACCAACCACTCGTTGTCTATGGCATACTAGCGTTGATTATCATCGGAGCCAGTGCAATGCTATCACTGCGTGCGACATCCAAAGACTCGAACTACGGTGATGTAGCAGAGCCAATACCTGAGGAAACCGGTACTGAAGAGGCGGAAGAAGCGAAAGACACTGAAACTGAGGAAGATGATTCTGCAAAGCAAGAGGACTAGGCCTGCCGTTCGTCCATTACGACTTCAGCAAACTTCCTTTGGATGTAAGTAACCGTTCGCTTAAGAGTCGAGTTGTTCAGCAAACTTCCATCGTTCGTTGCTCATTTTCGCCGTCAAAGTTGAGTTGCCAGGAGTTACTGCTGACAGTAATTCCAGTTGCATCTGAGTCGACATCAGTCATGCCTGCGTAGAATTCGTTGGTGATGACGATTTCAAAAGTATAGCAACCTGCCTCATCGTAAAATGAGTCCTTGTCGAGGAATTCTGTAGCACCGCTACCGCCTGCCCAGTTGTCCATTGCAGTCCCAGGAAGGCCAAGCCAGCCGTTTGTTTTACCGCTTTTGGCGCCATCCACTGAACTGGTCCACGTTGCATCAAAACCGTTCACTTCAATCATCGGAGAACTGTATTCTGTCGTGCTGCCTTTCTTGACTCGAAGTTGAACGGTGTAATCAGACGCAACCGGCGTCAGTGCAAGATTGGTCATCGAATGTTCTCCATTGTCTTGGGGGCTTTCACCCGGTGCAAAGAGACCCATAATGGATTCCACAATGACACCCTCAACCGTGGTAGTGGTCGTTGCTTGACTTCCACTGCCAGAGGTTTGAGTACGAAGAACTTCTGAAATACGAGCGCCTGAATTTAGAACCTCACGGTTGAGAAGTGCTGGTGTGATTTCAGCTGTTTTCGATTGACCGTCGTTCGAAGAGACTTCGATGATGTATTCATTCATTGATGCAAGGCGATAATCTTGAGCATTGCCGGAAAAGAATGCTGCGAGGGGCGCTTTGAATTTGGCTCGGTCATTGTTCAACTGCAAAGTGTCCGACCACAACGATTCTCCATCAAGCGTAATGGTTGCTGATGCTGAGTCAAAAGAACCACGGACGTAAAATGTAAGTTCATCCGATTCTTCACTCACATTGATTTCGGTCAGTGCCAGCGATGTATCGGCAGGCACGAGGTAAAAAGCAGCATACGGGCCTGCAGCAACGAGGACTGCGATGAAAATCGAGATTCCGAGTTTGATGGTATTCATTTCACGGTCGGCCATTCGTTCAGACTGAACAAGAAGTCCAGTCCCTACAACCAAAACAGCAAGTACGACAAGAATGCCCATTCCGCCGCCTTGTAAAGCAAAAATGCCTCCAATAAAAATCGTGATCCAACCTGCAATGGTAAGTCGAAGTGGAGTGTCTGGACCTTGGGAACTTACTGAGGATGAAATTTGTGCAGCAGGTTGCTGAGAAACGATAGTCACCTTTTCAGCAACAACAGTCACTTGGGTTGGTTCCGATTCGGTTTTCGATGCGTTGGCTTTGTCAAGTAATCCACTCATAGCAATCCCTGTTATGAGGTCGTTAAACGGTGGGGATTATCAAAGCGACCCCTACAAGTTCATGCTTCGACAGGATTGTCGAAGGTTTGTTCACGAGCCGTCACAGGCCGGGGGCTGACTCGTACCAGACGACGTTTTCTTCGTCTTCTTCACGCTCTTCAACGAAACGCCGGCCAGCAACTGCTGCTGCCAGTGCAATCATCGAGATTGCCGGAACGATTTCGAAACCGGGGAGATAGACACCACGGACATACACAGTAATCATTTGAGATTCTCGGATACATCCACCGTTGTTACAAGCGAATTCAGATTCAGCGTAAAAGTCGAGAACGTGGTATGCGTCACTCCAACCTTGCGTCTTAGGGGTACGGGCCATAACTCGAACCTTCGTTGCTGTTGGGATTGCGTCAATCTGAACCTTCACTGCTGGCAAGTTGATCGTGAACCCTGCTTCTTCGAGGTTCTCACGGCTTGATTCTGTAATTCCTACCTTCATGAAATCTATTTGATTACCGAGATTGTAAACTTTGAATTCGAAGTTCTTGTCTTTCTTCGGCATCAACTGTACGAAAGGTTCGACTGCTTCAACCTGAACCAAAGAATACTGCATGATGTTGACAATCATGTTGTTCTGTGACGATGCAACGTTTGGCGGTGGTAGACTGTTAATTTCTTGCACCGTAGCAGAGACTGAGAGTGTTCGGCTTTGCATAACCATGTAAGGTGTAGCACGAACTGAAATCTGGAAATCGACTTCTGCACCTGCGCCGATGTACATGTCACCAGGAGCGGCAGTCGCTAATCCGTCACTGGTTACAAGAATGCTGATTTTCTCTTGCCAAGTTGTAGGATTGCTAGCGGTACAGGTGGTGAAACCGTTGTACGTCGAACCAGGCTTAACTTCGATGTTAATTGAAATTGGAGCGCAGGAAAGAGAAATTGCAGCGGTCGGTGCTTGAGCTGAAGCAGGAACTGCAACAATCATAACCGAGCATAGGTAAAGGGCGAGAAGGAACAGAGCACGCTTCAACATATAGACCACCTGTCAAACAACCCCAGTAATGAGACCCTCATAACCGTTGCGCCGTGATGGCTCAGAAAATAGCCAACGGACGGGGATTAAAAAGTGGGCCCGAAGGGACTTGAACCCCTGACCCCCCGGTTATGAGCCGGGTGCTCCAACCAACTAAGCTACGGGCCCCTGCGTCGAGGGAAAGAGCACAAGACATGAACTTAACCCTACATCATTCAAACTGGGCGAGCGAGGATTGTGAAGGTTTGACCCACTCACGGACACTCAATTCAAGTTCATCACGAATCGCATCGGGGACGAAAATCAGCGCTCGCTCATTGGGTTGGGTGAGTGAACGAACGAGGGGGGAATGGTCTGCAGCATCTCTTCCGTCTTCAAGAAGAATTCCTTGTTCATACGGCATGTAACCACGCTTGGAGATGCGAGCTGTTATGACATCAATATTTGGATCGTATCCCGCTTCCGCAACAAGTGCCTCCAATCGTGGCAAAACGACGGAGACCATTTCAGTACTCAGGCCTTCTATTCGTAGAGACTTGTGGAAATCTCGACGAGAGAGCAGGCGCATCGCATAATGGGACAAAATGGAATCATCGTGTTCAGCCCAGTCTGGCAAAGCGACCCGGACATGTGCGTCGTTGAGAGCAGCATAACCCTTCGCGTCCAAGTTTGAATTGAGGAGCATATTCTCAAGAGAAGGTGAAAGTGATAACACGCCATCGTGTGCAAGTGCTCGAGCACGCGACAACATTCGCACAAGATAATTTTGTGTCAGCATGTTGACCTTGTGGAAATACACCTGATGGTACATGTGGTATCTCGTAACCAGATAAGCCTCTATCGCCGGAAGACCCCACGATTTGACATAGAAATGACCGTCATCACTCACTCGCAAAGCACGTATGACCCGCGCAATATCAAAACCTCCGATTTGGGCACCCGTATTTGCTTGGTCACGAACCATGTAATCCATACGGTCGACATCAAGTTGGCTCGAAACGATTTCTTTCATGAAAGGCGGGATCGGAATGCCTTCATGTTCACTTGCACCGTCAAGTAGAGCGAAGAGGCGGTCACGCCGAGTCCGGCCAAGCGCTTCGAGCAAAGCCATACCAACTTCTGTGTCTGTCGATTCAAGTAAAACACGCCCCCAATGCTCATGAGAATGGTAGGTCGCAAAAACTTCTGGTGATTCAAGGAGATGAGAAAAGGGCGGATGGCCAATGTCGTGAAGTAAAGCAGCAAGTTGAATCAATTCAGCATCATCAGTCGATACGAGACCGGGTTGAACGTCATTGAGAGAATCCACAAGTGCCCGAGCAAGATGGTATGCGCCTAAAGAGTGGGAAAACCGATTGTGGTTCGCTGCAGGAAAAACATATTCGCAGGTCGAAAGTTGTTGGATGGAACGCAATCGTTGGAATTCACGTGTGTCGATAATTTTTGCATGGGCTGCTGGGACGAAAATATCCTTGTGGATTTCATCTCGAATCACCCGGTCACGCATGGCCATCCCCATAAGACCGGTCTGCTTTTCCATTAAAAAGAGCCCGCATGCTTCAGAACTCCATATTGGAGGTTTTTTGTTAAGAATGAGTGATGACAATGCCTAAGCACGGAGCGCTAGTGTGGGCAAATATGGCGGATGCTCTCAAGGACATTATGCTCAAGATTACCGATGACAACCCGGCTACCCGGGGTCAGAAATTATGGGTCATGTTTGCGCTGTCGCTGTTTTTGGTTGCCACCCTCAATTGGTATGCGATGGTTCGGGAACCACAGGTCGTCGAAATTGAAGACCTCGTGCAATACACGAACGAAGTGGTTTTGGTTGAAGGTAAAGTTATTTCATGGATTGAAGACCGATACGGCAGCGGTGAAGACCGTGTGGATTTGGTCATTGAGGATGAGACTGGAGTCATTCAAGTTCGCTGGTATTCAACCGGTACAATTCCCCCCATAGGCACGAATGTCACCGCGATGGGTGATGTGGTCGACTATAATGGCCGGTTTTACATGCAGGCTACAGGGTCTGGGGCTCTGTATTGGGAGCCGCAAGATTTGCCAACCCTTGAGCGAGTTTCCCTTTCCGATATCGCTGTATCTCCATCCGACTATGTCGGTAAGATTGTTACTGTGAACGGGTTTATTAGTGAATCTGTAAGTCCTGACGCAGTCTACACATCGGCATACATTACAGACCATCCAGGGAATGCTGCTCATCAATTGCAACTGCTTATCCAATCCGCAACAGGAAAGTGGATTGAATCCGATTCCAAGATTGAGGTCAGTGGAATCCTATCCTACCAAGAAACCAGCCTTCGTTGGGCTCTTCACACCCAAGGACCAGATATTCTCATCGACGGCAGTCATGTTCCGCCAGTCAATCGTCTCGACTGGGCAACTGAAGCCACTTGGAGTTACCAGTCTGGTAGCAAAGTCATCCTCGCAGGAACTTTGCACATCGAGAATGGAGTATGGGACCTTGTAGGACCGAGTGGCAACACCATCTGCGTCATCCCAACACCAGAAGACATGGAGAACGCTGCTGATGGAGGTTACAACAACTCAGTCTTTGATGCGGAAGGTCGACTCATGTGGAGCGATGACAGAAGCACATGGTGCATCGATGCAAACCAAGGCATGGGCCAAAACCTCGTCAATCCAATGTCTGCAATGTCAATGCAGGCAATGCTGTCTGCTGACCCTGCCTCAATGCTTGAAAACCCATACATGCACTATACCATCAACACCTACATGAAATACGCATTCGAACCTCTGGATACCGAGGGTTACTTCGTTGACAGTCAAACCTACACCTTTGGCCAAACAACGATTGCTATGACCTTCCCAGGACCACGTACGGATTGGATCGAATCCGGTCAAGGCGTCATTGCCGATGTCACAGTAGCTTGGGACGACGAGGACATGCGAATTCGATTGATGGTCAATTCGTACAATTTGACAGGTACTCCACCACCACCATCGACGCTCCTTTGGGACGATGGTGCAACACAATGGGGCTATTCCAAAAACCAGTTTGTACTGATTGATGGCAAAGCCGCTCTCAAAGACGACGGATGGTATCTCGAACGCCCGGGGTCTGACCAATCGATCAAACTCAATGTTCAACTCAATGCTATAGGAACCGACTCGATACATGAAAACCAATCTCTCACATGGAAGGGTCGACTGCGCCAAATTGAACACCCATCACAGTTATCCATCGTTTATTCCCTCGATGAAGCGGATGCGCAAGACGACGATGGCGACCGCCTTGCTGACAGTTACGAAGAGGCGGCAGGCTTCAATTCCAACACCGAAGATACGGACGGTGACGGAATCACTGACCGCGAGGAAGTGGAAAACGGCACGGGTCCAAACAGCGGTAACTAAGGAGGACGGTTCATGCTTGACGCCTACATCTACGAACTGAGTTGGATGCTCGCTGCTCTGTTTGGGGGCGTGGCAATGGGGACACTTACCGGAATCATCCCCGGTTTCCACGTCAACAATGTCGCACTCATCCTACTTGCCTTGGCACCGGGGCTGCTGAGCCTTGGAATCCCGCTTTCAGCAGTTGCTGGAATCATTGTATCGACAGGTACGGTTCACACATTCTTGAATTATATTCCTTCAGCGCTTATGGGAGCGCCCGATGCCGATCAAGCTTTATCCTTACTTCCGGGCCACCGTATGCTTCTTTCGGGTAATGCAGCACGTGGAGTCGCTTGGTCTGCTCGCGGTTCTCAACTTGGCCTGTTCCTCTCCCTACCATTGATTGTTCTTGCTCGAATTGCATTTGGTCCTGAACTCGGGTGGTATTCCCAACTCCGAACCTTCCTGCCTTTCATCCTCCTCATTATTTCAACACTACTTTTGATGACTGAAACGACTCGTCTCGACTGGCCAAAATGGCTTCAAACCGCAACTGGAAAGCGATTTGGCGATGATTCAAGACTGGCAGGATTCTTCTCAGCAACAGCATTTTTCTTGTTGACTGGACTGTTTGGCTGGACCATCATTGGCCCGCATGCACTGCCTGGACGCTCTCCAATCGATATGCCAGGTGCAAGTCTTCTACTACCGAGCCTCGCAGGATTGTTTGGAATTGCTAACCTGCTTGACATCTATGCGACTACATCGCACTTGCCACCTCAAAAGGAGAACTGGGATTTACCTCCCGCTAAGCCTCTTTTAGTTCCGTGCTTCTGGTCTGGAGTTGCCGGTGCATCCATGGGCGTTTTGCCTGGAATGACGGCATCTCAGGCAACCGTTCTGGTCATGGGTGGGCGGAATGTGGCTGCCAAACTCCAAGGTAAGCAAGGATTTGGAATGGATTGGGAAACTCGCCGATTGACTGAACTCTCAGATGACGAACTCCTGGAAATCGCCAAGGCGGAGTCCGATGAAGGAGTGGAAGGGCCGCAAACCAAACAAGACTTGGAAATCATCGCCATTTTATCTGCGGTAAACACTGCTGTCACCGTGTGTGTTCTCGGTTTCCTCTACATCATAGGCCGTTCACGCTCAGGGGCAACTTTAGCACTCAAGGCCATGTATCCTGTCGATACTTGGAGCAACCTTGAACCAACAGCGGATTTCATTCGATTGCTTGCAATTACATTAGCTGCTGGACTCATGGCAATGCCAATCATGCGATACGTCGGCAAAGGTATGCTCCGACTTCACGCAGCCATCCCTCTGCAGCAGATGATCATGAGCGTCATCATATTTGTTGCCGCCTTGGTGTTTGTGAGCACAGGATTTATTGGTCTAGCCGTACTAATCGTCGGAACAATGCTGGGGCTTCTCCCACCACGGCTTGGCATTCGCCGCAGCCACGCAATGGGCGTCATTCTTGTTCCAATCACCTATCTACTGTTCGAGAATCTAGTGGATAACGCCGGTTTCCTTTGAGCCTTGCAATCCCCACCTCGTGACTGTTTAGGGGAAAGTGATATGCCCTTAGACTCAGCCCACAGTTTGTTGGTGGCACCATGAACCTTGTACTCCGCTCCTTCGGCCTCGCTCTATTGATGGTACTTTCGACCACACTTTCGATGAGTGTATCAACCCTAAACGATACCGAATCCATTGACTTCACCTCAGCTCGTTCGCTGGCCTGCAGCGGCGACATCTGTCTCAACGAAGCACTTCCAAACCCAAACGGTGCGGATGATGCCACATGGCCAGGTGGGGAATGGATGGAAATCCACAATTCGGGAACATCGACGGTTGATGTCCTCGATTGGTATCTCAGCAACAAGGCTTCGAAAACATTGTACTTCAATTCGGCAAGCATCGTTGGTTACGATGCTGCAAACTCATCAACATGGGAGATTGAACCTGATGAATACATGGTTGTCGCTCGAAACGGACTGACGAACTTCTATCTTGCTAACTCCGATGACATCGTAAGCCTCTACACTGACGGAGGTGTACAACTGGATCAAGCAACATGGACCAGCGCAGCATCCGGTGTCAGTTACGAAGAAGATAACGCCACACCTACTGCAGACTGGATTCCAACCGGTGGCCCGAGCCCCGGCGCAATCAACAGCGGCGGCGGCACAACACCTGGTCCAACAGTTATTCCGTCGGACCTTGTAATGAACGAGGTCATGTCAAACCCATGGCCTTCTGAAGACAATGCCATCTGGCCTGGCGGTGAATGGATCGAAATTCTCAACACAGGAATCAACACCATGGACCTGAACGGATGGTCGATTGAAGATGCTGCGGGTAACAAACTTGATTTCGATTCCGTACACCTTGTAGGATTCTCTGAGACCCTTTCTGAGAACGTTATTCTCCCTGGTGAAACACGAATGATTGCGGTAAACGGTTCAGGCAACTCTGGTGTACTCAACAACGGTGTTGAATCGCTAACACTCTTCTGGCCGAACGGAAGTCGAGCTCAGCATATTTCTTGGACCGACACTGAAGCTGGTTTCTCGCTGGTCGACTCACCGTCTTCACAGCATTGGATTTATGCTGCATATCCAACGCCAAATGCGGCTAATCCACTCCACTTCGACGTGATAGCGAACACACCATCTCCAATCGAATTTGCAGAGATTCTTTCAAACAGCAGTTCCGATGGTTCTGCTTTCCCTGAAGGTGAATGGATTGAACTGTTGAACACAGGTTCGACTACAATTGATCTCAATGGGTGGTCCATTATCGACGGAATGGGGAATGTGACCATTCTTGACCCCGGAACATTGGTGTTTAACCAAACCCAAGGCTCAACGTCCATTGATGCAGATGAGCGAAGGCTTGTCCAGTTCTCTGGAGACACTGAACTTTGGGATTATTACAACCAACTCATGCTTCGTGACGCCTCTGGCACTGTGGTCGATTCTGCGTGGTATGCAACCAACTACGGCCAAAACATTTCTCTTGTACAAGACGATATCGAGTCCGACCCTTGGGTCCCTTCGACATGGATGACTCCAGGCCATCCGGATCCAGGTCAAACACCATCAACAGGTGCTGCTGTATTCACAGAAGTGTTCCCTGACGCAGTTGGAAGTGACTCACAGCAATGGCCTCTTGGGGAATGGATTGAGATCTACAACAACGGAAGTTCTGCTCTTGATGTTGGCGGATGGAAATTCCAAGCAGCTGGCCGTTCTCTAACATTGCATCAATTCAACATGCCCTTGCAATCGACATCCATCATTCAACCAGGTGAAGTTGCACTTATCGCCCTCAACGGAACTACCAGTTTCTACCTCAAGCATACCACACCTGATTCGATCGTTATGATTGACGGGAACGGCGCCATGGTTGATTCAATCTCATGGACATCAACCGTCGAAGGAGAATCACTCATCGCTCCAAACAGTACGCATGCTGGCGCTGGACCATCAGGTACTGCGGCAGCTGTTGACTCCCACTGGATACAATCCGCATGGGCAACTCCAGGCGAAGTGAATCCAATGTGGGCAGAATACTCCGGTTCAAATGACTTGGTGCTCACTGAAGCACTCGCTTACTGTAACGATGATTCCATCACTCCAGTTGAAGATTGGATTGAAGTGATGAACAACGGCACAGAAGACCTGAACATTAGCCGTTGGAGAATTGATACCGCAAGCGAAGACCGACGGTTCTTACGTAGCACCTCCATGTGGAATCAGAGCAGCATGGTACTCGCTCCACAAGAACGTGCAGTGCTTCTCATGGATGACGATGTTCTTTCAGGCCTGTCCGACCAATTCTCACTCTCGAATCCTGATGGCCTTGTTGTCGATATGGCACAATGGAGTATTGTTAGTGACTGTCAAACAGTGGGTCCGAGCGATGATATGTCCGGTTGGCAAACCCTTCTTTGGCCTACCCCCGGCGCTGCAGAACCAGACCCAAGCCTCTTTGCAGAAGCAGACGACATTGTATTCAGCCGCTTCATGCCCGAAGGTTCAACCGACATTTCAGCGAACACAGAATTTATTGAAATTAGCAATATTGGAGACAGTCTTGCATACATGAATGGATGGACGCTCACCATGGTGAACTCTGCGAATGAAGCCACAAACTATCAAATCGGTGATGTGAGTATTGCAGCAGCCAGTTCAATTCTTCTCGTAGCAGACGTGAGTGGACTCTCAGTCTATGAAGATGGCATGGGAATTGAATTTGATGAAGCACTCAGCCCGAGTGGGTTCACACTCCCAGATTCTGGTGCTGCAGTGAACATTCTGACCCCCTCGGGAATGCTAGCAGATACGTTCGTTTACGGAAACGGCCCAGTCGACATCGCAGGATGGAGCGGCATTAGTTTGGTCGAACCTGTTTCCAGCATATCGCTTCTGGTCTACCACCGCGGCGATGGATGTGGCAACCTACCAGACACGGACCTTGCCGTGGATTGGCAACACCGATGGGGACGGCTAGGTGCGAGCACGTTCTGCGGCCCAACAGAATTCAGTGGTATCAGCACAGTTACACCTCTGATCGGACCTCAAGAAGGACTCATCGATTTGTTGAACTGGATTGATGGTGCGTCTGAAACTCTCCATGTCCACCTTTACCAAATTGAACAACCGAACCTTGTGCAAGCTTTGATTGAAGCACACAACCGCGGTGTTGATGTCACCGTTGTCCTCAACACTGCCGAGTATTGGTGGAACAACTACGACAAGAACAACCAACTCGGCGTTGCTGGACTTTTGGCTACAGCAGGAATCACAACCCTATGGTTTGGAGGACAAAGCGATGAGCCATACACCTACATTCACAGCAAGGTGGCCGTTCGAGACAACACCAGCGTTTGGATGAGTTCTGGAAATTGGAAGAGTTCGTCCCAACCGGCCCCTGATGACAGAGGAAACTCCGAGTGGGGCGTTCTTATTGAAAACACGGACCTTGCTCTGCAAGTTTTAGAACAAATATCGTACGATGAATCACTCAGCCGCACCTACATCACGCAAGTGAGCGCCAATTCTGCCCCAAATGGATGGTCTTTGGATGCTCTAAAGCCACTCGTGAACGGAACTGCCGCAGACTCCATCACAACAGATGTGAGTGGCCGATTGATTACTTGCCCAGACACTTGTGTTGATGGCATCGTATGGATGATTCAACAAGCTGATGAAGAAATCCTTCTCTCTCTGCAATATCTCGATGTTGAGTGGAGCTGGGGATGGGGTGACAACCCAATTGTCAGTGCTCTGGAAGATGCTGCAAAGCAGGATGTCCGTATTCGACTCATCCTTAATGGAGCATACCTCGACAAAGACATCCAAGAAGTCGTTGACACATTCAACGAAGAATGGAACTCTTCACTCGGTTACGATGTCAGTGCTATTGTCATGAGCGAAGACGATGATGTTTCCAAACTTCACAACAAGGGTATGATCGTGGACGGAGAGCATGTGCTTATTTCCTCCATCAACTGGGGAGATTCTGCTCCAACACGCAATCGCGAGATGGGGCTCATTCTGAGCAGTACAGAAGTAACTGCCCCGTTCATGGCAGGATGGTATCGTGATTGGATTCGAACCGATAACGTTACCGATACAGACAACGATGGACTCCCAGACTACTGGGAAGTCGCCAATGGTCTCAACCGTACAATACGTACCCTACCAAATTTCAACATCCTCGAAGGAGAACATGACGCTGATGGAGACGGACTAACAAACAACGTCGAGTATGTGTATGGAAGCCATGCAACCAATGCCGACACTGACGGAGATTGTATTCCAGATTTGATCGAAGTCACCTGGGCTCAAGCAACTGCTTTGGACCCATCAGTCGACGATATTTCACCCAGAGATGCACTGCTGCTTGCCGATGCTGATGGAGACGGCGTGAATGAATCAGAGGCACTCGGTTGCGACCTAGCCGGCGTCATCCCAGATGACAATGACTCAGTCATTGACAACGACCTGCTTGATGACGATGGTGATGGTGTAATCAATCGAGATGACACGTGTCCTGACACTCCATCGAATGTCCCAGTGAGTGATGATGGATGTTCCACTGAACAACGCAACTCGATAGCAACACCAAGTGCTGATTCAGGTACTGACTTTGGAGCCACGCTCATGGCATTGGTCATGCTGGGTGGCATCGTACTTGCTGCAGGCGCTTACTTGATACTACGTAACATCGAATCCGAAGGAGAAGAGGTAAAAGATCTCATTACGATTGAAAGCCAAAACCTTGAGGCATTGGCCAATGGTGAAATGGACTCTGATAACTGGGAGATGCCAGTCTTGGATGGCAGTGGAACACCCGATTCACCAGGACGTATTTCACCTGCCGATTTGGCACGGTGCCCCGGCTGGTCCGAGGAAACCATTCAAACATATCTTGACCAAGGATGGCCGATGGACGAACTTGCCGCATATTATCAGCAACAAGTCGATGAGAACTCATAATTGACGCAAGTTTGACAAAGGACCACTCCGTGGTATGCTCGATAACTATGGCATACACATCAAGTAATCCAGTCCTGTCAAACAATTTTTGGAACAGCATAGAAGGGCATCAATCAATGACCTACGAAGGTGTGATGCAGAAGATTGGTATTCTTTTTGGAACTACACTCTTCGTTGCTGCAATGGTCCTTTACACAGCTCTTACAATCGATATCGGCATTGCTTTCACTGCAATGATGGGCGGCATGTTTGGAGGTATTGCCATTATGCTTGCACTTTTCCTGATACGCCCTAAAAATCCCGTTCCGCTCATGATGACCTACGCAGTTTTCGAAGGCGCATTCATTGGAGGGATTTCGCTCTTTTTTGAAAGCATGTACGAAGGTATCGTTTTCCAAGCAGGAATCGGAACACTCAGCATCGTTGCTGGGATGTATGGATTGTATGCAAGTCGAATCATCAAAGCGACACCGATGTTCCAGCGTGTTGTGATCAGCCTCACCCTCGGAATCATGATTCTTTATGCAATATCCATCATACTGTACCTGATCCCAGGCTCCATCCAAGTTCCGTTCTTACATACTTCCGGGCCAATTGGAATCGGATTGACGTTGTTCATACTTGTTGTTGCGGCATTGAATCTCGTGTTGGATTTCAATTTCATTGAAAATGGAATAAAACAGCGTACGCCTAAAGTTGGTGAATGGTGGGGTGCCTTCGGACTACTGGTCACCGTCATCTGGATTTACGTTGAAATGCTGCGCCTCCTTAGCAAGGTTCGCTCCAACATGAACTGAGGTGAATGGATGCGTAGTATCCCCGTAGTCGACTACGCAGACTTCCTCAGTCAAGATGAAAACCGTAAACTCAAGTTCATCCAAGCAGTTGGAGACTCTCTAAAAGACATCGGATTCTTTGCCTTGAAGAACCATGGCATCCCCTTGGAAGCCGTTGAGGAGTCCTATCGCCTAGGCGACGAATTCTTCGCCCTTAGTGACGAAGTGAAGCACTCATACCTGCAACCTCAAATCGCTCATCAAAGAGGCTACACTGCTTTCGGTGTTGAACACGCAAAGAACAATCCAGCACCAGACCTCAAAGAATTCTGGCAAACCGGTCGCAGCCACCCTACCAGTGGCAAAACTCCGACCTATGTTCCAAATGTGTGGCCAGACCGACATGTATCTGGGTTCAAACCTGTTATCGACGGACTGTACGTACAGATGGAACAATTGTCTCAAAACTTACTTCAATCCTGCAGCCTCTATCTTGACAAACCGATGGACTGGCTGGGATCGATGGCAGAAGATGGCAACACAATCATGCGCATCATCCACTATCCGCCACTTGGCAACGATGTACCCAAAGGCGCAGTTCGTTCTGCAGCCCATGAAGACATCAATTTCATCACATTGCTGGTAACTGCTACCGCAGATGGTCTTGAAGTCATGGACCATGATGGAAGTTGGATTCAAGTTGAAGGTGATGCGAGTCACATCATTGTTGACTCTGGAGACATGCTTCAAAACTTGACCAATGGATTGTTCAAGTCAACAACCCATCGCGTGGTAAATCCTGAAAACTCAAACGAGCGACGTTTCTCAATGCCAATGTTTGTTCATCCACGGAATGAAATTGACCTGACTCCCCGCCAAGAATTCGTTGAAATGACCGGTGGAAAAGTCAACTACCAATCCATTACTGCTGGTGATTATCTCCACCAACGTCTCGTAGAAATCGGTCTAGCAAAAGAGAAGTGAACGCCATGAGCAAGACTCTCGTTCACCGAATGTGCGATGCTGTCCGTGAAGGGGAAAAAATGTCACTTGAGGACTTGGGTGAGTTCATTGAAGGCGTCGCTCAACGCTCTATTTCTGTCACGCTCATCGAAGAGTGGCTGAAGTGTGTTCATTCCAATGGCATTTCAGTAGAGGAAACGACTGCCCTCACTGCCGGCATGATGAATTCAGGGGCTGTTTTATCTTGGAAAGGCGACGCAAATATTTGCGACAAACACAGTACGGGTGGAGTTGGCGACAAGATGTCACTCATTCTTGCTCCAGCTCTTGCGGCATGTGGAGTACGCATCCCGATGCTTGCTGGAAGAGGGCTTGGGCATACAGGAGGAACAATCGATAAACTCGAATCTATTCCCGGTTTCAACTGCAACCTTTCACCTGATGCCATGTCTATCGCAGTCAAGGAAATTGGATGCTGCATCGCCGCCCAGAACGACTCGATCGCTCCAGCAGATGGACTGCTCTATGCCATTCGAGATGTGACGGATACCGTTGACAGTATCCCACTCATCACTGCTTCAATCGTTTCAAAGAAAGCAGCAGAAGGACTGAATGCATTGGTCCTTGATGTCAAATGCGGTCGAGCAGCTTTCATGAAAACGGAGCACGATGCTGTCCAACTTGCAGAATCAATGGTCCGCACTGCAAACGGTCTTGGCATCAAAACGATTGCACAAGTCACCGACATGAACGAACCCATTGGAACGCACATTGGAAACGCTCTCGAGGTCACAGGTAGCATACTCGTACTTCAAGGTCAAGGCTCAAAGGATACACGTGAACTCGTGATGCTCCAAGGTGGCCAATTACTGAATCTCACTGGCAAAGCTGCAACGCTCGAAGACGGGATGCGAATGATCGGTCAAGTCCTCGACGGAGGACAGGCATTGGAGGTCTTTGTCGCTATGTGCATCCAGCAAGGCACGAGCAGTTCCGTCGCTCAACAATTGGCAGTTGACCCGCAAAGCGTCTTACCGCAATCGAGTCTACGAACCGAGTTAACATCCACTCATACTGGATATGTCGATTCAATTGATGCCATGGCCTTGGCAGAGGTTGCTCGTGAACTCGGAGCGGGGAGATTTTCGATGGATGACGAGATAATGCACACTGTAGGCTTTGTTCTTCATTCAGTTAAGAACACGGAAATTTCTGCGGGAGAAACATGGATGGTCGTCCACCATGAAGAGCCATTAAGCTCTGAGCACCGCAGTAAACTGACCAATGCACTTCGTATCAGCAACCAAAGGGGAGAGCCGTTCTCACGGCTCATCAGGACCGTTGTCGAGTCTGAACAATAGAAGCCGTCATAAAGGGGAGGCGGTTCGCCAACGATGCCGATTTAGCTTAGCTGGTGGAGCGTGGGACTGTTAATCCCAAGGTCGAGGGTTCGAACCCCTCAATCGGCGTAATTTCACACATCTAGAATGTCATTCCCACTCAATGGTGCCAGGTGGCTTGTGAGTGATGTCATAGACAACTCGGTTAACAGCGCCCTTGACCGTATTGGTAATACGGGTACTGATTTTTTGCAAGATGTGGTGTGGTATTTCCGAGTATCGAGCGGACATTCCGTCCATTGATTGAACTGCACGAACCACAATCGTTTCTCCGTATGCACGGACATCACCATGGACACCGACACTTCGGACGGGTAGAAGGGCGGCAAAGTACTGCCATGGAATCTCCATCTCTCCAGCTTCTGCTGCTCGTTCGAACTCTTCTTCGACAATAGCACACGCTTCACGGACAACAGCAACACGCTCGGGAGTCAGATCACCAAGCGTTCGTACCGCTAGTCCTGGGCCGGGGAAAGGCTGACGTTCAGCCACATTGATCTCAAGAGTTCGTGCTAATTCACGGACTTCGTCCTTGTACAAATCGCGTAGAGGTTCGACCACTGTGAGTGTCATGTCCTTTGGTAGCCCACCGACGTTGTGGTGGGATTTGATGGTGTCACGAACACCACCGCCGGATTCAATCCAATCTGGTGCAATTGTTCCTTGAACAAGGTACTTCGCCCCACACTTTTTCTGTTCATCCTCAAAAATGCGAATGAAAAGTTCGCCGATGACCTTTCGCTTTTGCTCCGGTTCAGTAACGCCCTTGAGCGCCTCAAAATAACGGTCTGCTGCCTTGACGGTAACGAGGTTTTGAATCCCTTGAGCAGCGAGAAGTTCTTCAATCTCTTCTGTTTCACCTTTGCGCATGAAACCTGTGTCAACATAAACGCAGTGCAACAAATCGCCGACTGCTTGATTGGCAATGACTGCTGCTACGGTCGAATCAACGCCGCCGGAACAAGCAATAATAGCAACATCATCGATTGTGGATTTGAGTGATTCAATGGATTCTTGTATGAATTCATTGGAATCAAACATCTCAAACTCCCCCATTGACCTCACGGTCTTGGGCCTTTACTCGCTCAACTTGGTCGAGCTTGTTTTGTTTGAGAGCTGCTGCATATTCTGGGTTCTTAAGTGCTAGAATTTGTGTGGCAAGGTAGCCTGCGTTGTCACCACGGTCAACTCCAACGGTTGCTGCTGGGACGCCAGGAGGCAATTGGACAATAGAGAGGAGCGAATCAAATGGAACTCGCCCACCGCATGGAACCCCAATAACTGGCTTTGTAGTCAGTGCTGCCACTGCCCCAGGGAGGGCAGCAGCAAGGCCTGCCATTGCAATGAAAAGTTGGCAGCCGTCATTCTCAGCATCATGGATAATTTGTTCAACGAATTGTGGAGAGCGGTGAGCGCTTGCAACTCGCAATTGATAACTGACGTTGAAGTGTTCGAGAATTTTTGTACATTTTTCAGCAACTGGCATGTCCGATGAGGACCCGAGTAGAATTGTTACATCCATGTGTCTGTCCCTGCGCGGGTGGTTCATCAAGATGCCTCTTGAAAATGAAGAAAAAAAAGTCGGAAATCATTCCTCTTGGGAATGACCAATCGCCTGAAAATCGGGCCATTCAACACCGAAATTCATCGCTTTAAACTCCAATTTCGACTCACACCCGAGAAGGTCAAATCGCAGGTAAGAAGTACCGTCACGTACAACACCGTAGATCTGTACAAATGAATTACCGTTGAAGCGTTTCAAGGCCATGCATGTTTGAGAAAAACGAGTCGTCTTGATGTCCCAGCCGTGAAGTGCGCCACGAGGAATATTCTGCTTCGCATCCCATTCTCTTTCGAAAACATACCCGGCATCCCTGAATATGAAGTCGAGAGCCTTCACCAAGACATAGGTTGAGGCGGCAGAATATCCGAGGCCAAAAACTACTGAGACCGTTTCTTGTGCCACCAACGCCCATACCATGACACCGAAACAGATGGATACCAGCCCTACACCAACTTTGGAGGCATTGAGTGTACCAAACCGGCTTGACACACCGGCTAATCCTCCAACGAGCATCAGTAGCATGCTTGCTGCCCCAAACCAGGGGATGTATTCCGGCGAAGAGCCAAACAACCACATCATAAAGGCAAACCCAAGAGGTAGCATGCCCCAAGCCATCGGGTAAAGAACACGAGAAGGTCGACGGGTCAACTCAACTCGGGTCCAACCAAATGTGCGCATTTTACGGACATCCATGCCGCTGCTACTCCGGTTCGCTATATACGCATTTCTTACTCTTCATCGTATGGATGTCGTAAGCAGAGATTGCGAGCAGCATACACTTCGTCGACACGGCGAACAGGCGTTGTGACCGGTGCAGCATGAAGAGTTTCAGCATCGACTTGCAAAACTTCTGCGAAGTGGGTTGCGAAAGTGTCGAGTGTATCTTTGCTTTCAGTTTCGGTAGGTTCGACCATCATACACTCTGGAACGACCAACGGGAAGTATACAGTAGGTGCCATGTAACCCATGTCGAGAAGTCCTTTTGCTACATCCATAGCAGAGATGCCATGTGCTTCCTTCGCAGGTGCGAGTGAAAGGGTGAACTCGTGTTTGGCGACCTTTGCTTCTGCACCGTCAACAACAAGTGAGTCAACACCGGCTTCTTTGGTTGCCTTGTGAATCGCATGACGCAGATAATTAGCGTTGAGAACAGCATGTTCAGACATTGTACGAAGTCCACGGCCATAGCGTCGGTAGTACGCCCAGCACCGGATGATTGCACCCGCATTGCCATGCCATTGCTGCACTTTCCCAATGCTGTGCGTTGGTTGATACCAATGGTACCAGTTCTCATCAACTGCCGCATCCAATTCATCACCGGCTGCAGCGCGCTTTCCAACCAACGGACCGGGAAGGAACTGGGCAAGGTGCTCCTTGACTCCGATCGGACCGGAACCTGGCCCGCCACCGCCGTGAGGTTGGCTGAAGGTCTTGTGTAGATTGAAGTGAACAGCATCGAAGCCCATTAAGCCAGGAGATGTAATGCCAAGAATCGCATTGAAATTAGCGCCGTCATAGTACATTTGACCTCCTACGCCGTGAACGATTGATGAGGCTTCCAAAATGTCTTCTTCAAACAATCCAAGGGTGTTTGGGTTGGTAATCATCATGACAGCGATTGTATCGTCTGCGACTGCACGAAGAGCGTCCAAATCGATTCTTCCGTCAGTACGGCTTGGAATTTCGACAATTTCAAATCCACACATTGCTGCACTGGCAGGGTTGGTCCCGTGGGCTGAGTCTGGTACAATCACTTTGGTACGCTGAACTTCCCCACGCAGTCGGAAGTATTCCTGTATGCATCGAACTGCGGTAAATTCACCTTGTGCGCCAGCAACAGGCTGAAGTGTCACTTGATCCATTCCTGCACAGACCTCAAGCATGTATTGCATCTCATGGAAGATCGACAATAATCCCTGAAGATGATGCTCGGGTTGATGAGGGTGAATGTCTGCGATTCCAGGAATCTGGGCAATGACTTCATTGACACGCGGATTGTGTTTCATGGTACAAGATCCGAGGGGATAGAATCCTGTGTCGATTCCGAAGTTCCTCTTCGAGAGCCAAGTGTAATGCCGGACCATTTCAGGTTCCGAAAGTCGAGGCCATCGAGGAAGTGCTTTCCTAATCAATCCGGATGGGAGCGTTATTTCAGAGGCGGGTAATACTGGTGCTGGCTGTGAATAACCTTGTCCTTTGGCGCCGTTGTGTTCAAACAAATGACTCATGCAGCCACCTCCAATGTTGAAATCCATTCACGAAGATGCCGAACCAAGAGGTCGATGTGATTGGCCTGAGTCTGGTCTGTGAACGTAACGAGCATCCAATTTGTCCGTTCAGGATACCATGATGAGAGATTGAAACCGCCGACGATGCCCACTGAATCGAGATACTCCAAGCAATCTTTTGTATCACCTGGCAACTCAATTGCGAATTCATTGAAATGGTCGCCACTGGAGTGAGGCATGCGAACGCCATCGATGGTTGACAGTTTTTGTTTACCCATGATGCATGCAGTCATGTTTCGTACTGCAAGGTCGTGGAGTCCTTCTGGTCCGAGAAGCGCCATGTGCATTGCACCCATGAGTGCAATCAGCGTTTCGTTGGTACAAATGTTCGAAGTTGCCCTGTGACGTCGGATGTGTTGCTCGCGAGTCGAAAGAGTGAGGCAGTAAGCAGTTTTCCCATCAACGTCGATGCTTCGACCGACAATCCGCCCTGGCATTAACCGCAGATAGGGCTTGGAGCAAGCGAATATTCCGTAAATTGGCCCGCCGCCAGTGATTGGGCTGCCCAATGGTTGCCCTTCACCAACGACAATGTCAGCGCCATAATGTCCTGGGGCTTCCACCAAACCGAGTGAAACAGGCTGAACTGCAACGATAAGAGCGGTATGTTCACCGAGGATTTCCTTGAGTTGAGTCACTCCTCCGTCGAGAAGACCCAGTGGGTTTGGTTGCTCAACATAGACCCCGCATGAGCCGACAGCATCGGATACTGAGTCCATGTCCAGCGTTCCGTCGTCATTGTGTCGGAGTAATTTGATTTTTATCTCCGCCCCTTGGCAGTAATTTTGCATCACTGAGAGTCGGTCGGGTGGTGTCAATTCTGAGACATAGACGGTATCCTTTTGAGTTGCTTTACGAGTATGTACTCGGACACTGCAGGTCAATGCCTCAGCCGCAGCGGTTGAACCATCGTAGAGTGAAAGGTTCGCAATAGGCAAACCGACCAATTCAGAGATGAGCGTTTGAAACTCCCACATAGCCTGTAGCATCCCCTGGCTGACTTCAGGCTGGTAAGGCGTGTAAGCAGTGAGAAACTCACCACGTGTCACCAATTGAAACACGGAAGCTGGGACATAATTGCGGTACAACCCAGCACCCAAAAACGAGACCCGTTCACCGAGTGCCACATTTGAGCCCAGCAATCTGCGTGCGTCAGAGAGAATCTCTTCTTCGGATTGTGGTGGCGGTAGAGGAAGGTCGTCTTTCATACGAACTTCAGATGGAATATCTGCGAACAACTCCTCGATGGAAGTCATGCCCATTGCTGCAAGCATTTCGGCTTCTCGCCCCAAGTTCGGTAATTGGTCGACCATATCATCACTCTCTCCTTCGGGTGTAACTTAAACCAAGCGCGAGACGCCCTTAATAATCGCTCTTCGGAACGATGGTTCTACTTCGCCGAATACCTCATGTTCTGGCGTTACTTCGTCCAACCATGGCGAGCATAGCAATGGTGGTTACCAACGCTTGCTCGCTGTGTTGAAATTCAAACGAAAGGTGGTCGAACAACGACTGCCTTCACTGATTTTCTTGGGCTGGCAACTATCAAAACCTCGTCACCTTCGTGAACAGAATGAAGGTATCCGATTCCGATTCCGACGTTGTCAAGACTTGGAGCCGGAGCACCGGATGAAAGTGTCCCAAGTGAATCTCCATCGAGGGTTGTCACTTCTTTACCGGGTCGAGGCAACGGGCCCTTTTCGAGATATCGAATGCCCCACCACCGTGCATCACCTTCATCGTGACCAGTGACGCGATGTTTTCCAACGAACTCATGCTCCAAATCTAAACCAAACGGCACATGAGTTTCCCATGAATCGCGAGTGAGGAAAGAGGCATCTTCAACCTCAGACAGTGGAGGCCAGCAGAAATCGACACCTGAAAGCAAGAATCCTTTCTCAAGCCGAAGTGTATCGCGAGCACCTAAGCCAACAGGTACCGAACCTGCTGCAATGAGGTGTCGCCAAAGGAGTGGAGCTTGGTTGTTCGGAACAAATATTTCATAGCCTGCTTCACCGGTGTACCCAGTCCCCTGAATCCAACCTTCAACGCCGAGCGGGTTCTCTCCAAGACGTTGCCATTTGAATCGACCAACATGATTGGAATCACCCAACACTTGGCAGAGTTGCTCCTTGGCACTTGGGCCCTGGAGAGCCATAATGGACATTTCATCGGATAAGTCTTCCAATACAATCGAACCATCTTTCGGCAAGTGGGAGGTGAACCAATCCCACATGACACCAATCATGGATGCGTTCGGCACACCGAGGAGTTCAGTTTCAGAGACGACTGCAAAGATCATGTCATCGATGAGATGGCCGTTTTCATCGAGGAAATGCGTGTATGCGCAACGAGGTGCTTGAATAGACGTCACGCGTTGAGTCGCCAATGATTCCATCCACACTTTGACATTCTCGCCACTGAATCGAAACGAACCCATGTGAGATACATCGAATAGACCTGCAGTTTCCCGAGTTGCAATGTGCTCTTCCTTGATACTCGTATACCAAATTGGTAATTCAAATCCATGAAAGTCAACTAGATTTGCGTCAAGGGCAACGTGTTCATCGAAAAGCGCGGTTCGAACCGGTGCTGTATCGCTCATGAATTGCGCAATGAAAGCCGCTCCTTAAACTCAAGCAAGGGGGAACATGGAATTCAAGTCCTACAATGGGCAAACTTTTCATTCATCGTGAGTGCTTCATGATGAATCAGTAATGGCAAGACATCCTGCCCATCAGACCATTTACCCATATCGGTGAGAACTGGAGTATTCAAAAGATGCTCGTAGGCCCATGACTCAGTGAACACATCACCACGGCTTCGAGCAACAACCCAATCTGCCTGTGCATCGATGCGACGATAGATACCCCAATCGGCCAGCGTGTCGTGAACGGAATTGGTTGGGAGGTAGTGTGTACCAACCAGACGCGGGAAACCGTACAAGTCACTCTGTAGTTCAATGAACAATACATGCTCTTGAGGAAGCATAGAGAAGACGGCTTGATGATGGACGCTGTAGCATGAATCGACAGACATGTCGTCAATGCCCTGAGCAAAATGAATCATGGTCGAGTCCGGTAATCTTGACATGTTGGGTTGCAATTCGGGATGACTTGGACGCGTCCATGCGGATTCAAAATCGAGGAAGAGCGTCTCGTTCCCCCAATTGCGTTCGAGGGATTCATACAAACTCAAAAACACATAAGCCCCTCCGAGACTGTGCCCGCCGATCCATAGATGCGATGGGTCAATGGAATGGTTGCCAAGAACTTGATTGACCACTGCAGAGCGGTTCGCTCCAAACGCAACCCGCTCAATTTCATCAAAAGCAGCAGTGAATGCAAGCGCACGATAAGCGTGATGTGGCCAGTTCGATGCACCCTCGATGTCCGTTGCTTCGAAACCGTCGGGGATGACAGGACTGATGTCAGATGGATATTGTATGAAGGCAACAGCCATACCTTTGGCAGAGAGGTGAGCAATCCAATCTGTGTATTCTTCGTAGGTTGGGTAACCCCAACCGTGGGTCAGTATGGCGAGCGGCACTGAATCCAGAACGATATCGTCGGGGAGTGTAGGCAAGGTCAAATAAATTGAGAAGTCGATGTCTGCCTCGCTTGAATCTTGAATTTCTGCGACCGCATCTGGCATCGTATAGGGGTGAATGGACATCGAAGTTTCAAACGGCCCTGGTTCAGCACCGTAACCAAGCGTTGGAGCGGCTGGAGGTGAAGGAGCCATGCCGATCAATGCAGGTATACCGGGCATGACCAACCACGCAGCAAAGAAGACACCAGCTATGTGTACGACATGTTTACTCAATCGAGCCTTCGATGAATCGCGAGGAATATGCGGGATACCGCCAACCATAAGCAACAATGCAAACAAAAGGAAACCATATGATGTAGGCAAAAGAAGGAATGCTCCTCGCAGGTAAAACACATCAAGGGCAAAAAACAGAACGATGAAGCCGCTGAGAAGTCCGAGCAGGCACAAACCAATTCCGTTTGCCCATCGGGGGTTTTCACGGCTCTTCACATGCCGTTGAAGAACAAGAAATGTGACAAACATGAGCAAACTGCTACCGAGTGTGAAGAGGAAGAGGTTTCCCCGAAGAAACATAGTCCATTGGAGCGTTCGATATGCATATGGCCAGATTGCATCGCTCACATCCGATCCAGTGAGAGACAGCAATACTGGCTCTATGACCGATAAAAACAGCCCTCCAAAGAAAGCCACAATGAAAAAACCAACGCTGTCATAGAAGCGTTGCCACAATGTGGCCTGCGGAATCTCCTCCATAGCCATACATCTCAGCACTTGGTTCAAAAAATGTCGTTTACAGTTAAGCAGTCTTTAGCTCGGCAAGCCCCGTACGACTTCTTCATTCAACAATGAGATTTCTTCCACAAGACGTTCTAAAGACTCACTGCTAATCTTCGGGTTTGCTATGACGGCACGGAAAATGACATCTTCACCGATGTTCGAACGGCTAACCATGAAATTGCCGTTATGCATTACCCGTTTACGGACCTCAGAATTAAGTTCATTGAGATCACCGTCGAATCCATCTGGATTGAGCCGGAAACACACGTTTGTCCACATCCGTGTTGACATCATTTCAAGATGGGGGTGGGCCAATACCAGCGACTCGAGGTGAGATGCAAGTTCCATGTATCGTTCAACTTGAGCAGCCCAACCGGCATCACCGCACTCTCTCCATGCCAACCAAAGTTTGAGAGCATCGTTGCGTCGACCGCACTGCAGAGAATATCTTCCTGCGTCAATGTTTCGAGACTCCTCGTGAAACAGGTAATGGGCAACATTACCATGGGCGCATACCCGGGCTAGCACTTCAGAATCCTTGACCAGAAATGCACTGCAGATGAGAGGAATCCCCATCATCTTGTGAGCATCCCAACATACGCTGTCAGCGAATTCAACGCCATCCATGAGAGAACTGTGCTGTGCTGAAAATTGTGAGCAACCGCCCCATGCTGCATCAACGTGGTGCCAAATGCCCTCCGAATGTGCAACGTCACCAATTTGACGAATCGGGTCGAAAGCACCGCGGACGGTTGTTCCTGCAGTTGAAATCACGCAGAAAGGTGTCCGTCCTTCACGCCGGGTCCGATTGATTTCGTCTTGGAGTGCTTCGGGTTTCATACAACCGTTGGAATCGCAGGCGACTTTGATGACGTTTTGATGTCCGATTCCAATCACATTTGCGGCCATGAGAACTGAATAATGAGCCTCACTGGAAACATATGCAACAAGTGAGCGGCCGTCAATTCCGGTTTGAGTCGATGTTGGCACCATCACTTGCCGGGCACAAAGCATTCCAAGCATGTTTCCGTTTGAACCACCGGTCGTCAGCGTACCAGCGCCATCAAGGAATCCTACCAGTTCTCCCATGCGGTGAACAAGCGTCTGCTCGATGAGTGTTGCAAGTGGTGCAAGTTCGTAGGTGTACATCGAGGTGTTCGTAAGTGTAGAAATGATTTCGCCAGCGAGTGCAGCGGTGTTAATTCCACCCCAAAGTGGATTCATAAACTCCGGACGGTTGGTCTTTACACAGGACAAAAGGTATGCATCAATATCGTCCAAAACTGCGTCCGTACCGTTACCCTCGAGCGGCAATTTGAGGTCACTCGTCTTTGCAAGAGAGGTGTGAGGAACGGGATTTGACACCTTACCTGGCTCATCAGAAGCATTGAGATATTCTATGATTCGGTCGGCAATTGCCCCGATGAATGATTCCAACTCCATCTGTATCAGTACTACGAACAGGGGGGGGTTCTTAGTGTTCTTCAACAAAAGATATGGATTGGGCAAAATACCATACGTACGAGTTCGTCATAAAAGCCAATATGGGATATGAATGAAAATATATGCAAAATGTTTAACGGACCATAGAGCGTCATAAAACGGATATATCTTTCATTTTGAAGAGAAATTCTCGACGAAGTAGCAATGGCTCGGGAAAGATACCAAAAAAACAACTTCGAAGAGGAAAAGAAGACGAAGATTTGTTTCAACAGCCGTGAAAGTACATACAAATGCCAATATCATACATGCATAACGCATATTTATTGAGCAACATTGAATAAGATGTTTGAACAGCAGACATCATGCTCGGGCAAGTGGGAGACAAGTGGATTGGTAGATTGCAACAACATGTGGCCAAAGATCTTCGGACCAAGGGATGGTCTCAGACGGAAATCGCAGAAGTTCTTGGTTCGACTCAGAGCACGATATCACGTCAAATGCAGAAACCTCCGATTCGACTCAATGCAAGTGCAGATGAAGCCACCATCGATGGATGGGGGAACGAGTTATCGCAAGCATTATCCACTTTAGGGCCGGGTTGTACTGTGCTTCGTCAACGGCTCATTGTTGAATTCCAACTCAATGGAAACAATACACTTCGCTACGACAAAACGCTTACAGGATTGGATTTGGATGCTGGTCAGGAGCAACGAGCTTTGCTTCGACGGCTTGAGTGGGCTGCTGGAAGACTTGATGCACGTCGTATTGAACAAGCAATTCCTGCCGTTGGGCTCAATATCGCTTCCTGTAACGTTGGAGCGACCTCAACCAATGATGTCGCTGCCTTCGCCGGTCGCATCACCATGGTCGACGGGGTATTGCGCCATCATGAAACCCCAAGTTTTGGTGCATCGAAACATCTCGCTAACTTGTTGCTTGACATTCATCAAAGAGAACAAAGTAAAACCTCGGTATTGAATATTAGGCCACCGATAAAAAACCAAGCGGTCGATACGGATAAGGTACGCAAAGCATGTGAACAACTAGGATACGCATTCGCACTGACTCCAAAAGCCGAAATCACAAGCGGAACAAATCGGTTTGATGTTTTACTCGACGAGGGTGACTTTGGGTGGGAGCCAACGCTTTACATCGTGGCACACAACCCTCTGGAATTGGTTGACAGAACGCACCAACTTACTGCACTACTCAAGGCTGTGTGATCATGAAATCAATTCTCTCAGTCCTCTGCATGTTGCTGTGTGCTTCACTCAGCGGTTGCCTTACGGCAGAACAACTTGCCAATGTCGAAAATGAAAATGCGTGTGAATCAACTGTTCAAGTACGAGATTCAGATGGCACATTGAAAATACTAACCTACGATATATTCCAAGGATATTCGAATGAACTCATTGAACAGTTCATCAATCAAACTGGCATCCAAGTCGAAATTATTCGAACTGATGATGCCGGAGGAATCCTTGACCAAATGATGCTGACACAAATGGCACCTCAGGCAGACCTGATGTTGGGTTTAGACAATACCTACCTCCCTACGGCACTCAAGAATTGTTTACTTATTGAGCATAACATCACACCGGAAAACCTGACGCAATCTTCACGAGAGTTCTATGACGGAGACTTGGCTTTACCGTTCGATGAAGGAGATGTATGCCTCAATTATGACGAGGATGCATTGCAAACATCAAACATGAGCGTACCTACAAGCCTTTGGAATTTGACAGAGCCAGAATGGAACGGGAAGTTAGCATTCCCATCGCCAATTACTTCGTCCCCAGGTAGAGCGTTCTTAGTGGCCACATACGATTACTTCACCGATGAAGCAAATTCAGAACGTGGCAACATGTCCACATGGTGGAAAGCCATCGCAGACAATGGGGCAATCTTTACTTCGGGATGGACTGAATCTTACACAACTTACTACACGGGTGGCTACGGAGAATACACCGAAGGATACATCGGTGGAGCATACATGACGGTGTCCTATTGCCATTCACCTGGTGTTGAAGCCTATTTTGCCGAGAATTATACACACTCGACGTCTCTCACGCTACCAAAGTCGTCGTTCCATCAAGTCGAATATACTGGCGTCATACATGGCGCTGCTGAAATTGATGCTGCGAGACAGTTCATTGAATACCTTACTTCACCAGAGGTCAATGTCAACATGCCAGAATACAATTCAATGTACTCGGTTATCGAGGGTAGTGACCTGCCCGAAACCAACGGCTACCGTTACCATTCAGACACAATAAATACTGCCTCCTCAATTACCGATGAAATCATCGAGCAAAACATGGAACAATGGTTGATTGATTGGCAAGATGCCACGCAGTGATCGGGGTTTCGATGTGTCTTCAAAGACGATGGTAGTACCCGGCGAGAGAGGTCTGCGTTCAGTTGTTGTCACCCTCTTCATTTTAGGAGCAACAATTCCGTTTATCTATGCCATTGTCCGACTGAATCAAGTCACGAAATGGGACGCTTTAGACGCCATACTTCGATTTCATTCAGCCAATGGCGCTACCGAAGCACTCCAGTTTACTCTCTTTGAGGCGCTTGCATCTGCCTTGCTCACAATCGTCATTGGACTACCGGTTGCGTGGTGTTTGAGCCGTTACCGATGGAGGAGAGTTCGAATCGTTCGCGCCTTTCTCGCCGTTCCGTTTGTGACACCTGCAATTGTTGCCGCAATGGGCTTCTTAAGCCTCATCCGAGACGGGGGTTTGCTCTCAAAAATTGGAATAGATTTACGACTTGAAACCGGTATTGTTGGGACGTTTGCTGAAC
Source organism: Candidatus Poseidoniaceae archaeon (assembly GCA_938075675.1). GTDB lineage: Archaea > Thermoplasmatota > Poseidoniia > Poseidoniales > Poseidoniaceae > MGIIa-L1. The sequence continues at coordinate 52,832 of CALJHE010000003.1, read as the reverse complement.
TCTCGGGATGGAACCATCCGGGACATTTTTTTGCCCTTATTCTCGCACATGCATGGTTTAACCTGTCACTCATGATACGTTTTATCGAACCAACGCTCTCTACTCTCGACCCAGCATGGGAAGAACAACTCTCTGTATTGCCTTCTGGGAAAAGCAAGATGAAGCGTCTTCGAACACTTTGGGTACCGGTTCTTGGCCCAGCGGTCTTGTGTGCTGGAGCGTTAAGCTTTCTTTTTTCTTTCACATCGTTTGCACTTGTCAAATGGCTCACACCGAATAACAATACCCTCGAGTCACTCATGGCAGAGGCAGGTTCGTCGGCAGGAATTGCAGGATACCGTGTAGATTCAAGTGAACTGATATACTCTGTAGCACTGATCCAATTTTTCATCCTGTTGCTGACTTTGGCGATCACCGGTTCGTTACAAAAGCGCTACACTCGCCGATTGTCGTTGCTTAGTGAACAAGGCGTCCGTGAACATCACGGGCCGCCTACTTACAAAGCAAAGTTCATTTTAGGGCTCAGTATCGTATTCACAGCATTACCATTTTTATCGACGCTCACATCATCTTTTCAAATCCGAACAATCTCAGAAGGGGCTGTTCAAACGGAATGGACGTTGCAAGGTTGGAAGAAGGCGTGGGCGGGAGACCTCTCGACCATGGGAGTAAACGAGGCTATGCTTAATTCTGTCATCTACGCCTTCGCTACACTCCTCATAGCGCTTCCACTCGGTTGGATATTGGCATCCACCATTCACAAACTTGACACACAAGGTTGGAAGAAATCTTCACGCTGCCTGGACCTTTTTTGTATGTTGCCTCTTGCCATTTCGGCATTGATGGTCGGCTTAGGTGTTCTTCTTGGGGGCTTGCGATGGTACCCTCAAATGTTCAATTGGTTCTTCCTTCCAGTTTACCCGCATGTTCTCCTCACAGTGCCGTTCGTGGTCCGAGTCATGCTGCCTGCATATGGAACTCTTGACCCCAAATATACCGAACAATGTCAACTTCTGAATATGAACCCTGTACGAACATGGTATCATGGAACGCTGATGTTTCTTCGTGGCCCTGCAGTTGTTGCGGGTTCACTAACGCTCGCTTTTTCCCTTGGTGAGTTTGGTGCCTCATGGCTTCTCGTTCGTTCAGGTTCATGGGACACACTTTCCATCGTCATTGACCAACTCATGGGTCGGCCGATGTTCGACCCGAGCATATACCCAACCGCAATGGCAGCATCGACCATGCTGATGCTCCTGACCTTCGGTTTGTTTTTCCTTGCTGAAAGGTTTCGAGAATCGAGTGATAGGAGTGGATTCTAATGAAAAAGAAATGTGTCTTAGATGTCAAAGAACTTGGAAAAAGATTTGCAGACGTGAAAGTTTTCGAACGTCTCAGCTTTAATGTCAAAGAAGGCGAAATCGTGGCTCTTCTCGGCCCCAGTGGCTGTGGAAAATCAACGCTGCTACGAATGATTGCTGGTCTTGAATCGGTTGAAAATGGCGAAATAGTTCATTCCAACGAAGGCCGACAATCCATCGGGTATGTGTTTCAAAAGCCGATTCTCTATCCCCATCTCGACGTAGAGGGAAATGTGGCATTGGGATTGGAAAGCAAAATGTCTCGAAAAGAACGTAAACAAATCATTCAAGATGAACTCCGTCTCGTTGGATTGGGAGGGTTTTCATCTCGGAAAATCGAGAAACTGTCTGGCGGTGAAGCACAAAGAGTCGCAGTAGTGCGGGCACTTTTGAATCAACCAAGCCTCTTACTTCTCGATGAACCTTTCTCAGCACTTGACCTCGCAAGCCGTAGAAAAATCGCCATAGATACCCGAGAGATACTACGTTCAAAAAACATCGCTGCAATACATGTGACACATGATCCGGAAGAGGCTGAAACCATCGCAGACAGAGTTTTGCTATGGAGTGAGATTACACACTCAAACGAGTGAAGAGGATGTGGGAGACCCGAGTACCCCCATGGATAGCATAATAAGTGGGTCAGTGCTATTAACAATTGGTCAACATGGTAGGAACCCCGCTCGATGTGCTCCCTTATGTGAGGGGAATTCAAATGGTACTTTCAGGATACGAAGGTTATACGAAAGGAAAGCGACGTGCTGCAGACCTCGCAATTCGTGAAGAAATTCAGCGGTGTGGGACTCGTGCTCGAAACCATTTGCTCAATGTTCATGACAATGCTTTCCGTGAAAAGAAAATAGCCATAGCCAAGGCTGCCAAAGCGTGTTGCAACACCATTGACCAACTCATCGAAGATGTTGACAAATCTCCAACTGGAATGTCTCATGCTTTCTTTTCCGGCCAAAGTTCTGCTTCCATTTCGGTACTAAAGAAGCTCATCAAACACGACCACGATGTCATTGAAATGATGACCAAAGGAGTCAACATATCAAACAGTGTGGAACACGCCTTTTCTGCTGGTAAAGAAGAGGATGAGATCAAATCACTCATTCGCCAATGCGAGCAAATGATGACAAGTTCGAGAGGATACTTTAGCGCTCGTGCAACTGTCCTTGATGGACTCAGACAAAAGAAGAAGGTGTGAATATGACGAATTATAAGTGGCGAAGTAATCCAAACATTATAGCAAGGTTAGTCGATGGTAACGATATCAAAACTTGGAAAGCTAGGCAAGTGGTATTGAAGCCAAACGAAGCTTGTGCATTCATCATCGATGGACGTATCGGAGATATCGTGTCGGAAAAAATTGTTCGAAACATCGGAGGAGGCATTGGACGGCACATTGCTGATTTGATGGGTGGTACCGCCACTGACCGACGAATGTTGTTTGCAATTACTGGCCCAGTGGACCTTGGAATACCTTTCAATGCGGCCATGAAAAATGGTTCGACAGCAACTGGACTTATGCATTTGAAGGTGCAACTCCGAAAAGAAGACATTCCTAAACTCTTGAATGTCTTTGCCAACAGTGCCCCACTTCTTGACCGAAATGCATTGGTTGGGCTCATTTCCAATGAAATTGCGACACGGTGCATTGCGCCAGCAATGGCCAATTGCTCAAACGCCGAGGAACTCCGAAGCCCAGAATTCCAAGAGCATCTTGAGATGCATACCGAAGTTGAAATGCGTCAAACCTTTTCCAACCTCGGATTCACATTCCTTCGAGCATATATCTCGACGGACAAGACCGACCAAGAAAAATTGCAGAAACTCCGGGCTGACCTCGACATGGCGACACAAACTGAGGGCGCCAATGCAGATGCTCTGATGGAACGAATTGCGATTCGCGAAGCAGCAACTCTCCGTAGAATTGAATGCGAAGTGAACGTTGAGCGTGCGAAGAAGCACGGTGAAGTCACCATACAAGCAGAATCAGAATTGCTCGAACTTCGAAAGCAAGAAGCGGTTTGGGAAGCAGAATTAGCCAGAGACCAAGGGAAGGCTGACCTGCGCATGAAAGAATCTTCTCACAAGACTGCACAAGCAATGGAACTGTTTGAACAAGTACAAGCCCGTAAGCGAGACCGAGTCCAGCAAAGTCAAGAACATCAAGATCAACGAATGGAAAAACAAAATGATATTCAGATGAAAATGATGGAAATGGCTGCTGCTCAAGGTGCCCTTACTCCTGAAGTGATGCAAGAATTCCTTCGGCAGCAAACCGCTCAGAAAGCAATCGATGGTAGCGAATCGAGTAGTGAACCCACACCCCCAATGTCTACATCATGCAAACAATGCGACGCCGCATTGATGGCCGATTGGAAAGCATGCCCACATTGTGGCGCTGTACAATGACACAGCATCAGCGGTTGAAATGGAAATAGATTTATTTTCGGCTTCGTGCAGCAAACCTCATGCGCCTTACATGGGGGTCTCTTCCTTGGAAGGTATGGAGACCGCACTGGCAGAACCGCCACACTTTAGGAGGAAGGCGAATAACGTACGCCATTCTCGTCGGTTTGACGTTTTTCGCAGCACTCCCTTACACCGCCGTTAATCGGCTGGCAAACCATCGTGATTTGGTTGCTTTTGACCCTACAATCCAACTCGATATTGACATGCCCTTTATTGCGTGGATGATTTTACCATACCTCACATTGTACCTCTACTATCCCGCAGCAGCATGGCTTGGTAGTGCAAACGAAACAATGTGGAAGCAAAATCTCATCTTTCATCAAATGATGCTCATTACATGTTGGTGGGTGAATCTTGTTTTCATTCTCTTGCCCGTTGAAATTGATTTGAGACACCTTATCGTTGGAGTTGAAGGAACAAACTGGGAGCCATGGTACGATTTTTTGCATGATGCTGATGAGCCCTGGAATTCTTGGCCATCTTTGCACATTGTTCAAAGCACCCAAGTCGTACTTATTCTTCGATATTGGTATCCATCAACCACTACCAAACGTCGAGCACTTCATGCCGCATTACTTGTCATGTGGGTTCTTCTTGTGTTGTCAACGATGGTGATTAAGCAGCACTATATCTGGGATGTTGTAACAGCATTAGTGCTCACAGCGCTTGGATGGGTTTACTGGATGAAGCCAAACCTTGAACGCTTGAAAACTGAGGATGTCGACAAACAGTTCGATGAACTCATGCTCGCAGATTAACCGAATACAAGACTAACCACAGGGGAATTTGTGAGATACAAGGTAAGGCTGATTCCTGCCATAATCATCATCCACGAGCCGACCATTTTGATCATACCTGTTGAGCGACGTAAGAAATTAATCATTACTTGGCGCCCCATACCGACCGTAACGGTGACGAAGATCATGAGCACCAACAAGCCCAGCATCAAGCCGCCAATTCCAACACCAATGGCCGAGCTACCAAGCGTGCTCAAGTAGAGGACGAAAGGCAGAACTGCTGCGGCGGTACAATCGATGGATGCCGCAGCATATCCAAATCCATAGAGATACATGTTTCTGCGAGGAGTGAAGGTTTCGTCAGCTTCAGTGGTACTGTATTTGCGCACGAAATTATCAACAAAGCCCATCAACTTGGATGTGATTCCAATCAACATCATGCAGCCCAATACGATCAAAAGTACAGCAATGAAAATTGCAATCCAATGAATCAAACCTGAGGCGGCAAAGGCTTCACCCATAACAATGGCAAGAATTCCTATGATGGCAAAGAAAGTCCACATTCCAACTCCAGACAGCAAACCGATGACCCATGAAGACGGCATTTTGGTTTTCAACTTCCCCTCGGCAATCAGTTCATCCTCTCGCGCCCCCAATGAAAGATAATAGGATATGAAGCCTGGTAAAACTGGGAAAGCACATGGAGAGAAGTACACGAGAATCGAGAGCACCATACCGAGAACGAAAACAGCAACATAGGATGTACCTGGTTCTTCCCACGCAATGCGTGAATCCATGGTATCTTCAATTGTTCCAGTGAGCGCCTTTTCGAGGGTTCCGTCAAATTTCGACCATTTGTCTTTGGGTGTACCCGTTGCTTGTTTTGCGATGATATAGCCCTCTGAATCAAGTACCATTACGATTGGAATTTGACCGGTTCCACCCGTGGTGAAAAGGCGGACAGGGTCAGTTGTTGAATTGTTTGTAATTTGTGCTGCATTCAGGCTTCCCAAACCTGTTGGATAGGCTGGGACGTGATATCCTCCAGAGGTTTCATTGAGGTACTCTAGTGGTTCTTCGTACCAAGCACCATAGCCAAAAATCGAGAGGTTTTTTCCTGAGGCGTTAGCCATTTCCATCCAATAAGCCATGTTCTCTTCAATGTGCTCTTGTACCTTGTGACAGTTGCTGCAATCGTGAGCCATGAAATCAAGGATAATGATGTCCCCTCGGTGATCGCTCAGATTTATCCAGCCGGTCTCGTTGGCTACAACCGATTCAATACCGGTTCGGTTCAGTGATTCAAAAACGAGATTTGGGATTGGAATAGGTTCAGCATCCGATTCAAAAATCTCATCCATACTGTCAAACATCGATAATGCTGCGAATGAAATGGTAACAAACATGAGAGCAGCAATAACAAATGCTTTCCAGGTTTCTGCCTGCTTGAAAACCCCGAAATCGGCTTGCTTGAGTGTTGCCAGTACGGCACCGGGTATGCCGAAGGTGTACTCTTTCACTGCGGAGAGAGCGCCCATATTTGGCGATGTGCCAAATTGCTTATTCAAGGTAGCGGGGCTATGCCCATGGAGATGTATGGAGTTCGTAAACACCGACAGAGAGTTCATCGAATCATCAAGAGGGTTGATTTGGCGTCGATACAGTTGGAGGAGTGGGCTCGGAGAGAATCGAACTCTCGATCTTCGCCATGTGAAGGCGACATCATAACCCCTAGACCACGAGCCCTAAGGTAGTCGGTCGTGAAGACTCGTTGCTATAAGTCTCCCGTTGACGGTTTCAGCGGTGAGTGTTCAGATGGACCATGCCAACTTCAAGGCGGTCATGAGTCGGGTGGACTTCCACCAAATGAACTGGAACGGATACCGCATCTGCCAATTCTTCTGCTAATGAGAGCGGGAGTTCTATCCGTCGATGTTGAGCATCATATCGAATCCATCCATCAGCAATTCCAAGTTCTTGACGCAATTCTTCAATGTCGTCTTGAGCGTCCTCAAGTGAAGTTGGAATCGCTCCAAAAACAATGGTATCATCATCGCTCAACACCTCATATGGTCGAAGGTTGGCTTGTCCTCTGCGTTTGAAACGTGCACGAAGTTGCCCGGCATCTTTGTACCGAGCGGAACAAAACTTGAGATGGAAGTCAAGTTCAGTAGATGCTTCTTTAAGCCGCAGTGCAAGGTCAGCAGAACCCTCTGCGGCTGCAGTTATTCCTCCACTGAGGTTGAAACCACGAACATCCATGTTCTCTTGATTTCCGACCGTAATTTCCAATTCGTTAAGGTTGAGAAATTGGACTGGGGAAGTGTGAAGTGCTTCCAGAAGCGAAAAAAGTTGCTCTTCTTTGTCAGGCTCACAGGGTAACTCAATGCCAACATAAATTCCAGCATCAGCACATGCCTGAATAACTGGAAGGTACTTGGAAAGTGTCCCGTCAAGAAGATGGAAACGAATTTCATCCAAGCCAGCCTCTCCAAAGTCAGCCGCTCGTTCAACTTGGAAAGGAATCGATGTGTAGAGATGTATGTGGTGCTCTGGGCCAAAAGCAGACTTCAATTGACGAACTGCTTCCAAGGATTTCTCCATGTCCAACATCGGATCACCACCGGTAATCCCAGTACCGGTAGCCCTCATGGCATGGCCTTCTTCGATGACTTCATCCCATGTTGAGCACCGACGCTCATTTGCAAACATGTCCGGTGATTCTCTGCGATTGTCTGAGAGGGGACAATAATCACACCCCCAGTGGCATTTTCCGGTGACGAACAAAACCAATTTGCTACCTCGTTGGCACTGGACACAACCTTCAGCCTCGCCGTCTTCAGCGGGGAGGATTTCAGTCGCCATTGGCAAAGAGACGGTCATTGAACTCAAACCTCCGAGAACTCCGATGGTTTCAAACTCTCGCTTTGACAAACCTAATCCGCATTGCTTGCACGATGGAGCAGCCATCGATGAAAGCGGTAATCACCGGTAAGCTCAGGATGGAACGTCAAAGCAAGCCGTGCACCGTCCAGAACACCAACGGTTTCCTCCCCAAGGGATACGATTGGATTACACTTGATGCTGGATTGTTCAAAACGCGGTGCTCGAATGAACACGCCATGAAATTGTTGAGCAGAAGATTCAGAGCCTGATGGTTGGACCGGTAGCGGCTGATGGTTGAATTGATTACGTTCGTCAGCACTCAACTCTACATCTTTACCAACTGGCACCTCCAAGCGCACTTCCAACATGGCCTCAAAAGAATCACGTTGACGACCCCAAGCGTTTCGAGAGATTCCTGTACGAATGAACGGTTCATGGGTGGAATCGGGTTGTGCAAGCAAAATAGCACCGGCACATGTCCCAAGAACAGGGCGTGTTGGGTGCTCACTCATCCAAGCATAAATCGCTTCAAGGAGAGATTCACTTTGACTTGCCTTTCGCATTGCAGTTGATTCACCACCTGGCAAAATCAAACAATCGAGTTCAGCGTTTACTTGCTTACCCATTTTGAGGTGAATGATTTCAACTTCCACTCCCAGTTGAAGAGATGCTGCTTTGATTGCTTCAGCATGCTCATACCGAGCGCCCTGAAGCATCGCTAGACCAACCCTCACCATGACTTACGGTAGGAGCCCTTCCCTAAGAGTTCAACGACAAGATTCGGTTGAAAGAACTGCATGCGAGCAGATGTTGTACCCACCGAATTGAAAAGCCTCCAGCCGTTGCGATAACCATGGACATCAACAATGATTGTTTCCTTGTCCCCGGGCCTGTCCGAATGGGAGATGAATGTCTACAAGCACTTGCAACACCCGTAATGACAGCCCGAGGAACTGAATTTCGAGATGTCATGGCTCGTCTAAACTCAGGTCTTCGACACGCATTCAATCTTGCACCATCCGAACCGGTACGAGGTATCCAGTCATGGGCAGGAGACGATGATTACAAGGTCATCGTGGTGTCTGGTAGCGGAACGGCAGCCATGGAGATGGTGATTGCAAACCGCTTCCGGAGTAATGACCTCGTACTCGTGCCGACCAATGGAAAGTTTGGTGAGCGGGTCGCTGAGATGTGCAAGCGATTCTGTAATGTGAAACACCTCAAGTATGAATGGGGCCGTGCATTCGACCTGTACGAACTGGAGCAACAACTGGAACGGGGTTGCTATGAATCGCTGCTCATTTGCCACAACGAGACAAGCACTGGAATCACGCAAGATGCAGCAGCTATTGCAGAGATGTGCGCCCGACACAACACTTCGTTTATTCTTGATGGAATCACCTCGGTTGGTGGAACAGCAGTCCACCCAGAGGAATGGAAGGCTGAAGCCGTCGTCACTGGGGCTCAAAAATGCACAGCAGGGCCTTCGGGAATCGCAGCCATCGCAGTAAACTCTCACTTCATCGAACGGGTTCATGCAATCCGAGAACAGGGTGACTCAAATCCGAATTATTACTTCGACATGGTCTCAGCACTGAAAAAAGGTGACGACGACCAAACCCCATGGACTCCTGCAATCAATCTAGCAATGGGTTGGGGAGCCGCTCTTGACGTTCTCAAAGTCGAGACAAATGAAGGTCGTTGGAAACGGTGTCAAACCATGGCAAATGGCGTAAGAAACCTGTTCACTGACCTTGGATTCGAACTGCTCGCAGACGCCGAACAACGCAGCGATACGGTGACTGCGATTTTGTACCCTGAAGGAATTAACGATGCATGGAGAACACGGCTCAAGGAAGATTTCAACACGCAAGTTATAGGAGGCCAAGACCACCTCAAAGGCAAAATGTTCCGTGTTGGATCGATGGGGGAAACGCCCGTCGCAGAAATGGTTGAAGGCTGCAAACGGATGATTCAATGCTTTGCGACGTTTAATGTTGAACTCCCTCAACTCGATGTTGAGTCGTACTTCGCTTGAGGGATGAGAATGACCGCATACATCGTACTCGGTCGTTTCCAACCCTTTCACAAGGGCCATGCACACTTGGTATCGAAAGCACATGAGATGCTGTCAAGCAACGATGAATTGGTTGTAGCAATTGGCTCGAAGCAAGCAGAATGGGAGCCGAATAATCCATGGACTTCTGAGGAACGACATGCAATGATTCAAGCGTGGGCTGATGCTCAGGGAATTGCCTGCAACATCGTTTCCATTGACGACATCAATGACCCACCGAATTGGGTCGAGCATGCGAGTAAAACACACGGTGTTGGCATTTTAGTAACGACTGACGAAGCGACTGCAAGTTTGTATCAAGACTCGAACTTCATGGTTTCAGTAGTAGAGATGAATGAGCGTGAACGGCTTGAAGGTTGGCGCATTCGGCAGACTGCGAAAATGCTTTCAACAGTCTATGATGATGATGCAGTTCGAGAAGTCCTCAAAGCAAGTATACCACACAGCGTCATCGAATGGCTTATCGAAAACGATGGACTGTTTCGCTTATCGACGTTTGAAACTGGCGTTCACGCTGGATGATTACTTACGGAAGAGTTTTTTCTTGACTTCCTTCTTCATCTGCTCTTTAGCAGCAGCTTGAATCTTTTCCTGTGCCTTCGCCTTCAAGCCATCTGCAGCCTCAGAAATCTTCTCTTTCGCCTTGTCTTTCATCGGACGAGTCACCTCATCGATAACTTGTCTCTTAGCACTTTCAGCAGCAGATTTAGCAGCACTCTTTGCGGCTTGCCCTGCTTTGCCGGCGACTTTGCCTGCGAGTTTCTTCATGATTGCGAGAATACCCAACGAAACAAGAACCTTACGCCGTCATTCGTCTGAGGCCACGACGACACGTGCAGCCATCAGAACCCTTTGCTTGTACATGTAACCTGCTTCAAGTACATCGACAACTTTGCCAGCTGGAAAGGCATCTGATGCGGGAATTGTCGTGATGGCTTCCATCTTCGCCGGATCGAAAGGTTGCTCTTTTGCCTCGATAGCAACAACACCATCCGCAGCAAGTTCATGCCACATTTTGTTTCTCAACAAGCGTAGGCCTTGGGCAACTGCAGAGGTGTCCTCGTCATCCAAGTTAGCAATCGCTCGGTCAACATCTCCAAGGACAGTGAGCATTCTTCGGGCAAGACCCATGCCACTGTACTGAATCAATTCTGCTTTTTCAGCCATCAATCGCTTACGAACATTCTGAATTTCAGCATCCTTGTATGCGATTTCTTTTTCAGCCTTTTCAGCACGGAGATTGGCTTCTTCCAGAGGGTCAACGACCTCTATTTCAATCGAATCAGCCAAGTCAATTGTTTCCATTCCTTCTTCGAGAACGGGAACATTGTCATCAGCATCTACCACGGAATCATCCGGGTCAACCGGCGGTGTCTCTTCGCTCATTGTAACCCGCGTCTTCGAAGTGGTCTTTGAACCCCACGACTAACCATGCAGGTAGTGCTTGAGATTCCAATCGCCATGACCCCAAAGTTCAGCCTTGAGATGCTCACGCCCAAGAACGCCGACCAAATGTGAATTGGAACTGAGTACAGAGAGGGCATGAATGAGCAGTCGTGTTGCACGATCGTGAGCCTCATAGGTTGGAACTATTTTCGGGTCTTCCTTTTCGTCAAGGGTTTCTCCAAGTACCTTTCTCCGTTCCATCCAATCCATGCATACTGATTCGGCAAACTCGTCCTCAGGAATTCCTGTGAGCCGTGAGCGCACATCGTCCCAAGTGGATTCAGAATACAGGTCTTCGCTGCTCTCAATGACGCGATTGAGTGCGACATCAAGATAGAGAAAGGCTCGACCTTCCCAAACTTCCCAAGCCCCGGGACTTGCCCAGTTCATGAGATGGAGAAGGCCTTCACAACCGTCATCCAACTCTTTGAGAACTTGGACGACTGGTTCATCGCTTTTCTTCTTGGTACTGTCCATCCAGTCCAACAGTTCTGCCTCACAATCGATATCGAACGAGCGCTTGAGTCGATGGTCGGATGATGGGCGTTCGTCACGAAAAACACCGCCCTCCATACCGTTGTACAGTTCATTCCAAGGTTTTTGAAGCAGCAGTTCAAGCGAGGTTTGGTCTACCAGCAACAGAACCAACTCGATGCCCATAGTGAATCCAAAACGCCGTCTCGTTTGATGTCATCGGCCGAAGGGAGATGATTTGAAACGCAATTATCCACCGAAGGCTGAGAAGAGCATTCAAGAAGAACGATTGCTCCGATGGAAGCAGAGGCTTTGTTATGGCGACAATCAAGGAGCAGATCGAATTGATCCGCGCTGAGATTGATAAGACCCAAAAGAACAAGGCAACCAACGCTCACATCGGCAAACTGAAGGCAAAAATCGCCCAGTTAAAAATCAAAGAAGAAAAGGCCCATGCGCACTCTAAAGCAAGCGGTGGAGGCAAGGGTTTTGAAGTCAAAAAGTCCGGTGACGCAACCGTTGCTCTGGTTGGTTTCCCATCCGTTGGAAAATCCACGCTCATCTCAAAAGTCACCGATGCACACTCAGAGGCAGCCGGTTACGCCTTTACGACCCTCACATGTATCCCGGGTGTCATGGAACACCGTGGAGCAAAAATCCAGATTCTGGATTTACCCGGACTCATCAAAGGTGCTGCAGAAGGCAAAGGTCGAGGCCGTGAAATTCTCAACGTCATTCGCAGCGCCGACATGGTGTTGTACATCGTCGACCCGTTCCAAGACGCTCACTTTAACGTCCTTCACAGAGAACTTCACAATGCAGGATTGAGACTGAATGAGACCAAGCCACCGGTGTTCATCAAGCGTACAGAGCGTGGTGGAATCGACGTTCGAACGACGGTAGAGCAAACCCATCTTTCCCATGAAGAGATGAGCGATATCATCCGCTCATTCGGCTACACATCCGCTATCGTCACTCTACGTAACGATACGACTGCTGAACAAATTGTCGATTGTCTTGCTGAAAACCGGATTTATGAAAAAGCAGTCATCGCCATTAACAAAATCGATATCGCGACCGAAGAAGACCTGGTTCGTTCACGAAAGGCATTGCCTGAGAACTGGCCTGTAATGCGAATTTCTGCTTTCAAGGATATCGGATTGGATGAACTCAAAGATTTCATCTACGACAACTTGGGTTTCATGCGGGTATTTCTCAAACCACAGGGCCAAGAAGCCGACATGGAAGAGCCATTGATCGTCAAAGACGACTCGACCGTCCAACACATATGCAACAAACTGCACCGTGACTTCGTGAGGAAATTCCGTTATGCCCGCGTCAAAGGACCAAGTGCAAAATTCGACTGGCAACGTGTCGGTCTCGACCATTTACTCAAGGACGGCGATGTCCTAACCATCGTTGTACGAAGATAATCAATCCCAGATGCCCATATCCATTCTTGCATCTTCTGTAGCGTGTATTTTAGGATCCCATCGGGGAGTCCAAACCAAATTGATGTGAACAGAATCAAGTCCTTCAGTGAGCAGTGCAGCACGGTGAGCCGCAGCCATTATTTCGGGAGCTGCCGGACAACCGGGCGAGGTCAAAGTCAAGTCAACCTCTGCATGAAGGCCTTCAGGTTTCTCTTCAAAACGGACATCATAAACCAGCCCTAACTCGACAATGGAAAGTTCCAATTCCGGATCTTCGACTTCGTCTAATTTTGTCATCACGTCTTGCTTTTCTACCATTCATCCACCTCATTCGAGAATACGAATCTCCTTCATGACCTTGTCGAACATGTTTCGGAAGCCGTTGGAACGGCTCGGAGAGAGTGAATTGAGAATGCCCATCTCTTCGGCAAAGTTTGGCGAAAGAAGGAGGGCTTGTGCCGGTGCGCTTCCATTTATGGCAATGGATAAAATCCCCATCAAACCTTGGACGAGTTTGGCATCTGCTCCAGATAGCAGCAAGATCTTTCCATCTTGTAGTTCGACTTTCACATGTGCTTCAGATTGGCAACCTTGTACCTTTGTGGTTTGTGTCCAATGTTCTGGAGGGAACGGAATGACTTCATCAGCCATATCGAAAACCATTTCCAAACGTTCCATTTTGTCATCAATATCCTGGAACTCTTCAATCAACTCAGCGAGTTCTTGAGGGTAAGTCATCCAAATCGCTCCGTGATGTATTTCAGTTGCTCGATGAATTTTTCTGCTTCATCCATGGTATTGTAGAGGTAAAAAGAAGCACGAACAGTTCCTGAAATTCCGAGTCGATGCAAAAGTGGTTGAGCACAGTGATGACCAGTTCGAACGGCAATACCTCTTGCATCAAGCAGATGTGCCAAGTCTTCGCTTTGAATTGAAGGGTGCAGGAACGAAACAACGGCACTGTCAGCAGCATCATGTCGCCCATAGACTGAAATGCCCAGTGAGCGCAACTCACTGGCGACCCATTGAGCGATGCCAATGAGGCGCTGGTGCTCCTTACGAAGGTCAAGCTTAGACATCCATTCAAATGCAGCGCACCAACCGATTGCTTCAGCAATTCTCGGCGTGCCGGCCTCAAACTTGTGTTCGTTTGTTTGGTAGGTAGAGCCGTTGATTGTAACCGTTTCAATCATGTCGCCACCACCCATGAACGGTTGCATCGTCTCAAACACTTCAGGACGAACCAAAAGAGCACCAATTCCGGTCGGGCCACACATTTTGTGGGCTGAAAAAGCCATGAAGTCTGCATCTGATTGTTGGAAATCAATGCGCTCATGGGGAACGCCTTGAGCAGCGTCAATCAACACCAACGCACCGTTGGAGTGAGCAAGTTCGGTGATTGCTTCGAGTGGGTTTCGAACACCAAGTACATTGGATGTGTGAACCACACAGACCAACTTTGCATTTTCCAATGAAGCAGCATAGACTTCCATATCGAGTGTGAAATCTTCCAGCACGGGGACATACCTCAACTCAATGCCTCGTTCTTCGGCAAGCATCTGCCAAGGAACAATATCCGAATGATGCTCCATTTCGGTCAATACGATTGCGTCACCCTCGCTCAAATTCGCACGACCCCAAGCATGAGCGACCAAATTAATCGCTTCTGTTGTTCCGCTGGTGATTACTGCTCGTTCTGCATTGAACCATTCCTTGAGTTGGCTGCGACAGGATTCGTAGCCTTCTGTTGCTTCACCTGCAAGAGTGTGAACTGCCCGGTGAACATTGGAGTTTGAGGAGGTGTAGTATTCGTTCATTGCATCGAGAACAACCTGTGGCTTCTGAGTTGTTGCAGCATTATCCAAATAAATCAGCGGATAACCGTTGACCTCTCTTTTGAGTATTGGAAAATCATCACGTAGCGCCACAAACATCACCTTTTGAGTTCACATTCGAGATGTACTGTGAGCCGTGTTCGCATTTCCTCAAGCAATTCTTTGTTTGTAAGGTTTGAAAAAGCATCGTAAAGGAATCCATTCACGATAACCGATTCTGCTTCTTGAGGGTCCAAGCCTCGAGACATAAGATAGTGCAGTTGGTTGTTGTCAACAGGCGCACTGGCAGCACCGTGAGCAGCAGACACATCATCAGCCAAGACCTCAAGTTCAGGTATTGCTTCAGCACGTGCATTTGGTGAAAGAAGGAGATTACGGAACACTTGAGATGCATTGGACTTGTTCGCCCCTTCAGCAATCGTCAATAAACCAGTTCCAATGAAGTGGCTGCTTCCACCGCAAGCGGAATTCATTACCAAATCCGATTGAGTGTGGCCGTGGTGATGGTGGATTTCAACATGCTCGTCATCATGACGTGAGCCATCAGCATTTACCGTGATTGATTGGCGAATAGATGAACCAGTGCCGTTGAGTGAGGTTCTCAAATCTGATTTACAACGGAATCCGCCCACAGAA
Organism: Candidatus Poseidoniaceae archaeon; assembly: GCA_938075675.1. Lineage (GTDB taxonomy): Archaea > Thermoplasmatota > Poseidoniia > Poseidoniales > Poseidoniaceae > MGIIa-L1. The sequence continues at coordinate 37,469 of CALJHE010000003.1, read as the reverse complement.
AGCGAGGCGTGTTCAAGCGATGAATCGCGCTCCAACCCCCAGTCCTCACATCGGAGAAACTTCGTGTTGGAATCGAGTTCGTTGATGAAGCCAAATGCAAGATGCGAATTTGGGTGAATGGTTCCCGTAATATGAAGTCCAACCCATTCCGGTTCGCCAGAGATGTGTAGGAACACCACTGCAGAGCCCTTTACCTCGAGATGGAGATGCCCAACTGACACATGGCCTGAGGCTCGTGCGTTGATGTGAACAGCCTCCATTTCGTCGTTGAGGCGAATCCGTGATGAGGAGCCTCCGGCTGCTTGAAGGAAGGCCCGAGCAATGTCGCCCTGAGGTTTCTGCGAGTGAGGTTCTGCAGTCAATTCTTGAGGCCCGTTGATGCTAAAAATCACTTCGTCAGCCTTGGGCACAGTATCAGGCTTTGATGGGTGAATCCGAGGCCAAGGTGTGTAGCGCCAAAGATGTTCAGATCGGGAGGGAATTGGCATTTGATGGTACATCATCCAATCGAACCCTCCATTTCCAACTCAAGGAGTTTGTTCAGTTCTACGGCATATTCCATTGGCAGTTCACGGGTGAACGGTTCAAAGAACCCGTTGACAATGAGTCCCATTGCTTCCTCCTCACTGAATCCACGGCTCATGAGATAGAACAGTTGGTCATTGGATACTTTCGAAACGCTTGCTTCGTGTTCAAGGTCCGCAGTCGAATTTCCAATTTCCATTGTGGGGTATGTATCCGAGCGTGAATCTTCATCCAGAATCAATGCATCACAAACAACCTTTGAGCGGCATCCAGTCGACTTTGGTGTAACTTGGAGAAGACCACGGTAAGAGGAGCGACCCCCGCCTTTCGAGATAGACTTGGAAAGAATGTTCGAGGTTGTATTGGGCGCTAAATGGTGAACTTTGGCACCAGTGTCTTGATGCTGACCCTTGCCTGCGTAAGCAACTGAGATGACTTCAGCGTGTGCACCTTCGCCTTTGAGCAATACAGATGGATACTTCATTGTCAACTTTGAACCGATGTTACCATCAACCCATTCGACGGTTGCGTTACGGTGAGCTACCGCTCTCTTGGTCACCAGGTTGTAGACATTGCTTGACCAGTTTTGAACCGTTGAATAGCGGATTTTGGCACCATCCATTGCGATAAGTTCGACGACCGCAGAATGCAGGGAGTCGGTTGAATAACTCGGCGCAGTACATCCCTCGACATAGTGCACAGAACTTCCTTCATCGGCGATGATGAGGGTGCGTTCGAACTGACCCATGTTTTTGGCATTGATGCGGAAGTAGGCTTGAACAGGCATTTCAACATGAACACCCTTGGGGATGTAGAGGAACGAACCGCCAGACCATACTGCAGTGTTGAGAGCAGAGAATTTGTTATCGCTGTGGGGGATGACCGTTCCGAAGTACTTCTTGACAATCTCCGGGTACTGTTTGAGACCCGAGTCCATGTCGAGGAATATAACTCCCTGTTCCTCAAGGTCCTCACGAATCGAATGGTAAACCGCTTCGGATTCATACTGAGCGGTTACGCCACCGAGCCATTTTTGCTCGGCTTCAGGAATGCCAAGTCGATCGAATGTGTTTTTGATGTCATCAGGAACATCATCCCATGATTTCTCGGTTTTGTTCGAGGAACGCAGGAAATAAGTGACGTTCTCGAAATCAATCATGTTGAGCAAAGAACAGTTACCCCATTCTGGCATAACACGTTCGACGAAGTGCCGATAGGCTTTGACACGAATGTCAGTCATCCATTGTGGCTCGTTTTTCAATTCGGAGATGTCGCGTACAACCTGCTCGGAGAGTCCCTTATCGAAACGAATGGTTGAGTTCTCCGGATCGTGAAATCCGTACTTGTAGTCTCCAATAATTTCTTGTGCATCATCCGACATAGTAACACCTCAAGCAGTGACCTCAAGCCAATCGTATCCTCGGTCCTCAAGTTCGAGGGCCAACTCGGGGCCACCGGTTCGAACGATAGCACCGTCCATCATTGCATGAACATAGTGCGGCTTGACCAAGTCAAGCAAGCGTTGGTAGTGAGTAATGATGAGGCAAGCAGAGTCTGCAGCAACTTCATTGATTCCTTGAGCCACAATGCGGAGAGCATCAATATCAAGTCCAGAATCGGTCTCATCGAGCAGAGCCAGATGTGGCTGGAGCAGCAGCATCTGAAGGATTTCTAGGCGCTTCTTTTCTCCACCACTGAATCCATCGTTCACATATCGTGAGAGGAAACTCTTGTCCATTGACAATTTCTCCATGGCCGCAGTGAGTTCTTTACGAAATGCACGACCCTTGGGGGGATCGTCGCGGACCGAAGCCACGGACTTCTTCAGGAAAGTACCGACTTGTACACCAGGTATAACCGCAGGGTACTGGAAAGAGAGGAACATTCCCGCTCTTGCACGCTGGAAAACTTCGAGATCTTCAAGTGGCTCGCCTTTGTAAAAGATGTTGCCAGATGTAATTTCATAGGCTGGGTGACCCATTACCACATTAGCGAGAGTCGATTTTCCTGCACCGTTTCGACCCATGATGGCATGGATTTCACCGCGGTGAATCGTAAGGCTTAGACCCTTGAGAATAGGAGTTCCTTCGACGCTGACATAGAGATTTTCAACTCGTAAGATTTCATCCGACAACATCCTCACCTGTACCCTCCTCGCAGAACTCCTTTATCAAGTGGTGTAATCACCTCAGATACCGGTCACTGCGATGATACCAGGTTAAGCCATAGTTGAAGAAGAAGGGAGGAGAGGCTTGAACATGACCGACGACGATTTGGTGGCCAGATACGCAGCCGAAGCCAAAGCAGCGATGTCAGCGGAAGCCAGCCGTCGCATTGATGAGATGACCGACCCTGTTGTAGAAGAACGCCTGCGGACAACACCACTCCTCAATTTCATCGGAGGAAATGAGTTCGTACCCGCTCTTCTGTCTCGCCTTGGAGATGTTCGGGCAGCACTTGATGGCCACGGCGGCGGTATTGCTGTCACCTCTCTTGACTGGGCGGAAGATGACGGCACTCAACTGGACCTTGTGTTGGATCTTACCGGAGCTTGTCTGTCGTGTGGCGCAGCCCCAGGCACTCTGGAAGGAGTGAAAACAGACCTCGAAGGTGATGATGAAATATCTCGCATTCGTTTCTCTTCTGCCCTACTCGACACGTTCGATGAACTTGGCAGAGAATTCATTCTGGCACATGGTGCTGTCGAATTTGTTTGATTTTTCCTTTCGTTTTGATGGATGGATTGAAACACACGGAGGAGAGGGTTGCTGTATGGGCGCATGGACCGAAGGCCGACGCGAAGACCCCGTTCCTTGCAGAGAGGCGGATCAAGGCTTGTTTGAAATCACTGCACGAGATGGTCGTGGACGCCTTGGCCGATTGCATACGCAACACGGCATATTGGAAACACCGGCACTGCTTCCAGTCATCAATCCAAATATCCGAACGATAGAACCACGTGAAATGTGGGACAGGTACGGCATCGGCGCGCTCATTACCAATTCATACATCATTTGGAAACACGAAGGCCTCAAGGAGACAGCAACGGAACAAGGTGTGCATGCGCTTCTCGATTTCCCCGGCGTGGTTATGACGGATTCTGGAACCTTCCAGTCGTATATTTACGGCGATGTTGAAGTTGGAGTTGAAGAAATTGTTCAGTTCCAGCGAAGTATTGGCGTCGACATTGCGACCATGTTAGATGTTTTTTCACGCCCGGACATGAACGAGGAACAAGTTGCTGAATGCGTTCGAGAAACTCTCAAGCGAGCACCGGCCAGTATTCAGGCTGCTGGAACAACAATGCTCAATGGCCCGATACAGGGAGGGCTGTTCAAACATCTACGGACAGAATCTGCTCAAGGGATGGGGCGGTTTGACTTCGCAGTCCATCCAATCGGGGGAATTGTCCCTGTGATGGAACGGCACATGTACAAAGACTACGCCAAAATCATGCTCGCCTCTCTACCTCATCTCCCGCCAAACAGACCCGTACATATGTTCGGTTGTGGGCATCCAATGCTTTTCCCGATGTCAATTGCTCTTGGTGCAGACCTGTTCGATTCAGCAGCATACGCCCTTTTCGCACGAGATGGTCGATTGCTTACTCCTTGGGGTACTCAAAAGATACAGACGCTCACTGAATGGCCAGAAAGAATGCCTTGTGTTGCGGGACACACGCCTGCGGAAATACGTTCGCTTGGAAAGAAAGAAATGACCGCTCATCTGGCACGGTACAATCTTGAAGTTACGCTCGCGGAACTCGACCGCTGCAAACAAGCGATCCGTGATGGCACAATTTGGAGACTTGCTGAACGACGTAGTCACCAACACCCCGCTTTGAGAGAAGCATTCCTTTGGCTTTCCACAAGTCCACACAACGCCAAGCTCGACATGCAATTCCTCGAAGAGATGGTACTGGATGACAGAGATGCGGCTCGCGACCTTGATAGAAATGCTGGGACATGGGAAGGTGCTTGGAACTGGATTGTCGATTCACAAGAGACTCCACGCAAAGGCGGAGAACCATGGGGTGGCGACGATACGCTTGTTCGACCACACGTTGATGCTGCCAAAAAAGCACTTCAATCACACTGGAAACCTTACGGCCTACAAGCGAAAGGAAGTGATGCTGTTCTCGTGGCCTATGGTAGTTCAGGCCCTTGGCGAGAGAGATTGAGCGATTTGATGGTTCGACTGCAGCACCATTGTCCGGGTCTTGAAGTCATGATTCAAACGCCGATTGGGTTACTGCCTTACTCGCTGGAAGACCTCAACCCTTTCACCCATGTTGACGGACCTCAGTGGCTTTGGCGTCGTAGACCAAACCCCCTACTCGTTCGACAAGAATTGGAGCACTATGGCATGGAAGGGCGCCAAATCATTCTCGTCGACCTGCTGGGAGATGGCATCCAATCACGAGCAATGACTGCTCTTCACCAAGCAGGAGTTCTCAACGGCGTTACGGACTCGGATGCGAGTGAGCATACCCTCGAACCCGATGACAGGATGAAGGCGAAGGAACATTTGCAACGACGACACGTTGCTGATAAGATGGTACTCTTGCTTAATCTTGAACAACAATGGGTGAACAATCTTCTTGAAGAATCTACTTGTGTCGTAAACCGTCTTGGCCGAGTGAAAAACGCCATGCTGAAAGATGGCACTCACATTGTTAGTCCCCGTCTGACCGATGGTGGACTTTCACTCACCGACGGCGGAGCAATCGCAGTACATTCAGCACGAACAATTCCTGCACCATCAGGATTTACCTTCTCGAGCGAGAGCCATGTGTCGAAGGGACCTCCATGGGTCGTCGTCAATGCCGATGCTGAGCCGTTTGTCCGCCAAGGGCGTAACGTATTCCACGGCTTCATCGAAGCATGTGACGATTGGATTTCACCCGGCAAAACATGCCTGATTGTCAACATCAAGGGCGAACTTCTCGGTCATGGCGTATCGAACGGGACACTCGCAGACATGAAGTCGTTCCAAAAAGGCGTGGCAGTGAAAACCCGCGGCGGAATGAAGCAATAACTGCACGACCTCATGAAGAATGCCGTGGCATAGTTCAAAGAGTGCCCATCATCTCTACCGTTAAGGGGGAGGTTAAATGGACGACGACCTCATCATCAAGACGACTGATTTAACCAAGTCGTATGGACCCCATGTAGCGTTAAACAAACTGAATATTTCAATTCCGAGAGGCGCAACTGGCCTCCTTGGACCGAACGGCGCAGGTAAGTCAACGTTCCTGAAAACAATTCTCGGGTTGATACAGGCTACAGATGGAGAGGGGCGAGTTCTTGGGTTGGATGTACGAACTCAAGGAGACGATATTCGCTCGAGGATTGGTTACATGCCAGAGTACGATTCACTCAATCCGGATATGGAGGCAATCCATCAAGTCCGATACTCAGGAGAACTGCTTGGCATGAACCCAGTCGTCGCTCAAGCAAGAGCGCATGAAACGTTACAGTATGTTGGACTCGGAGAACAACGGTATCGCAACATTGGCAGTTATTCCACCGGTATGAAGCAGGCGACAAAACTCGCTTGTGCATTGATTCATGACCCCGAACTGATTATTGCTGATGAACCATCAAACGGGCTCGACATTACTGCACGAGACTACATGATTGAAACACTCACCAATACGGTGAAGAACGGAAACCGTTCAGTGCTCATGGCATCCCATCTCATGGATGATGTCGAGCGTGTTTGTGACAATTTCATCCTCTTGCACAAAGGGAAACTTGCAGCCCAAGGACGCATTGAAGATCTGAAAGGCTTCGACCGCGAAATAGAAATTCATGTTTGGGGAGGTGCTACCAAATTGTATGAAGCAATGACAATGAAAGGATTGAGTGTTCGTCGCGAGGGACGCGTCATGCGTGTACTTCACGAACAAGAAGACACAACATCCCTTATCCTTGGTTGCGCTGCTGATGTTGGAGCCCAAATCCGGCGGATGCATGAATATGAAGCATCGCTTGAGGACTTGTTTTTGTCCATCATGGAGAACTTAGGCTACGAAGTAAAATCAAGCGAAGACTTGCTCGCCTCTCCGATTGAAGCACGAAAAGTCGATGCACCAGAACATATGGGTGGTGGAGCAGCATGACCGAAGAGTTCGAGCAAACAATACCAGAGGTATTGACTGAACCGGATCATGAACCTGAAGCACCGGTTACCGGGAAGGTCCGTCTTGAAGCGGCATGGGGCTCTACAGAAGGGGATGAAGACCTCTCTGTGACAGAGAACACAGCTCCGAGAAATGAAGGTCATGTATTCAAACAGCAATACAAACCATGGAACGGTCAACTCAACCCTCGGTGGATGAGAAATTGGGCAATATTACGACACCACTTACTTGGTATTTTCAAGAAAGGGCATCGCCCTTGGGGTGTCCCAATACGTCTGTTTCTACTGGTCGTTTTTGTCGCATCCCTCACAGACGTCGCCATGGTCATCGTGTCCGGACTTATCGGAGATTCCGGCCTCCACTCGGTTTGGGGGGTAAGCAGAGATAATCTCTACGGCCACGTACTCGGATTTCTTCCACGAAACATGCTCTACTATCCTGTCGTTGCGGCCCTTTTAGTCGGTGGAGTCATCTCAGAAGATCGTCAACATGGCACTTCAGCAATGTACTTTTCAAGACCAATTACACGGTTCGACTATGTCTCGATGAAATTCATATCGGTTGCAGTCATTCAAGCATTGATCATCCTAGTTACCCTCGGATTGTACTATTTCGCTGAGATTGTGAGCATGGGTCGAGGATGGGCATGGATTTTAGACACGTTTCCAATGTTTTTGGCAACCGTTATCAGCGGCGTATTGCTGATATTCACCTACACCAGCATTGGGCTTGCATTGTCGAGTGTTTCGAAGGGGAAGTTCTTCCCCGGGATCGCGCTGTTGTCCATTGTTCTGGGAACAAAGGTCCTCGCTTTCATTGTATCCAACTTGTTTGACCGTGAGATTCTCTACCTTCTTTCGCCCTACGATTGTTTGGCACACGTCGGCCAAGCCATCATTGGGACACAACCTACCTACGACCAATACTCGTGGACGTGGTCACTCGCCTCTCTGGCTGCAATGAATGCACTTGCGCTGTTCACATTGAGTTCTCGTGTCTCTTCAATGGAGGTGACTCGAGAATGATTCCCGATTTCGACCAACAAGGAAAAGCACAGACGAAAGAATGGACGCCGGATGTTCAAGCACCTGCAATTCTTCTTGAAAACGTCTCAAAGAGTTACGGACGTATCTTCGCCCTTTCCAACATCACACTCGCACTAAACGGCGGTGTAACAGGGATTCTTGGTATGAACGGAGCTGGTAAGTCGACGTTGTTCAACATCCTCATGGGTAAAATCAAGGTGAGTCAAGGGAGTGTCAAATTGTTTGGAACGAATCCATGGAAAAACCCTGCACCCTATGCACGTGTAGGATTTGTCCCTGAGCATGAAAAGATGTACGATTGGATGACTGCGCACGGTTTTGTTTCGACTTTTGCCCGTCTCAATGGACTAACACGGGATGAAGCCGGCATTGAAGCCGACAGGGTATTGGATTTCGTTGGACTCACAGATGTGGCATACAAGAAAATCGGTCAATTCTCCAAAGGAATGCGTCAACGAGTCAAAATCGCTCACGCACTTGTCAACGATCCAGAATTGATTATTCTTGACGAACCACTACAGGGATGCGACCCATTGGCAAGGACGACAATCATGAATGTCATACGTGAACTCGGAAAGATGGGGCGTACGGTCTTGGTCAGCAGCCACATTTTGCAAGAGATTGAAAGAATAACTGAACAGATTGTAATCTTGCATCAGGGGCGACTTCTCGCGCTCGGAAACCTACACTCCATTCGAGAACGGCTTGACCAAATCCCTCACCGTATTTCAATCGAATCAGAGAATCCAAAGGCGCTGGCAAAGGACATCATCGATATTGACGAAGTGTTTGGAATTTCGTTCCCAGGTGGTCAAAATGTTTCCATCCAAACCCACAACCTCGGTGCGATTCATTCAAGACTCCCAAAAATTATCGTCGATAACAACCACAAAGTTTCATCAATTGATAATCCCGATGACGATTTAGCATCCATCCTAGGATACCTCACTTCTGGAGGCCGTGTTTGATGGCAACCAAACCAGATACCGTCTTTCGTTCGTTGGATCGTAAGGCTGCAGCCATCGTCGAGTTCACGTTACGCCAGTACCGCACACGAACCTCCACTTGGGTAGTGTTAGGGGTTGGATTTACGGCACTTGCACTTATATTCATGATTTACATCGACGTCATGGGCTCAGAATTTGAGTCAGTCGATAACGATGGAGATTCGTTCGACTACGATGGGGACGGGTATCCTACCGGTCAAGAATTACGATTGGGCACGGACCCCTTCTCGGATGAATCGCACCCGGGAATGTTTAACCCTCCCATCAACCCTGAGCCCGCTTCCAATTACATCAACGAAGACGGTTTTGACTGGGATGTCACTGCATCAATCGGTGAGCAAACTACAGGTTATGACAATGATGGCGATTGCCTCAATTCAGATAAAACTGCTTCTCAGAAAGATACGAATGACAACGGAATTCCGTGTGACATCATCATCCAAATAACGACATCACCAACCGGTCAAATGTCCTTCAATGTCATCGCAGACGACGGTGTTGACGAAGACCCTGACGAGGACGCTTATTCTCGAGAAGCCACTCACATCGCATTTGTTCTGGCCATTGGTAAACTTGGATTTGTCCTGCTGCTAGGAATTTTCTTACCCCTTTTCATGGCTACTGGCCTCATTCGGGAAGAAATGACATCCGGCACCATGCATTTCATGATTGCAAAACCGATTGCACGTTCGGAGATTTTCCTCTACCGTGTCCTCGGGTATCTTGGTATTGTGTGGCCCTATATCATCGTTCTAGGAATACTTGGAGCGTTGGTATCTGGATTTGTAGGCTCCGGCGACGAGTTCTTCAGATTCGCAGACCTTGGAGTGTGGCTCGCTATTATATTCGCAACAATGATGGCGACGCTGGTATACGGAATGATGTTCAATGCATTGGGCGTTTTGTGGAAGTACGGAATTATCCTCGCCATACCGTTTGCAGCATGGGAACTCGGTATGGCGTTGCTCTCGATGGGTGTACCGGACGCAACCATTTTGCGGTTTTCAGTGATTGGGTGGGCGCTGATGATTGTCGACTCAGCAGCAATGCTTGTATGGCCGAGTCTGGACATGTTCATCCTCATGGGAGACTGGGGTGGAGGCGGAACCGGTTCTGATATATTCGGTTCATCGTCACTTCGTGGCTCAGTTCCGTTGAGTTTCTTCACCTCCAAGCCTGGACTTGGTCTTTCAGCCTTTGCATCAACGATTGTCGCAACACTTGTACTGCTCGTACAAGCTGTTGTGTTTTGGTTCATCGGCGGTGTACTGTTCAAGGGTAAGGAGATTCAATGACCTCGAATATGGATTCATTCTCTGGCGACCTTTCCAAGATGTGGTCACTCCAAGACAGGGAGCCACTTCACCACCTCACATGGGACTGGTGGTGGTGGCTGATAATGCTCGATGACCCCGATGGAAGGCCCAGCGGTAGACAACTGATGGTTTTGTGGTCGACGAAAGACAACGAACTGGTCGAAGTGAACGGCATGCCTTGGACTCCAGCAGGTCGGCCAAGTTACGATGCTGAGCGTGGATTGGCCCTCGACGGGATGGTCTGCGCTTGGTGGTTTGATGGACAACGCATGCACGAACCTGTGATTCAACAAATATGCCGAATGATTGCTATGCCGGATACCCATCCAATGTGGCCAGGAGATTCAAAAAATTCTGGAAAGGGCGGTGGCGCAGTTGTCCCTCTCCTTGACAACGACCTCTCGATGGGCCTCAAGAGCGACCTTCGTTCATTCTGGGTTCACCTGCTTACAGATGATTCAGCAGATCATCCAAAAGTCCCGAAAAAATTCGACCTATCTCTCACACCATGGAACGCTGCGATGTCAACAGCCCGACAAGCCTCTGCGACGTATGCAGCGAACATGGGCTATGACATTCTTCGTCTGCACGGCACCAAAGTACATGGGAAACTGGACGACGAGGAGGTTACTGGAACTGCATACTTCCAGAAGGTCTGTGTCCAAGCGCCCTCAGTGCCGTGGTATTGGGGAATGCTGCATCTAAACGATGGGTCGTACATCGATTGGTTCTTGCCGCACGTATCGTTTACCGTAAGTGCTAGGGACAATCGGCCATGGAAGAGACGAGATCTTGGACATATTGGGCTCTCTCAAGGCGGTCTTTTCCATGACCCGGTGAACAAACGGAGTGAGAAATTCACAAATGTAACGATATTGAAGACCGCTTCAAACCTCACCGAAGGTGAACACGGACACTCTCCTGGAGCGCCGCTTCCAGTTTTTGAAATCAAGATGTGGAACGGTAGGACAACAATTGAGTTACGAGTGAAAGCGATTGAAAGAGCACATTGGACCTTCAACCAACCAACAAGGGGAGGTCTCAAATCCCACCTCACATACAACGAATATCCTCTGGAAATGGAATTTTTACGCATTCGTGACGAATTTGGCGTTCGCAAGGAATCAGACTATGAGTGGGCTCGAGGAAACGCTGAGCACTCTTGGGGATTACTCCACTGACACCGTCACGTACGAAGCGGATTCCATTCCGTACCACATTACAATGGGCAAGGTATTATGTGCGAGGAGCGATAGACATGAAAGAGGAGAGATTGCAATGAGCGAAGAATCCGATGCCGCAGGTACGCCCCCAGCCGATGTTCACACAACGGATGAGGCCAAGAAAGAAGCAGAACAAGCGCGGCTTGCCAAGACATTCCGCCTCATTGCTGGCGAGGAAGTTCTTCTTACCAAGCGCCCGAGTACTTTTGCGTTCCTTGGAATGTACCTCCTTGGGATTTTAGTCCTCGCAGTGCACTTCATCTTCGACAACGCGAATTCCTTGTCGAGTGAAGATTCCAGTGGTTTTGCCAAGTTTGCTCTGTTCATGATTGATATTACGGGTGGCGAAAAATATCCATTTGGCTTTGTTTTTGTTATGCTGTTTATCACTTGGATGAACAGGTTAGTCAATGTTTCAACATCTGGCCGCTGGGTCACCATTGGCCTACTCATCATTTCTCTAACGCCGTTGGTTATTCAAATGGATGATGTACTGTATTGGATTACTGACCTGTGGATGGATGAGCCAATAGGTGACTTCATACCAATCGGCCAATACAGTTACAGCCTCTTTGGCCTGGCATTTGTCTCCATTTACATGGCACTCACCTACTATTATCAGCGAAGTTTTCACTACGCAGTCACCACTGATGCAGTAATCTTCGAACACAGTTTCCTGCTTTCCAGATCCCACCGACGTATTCTTTTCGACCGTATCTCTGAAGTTTTGGTTGAACGAACTCCCACCGGTACACTCCTCGGATTTGCTACCGTCACGATATTGACGGATTCTGGAGTCGGAATTGTCGAAGAAAACACAGGACCTGGTATCGCAGGCGCCATACCAGGGACGACTGAAAAAGAAGGAGATTCAGTCGCCGAGAAAGCTGGCAAAGGGATTTTGCGCTCCATGATTGGACTGCTCACCTACCAGCGAACAATTCGCACCGTTCGTGCAGACCCAAAACATTGCATGTACAATATTCGCAACTGGGCAAATGCAAAGGCACTCCTTAACGAAAAGCACAAGGAACACAGCCAATCAAACCTACTTCGTGACCTAAAGGACACCATTGTGGCCTCATCTGAAGATTGAACAATCAATTTGATTCGGCGAGCGTTTCAAAAAGTGTTTGCCACTCCATCTACTTGAGGCGAAACAATGAGCGACGAAGAAGTACTGCAAGGACCTATTGAAAAATTGCGTGGTGGCGACCTAGATGGCGCCCTCGAAGAACTCGATGCTTTGATGGGCAGCAACAAAACCAACGCTCAAGTTCACCACATGTACGCAGAGTTTGCAAACATGAAGAACGCAGAAGCGCAAGACGATGTCATCCCCGGTGGAAAAATAATGATGGCTTACAAAAAGGCCATGCAATTGGACGAAGAAAACATGGAATACATCGGAGACTTCGCTACATTCGCACTCGAATGCCGTAGAATCCCTGTCGCCGTTAAAGAATTCCAACGCTATGCACGACGTCTTGAGATTGAAGATATTCCAGTCGATGAAGTCTTGTTTACCGCAAGTCGTAACATTGTCGATGCCATCGAAGTAATGGACCCGACCAAGAAGAACCCAATGGTTCAACCATGGTTGAAGCAGGCTCTCATTTGGTCCGTTGGCGGATTGGGATACTCCCCCGAAGATGCAGCAGAAATGCTACTACGTGAAGAGTGAGGCGAGGAAATGACGAACCAAAGTGTTCGTCTTGCATTCCGCATCGGTTACCTAGGTGACGGTTACCACGGCAGTCAAGTCCAACCTGATGTGATTACAGTTCAAGGCGAACTGATTCGTGTTTTTCGTAGCCTAAAATGGCTTGACTCAGCATCGAAAGAACACAATTTAGTGTTGTCAAGCAGAACCGATGCAGGCGTTCACGTTCGCCTCAACGGCGGAGTAGTTCATATCGATGAGGAGTTATGGAGCGCCCTAACACCGCGAAAAATGATACGGGCATTGGATGACCGACTGCCAAAGGACATTGCCTTCCTTGATGTGAAACAAGTTGACGAAGATTGGAATCCACGTATGGCAAATCACCGTGTGTATCGCTACAGACTTGAGGGGCTCGAGTTTTGGAAGTACCCCGGCGAGGTGTTTACGGAATGGCTTCAAATGTTTGAAGGAACATACAACGCTACTAATTTTGCTCGCCTCGAAGAAGGAAAGAATCCAATGCGAACAATCCTGTCATGCAAACCATGGGTGGTCGATGGCAGAACGGTTGGATTCGAGATCATTGGCGAGGCATTCCTATGGAATCAAGTTCGTCGGACGGCAATGGCACTGCACAGAATGAGCATAGGAGAAATATCACCTCATGACGTTAAACAAGCGATTGAGAATCCCGAGATTGAAGCTGATTTTGGAGTAGCTCCAGCTGACTGGCTCATCCTTTGGGGTGTGGACTGGGATGAAATGAAACTTCCTTCATCAAAAAGTGAGATTCACTGCTTTACCGCACCTCCATCCGGTCCTGCTGTAGAACGAACGATGAGAAAACGCTGGAGAGACGGTGCTCGCCATGAAATGAAGAGTCTTCTTTACCACGAATGGGCAGATCTTGGCGAGTTACCAATTGTTAAGCACAAGTCATTCACTTCAGAAGAACTTGAATGATGTCGTTATCTACAAGGGCAAGCTTTTCGCGCAAGAACGAGCATGCAATCACTTCAACAACATCCGTATGCCGTGTTAAGTCTGGAATGAGTAAAGCACATTCAACGGTGGAATCACCTGACTCAAGTACGGCCAAAAAAGCAGTTGCACCACCAAACGACACACCATCTCGCAAGAAACCACGAATTCTGTGGGATTCATGCATACTAACATCGACCGATGATGCTGCTTCTCGATCGCTATCGCTCGCATCAAGAGTATCAATACCAGATTTTTTACGCAGGGCGATATAATTGATGAGGTCTTGACCTTCAATCGTAAGATTCAGCGTGCCAGGCCAAGCAGTGCCACCGAGAAGTTGTTTGAACTGTTCTTGATAGTGAGGTTGGGCCATGAAAATGTGGGCTCGCCCCAATCCACTGCTCACCGAACCCGTAAGGCGCATAACACGCCCAACGGCACTTCCTTTTTGAGTGCATGGTTGTGTGCACGGCATGAGAACTTCAAGCCCGAAAGAACTTGAATGTCGAGGTATTGCATTGGTATGAGGAGAGCATATGCCCGGAGACATGTCTTGGATGAAAACACGTTTTGACGAATTGTCAGAAAAATCGCTGCTTTGGGAACCACCCACTTTGGAAAGCCCAAACGAACCCCGGTGTCAAATGGACGGAAAACCTACAATAATGCTGTCTGCGAATAATTATCTCAACCTCACGACCCATCCCAAAGTCAAACAGGCTATGCTTGATGCAACACAAAAATACGGTGCTGGAAGCGGAAGTGTTCGAGCCATTGCTGGAACAATGGACATACACCTTGAGGCTGAAAAGAAAGTTGCTGAATTCAAGGGAGTCGAAGCCTCACTGATTTATTCTGCAGGCTATACCGTCAACGTCGGACTCATACCAACATTGGTCGCAGGACCACAAGATGTCATCATCAGTGATGCATTGAATCACGGCTCGATTATTGATGGCGTCCGACTTACAAAAGCCAGCCGAGGAGTCTATGCACACAACGACATGGGCGAACTTGAAGCAGTACTGAAAGCGCACGAAAGTTCAGACCGTAAACTGATTATTACCGATGGCGTGTTCTCTATGGATGGAGATATTGCTCCGCTCGATGAAGTGAATAAATTGGCTGAAGAATACGGCGCTATGGTCTATGTTGACGATTGCCACGGTGAAGGTGTTCTCGGTGAGAAAGGAGCAGGGATTGTTGCTCATTTCAACTTGCAAGGCAAGGTCGATTTTGAAACAGGTTCCTTCTCCAAAGCCTTGGGTGTCCAAGGGGGTATCCTTGCTGGCACTGAAATGACACGCACCCACGCCCTCAACCATTCACGCTCATGGCTTCTTTCGGGTTCTCAACCGCCAGGCGTCGCTGCTGCGCAAAAAGCTGCGATTGAAGTCCTCATGGACGAGCCTGAGCACCATGCTCGGCTGTGGGAGAACACCGATTATTTCCGCAAGGAACTGCAATCGCTCGGTTTCGACACTGGCGATTCAGTCACACCAATCATCCCAGTAATGTGTGGAGATTCAAGCGTTGCGAAGGCGATGACCAAAGCACTTGGAGAAGAGGGTGTCATGGCAGGTGCCATCGTGTTCCCAATGGTCGCTAGAGACAAGGCTCGTATCCGTACCCAAATGTCTGCAGGACTTACCCGTGAAGACCTTGATGAAGTTCTTCGTTTGTTTGAAAAAGTTGGACCGACACTGGATCTCATCTGAGGTGATACTGTGGAAAGTGAGACACTGAGCGACGAACAACTACTGGCGCTCGACCAAAGGATTCAATCAATTCCGATTGTAGAGACCCTCAAAATGAAGATTCTCAAACTAGAAAAGGGCAGCTGTGAAGCAATGGTCCCGCGTCACACGCAATGGGATGGAATCTACGAAACGTTCCATGGAGGTATGCTCGGAACAATCGCAGATACCGTCACATGCTGGTCTATTTTGACTGAAATCGGTGCCGATTCACTTGTTGCAACTACAGATTTCAACATCCGATTTCTACGACCGTGCCACACCGACGTCGTTTGCAAAGCCCACGTGGTCCGGATTGGACGAACGATGTGCCTCGCCCATGCTGATTTGTACGATACCAATGGGAAATTGGTCGCCGTTAGCCAAGTGAATTACATTCGGCTGCAAGCCTAGGCTGCGGCGATTCACTCATCTTCCAGTGCATTGACGACAGAGAGGAGTTCCTCATCTCCGTCTGCAATTTCTTCTGCGTCGTTCAACTGCTCGTTGTAATCAGATTCAAGGCCCTCAAATGGATTAATATCATCCTCAAGTTGGCATAAAAGTCGCCAACGCGGCGCCCATGAAAGGTGAACATACATCGGACCAGGGAGAAGGAGAAGAAGCCAAATGAGGCTTGAAGGAAGTTCCAGCATCCCAGTTAAGGAGATGGTGAGCAATGCAAGGCCAATAAACGGCATGGGATAGAGAATGTATCGTGGAGGTGTTACTGGAAACCGCTTTGTAATTCGAATAATGATGAGTGAAAGCATCCCGAGCAGCAGACATGCCACCATTATCAAAGCGGAATGGAAAATCCAGTTGGTGAGCCAGCTGTCTGATTCCTGAGCAAAGCGATAGGGCAAAACCAACGCAAGTGAAATCAGGAAGCCGTAAAATGCGGAAATATTTGATGGATGAGAGAGCCATAATGGCAAGCGAGTGAAGCGACGGGAAAGGGAGGTCCCGAGCAGGGTTTCACGCTCCTTTGAGCCCAAAGCATCGAGGTGCCCCTGCCATCGTAATGATGTTTCCACGCTTCTCCGAGAGAGTAGAGGTTTTCAATGTAAAGGCCTATGAGACCTCAGAAATACCGATTTAGTCTCTTCGCAGTTTGCTGAAGATGCCGTCCGGTTCAATTTCTAAACTCTCATCGACTTCTAACCAAGAGCGTTCGAGCAAGCCATAGTCAATGCTTTCACGTTTACGAGCATCTTCAATGGTGTCTTCATCGCCGTTAACTGCGTCTCTCAATGCAATGGCTTGATTGATGAGAATCACATAGCGCTTCAGCCAAGGATGTGATGGCTCAAGGTTACTAAAATGGCCAATACCGGTGTAGTTGTCGTCGTCTCGTATGAGCAACGCGCCTCCCATCAACTCATCCGTCGTCAAACGTACTCTACCAACACCGATGTCGGCCCATGTTCCATCAGAGAATTGGACCATCACCATCGCGTTGCCAAGTTCTGCATCGCTCATGAATGGATGGTTCATATTCACTGCCAAGGGAACATTGAGCATTGGAGAACGATGGCGGATGTAGAAACCGCCACCTATGGAAAGACCGATGATGAAGAGGAACAGAAGGAAATGGTACTCAACGATAGGAAGCAGTAGGCGGAACAACAGCAGTACAGCAAGTTCATACACGACAAGAGAAACGTAAAAGCGAATCGTGAAAGGTTTCGCAATTGGAAGAGCGTTAAACCGCCGCATTTCCAAGGACAATTCCTCGTGACGCTCGCTCATAATGAACCATCTGTGTGTACTCCTTCAACTTCACGGTAATTCGTCCAGAGAACCGTGTCAACTTGATTATCGGCTCGAACATCGGAGTGAGTAAATCACATCGGATGAATGAAACGAGCCGGACCTTTCAAGAAGTGTCTCGTAAGCATCACCCCGAAGGGGTGAGTGAACATGGTGGAATTACCGCAAGGAGATGTTACGGAAGTCCGACGCGGAGGACCAGATTCGTTGCAACTTCTGTCGTCAGACATTGCACGGCTATCCACAACGGGTTACCTGCGAATTGAGCGCCGGCCAAAGGATGAGATGCCACGAATAGGTCACATTGCGTTCAAAGATGGGACGCCTATGATGGCTCTTCACGAAACCGACTCAATCAGTATGGCCCTCGAGGCATTACTTGACATCGAGAGCGATTGTGCCTTACTCGACTCTTTGATTGCAGTACACGAATTACCACTTTCAGACATGGACAGAGTACTCAATCTCTATCCTGAGGCCCACTTTCAATCCGATCCAAATACGAATACAAAGCAAGAAAATCACCAATGGTGGTCGAAGGCAAGGTATCGGACGAGCAGTTGGCGTCGAGAAGAACGACTCCCTGAAATGGAATCGGTTGTCGAAGCACCAGAAGCACTTCGGCATCGCAGTCGAGCAATGGTGCAACGGTTCGAGGGGCTGGAAAAAATGATTCGACCAGGTGATGCCTACTTCTTTGACTCTGCAGACCCATCACCGCTTTTCGACCTCGCTGGCCAATTGGCTGTGCACGGACGACCGTTACTTGTTCTTGCCCGGCACGATGTTGAATCACTCAATGTCCAGCACAATATCCCTATCGCATCCAGCAGTTGGCTATCACAAAGCAACGGAAAGAAATCCATCGAGCCGAGTCTGGACAACATTCGTCGAAGGATTGACGCTTTCCTCTGGGAAAACCTTCGTGCAGTTGTGGTTCTCGAAGGGATAGAATATCTCTCCAGCCTGCACGGTGACGACCGAATCGTCAATTTCCTGCGAGATATTGTTGACGGAGTTCGATTAGAAGACCACTTGTTCCTCACAACTGCTGACTTCAATGCCTTCTCCTTGACCACCCGTCAGCACCTCTCGCGCTACATGACTGACCTCGATGCATCGGTATTGGAACACTGGAATCTTGAACCTGACCTTCTGTTAGACCACCCACTTTGCGCTCCTGCCAGTGAAGAAGAGAGGCAGTGGATTGAACAACAACTCCAACAAGCGATTTCTTCTTCAAGCGGTGGACCAATCGCACCGCAATCAAGTGTGTTCGGGACAATGGAAGGTGGGTTGGATGCCCCAGAATCCGAAGAGGTACAAGCCGCTACAGAATCCCTTCATTCCGTAGTGCAGGAATGGAACACTGAAAGTAAAAAAGATACTGTAGAACCAGAATCGGATGAAGTTTCAATTCAAAACAATCCCCTTCAGGAACCGACGCAACAGGAATCTACAACATACCAAACATCTGCCACAGCATCCATATCACACGCATCCGATGCAACCGAAATCGAGATGGACGTGAAGGAAAGTGTACCGGCTCAAGTAAGTAAGCAACAACCGTACATCGCTCCACCCGCTGCCCCACGGCGAGCACAAAAAGTTCGCAGAAAAAAGAAGAAGGCCATTGTACGGCCCAATCGCAAGAAACAACTCGCACTGTTTGCAGCAGTCCGCAATGCACCAGAAGCGAAGGAACTCAGCGATATCGACAAAGGGAAGAGACAACCTCCACAAGCAATATCCTCAAGCCTTAGCACGTATGCCAACCGCCAAGAAAAAGCGGTAGAAAAAATGACAGTTATCCCACGAATGAACTCATCGGTATTGGATGCTACTCGGCAACATGTCAATTCACGAGAACACAGGCTTCCAGAAACTCCTCTTGCCAACAGACCACTTGAAGCGGTCAAGGACAGGATGCCAGTCGATACGGAAACCTCACTGACTCCACACATGGCCCGACCAGGCGCCATGGCACAAAGCCAAGGTGATAAGCCAAGCAGAGAAGGTGCGTTTCGTCGGCAATCAAAACCTTCGCTTGAAGACAAACTCAGCGTGTGGGAAGTTGAAGACAGAGAACGGCTTCGCAAGGATATGGAGGCGAAGGAGAAATGAGCGTTCGCCGTGAGAAACTCGCCCTAGCACTTGAGCTGGCTCGACAAAAAATCGACTACAGCGGCACCGGTATCGAACGAGTCACCCCGAAGAAGGACTCAAATTCTGAAACATCAAACTCCAAACTCAACCGATTGTTGGGTAAAAACGACGTTATCGATCGTCGCCAAGGAACTCTACTGCAAAGAACTGGAATCGTTGAGCGGCCAACCTTTGACTTGGTCGCTGATGGTGTACTTGGTAAACAAAGCAAGCAAAGAAAACCTGCAATTGAACTTCAGTCCAATGGCGATTCACTCGCTGACATTGCAGCACGCCGTATTCGCTCTCTGCGGCAGCGAACTTTCGAATCCATAGAACAGCAAATCGATCCTGTCGAAGACACCTACTTGGGAATGGAACACGATGGAAGCCCCGTATGGAAATCCGTACTCGATGGCCACCGTGGCCGAGCGACTCATACCCTCTCTGAAGAGTTGGCACCACCTGAAGAAACCTCACCGTTTCATCACAGCGTGGTTTTGCCAACCGGAGGAGCATGGCCTCTGAGACTTCGCCCAGAAGTTCGCAAGAGTTTCAAACAATGGTTCAACGTCCCGGAAAACACCCGTGCGACACAGGCAGCAGAGGCTGTTGTTGATTCACCTGGAGGCCAACTCAACCCCCTTCTCTTTATTGGCGCCTCGCAAACTGGAAGGACGCATCTGCTCCACGCAACTGCACAAGCAGTACTCCGTCGACAAGAGGGGGATGTGTACATGCTTACCAGCGCTGAATTAGCAGGCTTGGAACGGCTACCGGATGGATGGCAAGACTCGTTGGTGAATGCAAGGCTGCTTGCCATTGACGACATTGATTCAAGCGTTGCCCATCCGGAACTTGCACATGAACTTGGACTCATGATCGACTACGCTCTGAATCTTGGCGTGCATGTATTAATCACTTCCAAAAGCACTCCCGACGATTGGCCGACTTCACGGCTGTGGGAACTCACCCGACATGCTGCATCGGTTCATCTTGAGGTACCTCAATCCTCGAGCATGGTCTTGTATGCCCGCCACCTTGCCATCAAGAAAGGACTGATGATGAACGACAGTCAGTTGGCCAGCCTGGTGCTCAAAGATACCATTGGATGGCATTCAACCAAGGCAAATTTCGATTTGGTTGCCCTTGCACTCCAGTCCGGCGATGAAGTACTGGATGGAGAAGATGTCACTGCCTTGTTGTCAAACCAACTCAAAAGGACGACTGCCGATCAATCGCTCCAACGTGAAAAAGTGGAAGACATTGCTATGCGTCTCATCAATACGGCAGTCGACACCGTTTACAGCGATGAAGTACATGGAGGAATCGACCTCTATTCGAAATTACCAGAAATCGGCGACGACGAGTACATGCCACCTGAACTCGATGCCTACGAGCTCGCAGCATCCGGTCAACGCAGGCATGCAGAATATCTGAAAATCGCACTGGAAGACACTGCTCCTGCTGCACGTTCCGTCCTTGACCTCAATGAGAGAGAACAACACCTCATCGCTCGCCAAGGCCGTATTGAAGAGCGAGACTACGGTTTGGCTGCGGATGTGTTGACAGAGTTGGATGAAGCATTTGATCATCGAATCAACTCGTTTGAACGTGACTTGATCGAGAGTTCCATCCAACTTGGAAACCTTGAATCTCAACTTCATGACCTCTCAGAGCGTACCTCTGAAGCATCAATTGAGGAATTGATCGGCATCGCAGACGAATTGCGAAAAATGGAGAGTAACCTCACTGAGTTTGACCCCGACCGAGAACCTTGGCCTGAAATGGAAGAAGACAGTGTTCGCAAGGAGAGGCGAAAAGCAAACCGCAGGAAGCCAAGCAAAGTCGCAGACCCACTCGACAGTCACGAACCCGACGGGGAATGGAATGTTGATTCAGGCAGCGTTGATATGATGGATTTGCTAAGCGATTCTCAGCAACCTCGTAAAATCCGTTTGGGGCGAATTCGTCCTGTTCAAACTATGGTGATGGGTGAAGAAGAATGAGGCCACCATGGTGGATGGAAGGTGTAGCCTTCTCATGTCAAGCGAATTGCGGGAAATGCTGTGATGAGCCGGGTGGAATTGTGTACCTCTCAATCACTGATGCGGAACGCATCTCCAAGCACCACGGTATGGAAGTCGAAGAATGGCTTGAAAGGGACTGCCGTCAAACTCTCGACGGACGTTATGTACTCAAAAGCCGTGAAGTTGATGATGTTTGCATCTATCTTGACCAGAACAAACAATGCACCATCTATACAGTCCGTCCACAGCAATGTGCAGCCTTTCCATGGTGGTCAGAAAACCTTGCAACCGACAGAGCATGGAGGGAAGTCAAAGAGACATGCCCCGGACTTACTGCGGATGATGCTCTCATCATCGATGGTGAAGCAATTCGTATTCACGTCTTTGCAGATCGAGAGTCGACCAAAGGATTCCGTTCTTGGCCGCCTTGGAATAGGAAAGTGCGTTGAGCGAGTACTGAACCGTACGTTCACAGTTGAATATCGAAGAGCCGCCTTTATACGAAAGAGGTATGTGGAGAGTTCCGAGGGGAGCAATTGGCAGACAACAAGGTACTTTTGGAAGTGACTGAGAACCACCTCAACACTGGCCTACGTGGCGTTCCAGTGGGCACTTGCCGAACCTCGTATGTCACGCCAACAGAAGGCGTTCACTATTGCGGCTATCCGATTTCCGAACTCGCACAATTTGACCCCGAGGATATCGTTTACCTCTTGTTCAATAAAGAACTACCAACGCCTGAACAATCGACCTCATTCCGCCAAGACCTTGCGGCTCGTGCAGAAATCCCCGGAGATGTCGAATCCGTCCTCAAAACTCTACCAAAGTTTGGACACCCAATGGATTGGTTGAGCATCGGTATCCACACCTTGGGAATGTTGGAAACCACTGAAGACTGGAAGGAGGACGCACTCAATCTCATCGCCCGAATGCCTCGTTTGATGGGCCTTATTTTCAGAATCCGAGAAGGTCGAGAAAACGACATTCCCGCTGACGACGCATCGATGAATCTCGTTGACCGTTTCGTTCACGCCCTCGATTTTGAAGGTGTAGACAAGGAAAAAATGAAGCGAGTCATTTCCACTTACCTTGTACTCCACATGGACCATGGCGGCGGCAATCTTTCGACCTTCTCAGGTAAGGCAATCGCGTCCGGAAAGGCTACTGTATATTCGTCAATGGCAGGTGCAATGAACGCACTTTCCGGCCCCCTTCATGGACGTGCGAACCAATCATGTCTCGAATTCGTCTTGAAGGTTGGAACCAGTGATCCTGATGAAGTCGAAGCCTTTGTTCGAGCCGAACTTGAAGCAAAGCGCCCAATCTTTGGCTTCGGTCACGCAGTCCTCCGTGCTGAAGACCCACGAGCAACCGCCCAATTCCTACTGGGCGCAGAGATTTGCCCTGAAGATGAAAACTTCAAAATCGTGACAACATTGCGGGAAGTCGCACCACGTGTACTCAGCGAGAACCCAAAAATCAGCAATCCAAACGCCAATGTAGACATTGCAAGTGGTGCACTTCTTCACCACATCGGGTTTACAGACCCAACCTACTACACCACCTTCTTCGGTTGGGCTCGAGTTGCAGGAATTGGCGCTCAAATTGTCGATGAACGGGCTGTGTTACGAGACGGAAAGGGAACACCTATCTATCGTCCAAAGTACATCGCTGAAGCACAATCTCTACGCCACATCGAGTGAATTTCACTTAAGCACAGGCCGAGAAGTCTTGCCTGAACCACGATGTCCGATTAGCCGTATTGCCTCCCAAGGGGGAGAAGCATTACTGGAACGCTCAAGGATGGAAGCTGTCGAATCACTCCACTGCCATTTCGTTTTCCACATTTCAACGAGAGCAGTCTTACGCGCAGTATCGCATTCCGACCAAGGAACAACTTCCTCATGGAGCTGATTCAAGATGTCTTGGTGATTTGACTGGGTCGCCGATTTCAGAACCTTGCATTGCTGAGCATCAAGGGGCAAAGTTGCAGGTCGGGTCCATCTCAAGTGCCTGGACGGCAACCAAGTCATGTTTGGGTCTGAACAATCGGTAAGACCAGTTAGACCGGCTTCGAGTATGTCATGTTCTGTGCCAAGGTTTGCAGGCCATACATAAATCGGAAATCCACCCTGATGTGCATTCACACGCCGAATACGATCGCCCTTCAGGCTACCTCGCCGACCCATAGTCATCCAATTCTGTGGAGGAAGAAAGTATTCGACGGCACACGGTGCCATCGATGCACCTGCATTTCGATTGGTACGGATTAGGCGGGCCAAAGGTGTTGTCACAAAATGTGGAGTCCCTCGCATCCTTTTGGTATAGTATGTTCCAAAAGGCGGTATGTAGGGTGTCAAATTCGACCAAGGGCGCTTTGTTTTGGATAATTTCGCAGAGGCTTTCATTCCGTTATGGAATGCATAGTATACCGTGTTTTCATGAGGAATGTCGTATTCATCAAGCATTGCATCAGCTTTGACAATCATGTTACGAACATGTGAAATGTGTTGTTTTTTACCAAAAATACCACCACCGTAGAGGGCATTCGGATGAGGACGTTTCAACTCGATGCAGCCCATCTTGCCCTTATCGCGCCACTCCGAACGAAGAATCGGATCTGCAAGCATTGCCTTGAACGATAGAAAACCGAACGATGTCAATTCATCGAGCGTATGGTTTTCTGTCCATTTCACTGAATGTGGTCGTTTCGATGCTGGCACTGAAATGTCAGCATCGTGATGCAGAACAAGTTCTTGATCACTGGTCAGTCGCAGGTCAAATTCGATACCATCGTTAACTCGAATGGCATGCTGAAGACTCTCCAATGTGTTCTCTGGTGCTTGCTTCCATTTTTGCACCATGTTATCTCCACAAAGAACTCCTTTCTAAGACTAATCATTCTGTGTTGCACAACGAGGGTGGCTGGAAGCCCATTTCCTCGTCATCTTCGTCATAATACCTATATCAAATCCCATTGCCCGTCAAGATATGGACCCCTATGGAATTATGATGGGGCTCATTTTGGTTTTAACGCCAATCATATGCTGGGCTTTCACCGCCCATCGCTCAGATATGCGTATTCCAATGAAACGCTGGTTACAAGTTTTTCACGACCAGCGATATTATCTCCACGCAATGGGCTATATTGTTATCATCAAGTGGAAATCCATTACAGATACGCTCAATGAACCGATTAAGTTGCGCACTGGGCATTGGACGGAAGCCGTGTATTCTTTGGAAGGGAATTTGACTCAACATGTCCAAGAATTCTTCCTCAACGACACCCTAACTGCCATTCTTAACTTCCATTATCTGTTCATTTACCTGTTCTTGATTTATGTTACTACTGTGTACTTCGCCTACACTGGTGATCGGGACATGACGGACAAGGTTGCCCTAAATTATTTACTCATTTACGCTCTTGCAGTGCCTTACTACTTGTTTTTCAATGTTGAAGTCACCTCATCATGGATACCTGGCATGGAATCGTTGTTGTACCATGAAGGATGGTACAGCGTGTTCTATGCAACGCATGACCCGCTGGATAATGCAGTCCCTTCGCTGCACGTCGCGATACCGTTCGGAATCCTGCTGCTCAATTACCTGCATGTGAGAGAGAATGGAGGAACTCTTCGAGAGTGGCGGCATTTCCGTTACCACATGTTCGTGTTATTGAACACTGCATTGTTTGTATTTACCATTCTTTACCTCGGTATTCATTGGTTCATCGACATACCTCTTGGCATGCTCATCGGTGGTGTAGGAGCGCTGTTCATTCATCACCTTCAACCGCGGCTAAGAAACGATTACGGCAGTTTCTTCAAAGGATTCACAAGTAAGAAAATCCGACAACACCTGCTTGTTGAAGGCATTGTGGCGCTCTTGATGCTCACCACTATCCTCATGGCTGTGCAGTACCAAGAAGCTCAGGTCGAAGAACGGATATCGTATCAACTCGGACCAGATGATTCTCGTTTTGAAATTATTCAGAGATTCGACCCTGGTATGAATGTCCACTCGAACATAACGAATCTCGATGATTCCATAACAATGGAAGTGGTTGTCCTCATGGTGGACATTGCTCCGCCAGCGATGGAAGAGGGAACAATTGATTGGGACATTGTGAAAACGCTGGGTGAAGTACAGTATGTTGCGCCTCAGGCCACTCTTGAAGTGGTCATTGAGTCACCAATGGTGTTCCACTACATCATGATGCACAATCCGAGTCAAAACTCGTCAGGTGATGTCATCCAAGTTCGTGTATTGAACGACTATCATGAAGAGTTGATGGGGCAAGCCATTGCTCTTTCACTGGCATCACTTTGGATGACTGGCTTTGTCATTAATCGTATCCGCCGGTTGAAGAAATACAACAGAAAATTCTACGACTCAACACCGTCCCACCTTTGGGAGCAAGAATGATGCTCTCGATGAGTGTGTGTTATGAGGGTCAGCCTCATCCTCACAACAATGGCAGGTGCCGAGCGATTGGTCAGTGCAGTGGATGAACTGCTTGATTCACCCGGCGGCGAAATGCTCTCCGATTTTCGCACGCATCTACGAAAGAGAGTCAAGATGCTCGGCATCGTGTTTGCAGTTGGTTTTATCGCCACCTTCCCACTCACTCGAACATTCATTTCATGGTTGATTGAGCCGCAACGTCTTCCCAATGATGTTGACATCATTGTCATTTCACCGGTCGAATTTATTCTGCTTCAAGTTCGATTAGCGGCACATGTCGGGTTGATGTTCATGATTCTCGTCTTTGTGTCCGAAGGGAGTTGGAGAGCCAGCAAGCATTTCGCAGTTCGACAGAGACTTGCTGAACTGCAATTCAAAGCACCTCGTCCAAATAGGACAATGATGGTAACCGTCCTCACAGCGCTCATTTTGATGGGTGCTGGCACCTACTATTCATGGAACTGGCTTACGCCGATGTTACTGGAATACCTCACTACAGATGCGCAGAGTGCTGGACTGTCAACAGAATGGAGATTGTCAAGTTATACTGGATTTGTCGCCAACTTGGCACTTGCTTCAGCCATAGGCTTCCAAGCCCCGCTTGTCACGCTTCTGATCTTGCGAA
The DNA here is from genome assembly GCA_938075675.1 of Candidatus Poseidoniaceae archaeon. GTDB lineage: Archaea > Thermoplasmatota > Poseidoniia > Poseidoniales > Poseidoniaceae > MGIIa-L1. The sequence continues at coordinate 10,784 of CALJHE010000003.1, read as the reverse complement.
TGGAACTGGTCCGTCGAGCAACGGTTCGCTCTTACCGAAGGCATATCTGGTTTAGTGCCTTTATTCTCGGAGCGTTCTTATCTCCTCCAGACCCACTCTCACTGTTTCTCGTGGCCATGCCGGTTGTGATTCTGTTTGAAGTTGCTCTGATCATTGATGCATTGACTCGACAAGAGAGAGCGTCATCTCACTGAATGCAGATGGCAACGTCGAAATGGGAACTGCCATTCGCCCAGGTGCTTGGTTGTACATTCGACCATGGAAGTCCGAACCACACGTCACACCGAGACCGGCATTCTTCGCAGCGTTCCAAAGTTCATAGCGATAAGTATCAGTATGGCTGCGGTGAAAGCACTCAATGGCATCAACTCCGGCCTCCATGCAGAAGGCAATGAGTTCAGGTGTACCAATGCAGTAGTAGAGTGGGTGAGCGAGGGAAGTGAATCCTCCAGCATCATGCACGGCCTTGCAAGCCTCGGCAATACTCGGCTTTGGACGAGTGATGTGAACAGGCTTACCGTCACCAATCCATTCATCAAACGCTTGTTGCCTTGTTTCCACATAACCAGCAGCAACCATTTCATCCGCTAAATGTGGGCGGCCTACAGAATCTCCTGCACGGGCAACGACGGCATCAAAATCGACTGGCATACCAAGTTCACCAAGCCTTTCGACCATCGTCTTCATGCGTGGTATGCGGCCTTGACCTAACGGCGCCAACCAAGCTTCAAATCCATCGTGTTGGTGACTCTTAAACTCCATTTCTGGAAAGTACGCCAAGAGATGCCACGAATCAGAGGCTCGGTCACGTTGTCTTGCTTCCATAACTTTGGAATCAGCCTTCAGTCCTGGCATGCAGGTTATTTCGACACCTGGGATGAACCTCATTCCTTCAGATTCCGCCGCAGATTTCGCCGAAGACCAACCCGAGATGGTGTCGTGGTCAGTAAGCGACCAAAACTTTACCTTCGATTCTGCCATCATTTTAGCAACATCAGCGACTGGATGCTCACCATCGCTGTTGGTGGAATGACTGTGAAGGTCGAACGCTTCGGTCCACATGGTCCAATCCAGCAGGCCAACCTCTATTGAACTATGGAACGTCAAAACAAGTCGTCGAGGTTCGGCAAATCCGGGAGAGAAGAAACATTCGTTGGCGACGGCGCTGTGGATGAAGTTGTTGGAGGATGAGTATCGAACAAATCATCAAGATTCGGCATGCTGGGGACTTGTATTGCAGATACGACAGGTTCAGGTGTTGATTCTTGTGAGTTCACTGGCTCGTCGTAAGGTATTGTTGGGAGGGGCACATGAGCAGCACCGTCGGTTTGGAACTCAGTTTTTGAAGAAAGCCATGGTAAATCAGGAGTTTCTTTCACTTTCGTTTGGCCAGGAAGTGGGATGCTCTGTACTTCGATTCTCTCAAATGCATCCTCTGTCGAACGGGATGATTTGAACACTTCACGGTCTTGCTGAGTGTGACGATGGGGTGCGGGATTCATCTCGACTTGTTGTCTGCCGACAGAGTTCATACCCGTTGATAATGCAGCAAAGGCATCTGAAACACTGGTTGGTTCAACGTCACTGGATTGGCCAAGTATAGAAGTGATGATCGCTTGTGATTGGGTCGGTTCTGCGGATCGAGTTTCAAAACCGAGCGAATCGGTTTCAGTCGATGAAGAACGGTATTGCGTTGGCATGGATTCGATAGCCGAAAATTGCTCTTCCAGTGTTGGTGTCGAAATCATTTCCATTTGCTGCCGTTCCCTTGAAGCAAAAAAAGAGACAATGAGGAGCACTCCCGCAATAGAAATCATCACTACTTCTTCCGTTCCAAACCCCTGTGTTAAGCCGAGTTCGAGCACTGAACTAACGATGGCACCGACGGATGCTATCAATCCCAACACAAGCGTGCCTGTTGCAAGCCGAGGTGCTATCGGGTCCATGCATGTCGCTATCGTTGCCGACCTATGAGCGTTGTCAAAAAGAAATTGAAAGTTCAGCAGCACGAACGGTATTTTCCATGAGCATTGCAATTGTCATCGGCCCAACACCTCCAGGAACTGGCGAAAGCCATGCTGCCTTTTGGCCTACATCTGGGTGAACATCACCCGCAAGACGCCATCCACGCTCTCTGCTGTCATCTTCAACACGATTGATACCAACATCAACGACGACTGCACCTTCTTTGACCCAGTCAGCGGTAACCATCTCAGGACGGCCGACGGCGGCGATAATGATGTCAGCATTGGCACAGAGTGATTGCGCATCCTTGGTTCTTGAATGTGCAACAGTGACGGTTGAATCGACTCCTTTTGCACCAAGAAGTAGCGATTGCGGCATCCCAACAATGCGTGATCTTCCGAGGACGACTGCGGTTTTACCTTCGGTTTCAATTCCCGCCCACGACAGCATTCGCATAACACCACTCGGAGTACATGGCAACATACCGTCCATTCTTCCCTGAACGAGACGGCCGAGATTCTGTGGATGGAATCCATCCACATCCTTTGATGGGTCAATGAGGTCAGTGAGTCCTTCTTCATCCATATGGTTTGGAAGAGGTGATTGGACAAGGATTCCGTGAAGATCTTCTTGATTGTTGAGAGATTCAATGGTCTTACGAACTTCATCTTCGGTTGCAGTCACAGGCAATTCAATGTGAGTGCTGCGAATGCCAAGCCGTTCACACGCTCTGACTTTAGAGCCGACATAGACATGGCTTGCGGGGTCATCACCCACAATCACGACAGCAAGGTGGGGTTGAGTCATCATCTCTCGACATTTGGCAATCCTCCCGAGAAGTTCTTCTTCGACCTTCGCAGCGCAAGCCTTTCCGTCCAGCCTCTGTGCCACCATACCACTCCCAAAGAATCCATGACTTTGAGGATTCGCTTACAAGAGCCCTCCGCCGGCTTCATGCTCGGCCCCATCAGCGGTTGCGAACAATCGTTCTTCGTCTTTGAAGGATTTGAACTCAATCGCATTACCCGATGGGTCATTCAAAAAGAGGGTTGCCTGTTCACCAACTCTACCTGGATAACGAATATGTGGCTTGAGGCGAAAATCGATATCCTTCGCAAGCAGTTCGTCTCGGAATGAATGCCACTGTGTGTATTCCATTACAAGTCCAAAATGAAACGGAGGAACTTGTTTACCATCCACTCGACCATTGTCGCTCATGTCTGGCATCTCTTGAACCAAATGACAAACGATTTGATGGCCGTGGAAATTGAAGTTGATGGTTCTCTCAGTACGACGGCCGATGGAACATCCAAGGATATCAACGTAGAAACGCTCAGTACGGGGCAAATTCGTTACAGGGAAAGCGAGATGGAAAGGACGCATGGAATACCGTCAGTATGGAGGCTTACGGGTTTATCGCTTGCACGGATGAAAGGAGCCTGCGGAGGGACTCGAACCCCCGGCCTTCGGATTACAAATCCGATGCACTACCAGCTATGCTACACAGGCGACAAACTGCCCGAGACACTTACCCTTGATGAATGAAACGGAGAGAACGCCAAGAAAATGCGATGAATCTCAGATTCTCCATTGAACCAGAAGAAGAGGCAAGTCAAAGAACACTGCCGTATTCGGAGAGGCATGAACCATGACGCCGGTGCAGGATTACTCAACTCATATGCCCAGTCAAAGGTTGGCAACGATACAATATTCGGATGGTGGGCTCGATATCAAGAGGCCGTCAAAAACGGTGCCGATGCCGTAAACGGAACAATTGGAGCGTTGCTCGAAGATGATGGGACTCTCGCCATCAACAAGGTTGTCGATGAAGCCATTCGTGCTGCACCACCTGTTGAAATTGCAGCATATGCTCCGCTCAAAGGGCTTCCAGCATTTCTCGACCTTGCAAAAACGCTCGCACTTGGCGAATACCGTGACGCTATGGATGAATGTGGAATCTCGATGACTGCTACCGCAACTCCGGGTGGTTCTGGTGCGCTGTTCCTCGCTGCGGCTAATTTCGCTAACCGAGGAGACAAAGTTCTCCTCAGAAATCGACACTGGGGTCCATACAAAGGATTCCTGTCGGGCTGTGACTTGGACTCAGAAGTCTATGCACTGTTGCCAAAAAACGATGATTCACCGTATCCGTTTGTCAATATTGAAGACTTCAAAGCAAAACTTGCTTCACTTTGTTCAAAGCAAGATAAAGTTATGATTTGGCTCAATGACCCTGCCCACAATCCAACTGGACTTTCTTTGACGCCTGCTGGACGAATGGCGGTCCTTGAAGCGGTCATGGAAAGTGCATCTGCAAATGAAAACGTAGGTCACACCTTGCTCTTGGATTCCGCCTACCATCTGTATGCTGAAGAGCCTCATGGGTGGAGTCAAACCATTCTTGAGTCTGTTGAAGAAGGTTGGCCGTGGACTGAAAACTTCCTGATTACCTTCGCCCTTTCACTTTCAAAATCACATACCATTTACGGCCTACGAACAGGTGCTCTTGTCAGTATCCATCCCGATGCGGAAGTTACCGAAAAAATCGACACGGTGATGGGAGTTACTGGGCGGCAGACATGGTCTGCAGCACCTCGAGTTGCACAATATACCGTCAGTGAAATGCATGCATCCAGTGAAGGGGGAGAAGCTTGGGGTCTTGAGAGAGATCGCTTGCAGTCTCTGCTTGTGAACCGTCGTAACCTTCTCAAAGAATCATGTGAGAAGTTGAACGTCCCGCTCAACCCAACGCACGATGGCTTCTTTGCTTGGTTGGAACACGATGAACCACAAAAGATTGCTGAAGCCTGTGCTGAACAAGATGTCTATCTCGTGCCACTTACAGGTGGCGTTCGTATTGGCCTCTGTGCAGTGCCATTGGAGCATATTCCTCGCGTCGCAGAAGCACTTGCACACGCACTCAAGTGAGGAATCACAATGCCCGGCACAAGAGAGAATTTCCTGATTGCCGGTGCGATATGCATCGTAGCAGGTGCTTTTTTCACCGTGGCGAACATCATGTCAATCGCCGGAACAGTAGGAATAAGTGGCATCATTTTGTTCGTACTTGGGATGTCAATTCGTTCGGAACAAGGCATGTCCGATGAGGAGATCACCAATTGGAAACCGGATTCGGCACAACTCCCTGACGCTGGACGCGTCATGTACAGAGTTGACATCACGCTCGATGAGCCGAAGAAATGCACCGTCATGTGCGGGCCTTGCGGGCACATCGAGTTGGTCGATGGCGACCGACCAAGTCAATTCACTTGCCCTGCATGCTCGACATTCCTCTGGGATGAAGAAGAATAAGCGGCGAAATCAGGTTGACGCAAAAGCACCCTAAAAAGACCTTGAGACTCCATAGAATTGAAGGGCATGAATTGTCACGATGTATCATGGACGCAGACTCCTTGCTCAACCCCGAGCGCAGAATGCTGCGTAGAATGCAGGAGAAGCCGGGGCATGAATGGACCCTCGATGAAATCTTGGAGGTCTGCGAATGGAAGGACCAAGCGGTCGCTGTTGGCGCTGGGCATGGGCTTACCAACAGTGGATTTGTGAAAACCAACGAGTCAAGTTCTTCTCTCGTCCGACTGGCTGCTGAAGGTGTGAAAGCCAACGACAGCGGATTACTGGAGGCAAGGCTATGGAATTGGATTTCGAAAAATGCCGAGCCAACCATGGCAAATCTCCAATCGGAATTTGAACGCCATGAGGCAGGACCGGGTGTTGGGCTGATGAAGCGATTGGGTGTTCAAATGTCCAATGGCACATTCACTACAGAAAACCCTGAACAGGTCGCATCGAACATCGAACAAAGGACTGCATTCATCCAATCGCTTCCACAACCTGAGCATTCGCTTGACAGCGACTTGTTGGAGCATTTCAAATCACGCCGAGGGCTCATTGAGTCGGTAGTATCAACAACACGAACGTGGACCCTCACCGCTGTAGGGAAGTCGGTTGCTTCGGAAGCACTTGTTGAAAAGCAATTCATTACCGAAATAACAACTGAACTCTTGCAATCGGACGGCTGGAAAGATGCCGAATACAGGCCATTCGATGTGACGCTTGAGTCATCTACGCCAAGAACAGGACGCAGCCATCCAATGCAAGCCTTGATTGAACGTGTGCGAAGCATCTTCCTTGAAATGGGATTCTCTGAATTGGTTGATGACTACGTTCAAACAGCAGGATGGAACATGGATGCTCTGTTCATTCCACAGGACCACCCTGCTCGAGAAATGCAAGACACGTTTTACTTGGACAACCCCCAATCGATTGAACTTCCAAAGCATTTGACAGATGCCTGGGGTGCGATTCACGAGCATGGAGGCGATACTGGTTCAGTTGGATGGGGGGGCGCATTCTCTGCCAAAACATCTGAGAAGGGTTTGTTGCGCACACATACCACAGTCAACACCATTCAATACCTTGCTAAGAATCCAACAGAGGCATGCCGTGTCTTTTCTGTCGACCGAGTTTTCCGAAAGGAGGCAATTGATCGCACCCATTTACCTGAGTTCCACCAAATTGAAGGAATCATCATGGAAGAAGGAGCAAACTTGCAGATGCTAGTTACGACCCTAAAAACGTTTTATGCAAAGATGGGGTATCCAGAAGTTCGCGTACGCCCCGCTTATTTCCCCTACACAGAACCAAGCCTCGAAATTGAAGTCAAGTGGAGAGGAAAGTGGCTGGAACTGGGTGGAGCAGGAATATTCCGACCCGAAGTCACCGAACCGTTGGGCATCTCATCACCGGTACTCGCATGGGGGATGGGGCTTGAACGGCTTGCAATGCTTGTTCTCGGACTTGATGACATTCGACAACTCTACATTTCAGATTTGGAATGGTTACGAAACCAGCCGATTCTTTGACGGCGCATACCGAATCCTGACATTCTCGGGTTGAGGCCCGTATATCTTCAATCGGGTATTTAGGCAAAGAGAATTGAGGTCTGCATGCAGTGGACCGATACGATGGTTTACTGGAGGGATACAATATGACCGATTTCCAATCACTCGGGCTCTCCGAGACACTACTCAAAGCTGTGGCCTCAGAAGGCTATACTTCGCCTACACCTGTACAAGAGCAATCCATTCCACCTTTGCTTGAAGGCAGAGATGTGCTCGGCGTTGCTCAAACTGGAACAGGAAAAACGGCAGCATTTGCCTTACCCGTTTTACAAATCATGGGCCGGAAAAGGCCACAAGGGAAGCGGAACATTCGTGCACTTATTCTGTCACCGACCCGCGAACTGGCAGCACAAATCGATGAACGCTTTGCAGCATACAGTGAACACATGGATATTCGACATCGAGTAATCTTCGGCGGTGTCAAACAAAACCCCCAAGTTCGGGCATTGCAAAAGGGACTCGACATTCTCGTTGCTACACCCGGACGGCTTCTTGACCTCATTGGACAAGGCTTTGTTGACATTACTAAAGTGGAATTCTTCGTACTTGACGAAGCAGACAGAATGCTTGACATGGGATTCATTCGCGACATTGAGAAAGTTCTCAAGCTCCTCCCAAACAAGCGCCAAAATCTGCTGTTCAGTGCAACGATGCCAAAGTCGATTGCCAAGCTCGCAGGCTCATTTTTGAACAATGCAGTCATGGTCGATGTCAGTCCAAAAGAGATAACCGTCGACCGAATAGAACAGAAAATCATGTTCTTGAGAAAAGCTGACAAGCGACGATTGCTGGTTCAACTCATCAAGGATGAACGGGTAAAGCGTGGTATTGTTTTCACCCGAACAAAACACGGTGCAAACCGGTTGGTCAAGCAATTGGATCAGAGCAACATCGCAGCGGCTGCGATTCACGGCAACAAGAGCCAAGGCGCCAGAACCCGAGCATTAGCAGGATTCAAAGATGGTTCAATTCCAATTCTTGTGGCAACAGATATTGCAAGCAGAGGAATTGATGTCGATGGAATCACCCACGTCTTCAACTACGATTTACCGAACGAACCTGAAAGTTATGTTCACCGTATTGGAAGAACAGCCCGTGCCGGTCGCAGCGGCATTGCATACGCCTTTTGTGACGATTCTGAAAGCGGATACTTGGTCGGCATTCAGCAACTGATTGGAAAAGAGATTCCTGTCGAGAGTTCGCACCCATTCCATTTCATTGGAGCAATTCCCAAACCTGGGCAAAAGCCTGGCAAGATCAAAGAGAAGTCCGGAACGAAAAAGCGCCCACGGAATCAAAAGTCAAACTCAAACCGTGGAAGGCAGAACAACAACTCTCGACAAAACAACAACCGTTCATCGAGTGGAGAGCAATCCAGCCGCCCACGTAGAAACAACCGTTCTCGAAATGATCGTGGTAACCAAAACAACCGTAGCAACCAAAATCATCGTTCAGATCGTGATTGAACCCCGTGTTCGTTTGAATGAACGAATAAGTGTTCATCAGTTGGATGTTTTCAGTCCAGATCTCAATCTAGAGGAGAGTGGCTGTACGAATGATTGCATGTGACTGTTAACCAGCCAATTCGAGGTAATGACAAGTCCGAGCGCTATGGCAAAGCCACAGTAGAATCGTTCAAACGTGGGAAGTGTTGCTCAGAGAACGAATCACTTGTTGGTAACTGGAAGGCCGTTGGAGTCCTTGAATCCACCAGTGATGACCATGATCAAGTCGATAATAGCCCAAATTCCACATCCACCAAAAGTGATGAGCTTGAGAATTCCAGTTCCAATCTTGCCGGTGTAGAAGTGGTCCACACCCAATGCCCCGAGGAAAATAGTGAGGAGCAGTAGTACTGTCCAATCTTTGTCTGATGTCATTGCTGCTTGTTCCATGCCTTGTGCTTGCATAACCTACGCTCTGCATGTCGCATTATAATAATTATGCCGACAAAAAGGACATTAACCGCAAACTCAACCTCGCTTCAATGAAGTGGCCAGGAATCAATGCCGCATCCATCACTGCCGCCGTGACCAGCGGCGCACTCGTGGTTTCAGCAGTCCTGCCGCACGGCCGAGTCGACGGAATGAAGTTGTGTCCTATATTCCATGCAACTGGCCATGAGTGCCCTTTTTGCGGTATGTCACGTGGTTTTGTCGCCATAACTCACTTCGATATTCCCAGTGCACTGGATTTCAATCCGGGCTCACCGCTCATCTACGCATCCTTCGTCTACCTTTTGTATACATCCATTCAGGCACTACGTAACGGAGAAACGCAATTGAAGCCAGTCCCAAAGCCACTCTATTTGGCCTGGCTTCTTCCAACACTACTTGTCTTCTCGTACATGTTCTATGTACGAATTGTTGATGTTTGGATTTTGTAATGGCGTGAGAATCATGGAATCATCAAAAAACCGAACGCTGTTGCTCATCGATTGTCAAAAGGGATTCGATGACCCTAAATGGGGAGTTCGTAACAATCCAAACTTTGAGGGAAATACCCAATCGCTCATCCACCATTGGAGACATGAGGGTCGAGACATCGTCCATGTACGCCATTCATCTACCGAAGAGGGCAGTCCACTGCAACCAGACGCATCAGGCTTTGAGTTCTACGATTGGGCAATTCCAGTGAACGATGAAAAGGAGTTCGTTAAAAACGTCAACAGCGGTTTCATCGGCACCACACTCGAAGCATACCTGCGGGAAAACGGTATGACAAGTTTGGTCATTGCTGGACTCACGACCAACCACTGCGTTTCCACTACGGTGAGAATGGCGGGAAACTTCGGCTTTGATGTAGTATTGGTCTCTGATGCTTGCGCCACGTTCCCTCGAGAATCGCCGGATGGCGATATCATTGGTGCCGACCTCATCCATACGACTGCACTGGCAAGCCTTCACGGTGAGTTTTGCACCGTGAAGACCTGCAGTCAGATCCTGAACAACCTGTAGACTCACTCAAGAGTACTTTTGCCATTCGGTTCCGGTCCACCAGTAGGTGTTACCGTCGTCCAATGCTCTCCAGGTGTAACCTGCTTCATCGGTCCATTGTCGCAGAACTGTAGGTTCTGCCACAGCAGGTTGTGGAATGACTTCGACGGCCTGAATTGGTTGGACGACTTGTGCCACTGCAGCAACTTGTGCCGGCTGTGCTACCTGAGCAACTTGCTGTGCAGGTTGGTATTGCTGGGTTTGTTGAACGGATTGATATTGCTGAGCTGGTTCAGTTGCGTAAGCGGTTGTAGCTGCAGTTTGAGTTCCGGCATATGAAGTCGTGGAAATCGGTTGCAGTTGGTTCACTAAACCGCCTTGGCCGAACTCCTTCGAATCATCATCGTTTCCACCTCGGTTGCGCATGAACAACAGTCCGCCTGCCCCGCCGCCAAGAATCAACAGCACTACGATGAAAATCCAAAGGTATCCGCCTTCATCGTCTGAATCGCCACTTGCACCGTCGGTTTGGCCGGTTGTGTCGGTTGTATCGGTCGTGTCAATAGCATCCTCTACAGGAGGCATCAAAACCTTGTCAATAACATGAATAATTCCGTTTGAGGTCATCACATCAGCACCGGTAACCGTTGCATTGCCAATGAGAACTGAAGTGCTCATCCCAGTCGTTACCGTCAGCGTAATGTTGTCGCCGTTGACCATCTGAACAACCATTCCGTCGGTGATGTCTGCACTCATGACAGCGCCAGAGTAGACATGGTGGAGGAGAATATCCGTCAATGCAGCCTTTCCTTCTGGTGTATCCAATGCTGCCAAGTCGATACCGGCATCAGCAAATGCTTGGTCGGTTGGAGCAAAGAGCGTGAACGGCCCTTCGCCTTGGAGCGTTGCCAAGAGTTCGGCTTGAATCACTGCTGCAACCAATGAGTTGTGAACGCCTGTG
>CALJHE010000002.1 GCA_938075675.1 Candidatus Poseidoniaceae archaeon | reverse complement strand
TTTGAGTGAATAGGACTTACCGCCGTTCTTTGGGTCGGTGTCATTCACTACTGCGACGAATTCTCCTTGTTGTCCAACAGCCATAATATCACTTCAAGAACGCCCTTGCGACTATCGTCCTCTATTTAGCCCCACCGTATGAGCGCAACTGACAAAACCTGTGTCAAAACTTCTTTTTCAACAGCATTTCGAGTCGACTTGCAAGGTCTTTTGGTAGGAAATGTGGCATGCTTAGATGAGTCGTTCTACCCCTTCCACCGGTGATTGTAGCCACTCTCGATGAGATGATTTGCCGTTCTTCAAAATCTTTTAGATATTTCCAAACCGTCGTATGGCTCTTCATTTTTTGTTCATACTCTTCGCAAACTACGGCATACAATTGTTCGACATCACCGGTTGTCATCGACTCTTGTTTTGTCAATCGCCTGCACAAAGCAAGGAGCACCAACATCGCATTTGGGTTGAGGTCGTCAATGTGTTCAAGGTTACTGCCCGCCGTTGTTGGCTCCCTGTTGAGCGGGACGTGAATGTCATCGATGATGAGCCGCCGCTCGTTGTGAGCGTCTTGGCGGAATTCACACCGTTCCACCGCAGCATTGAGTAATTCAATCACTCGGCGAGCATCACCGGTTGGGGCTGCTTTTTCAGCTAATATTCGTATGATTTCAGGCGTCCATGTCCCCGGTACTAATCCCATCTTAGCTCGCTGAGTCGCAATTGCAGCAAGGCCTTCGACGTCGTAAGGTTTTACTCGGAGGTGGTTGGTGCTTCCCATCCTTGAGATGACTGCAGTTTCCAATACATCCAGCACTTGTTCTTGGCTGATGAGGATGAGAGACAGCGTACCTTTCCCACTTTGGTCTTCATCGATACGCAACAGTTGGTACAGCAAGTCATCTCCCGAACGCCGCAGCATATGATCAACTTCGTCTAAGACGACGATGAGGTGTGATGTTTCTTGACGTAGGATACGCCGAAGACTCATCAGCAGTTCACCCATCGAGAGTCCACGGTCTGGATGTCCTGGGGCTAATTCGTGCAAGATACGCTGAACGACGCGCATGCTTGTCGAAGCATTACGACAGTTGACATGTACTGAACGAATGTTCCTTTTGTTTGCCAAGTGACGCTGTATATCTCGGCAAAAGGTTTGGGCAAGTGTCGTTTTGCCGCTCCCGACAGGGCCGGTAATGACTACACGGCCCGAGCCTTCTGGCAAGTGAATTGTTGTGAACTTCGAGGCCAATTCATTTTGCACATCGTCTCTGCCAACCAACTCATCCGGTACATAGTCGAAGTTGAACACTTCGGGATTCGCCAGAATCCATCCAGCGCCAATTCGGTCGAGGTAGTTACTCATAACATCGGAAGGCTTTCGCCAACCGTTATTGAACATACGGTTTCATTTCGTCTGAAACAGTGCGAATTGAGCGTGATTGAGTAATCGCTCAGGGTATCTCGTCGAATTGATATCCAGTTTCCCATTTCTTTTCGCCAAGAGCGACTTCCAACTCGAAAGGCGTGATGAGTGGCTTTTGGTATCGGACAGCATCATCGATGGCTATCCGTGGGCAGGCCGTGTTGACAAAGGCATCAACAGGATAGAAATCAATCAGGTCTGGGCCGACGTGTTCAAGAGCAAGCAGGTATCCTTTCTTACCGTGTTTTTCGAGCAGGCGCTTCATCCGTAGAGCCAAACTTCGACGCATTTGTCCAGGTTTTTCTCCGATGAGGATACCGAAACGTTGTGCTTCGCCTGAAGCCATAATTAGCCCGAATCGCTGCCGGAGGATACGCTCAATTCGTTCTAGAGACATCTCTTCGGCATCGCCCGTGTACGGGTCAAGCATTGCCAAAGGCTTTCCAGTGTGAAGCACCAGTCCAATCGGATGGAAGTCGCCTGAACCAAGGAAAAGATAGTGTCCAATGGAATCATCATCGCCTGAATAATTGCATCCGAGGACTTGCCCTGGGAAAGACAGCCTTGCACCACCAATTGGGATTTCGACTTCGAAGCCGGCTTCTTCTAATCGGTCATGGAAGTCGGGAAGCAGGTGCAAATGTTGTATTGAACCAACCAAGCCAAGTTTCGTACCTGTGAGCGGGGCAAGTCGCCCAACGGCGTCCATAAACCGATCTTGTGCATCCTCCTCGGACAGTGCTTCAGGTGCCGGTTGGTTGTGCATTCTTTCGCGAGCCATTGCTCTGTGAGCCTCTAAGTAAGCAAGTACTGGCTTGAGTTCAGGGTCGCCATCGTAGGTCACGTCGATGAATTGCGTTGGCATTCCCGAATCGATGTTCATTTGTGAATGCCCCATGTGAGCAACCAGTTCAACGCCCATCATCTGCATCTTGTCATGGACCAAATCACAAGCGCCGTAACACGGGTCAGCGGCCAAGATCACTTTTGCGCTGGTTTCGGTTTCGATGGAATCCATCATTTCGAGGGCCTGCATTTTCAGTCCTTCGGGGACTTGAAGAGCAATCAAGCGGTTATCATTCGCTTGAATTCGTTCCATTAATTCAGTGAGTTGAAAGTCGTGACGGTCCAAATCCATGTTCTCCCCCATGATGAGCGGCACGCCACCCCCTCATGAAGCCATCCATGTGTGAAAGTCATTCTTCGTCGAGTAGAACGATACGCGCACCGTCCATTTCGAGGCGTACGAGTGATTCGATTGCGACATCGGGGTATTCTGATTGCAGAAGTGCCAAACCAGGTCCTTTTTCGACAACGGCAATGATGTGGGTGACTTGGGCTCCTGTTCGACGTACTCCTTCCAATACTGCTTTGAGGGTTCCACCGGTCGAGAGAACATCATCCACGATAACGACTTTTTCATCAGGTTTCAAATCGTTGAGGAACATCTCGCCTTTCGAGTAACCAGTTTCTTGTCCGATGGTAACTTCACCTTCGAGACCGTAAGAGCGCTTACGGGCGATAATCAACGGAATCCCTGTCCGAACACTTAGGGGTGCTGTAAGGGGCAACCCCATTGCTTCGATGCCAAGAATAAGGTCGACGCCTTTCCAATCAATGGCTTTCTCACAGAGGTCAGTTACTGCTTTGAGCACCATCGGGTCGAGGCGCGGAACGCCGTCGGTGATTGGGTGAATGAAGTATGGATAGTCCCCTTTCCAAATCACAGGGGCGTTACGCAGGCTCTCTCGAAGTCGATTCATTGCATCCGTCATGCCACATGGCTTTGAGTGACGGGGTATGACCTTTGCTCAAAGTTCAGCAAGATATTCGACGTACTCGTCGGGGTCTAAGAGGTTCTCAAGGTCCATTTCGTGTGGTTCGATGATGATAATCCATCCGTGGTCGTATGCCGAATCGTTCACAAGGTCTGGATTGATTTCGACTTCCCCATTTACTTCAGCAATAATTCCTGAGTATTGAGATGGGAAAGCTACTTTTTCTTCCGCTGTCCAAATCGAGAACATGTCTCGACCTTCGTCGATTTCGTATTCTGCTTGTGGGAGAATGACTCGCAAGACTTCTCCAATTTCAACAGCGAGGAACTCGCTGACGCCAATCATCAAGCGTTCGTCTTTCTCTTGGTACCACAAATGGTCACGAGAATATTTTCGGTTATGGGCTACGCTGAATTCTACCACTTCTTCGTCCATGGTTAAACATCCTTAAATCGGCCCGAACCCCATTGTATATGAATCTGAGGCATATTTTGGTTTCAGGGAAATACGACAAACGGGTTAAGTGAGTCGGCGTTTTAGCACCCTTTGGTCGCCTATGGATTACGCCGAAACCGATGAACAGCAAATGATTCGCGAGCTCGTCCGCGATTTCGCAGAAAGTGTGCTCGCCCCTACTGTTGAGCATCGCGACCAAAATCAAATTCCACCCTCGGAAGAGTGGCAAGAGTTTCTTGACTTTGGCCTTCAAGGTGTAACTATTCCAGAACAATACGGCGGTTCACCGGTCGATGATATTTCGGAATCCATTATTGTCGAGGAACTTGCACGAGTAGATCCTTCCTTCGCGGTGATGTACTGCGTCCATGTTGGGCTCTGTGCAAAAACCATTGCACTGCATGGTAATGAATCGCAAAAAGAGCAGTACCTCACCCGATTGGCAGCAGGTGATGTTGGTGCCTATTCACTCTCCGAAGCAGGAGCCGGAACCGACGCAGCGGCAATGATTTGCAAGGCCAAACTCTCTGATGATGGCAAACATTTCCTTCTCAACGGCGAGAAAATGTGGGTGACAAACGGAGCACAGGCGCAGATCCTCGTGTTGTTCGCTAAGGATGTAGACCACCCGGATTACGGCGTTAAGAAGCATGGCGGCTCAACTGCTTTCATCGTTGATTCTTCGTTTGAAGGATTTTCAGTTGGTAAGAAGGAAGACAAACTCGGTATTCGTTCATCGGATACATGTACGCTTATTTTGGAAAACTGTAAAGTTCCAGTCGAGAACGTTCTAAAAGGCGTAGGTAAGGGATTTCCTATCGCTATGAACGCCTTGGATAACAGCCGAATCGGTATTGCTGCCCAAGCCCTTGGTATCGCCCAAGGTGCCTATGAAGCTGCTCTACAGTACGCTCATGAGCGTGAAGCATTTGGAAAACCTATCGCCTACCATCAAATGATAATGGCGTATTTGGCAGACATGGCTACACGAATCGATGCAGCCAGACTTCTCGTCTACCGTGCCTCTTGGGTGAAACAACAACACTACGAACACAACGGGCCACGGCACTCAAAGGAAGCCAGTATGGCCAAACTCTACGCTGGTGACACGGCAATGTGGGTTTCGGAACGAGCCATCCAAGTTTTGGGTGGTTATGGTTACACTAAGGAATTCCCAGTCGAACGTTTCTTCCGAGATGCAAAGATTACACAGATTTACGAAGGAACCCAAGAAGTTCAACGAATCGTTATTGCTCGAGCTCTCAAGTGATTCAGCGCAGGACCGGGTCTCTTCCTTTGAGTAGTGCTTGCCTTCTTCCACTGGACCACTTCACAATTCTTCCGACACAATTGATTGTCATGCCAACCTTGAATGCGAGTATTTTATCGTTTTCTGATTCAGGGAACATCACTCCAGCAGAAAACGGGCCGCCATCGAATTCACCGACGACGGTAAAGCCGCCACGAAACTCATCTTTTGCGAGAAGCGTGCGCTCGACCTCTTCGACTCGAAGGGCGCAAAGATGTTCGTGACACTCAGCAATGATTGCGTCTGCCTCGCTTGAAAGGCGAGATTGTTCTAATCTTTCAATCATAATTTCATTCGGGTTTTCAATTTCCCAAGAAATCGATCCATCCGTTACAGGGACGCGGACAGCGACGGCCTGCTCTTCGACCTGAGATGCGATAACAGCGGCACCTGCGCTGGCAGTGGCGATTGCTGATGCCGTTTCTGTCGCCATGTTCTCGGTTTTTTGTTCAGTAACTTCTGTAGATTTAGAAACGGAATCAAGAGTTGTTTTCGAGGCCATCGCACTTTTCAGTTCCTCCTCCTGTTTCTTCATTCTCAAGAGAGCTTCTTTGTTTGCTTCCTCCATAATGCGAGCCGCTTCTGCTTGATCCAATTTGAGTTCTTCAATCGATTTTGTCGGCTCTTGAAACTCTTCTTCAAGGTCCTGAAATTCGTCAGAAACCGGTTCTGATTCTGTTGTGTTTTCCAGCGGTTTTTCAAACCCAATTGATTCAAGGAAGCCCCACCATTCTTCTACGGATAATCGCCCATCGTTATTTGCATCCATTATCTTCATCAGCGAGTCAATGACCCATTGTGGTGGTTCACTCTTGGATATTTGGCGAACAAATTTGATTGCTTCATCGTTGGAGATATACATGTCTGAATTGGCATCGAGCATTTGCGTGAGTTGAGCAGTTGTGTATCCCGAATCTTTGAGCCAATCACCAAATTTGTCAGCCATCTTGGCCGCCATTGGATCACTTTCGACCTTTTTGGAAACACTTGATTGGATGTTTTGCACATTGCTTCGGATGTTTTCTGTAACAACCTGTTTCGCCTTAGGTGTCACGCTCTGTCGGACTGACTGTGCCCACTTTTTGACGGAATCTTGTTGGGAAAGAATTTCGATGACAGTCTCTCTTGGAATGTGAGCAGGAGGGGCATCTCCAGTGAACTTGACGGCAATCTGTGCCAACTCTTCGTCATTCAATGTAGTGAGATTGAATCCCTTATCAATGAGTTTTTGGCCGATTTTTTCTAAGGCCTTATCCTTGATAGTCCCGCCTTGCATAGTTGGAGCAATTCATTCTTATTCATCAACTTGATGCCAACATTATTCGGGAAATTGCAGGACAGGCCAATCAAGATAGTTCTCTTCACTCCAATGAAGAGAGCACAGTACCTCCTCTACTTCATCCGAACTTGCCAGGTCACGTTCTATTTGCAATCGATGCAACCACCCCTTTAACTTCCCAAGAGCACGACCTTTACGGAGGCCAGTTCTTTGCATGATCCAATGCCCATCCACCAGTGAAGAGTGCCCGCTTTTCAGCGGTGGAAGTTTCTCTAAAGATTCCAGAAGCGAATAGACTTCGTCTACTTCTTCATCACTTCCACCCATCGATGGGGAAAGGTTGTGGCTTCGAGTAACGATTTCCAGTTGTAGATGCAGTTCAGCCTTGTCTTCCAACACTGCTCGGAAAACCCGAAGGTTGGGCAGCGAGGGTTTTGGTAGTTGACCGAACTTTTGATGCAATTCAAGAATGTAACGACGCTCTTTCTTAGAGAGTTTCAGTTGCGACAGCACCTCATCAACCTCTATAGAAAAGGTTTCACAGAGTAAGAGGGCGAAGCGAGTAAGGCCATCAAAGTCGTGAACATATGGATGCTGTAAGGCCGAAAGCAGTACATGTTGAGATGCCCAGTTTCCTGGCAAAAAAGTGTCAAGAACTCCGTCATGAGCCATTTTCTCAACGACCTTACCAACGTTTTTTCCACTCAATATTTTATGCCATTCCATCCAAATGCGTTCATTGGTGACGACTTTCAGTTTGTGGGCATTTTGCCGCAGTGCCTCTCCCAATTCGAAGTCAAATTCCCATATGCCGGCTTTTCCTCGATCGAGGAATCTATACGCACGTAGAATCCTCAAGGCGTCTTCAGAAAGCCTACCGTAGGCTTGACCAACGGCACGAATCAGACCTCTCTCCATGTCCTGCATGCCGAAATGTGGGTCATGCATTACTTTGCGTGCTACATCAATCGCCATTGCATTGATTGTGAAATCTCGTCGCTCCAAGTCTTTGGATAAGGAGGTGCCCCATTTGACCTGTTCAGGTCTGCGGCCATCGCTGTAGTGGCTTTCTACCCGAAGGGTAGTGACTTCATACAGTGCTTGTTTGCCTCGCAAACTCACGGTGCCGTAATCTATTCCAGTGGGTATGGCGTTTGGGAAAAGTTTCATCATTTGTTCGGGTTCAAGTGAAACTGCAAAATCAATGTCGTGAACATCAAGTCCAAGGCAGACGTCCCGTACTGCGCCACCGACCACCCAAATACCTCCACCGTTTTGAGCAACGGTTGATACAATCTCAAGAACTTCTCGAGGGAGATTATCAATCCATTTGTGCACATGAGGAGGGCATTCAAGAGATGGTAAATCTGCTTCAAGTGCAGGTACGGGCCATTCCTCGATTCGCATAACACCCCTCCTTTATGATGAATGGGGGCGCACAGCAGACAAAGCATTATCGCAGAAGAGCCGTTCGAAAGGCTCAATGTGGGATGATGAAGAAGTTCACTTGGTGCCGTATGAATGGCTCAAACCCCATGAAGAAATCAAGCCTCGAAACCGAGATAAGCTTCTCGATATGACAAAACGATGGGGCGGTTTCACCAAACCCCTCATCGTCGATAAGAAAACAGGATCAATTCTCGATGGGCATCATCGCTATTCGATAGCAGGTGTTCTTAATTTGGCTCGTGTTCCTGCAATTTGTGTTGATTATTTAGAGGACGAACGAATTGAAGTAGATGTTTGGCCAGCGTCCTCAATCGATTCAATCACAAAGCAACAGGTCATCGACATGTGCCTTTCTGACGACGTATTTCCTCCTAAAACAAGTCGGCACACCATCGCAGACCATCTTCCGCCAATTCACGTTTCTTTGGAAGTACTCGCTCAATCCGCACCAACTCAGTTGGATTGACGAGTCTCGATGTACGAGCGCCAGCGAGCGTTTCCTTTACCTTCCAGCTTAACGCCGTGTTGTGGTGCTCCGGAGATTTTCACAGAATGCTCCTTGAGGATACCTTCGTGTGAAATCATGAGGTTTACTCTTGAATTGGCTTTCCCCTTTAGTGAGGTTTTGAGTTTGTTCATCGATGATGTGCGAACTCCGTTCACTGCCACAATTTCATCGCCCGGCATCACGCAGTGCCGAACAGGTGAGCCGGTGTGGTGGGAGGTTGTGATGACTCTACCGTCTTTTGCTGAGAGGTTGAGGCCGAGCCATCCGTGGTTTTCTTCACCGTTCTCAAACGTTTTTTCCGGAACCAGTTTAAGTCCGAAATAGGCCATTGTACTCTCCATATCAGGGGCTTTTCGATCGTGCATAAGTGCGTCCAGGAGTGAGCCTAACTGGCGACCGCCTTTCATTGACGTGAGTGCCTTTCGAATGTCTTTGTAGGTAATGCCCAAACGTTGTGTAGCATCGCATTCAAGAGCATGTCTTTTGCATAACTCAGCCATTAAATCGCATACACCAGAATCTCCTTTGGAACGTCGCCGTAATTCAGCATCCAATTGCATAATGGCCAATTCGCCTTCAAGGTAATAGGAGATTTGAGTTTCCCTTGAGAATGCATGACCACGATACAAATGAATCCAAGCATCATGACTGGATTCTGATAGAGATTCAGTGTTCATCCCATTGCGAGTGGTGTGACGCTTCATCTTTCTCAAGAAATCCTTGCGCCAGTCTTTCTCGGACCAAGCACCGGAGCGCACACACAGCATATCTCCCATCCATGATGTACCTCCTTCAAACCACCACAACAGATCTGAATGGACTTCACGTTGGAGGTCATACTCAAGGAAATTGCGGGGGCGAAGACGCTTTACATTCCACTGATGCAAATATTCGTGACTGAATAAACTAACGAGATCGAGGTATTCATCCTCATGGCCAGGCATGAGGCATTGGCGTGGTAGCATAGAGGTTTGTGAGTTCAGATGTTCTAAACCTCCTCGCATACTTTCAGTCAATTGAATGACTGTGACATAATTGTCCCAAGGGGGTGTTCCGAAAAGGGCATGATGTTCCTTAATTATTCGAGTCATATCCATTTTGAACCTGTCGAGCATTCCCTGGTCGACGTCATGCCCTCCACTGTCCCACAGTTTGAGGTGATGTGTTCTTCCATCTACGACCCACGTATCCATTGAGTTGGCATTGCATTCGATAATTGCATCGAGTAATTCATCTCGGTTTGGCGAAGTAAATCGGTGAGTGATTCCAATGTTCCCGGTTAATTCTCCTGAGCCTTTTTCCTCACCAGTTCCAAAGTATTGTGTAGCAGGATTCCATTCGTCTGGAGCATGTAACTCGACAATATGCTCCATGTCCATTCGCTTTGAGTCAATGCCTTCAGTAGGTAGGAACCATGTGAAGGGTGGCATCATGTGCAGGTGAGTGTTGTCAAGGTGATTTGAACGAACGGATAAGTCAGTGGCCAAAAGGCGGTACCTAATGGAAACTGTATCGGTGTTCGTAGGTATTTTGATTCTCATTGCGTCGACATCTTTACGATGGAATGCAAGGGAGTTTCCATCTTGGTCCTTTACTGTGAAGTCTGTCATGTGTTGAATCGGTTCACGAAGGAAGTACGAACCCGGTACCCATCGAGGGAAGTGTACGGTGAGGTTTGTACCGGTGAACGGCCCATCAATTTCTATTCCTACATGCAAACGTCGGGATTCACCTTCGGTCGCGTCGATGAGGAATCGAATCCCGGATGTTGGTCGGCTCATAGTCCAAGTTCGGCCGAGGCGGTTGAAAGGTTCTCTGCTGTGACGCGAAGCAAATCATCTTCACATTCTTCGAGGAAAATACGATTCTCGCGTGCGATTTCAGGTTCTCCACATCGCCCAATGAGCCGTTCGAGCAATCTCGCCCGTTCAATCGAACTCACCGATTGATTGCGAATGATTGTCCATCGTAATGCGTCAAATTCCTCAGACTTCTTACCCTGCAACCATCGACCGAGTACAGCATAGCGTTGATTCTTCAGCAAGATTTGTATCGATTTGTCTTCGAGAGACGAGCATTGTAATCGAAGTTCTTTGACCACATCATTCATGGTTGGACCAGAGAGGTCTTTTGTCACTTGAACCAAAACTTCACCTGCATTCTTTACCGCTGAGGAAAGCAAAGGATTCACCTTGATGCCACGTCGTAATGCGTCACTCATACTTTCTTCAGTGAGTGTTTCACCGTTTTCGACGATGGCGTGCAACGCTGCCTCACGGACGCTGTTGTTGGTATCAGAAAGAGCAGAGGTTCGGTGTTCAACTGTGGCTGCAGAGCACAGTATGGCTAAGCGTCGCAGACTGCTGTCCTCATGATTCAGAAATCGTTCGATATGCAGTTCAGCGTCCCGGCCTTTAAGCAGAGCTTCAGCTGCTTTTCTCTGGCAGGTCAAATCTTCATCTTTAATGAGCAGTAAGGCAATATCAGTGGTGTCTTCTGAGAATTCTCCGAGCAAGTTTGCTGCGCATCTTCGTGCTTCAAGCCATGAATGTTCGGCCAGAACTTTCAATGTCGCAACCCCTTGCTTTGGTGCCCATTTTCTGTGAGCCTCCAAAGATTTCGAACGAAACCAGGGGTCCTTGTCGTTGAGCAGTGGGACGAAACCCTCCAACGCTCTAGGGATGTCGGTGTCAAATAAGACTCGAATTGCCCGACGCCTTTTACGTACGTCACGATGCCTGAGTCGGGCGATTTCGCTGTCAAGTCCACCCGCTGCCATGAACATGCGTACATGCTGGTACTCATAGGGGTGTGCATTCCAGTGGGATTCTTTCGCTATCGTAGGAAGAAGCCTTGTTTAAGCCGACAAGTCACCGTTGAAATTCATCGAAAAAGAATCCATCGTCGTCATCATCATCGTTCCAATCAACAGCGCCGGGTTGGGCAAGGTTTGGGTGGAGCATCATTTGGAGCATCGGCCACAACCGAAGGAACGACGGGGAGGCACCCCACATCAACTGAATCATTGGGTGTTCACTCATCGGAATGCCTCCTTCGCCGGGAGGGGGGAGGTCTGCTGGCAGTTGTCTCAGTTCGACAATTAAATCTCGAAGTGCAAGTGCTTCGTCTTCGTCCACCATCTCAAGTTCCTCGCATGTCTCCATCGTTAACTCAAGCAGGTCAGCCAGTTCATTCGGGTTCATTGGGCCAGTTTCCGAATCTTTAACATCGATTGGGCCAAATGATACTGGACCCAAATCGGTAGAATACATCTCATCGCCTTGTCGTTCAATTTTCATCAAATGCTGTCCGGCAGTGTTCCCGAGCGGTGCCAGCGCGAAGCCGCTATCGACGATACGGGATGAGATCCATCCGGGCAACTCGCGGATTTGACCAGTTATGAGAACGCGGTTCAGTTCACCTGGAAAAGCCACGGGTGCAACCTCTACCGCTTCCAATACTCGTGATTCTACGGTCGGCCAGTGCGTCAATCGAGATTGCACATGCTCAACAGCAAGTTGGGACGGGTCCAACAGCCGGACACGTCCCTTTTCGCCCACGATCATTGCAATCAGTGCGGCGATGTATCCTCCTTTTGCACCTAAAACGACGACTTCTTGTCCAATGGACAGTTCCAGATGGTGCAGTAAAGTTGCAATCATATGTGGTGCAGAAATCGTCTTGATTCCACCTTCATCGGTTTCAAGAAAGGGGATTGGTCGGTCAGCGAAAAAAGGCTCGACATCGTAGTCTGTGAAGTCAGCTATGTCTACTTTAAGCATGGCTTTTTCGACATGCTCCGGGACTTCAATGCCACCCTTAGCAAGGCGCCGCAGCAAGGCAGGCATGTCCGTCATGGATGTGTTAAAATCCCCGGCCCATGTAAAGGATGGGCTTGAAACATCTCAAATTGTTGCAGTTGGTGATGCTTTAGAACGGAGAATCTCTTCGATATGTGAGAGGTTGTGGCGGTGCTCCTCCATACTCGCTTGAATAAGTTCGTCATCACTGCCGTGCCGCTTTTGAAGATACAATTCTTGAGCAGGAAGTTCATTTTCTAGATTGGACCGCATGTTTCGCATCATGTCTCTGAAACCGTCGGTGTCCGAGATACCAATGTCTCGTGCTTCGATAACCATTGTCTCAATCGACCCCCTTATAGATTCTGGAGAGAGATAGACGCTGTTTAATGAGGAGAACATGTCGTTCATTACAGTTGACTCGATTTTAGCCATGTGTTCAGACACTGTCGCACGCGCGAGTCCTAATTCCTCTGCCAAATCTGAAATCCGTGTTCTTTTAGGAATCTCAAAATACCCTTTATCGTATGCGAACTTCGCGAACTTCATTTGTTTTGAAGACAGTGTTCCATTATCGTTACCTAGAGATGTATGTATACTACGTGCACTTACACGGTCCGGTTTCGCAATCAAACGCGCGAGTCCAGAGATGAGGCGTAATTTTAATTTTGGTCCTTGAATCGTATATCGTAGTCCTTCACCATCGAGGTAGCATTCGTTTGGTACAGCACTTGTCCCGTTGGTTCGGGCATTCAAATTCGTGAGTGAGTGATTGAAACGAACCATGAGAATGTACGGCTCATCCGGTGAATCTGGCTTGACGATGGTTTCGAGATAATCGAGGAAGTAAAGTTCAGCGATGTCGTCGGGTCCCTTGCCGTCTGCGAAATGGCATTTCATCAAACATCGGACATCCTTTGGAACCCTTTTAACATAGGATAAAAACTCTATTCTACGGAAGATTTTCACAACTGACCCTATATCTAAATGCTCGATTCTACCAAACTTCCAGAAAAATGTAACCTCGCGCATAAACACCGTTATGCATCCTCCCGTATAAGGAATTGCCGGCCAGTCAGCGCATTTCAAGCCATGCGAAGAATGAAAAAATGGGTAAAAGTATCAAAATGGCCCTATTGATTTTCCTTTGTTGGTCGACATACTTGACGGTCGGCTCAGGAGAGACTTCAATCGATTTTGCACTTCTTTTTCTGCGAGAAACACTCACCTTGTCTTCAATTCTGTTGAGAACTTTCGCACGGAGTTCAGGTTGACGACTGCTGGATACGCCCTGGCCGACAATAAAGCGTACTGAGTGATGGTCCGCGAGTTCTAAGGCGGCGTCGACAACGCCAATGATATTGGTCAAGTTATGCATATCAATACGTATGGACATTCCATCGCTTTTGACGTGACTCAACACTCGCCAGTGACCTTGGCCTTCGTTGTAGGGGTGTAATAATTCACGAGCAACTTGCAGCGGCTTACTCCCAAGAAATACCGGTCGCCGTCTCCGTGCTAGGAAAGGTCCCAAAAGTATGGCACCGACCATCGGAGGCACGCACATGAGAGTTGCGAGGCGTTGGAGTTTGTCTGGATCTGTAAGTACGGAAACAACTGCTAAACTGAATCCAAGATACAATCCCATGAAGGCTCCAGCTTGTAAGCCCGTTCCCAAGCCAACTGGTTCACCTTCTTTGGTGCTCATGGTTCGACGAGGTCCGTTCCGCACATCAATACTCGCATTTGTCCGAGCAAAACTTCATCAATTGAGGACGGGTGAGAGCGGCATGGAGAAGAATGGCTTGGCGGATCGTCACAGAGAACGGAAAGTTGGCCGATGGGTGTTTGGAATAAGCGCTTTTTTCTTCATTTCGTTTTTCCTCACTCCGTTTCTTTTGCCAACCGGTAGCGTACCTGAACTTGGAGCTCGTGCAAATGCGCTTGATTATGCAACCGCAGACGGTGCTTTCTCTGGTGGTAATTCACAAGATGGTTTGAGGCATGTTCACGATGATGGCTCGATTCATCTGCACGAGCCGTTTGCTTGGACCGAACTTGACCCTTACAGTGGATTCATCTACATGTTTGGAGATATCAATTGCCACAACAAACACGAAAGGTCATGGGTGCTCAATGAGAACCAGATGCCAGTCTGTACCCGTGACGTTGGTATTTTCTTTGGTCTTGCAATGGGTGGTTTAGTGTATTCTCGATTTGGTTACAACCGTTGGACGGTGCGCGACTCATGCTTATCTTTGCTGCCTGATGCTTGGCTTGAAGGAATCTATAGAACGAATCGAAGGACGATGGCTTGGATTGGTTTGGGTAGTTTACTTTGCCTCCCTTTGATTCTTGATGGATTTACACAGTTACTTACCGGGTACGAATCAAACAACTTCACTCGACCTTTGACAGGTGCTCCGTTCGGTTTTGGTATTGCCATTTTGACCGCTGCAGCGTATTCTGCTCGCCCACATTTCTTCAAGAACGCAAGTGAAGTGGTTTTGCCAGCCAATGCGAAGTTCGAACTTCAGACAGAAGATGAGTGATTATTCCCTCGGGGGTGGTGTTTCCCACCACGCCAAAATCTCATCGATCGTTGTTGGGACCGGGCAATTTTCATGTCCGCTGCTTAGCATTTCTAATCGCTTACAGATGTGGTCAATTGATCGACGAATAAATGGACGAGGTTGCCTTCCTTCATCCGGTACAAGCAGAGTTCGCAATGCAGATTCCCACTCCGCTTCGGGGTTTGCTCTGCGCCATGAAGCGAGATTAGATCTCAACGGCCACATCGCTAGGGCGAGTCGACCGTACCCCAAACGACTGTCTCGGAGTTTGAACACTTGAGCTTCAGCAAACGGTACATGGGATTGTTGTTTGTGGATCCAACGCGTTTTCTCAAGCCATTTAATCAGACGCTGTGTGTGGCGCTGAGTCACCATTCTATGCGGACCAAATGCCTTGTGAAGTCTTGGGACTTCGCTCGAGCCAACGATGAGTGAGAGCGTTCCAAGAACCGACCAACATGAGTGTGCATGTGGGACAGCAGGCACATCAAATCCCCCAGCATGCTCAGCGTCCCATTTTTCTTCGGCATATTTCATCCATTCGGCAGGTGAACGACCGGATAACCATCCAATGTGGATGGCAGTCTTTTCTTGAGGCGCCCCCGGGAGGCGAGTTTGTTTCTTCACATCGGTAACAAGTGTTCGCAGAAGGTATCTATCAACTTCGTCAGCATTGACGTTTAGCGGTGCTGGTTTACGGTTGAAAAAGGCGCGCAGTTCCTTACGTAACTTCTTCTTTAACTCATCCAACCCTCCTTCGTTTAAGATTGGACCAACAACATTGCATTTGTCAAACGGCGAGGGCGCCTTAATTTCTCCAGACAGCAGGTCAATGAACCCCTTGCGAATCGTACGTTGAATTTCTGCTGTTTCGAAGTATTCCTGTTTCTCACTGTTCATTCTCAATGTCCCAGATTCAATTCGTTTCATGGCTTTATCCGGGTCGCAATCAATCCACAGAACTAAGTCTGGAATCATTGCTGCAGCGTTCATCTTAGCCACTTGTTCCACACCGAGGTCACCGACGATCCCTTGGTAGATGAGGGAGGAGTGAATATTTCTGTCCGATATGACGATGTGTCCTTTTTGCAACAATGGCCGAATCCAAGTGTGTGAATGATCGAGGCGGTCGGCGGCAAATAGTCCGGCTTCTTCGAGCGGTGTTTTGTTTCCGAGTTTAACTGATGTCAGTGCCAACTTACCTAGTTCACTGTGACGCCTTGGTTCGTGGGTTGCATGGACTTCTGGAAACGGATATTCTGCTGCAAGTTCAAGCAAAATACGAGCGGCTTCGCCTTTTCCCGAGCCGTCACCACCCTCTACCGTGATGAGGTACATCAGTCATCACCAACATCGCTAAATTGTTCCTTGGCGATGACCAGCAGAATCATTCCAATCAAAATCAACAGTGGACCGAATACAATAAGGCCGCGACTGAACAGAGAAAGGCCGGCTAAGTATTGCGTTCTGCGGTAGTGCTTTGCTCGTCGAACTTCGACCGCTGCTTGGAAACCGATAAGTGCGGAAATTACTGTGATGATACCTATTGCAGTTGAAAGGGCGACTGCAGATTCGAGAGTCCAGCCACCGTTGTCGGTGATGTGATTTTCGTACCGCTCTCCTTCGCCGGGCGTCATTGTGATTGGTCGGACTCCCGCTTCTTCAGGGATGAAGTCTCGCTCGACTGTGACATAGCCATCTGAAATCACTTTCATTGTGGTGGCTTGTGTGATGACTTGTTTGAAATTAAAATAACCATAACTATCGGTCAGAGTTTCTCCGATCACCTCGTCTGTACCAAAACGCAGTAACTGGATGGTGACGTTCTCCACTCCGTTGCCGTCCACAGCCTCGACAGCTAAACCGGTTACGTCCACCGTGTCGGTGGTTTCAAAGAGAGTGGAATTTAACAATTCGTCAGGATTTCCATTGAGAATCAATGCGCCAGTAGCCATTCCGAAGATGCTACCGATCAAAATTAAAGAGGCTGCTAGGGTGAGGATTCGAGAGCGGTCAGATTGATCCAGTTCATCGATTTTCTCTTGAAATTTGACCGTTGCTTTTTCCACTGCCCGCTCAAGTTCAGAAGAATGCACGACCAACTCCTCATTGGCGGCTTGTTTGCGAGATTCGGTCGCTGCCTGCGACGCTTCGAGTTGAGATTGAACGCGCAAGCGAAGGGCTGCACGTCGTTCTTCCATCTCGCTTTCGTCCATTATTGCCACCTCCGCCTGAACAGTGTCAATTCATGCGCGGATAATACCCTTCCCTTCTTCTGCCGCGCTAAATCACTTGAGGGTTTTTCTAATTTTCCAGTTCAAAGTCAAGATTACTCCGACAAGAACTGCCATTGATGCACCAGCAGCAGTTGCGAGCATCGGATGAGATTCTGGTTTCGTCTCATCGTCCGTGCTGCCCACGGTCTGAACTGCCTCTTCGGGTTCCTCATTAACCGTCTCTGCCACTTGTCGAACGGTAGAATTCCAAATCCATGCGTTGCTTTTGAGCCCCAATTCGACCAGTCTTCCAACTGTTTGCAGCGATTCAGCGCTCACCTTGTCGGGTGTATCTTCATGGGTGTGCCAGTAGCCTCCGAATGCAGTAGCATTTGGGCCAAATCGAATGTCAATGAGGTCTATTGCTGGGATGCCTATCTCAAGCGCAGCGAGATGGTCATCTGATACTCCGAATGAGGTGTTCATGTCGAGAATCTTGATGCCTGGTACACCCTTGCAATCCGGATGATTCTCGACAAGGCCCAAGGACTGTGCGAGGGGAGTAATGGTACTCCACAACGATCCGTTTCCAGGCCATATGTGTGTAAGTTGTAGGTCCGCATCTCCAATCATATCCAGAACAATGTAGGCGTCAGTACGGTTGATGTCAACATCGGTCTGATCATCGCCCCAGGCGTCAGCGCCGAAGAAGGTGTGCGGTGTGTGATTTTTGTCCTCAGCGTCGGTCCACAGTAATTCGACTTCGTAGTCAAGTTCCATCGGGGGAATGATTCGGGCTAATTCGATGAGTGCTGCGGCGCCGCTGGCCCCGTCGTTGGCTCCAATAATCGGTTCGCCGGTGCGATTCATGTCCGGATCCCGCTCAGCAGCATCTCTGCTGTCGTAATGGGCGACAAGGACTATTCGAGGTGTGTTCTCACTGAAGTTTTCCGGTCGCAGTGATGCTTGTATATTTGTGAATGTAAGGTCGTCAACGGTGTATTCATGCATAGTCACATTCCACTGAGCCTGGTTCTGCTCGTTTAAATTAGTCAGGTTTTCTTCGACAGAGGTTCGGAAGATGGCCGAGGCTTCAGACCCGATTGTTCGGGGGCCGAGACTCGACTGCCATTGTACTGATTGGTTCGCTAAAGTACCGTTGAATGTCAAATCATCAACATATTGGCACATTTCCACCGGTTCGTAGGGTGAAAAAACCTCATCTGCTTGAGCAGTAAAAGGGGTGCTACACACGCACATCATGAGGAAAATGGCCATAAACGGTTTTTTCCGAATGGTGTCCAAAACCGTCGATTTGTTCATGAGCATGTATGAAGCCTCATAGACCCACTCTTAAATACCTCTTTTCGACTGGTGCAGATGTAAGCAGTCTTGCTGTTCTTTGAGGTGTCATAAATGTCGGAACCACGCTCCAATACCGCCATGCTCCTCGTAATACTGCTTTTTGCCTCTGGTATCTCTCCCCTTCTGCTTAATGTAAGTGCAGAATCCGAGGATGCCAACGAAGTAATGCCTTACGATGCAGGTGGCGTCATCATTGGCGATGTTGCGGATTTCGAACTTGAAATGGGTGACCAATACCTCATGATTGAAGAGGAACAGCCTGTTGTTTCCGCTTTTTCATTCCTCAAGCAAGAATGGATTGATGCTGGACGGCCTGGCGTTGAAGATATGTCTTACGAGCCTGTTACCTCTGGGCGTGCTGCCGGGAGAGCATGTTCTCCTCACCTTGTCAACGACCAATTGACAGTCCCTACTTCGGGCGGCTCAATTGATACCTATGTTGCTAAAACAACAACTACTGTTGCGTTCTTGGTTCAATCCGGACGGACACTGAGTTCTACAGTGCTCAACAATCTTGCAGCGTCATGGGATCAAACCATCTACCCGACAATGACCACATACTATGGCAAGGACTACCAAGACGGAAGAGGCCTCGCACCTCCAGATGTTGACAACAACTGTCAAGTTCAAATCGTCATTTACGATATTGACGGTGCTTACAATATCGGCGGCTACTTTGCTCCGTCTCTGTCGAGCGCTCGTGAAGCGGTATACGTCGACTATGCCGATATCACCCTTTCTTGGGGCAAGTCGATTCTTGCTCACGAACTTGAGCATTTACTTCACAACGCCCAAGATCCCTACGAAAATCTATGGATTGACGAAGGTAACGCAGACGTTGCAATCTATCTCTGTTTTGGTGCGGACTCAACCCTTGTAAGCCACTTGAATCAATGGACTCAATCCTCTGAACTTTCTGTTCGATGGTGGAACCAACGGTTTGCAGATTACGGTGCAGGATTCATTTTCACGATGTATCTCGCTGACCACCTCGGTGGCGGACCTGCTGTTCGCCAGTTGGTTCAGGATTCGGCAACCGGCGGACTTGGTGTCGAAAACTTGGCCATCTCCCCCGTAAGCGGGCAGAGCGGGAAAATCGGCAGGACAATGGGGCAAATCTTTGCGAATTTTTCAATAGCAGCGGTTCTTGATTCGGATCAGGGCATCTACGGTTTCTCCAACTTGGATTTGACTCCAACTTGTTCGTCTGGTTCTTTTTGTCGCGTTCAGCCTGCAGACACCAACAGCAACTGGGCGGGGCCGTGGTCCTCTACCGGCCATTCAGTTGAAGGCTGGGGTATCCGAGCCTTCCAGTTCACCCCTGGTGCATCTTCTCCAGCCCCTCTTACCATGCGATTGACTGCTGATGTAAGTCAGTTTGATGGCGTGGTGGTCTCGAAGGCTACTGCGGACGGATTGTGGTCGGTAACCGACTTGGACTTCCAAAACAACGTAGCAACAGCCTTGATACCCGGTTTTGGCAATCTCACCGACGAAGTTTGGGCCATCACTTGGTATGCCAGCAGTGTCGCTGATTGTGATTACACCTCGTGTGGGCCGTCGTATCCACAAGGCACAGTCGACATTGAAGCTGCGAGAATTACATCGCCAGCAACGCTGACACTCAACAACACTGTATTGGGCGATCGAGATGGGGATGGAGCGTCTGATACAGCCCAAATCAACTACCAAGTCTTCTCAAACGCTTTCTTTGAAGATTTAGATGTCACCACAAAGGTCCTCGACAGCAGCGGAGTAGTCATCGACACTCAAACGAAGCGAGTATCAGCTGGTGGTGGCGTTGCTACCGAAGAAAGCATCTGGTTCACAGCCCCTAAGAGTTCTCAATTCACCTTCGAGATGGAAATGAAGGACATGATTGGCACAACCGTCGACACACTGTCGACATCACCGCAGATTCTCGATAACATGAGGCCAACAGCGAATGGAACGGTTGCTCCGAATGAGTCTCAGACATGGGAGAATGTCCAATTCGCTGGCGACGGTTTTGATGCATGGGGCATCTCTTTCGACAACAACTCACTCCCCTACTCGGACCCTCCAGTTGCATACGCTTGGGACTTTGGTGACGGAACAACATCCGGCCTCAAGTCTCCGCTTCGCTCGTACAAAGACCTCGGACTCTACAACGCAACACTTCGAGTTGAAGACCAAGGCGGCTCATGGTCTGATGTGGATGTCTTGCAATTGAACATCACCGACTCATCTCCACCAGTGCCAATCATCACCGTGAACAGTGTTGTCATTGAAGATCAAGTATCGATTCTTACCGAACAACTGATTTTGTTTTCAGCCTCTCTCACTTATGACAATGTCCCAACTCAGAACTTGACGTTTGAATGGAATTGGGGCGATGGAGACATTGACAGCGGTGTCGGCCTCTTCCAAGCGCCTCACGAATGGGGTGACATCAACGGCGTGAATGCATCTTACGATCTCACTCTGACCGTTTCTGACGGTATTAACACGGGTGTAAAGAGCATCGAAGTTATTGTCAACAACAGAATCCCTTACCAAATATTTACCGAGAATCTCTCGACCTCAACATACAACTCCATCGTCATGCCAGATGTCTTCAAAGATGACGATGGGAGCATTGTGGCATACTCATGGTTCTTCCCCGATGGAGTAAATCTCGGTGGTGGCGTGACCGACCGTAGCGATGATTTCACACAAACCACATCCTCTCAGCCGAATCCAATGCCGTCATGGGATACTCCAGGATTCAAAACAGCCGAACTAACCGTTACCGATGACGACGGAAGTTCCGTTTCTACCACGCTTTCGATTCGTGTGCTGAATCAGAATCCTGTTGCTGATTTCGTCGTCAAAACGACAAGTTCCGGTACCTCACTTATTGATTTCCGAGTCGAGGATGGCCAGGTTGAGACGCCTTACACTTTCGATGGTCGTGATTCCTTTGACCCAGACGGTACGGTCGGGGATTCCAGCGATTTGACATACAATTGGAGTTTCTCTGATGACGGCACTTTTGGCTCAAGTCCACAAGTGACTCACACGTTTTCACAACCCGGTACTCACACGGTGACATTGGTTGTCACTGATGAACTGGATGCTGTAAGCGTAGCACGTATCTTGACCGTTCAAGTTGCAAATCCTCTACCAATCATTTCCGTTCAGATTCTTGATGCATGGTACAATGAGGAGCAGATGACCGACTCCAGTTCTCTGCCAGAGATTACTGATTTGGAATGGTCTCGTACTTTTAACGAAGCAGATGAAACATTCGCAGCCCCTCATGCTCTGTTGTATTTTGACTCTGACGGCACTCGCGATGGAGATCAGTCCTTTGAAGGTAAATATGTCCCGTTGGATACCAATTCTCCGGATTGGAACGGAATTGTACAGTACACATGGGATTTCGGCGACGGTTCGCCTTTGAATTCGGAACCTACGCCTTGGCATTCGTATTCTCTGCCTGGGGAGTATATCGTTTCACTTACAGTCCGAGACGCGTTTGGAACAGGGGATGTGTCACGATCTCTCTTCACGGTTGTTGTCGATCACCCGCCAATTATTCATGATATCTTCATCCAAGACGAAATCATCGTTTCGGACTCGTATTCGGTCAGTGCGAACATCTCCGACCTTGAATCTGACTTGGGGATTGCAGTATACCGTGACACCAATGTCAATGATGGTTCCATTTCGGACCGAGACGAGACGCTTAGCCCTGATCTCATTATTCGCTGGGATATTGATATAGAGGTAGATGCGAATGAAAACGGTAATCCTGCTGACGATTGGATTGACCCTATCGCCGGCTCTGAAAGCCGAATCTCCGGTTCATGGGACGAAGTCGGAATCTACACTGTTCGGTTAGAAGTGTGCGACAGCGTCGGAATCTGTGATACGATGGATCTTGAAATCGAAGTCAGTCCTGAACCTTCTGATCCACCATCTCTCTCCGACTTCAGTGTGGACGATTGGAAGAGTTGGTTGGCCGATGCTGGGTCCGACTTAGCGACCCTTGTGGCTCTCATTTCAGTGGCTCTTATCTTAGGTTGGCTCGTCATGCGAGAACCATCGGACCTCGAAGACGAGGCAAAGCAGGCTGCAGAAGCCTACACCGATGTGGAACACGTCGAAAGTCAAGGTGGACTACTCGGTATGGACCATCACACCCCTCCACCTGCACCCGGCATTCTCTCCAAAGACGAGCGTAGAAGTGACGACAGTGGATATGTTCGACCTCTTCGCCGTAGAAGTTGACCGTTAGTTTGTATAACCTCCTCGCATTACAGTAATCGAGGGGAGTCCATGTCAACGCATTTTCGAGTTGGTTCAATCACTTTGACCCTCCTCCTCCCCCTGTTTTTGGTCGCACTCTCCTCGCCTTTGACAGCCCAAGCCGAAGCTGCTGATGCGTGTTCAGGTGACACGACTCCTGTTGCATGGAACGAGACAGTTCAACGCAAATCACTTGTGCCGCATCATAACAATATGTGGTGGGACGGGTTCTTTTACGACGACGAGATGTACATGCCGGAAGATGGGGGAGAAGTCCCGAGCCAGTCATCAGATGAGCGGTATAATCCTGAGTTGAGCCCAGAAGAACCATGGATGTACGACTCGTATTACACTCCTCGGCTCGACCCACTAGAGGTGAATCATTTCACGACCATGCTCATTGGAAACGACAGCGTAGGAGCATTGAGGGTCAACCTTTCCGCTGATTACCGAACCACGGTTTGCATCACACTGCAAGACACGAATTTTAACCCAGTGAATGCCGATGTGTATCTCCTAACTACCGAAGAATATTCGGATTATCAAGAATCTTACTACAGTTCACACCAAGACGATCGATGGTTCTACGACGAAGACATTCAGGATTCATTGTCCGATATCCCTCCAGAGTGGAGAAGTTTCAATTTCCTCGGATGGAAGTCATACCGTGATTCACATGAATACGAAAAAACCTCCGAGGTTAATTTTGCTTTGAACCTTGATGGTCCCGAAATCTACTCTTCACTCTTCACAGGAACCAACTGGCAAGACTTCTACATCGTTGTTGATACATGGGACAATGTTCATGACTTTGATGCTGAAGCACCAGATACAATTGTGGCTGCTGACATCACCATTATCACGACAGAACGAAGTTTGATTCTGCCTCCGTATACAGTTGCCATCGTCTTCCTTGTTGGCTTCTTGGGCACGCTCGTTATTCCATTTGTCCTTAACGCTCGCTACATGAAGGCCGGTCTCATGCAAACTGAACAGGTGCAAAGCATCGTTCCCTCGCTGAGTACTCCTGCACAACAACCAGGGGGTTGGCAAGAATCCGAGCCTACACCGAAGGAATTACAGCAGCCCGTGCCAATACCTGAAAACATAACTTCACAGGATGTTCAAACAGACGAATCAGTAGAGACAATTTCCACGCCGTTAGAGCAAACCTGAAACGCTAAATAAGGCTCTCTGAAGGGCCTGTGAGCGACTTCAGTACTCAAGGAGTCTCCAAGCATCTTGGAGGTCACGAACGTTGACTAGGCCCTTGTCAGAGAGTCGGAACTCGTCTCGCATTGTTGCGTATACCATTTCTTGACCAAGAGTGGGTGCATGGAGTCGAGCCCAGTCTCCGCCGTTGCCGAGCGCCATGAGGCTGTAGAGGGGGGATTCTTGAGTCGAGAGGGTGTTTGCTGCATCGATGATCTGCAAAGCGTCTTGGTGGTCATTTACGGTGCTGCAGTACTTGAAAATGTCACCGCTGTCGCCGTTTTCGGAAACCATTGTGACGATTTCTTCTGCGCTTGGAGTTCCTTCTACATCATGTTGGGAAGCAATGATTTTGCAACTTGCCGACTTTGCAGCTTCTGTGAGTGCTTTGCGTGCTTTCGAATCAATGGAAAGTTCGAGATCAATCCAGGCGACGCTCGAGCCAATCGCTTGTTCTAGGATTTCTACACGTTGTTCCTCGTTACCGGGGAAATGACCGCCTTCACGAACTGGGCGAACTGCGAAAACTACAGGGAGTGAAATTCCTTCTTTCAATGCCGCAATAGATTCAGCCACTTCGAGTTCAGAAACATCGGCTACTGCCCAGTCATTGACTGGAGGCATGGTGGATGTGCGGTTTCCTTCTTCGTCTTCGACGACGGTAGCTTGCGGCTTGGTAAGGTAGAGTCGGTCAAATCGAACTTCAACCATATCTGCGCCGTGTAATCCGGCACGAGCGGCTTCGTCAACCATTGCTTTGACTGTTGTTTCTTCGAGAGAGACGCATATCTTCGGGTTGGGCATGCTTTCGGCGACTTTGGCCGGCTTCTTAACGCTCTCGCTTGTTCGGTGTTGAAGAACACGTTCGATTTTGTCTTTTTTTGCCGCTCGAAAAGTTTTGTTTTTAGAAAACTATGTTGCTTGAATTACGCACTTGTGAGTTGTTTTCTAGGCCGTTTTTGGTAGCCGGCGAATGTCCTTTTGCACTACCTTTATACCCCCTCGACACAGGGTATGGTTGTAGAGGGGAGTGAGGCGTAGGAAATAGAGGACTGCGGGCCAAAATTATCTCAAATTATTCCGTATTTTCAACGCCAATTTTCACACACAAAGCCCCCCCTCAAACAACCCCATCGGAGGAATAATTTTGACAGACGAATACAGCGCATCCAGCATCCAAGTTCTCGAGGGCCTAGAAGCCGTTCGCAAGAGGCCAGGGATGTACCTTGGCGATCCTCACGATGGAACCGCCCTCCATCACTGTATTTGGGAAGTTGTCGACAACTCCGTCGACGAACATCTTGCAGGTCACACCTCTCGGATTGAGATTACAATGAATCCTGACAATTCACTTTCTGTCCGTGATTTCGGCCGTGGCATTCCAGTCGGCATGCATGAGGAGTACGGTATTTCAGCTGCTGAAGTCATCATGACCAAACTCCACGCTGGAGGTAAGTTCGACAACAGCTCCTACAAGGTGTCCGGCGGATTACACGGCGTTGGGGTGTCGGCAGTTAACGCCGTGTCGGAATGGATGGAAGTCACCATTCACCGGGGCGGTATCATCCACTACCAGCGGTTTGAAGCAGGAGTCCCCGTTGCTCCTTTGGCCGAAATAGGTACGTGCGACGACACCGGTACAACCATCGCTTTCAAGCCCGATTTGTCCATTTTCACGGAAGTGACAGAGTTTGAGTTTGCACAAGTTGACACTCGTTTGAAAGAAACCTCTTTCCTCAATGCTGGTTTACAAATCGTCATCAACGATGAACGCGGTGAAGACACACACACTGTGGAACACCTGTATGAAGGTGGACTGGCGGAATTCGTTCGCCAACTGAATGCACGGCGCGAGGCTATGCACGCAGATGTCATCACTATACAAGGTGAGAAAGAAACCGAAAAGGGTCCAGTCTCAGTTGAATTGGCCCTCCAATGGTCTGATGCCTTCAGCGAATCTATTCTTTGTTACACGAACATCATCCGCAACAAGGACGGCGGTACGCACATGTCTGGTTTGAGGACCGCACTCACAAGTTGCGTAAACGGCTATGCTAAGAAGCGAAACCTACTCAAGGGAGACGGGCTTTCAGGTGAGGACGTTCGTGAGGGGCTTGCTGCAGTTGTCAGTGTCAAACATCCTGATCCATCTTTTTCATCTCAAACAAAAGACAAACTTGTCAGCAGCGAAGTGACCGGTATTGTCCAGGCGATTGTGTATGAAAAACTGAATGAATTCTTTGAAGAAAACCCCTCTGTTGCAAAGCAAGTTGTCGACAAAGCGCTTCTCGCCTCAAAGGCACGCGAGGCGGCCCGTAAGGCGCGCGACCTCACTCGGCGTAAGGGCGTTCTCGAAGGCGGCGGTCTACCCGGTAAGTTGGCAGATTGCCAATCTCGTAATCCCGGGGAATGCGAAGTATACTTGGTCGAAGGTGATTCAGCGGGAGGTTCTGCCAAAACTGGGCGCGACAGACGAATACAAGCAATTCTCCCGCTCCGTGGTAAAATATTGAATGTTGAGCGCCAAAAGCACAACATTGCCAAAGTGTTCCAAAATCAAGAAATTCAAACGATGATTCGTGCACTCGGCGCCGGAGTCGGCAACAATCCTGATGATGAAGGCTCGTTCAAGACAGAAAAACTGCGTTATAACAAAATCATCATCATGACTGACGCAGATGTTGACGGTGCGCACATTCGGACATTGATGTTGACCTTCCTTTGGCGGTTCATGCGGCCAGCAATCACTGAAGGACACGTCTACATAGCTCAACCACCGTTGTATCAATTGTCGAAAGGACGAGTAAGTAAGTATGCGTTCACTGATGATGAACGTGACGCAATTATCGACGAACTTCGTGGTGATAATCCGAACACCAAAATCGGCGTACAACGCTACAAGGGTCTGGGCGAAATGAATCCAGAACAACTGTGGGAGACCACAATGGACCCAGCAACTCGAACCATGCTCAAGGTAACCGTACGAGATGCCGAAGAAACCAATCGCATGTTTGAAATTCTCATGGGTGAGGATGTGCCAGACAGAAGGGCGTTTATTGAGCGCCACGCAAAGGAGGTGACCAACCTTGACATCTGATGAAATCGATGAAGAACAACAAGAAGACCAAACAATCTCTACGGAGAATGTTCTCAACCATCCGCTCAACGATGAGATGAAAACATCGTACATCAACTACGCAATGTCGGTTATTATTGGAAGAGCACTACCTGACGCGCGTGACGGTTTGAAGCCGGTCCATCGTAGAGTTCTCTACGGAATGCATGAAGGTGGCCATACTTCGGAAAAGAAATTCAGCAAGTCAGCTCGTTCAGTCGGTGAAGTCATGGGTAAGTACCACCCTCACGGCGATCAATCAATTTACGACACAATGGTACGAATGGCTCAAGAATTTTCACTTCGATATCCGCTTGTTGACGGGCAAGGCAATTTTGGTTCAATTGACGGAGACCCTCCTGCGGCCATGCGTTACACGGAAAGCCGCCTTGACAAAATCGCAAAGCACATGCTTGAGGATATTGATAAGAAAACCGTAGACTTCCAGCCTAATTTTGACGATTCTGAACAAGAACCTACTGTTCTTCCATCACGACTGCCGAACCTTTTGCTCAACGGAAGCGATGGAATTGCGGTCGGTATGGCTACGCGCATTCCGCCTCATAATTTGACTGAGATTGCGGGTGCTATCCACATGCATGTTAACCGGATTATCGAGGAAGGGGAGGCCAACACAGGAATGCCTCAAATCTCTATAGAAGAATACATGGAGCATGTCAAAGGTCCTGATTTCCCTACCGGCGCATCCATTCACGGAATTGACGGAATCTATGATATGTATTCCTCTGGAAAAGGCCGATTCCATGTGCGCTCAAAGTGCGATGTAATGGACGATTCAAAGGGCAAGAGAATAATAATTCATGAAATCCCGTATCAAGTGAAAAAGGCAGATATGCTGGTCCACATCGCAGAACTGGTTACCAAGGGTGCAATCATTGGTATCCGTGACATCCGAGATGAATCATCGAAAGAAGGTATCCGTGTCGTCATTGAAGT
The DNA here is from genome assembly GCA_938075675.1 of Candidatus Poseidoniaceae archaeon. Taxonomy (GTDB): domain Archaea; phylum Thermoplasmatota; class Poseidoniia; order Poseidoniales; family Poseidoniaceae; genus MGIIa-L1. The sequence continues at coordinate 118,274 of CALJHE010000002.1, read as the reverse complement.
CAAGAACAACGCCGATCCACATGCTGTATTGAATCAACTGTTCAAATCCAGCCGTTTGCAGGAATCTTATTCTGCTAACATGATGGGGATTTTGGACGGTCGTCCCGTTCTTCTTACTCTACCGGTTATGCTGCATACTCACGTATCACATCGCGAATCAATCATTGAACGCCGAGCACAATTTGACTTGAACAAAGCTCAGGCCCGTGCGCACATTCTAGAAGGCCTTGTCTTGGCACAAGATCGTATTGATGATGTCGTTGCAGTTGGAAAAGCCAGTTCCAGCCGAGAACAATTTGAAGCCGTTCTTCAAGGAAATGAAACCATGTCTGGTATTGCGCCGTTTAGTTTCACTGAAGCCCAGGCTAAGGCTATCGCTGAACGTCGTTTGTACCAGCTTAGCCGTCTTGACGTCGACAAAGTTCAGAATGAACACGCAGAATTGAAACTCCGGATTGCAGATCTACAGGAAATCATTGCTTCTCGAACTCGTAGATTGAGTATTTTACTCAGTGAATTGGACGATATGGTTGAACGGCACGGCGACGAACGTCGTTCATTCATTGACCCAATGCCTCTTTCCATGAACCGTGAAGACTTGATTGAAGAGAGAGCAATTGCAATCACTTTGAGCGAGGACAACTACATTCGTCACATGCCAGTTGAACTCTTCCGTGTCCAAAACCGCGGTGGAAAAGGTCTCAAGGGCGTTGCTACGAAGAATGAGGATACCCCTCAATTGATTGTAACATGTTTCAGTAAAGACAGGTTGCTCATCTTCACCGATAAGGGTCGAGTTTACGGCCTCAAGGCGTGGGAAACTCCTCTTGGAAGCCGTCATGCTCGTGGCAGCCATATCCGAAACGTCATTGAGAAGATACAGGACGATGAAAACATCGTCACAATCCTACCGATCACTCGTGACTTGCTTGAATCACCGGAAGGACACTTCCTGCTGTTTGCCACCCGTCTTGGACTCATTAAGAAAACCAAGTTGGAAGAGTATGTGCGCATTAACCGCAACGGCAAATATGCCCTCCGCTTCAAACTTGACAATGACAGCCTTGTCAACGTTCGAACCGGAACCAACGATTCCTCAGTCGTGATGATTTCAAGCACTGGATTTGCAAGCCGTTTCGCCTGTTCTGATATTCGTTCATCTGGTCGAGTTTCGGCAGGTGTGTACGGTATCAAAACTGGTAACCGTAAAAACGCAGACGGCGGCCATGTAGTTGCTATGATGGCCACAGAAAATACCGATACGCAGATTCTGACCATTACCCGCAACGGAATGGCAAAGCGTAGCCGTCTTGGCACATCAGAAAAGATTCCAGATTTGGATGCTGATGGTAATCAAAAGATCGATACCGAAACCGGTGAAGGAAAACTGCGAACCGATGGATACCGCAAGACGAAACCTGGTGCTAAGGGCGCGTTCACGATGAATCTTGACCATGAGAACGGCGATTTCATCATCAGTGCACGTCAAATCCCTAACCTCGATGACAATCTTTTCCTTCTTACCAAGAAAGGTATGATGATTCGAATTAACGCAGCTCAAACCAAGGAAACCAAGAACAAGAAATCCAAGGGAACGCGGGTAATGGAACTCCGAAATGCCAAGAGAACTGGCTTTGTTGACCACATTATCTTCGCAGCACGCCTACCTGCTGAGTTGCTTGAAACACCTGCTGATGAGTTTGAAGAAATGGATACCGACAATGATGGCATCGTCACTCGTGAAGAATTCGAGGCAGCACAGGCACTGAAAGCCATTGATTCTGAAGAAGAGTGATTTTCTTTCAGCCGACGCATTGAAACATGATTCCATGGTGTCTCGACATGCACCGGCCCAAGTCGGCCGTTGCGGTGATGTTCAATGGACGAGCGCTCTTTGATTTATGATTGGAACACAGTAGACTACGATTTGAACAGAAACCCTGCAAATCATCCGCACGGCGTATGGTTCGATGACGAGACTCTTCGAGACGGATTACAAAGCCCAAGTGCTCGCAATCCAACCATTGAACAAAAGATTGAACTGTTAACTTTCATGGAAAATTTGGGACTGCAAAAAGTAGATCTTGGGCTCCCTGGGGCGGGTCCTTTTCACTTGGAACACATTGATGCTATGCTTTCTCACATCACTGAGAACGATTATCAAATCCGACCTGGGGCGGCAGTTCGCACTCTCATGAACGATATCGAACCGCTCGTTGAGTTGCAAGCAAAACACGGAATCCCAATCCAAGCCAGTGCATTCCTCGGTACAAGTCCCATTCGGCAATACACTGAAGGGTGGACAATGGAAAAACTCGTTTCTACTATGGAAAAAGCCGTATCCTTCGCTGTCGATAACGATGTGCCAGTGATGTTTGTTACCGAAGATACCACGCGCTCCAAGCCCGAAGATGTCAAACTCATTTATCAGCGGGCTATGGAACTTGGCGCCCGACGTTTGTGCATTTGTGATACATGTGGACACGTCACTCCGAACGGTGTTAAACAACTGCTCCAATTTATCGATGAAGAAGTCATCAAAGACTCTGGATACAAACGTTCTGAAATTGAAGTCAACTGGCACGGCCACCAAGACAGAGGTCTTGGCGTGGCAAACAACATCGCTGCAGTGGAAGCCGGCGCAGATGTTATTCATGGCACCGCTCTTGGTGTCGGTGAGCGAGCAGGTAACGCTCCGCTCGACCAAACTCTTGTCAATTTGAAACTGCTTGGAGTGATTGACAATGACTTGACTCAACTTGATGCATACATGCAGAAAGCAAACGAGTACATCGAAGTCCCACTCCCTCGGAATTATCCGGTGTTTGGCATGGACGCTTTTGAGACCGGAACTGGTGTTCACGCATCTGCCGTCATTAAAGCAATGAAGAAAGGCGACAACTGGCTTGCAGACCGCGTGTATTCTGGAGTTCCTGCTGGAGATTTTGGCCTGAAGCAAGTGATTCGAATCGGGCACATGGCTGGCCGTTCAAACATCATTTGGTGGCTCGAACAAAATGGGTATGAAGCATCGGATGACTTGGTCGCACACGTGTTTGAAGTAGCAAAGAGTCAGCGTCGGAACATGGAAGAGCAAGAGGTCAAAGATACCGTTGAGTCGTTCCTCAATGCTTGATTAGGCTTCGGCTTCTTCTTCATTGTCGGTGAATGTGTCGCCTTGTGCGGCATTGATTTCCTTTGTGATGGTCCACTCAGAGTCTACGCTTCCGCCACTCCAGTCGCCTTCGACAGCGACTTCGTCAACATCCTGTTCTTCTCTCCACACCGCTTCTCCTTGAGATCCACACACAAGGAATCTGCCGTTGGTATCGATTTGGTCGCTGAGCAATTTGAGGTGTTTTGAGATAGGTAAGAAATGTCCAACCGGCATACCTGCTGCAGTGAAAGGATTGGTCGCTGCGCCGATCAGTAATCCGTCTTCAGGTGCCACGACATCTACAGTAATACCGGGTGTTCCGGGGTCAGATATCGTTGCAATCACTTCACCTTCACGCATGACTGAGCCTGCTGAAACGAACATGTCGAGTAGACCTCCTTCACCAGCTCTGAGCCAATGAGAGCCACTTGCGAGCATTCGGAAGCGAGGCCGTAATGGGTTTCCGTCAATCATGCGGAACGAGCGTAAGACGTTCAACACGCCGTGCATTGCCACTTTAACAGACTCGTGATCGAGTGCATTTGCCCCACCGCCTTCGTAGGTTACTACTGGTATGTCTTGTGCAATGGCTGCTTTTCTGAGCGAACCAGAGGGTGGTTTTGAATCGAGAATGATCTCAATCCCAAATGCCTTTGCAAGAATGTTTGAGCCTGCATGAGCGAGGTTCGCTCTGATTTGTGGCATGTTCGACCTCCCTTTTCCAGCACTGTGCAAATCAACGATGGCATCAGCATCCGAGAACAAGTATTTCCATGTCTGGGCTGCAACTCTTTTGGTTGTCGAACCCTTTGGGTCTCCGGGGAAGTGACGGTTGAGGTCACGACCATCAGGGAAGTATCTCGATTTGGACCTGTATCCAGGGAGGTTTACAATCGGCACAATCCGAATCGTGCCTGCCAGTTTTGTTGGGTCGAGTGGCTTCCCTTCATCCGTGAATGCGTTTGAGAGTAGATGGGTACAGGTCGAAGGGCCTGTGAGCTCATCACCGTGAACGCCTCCAAGAATGGTAATTGTCGGGCCTGGGCGCTTTCCATGGAGGATTGTAACAGGTATCGGCCATGAATCGCCGAGGTCGGTTTCCAAAAGCGGAAGGTGTACTGTTCGCATAGTCCCAGGTTTGATGATTTTACGATAGAATCGAGTGTTACTCCATTTCGCACTTCTGTCCCACTCCGGTCGGTCTTCAGATTTGTGAGCAGCCATAGCTTCCTGAATCGCATTTCTGCGTCTTCGTGGCAGTTCATGCGCCACACGAATCTTAGCTTTCGCCTTGCGCTTCTTACCTGCCATGGTCTGTGCATACTCACCACCTCAATAAGAATGCGTATATGTTTACACCTGTAGGCAAAGAAAACAAATGCTTCCCTGTCTTACCGAGGGTATGGAGGAGATAGGTGTTCAACGTCAATACGCTCCAAATTCGATTTGCTTTGGTTGCGGACCTTCCAACCAAAAAGGGTTACGAATTAACAGCGTTCGAATAGAGAACGGCCTTTCTCTTGAATTCTTGCCCGAAAACCACCATCAAGCCTTCCCAGGTATGATTAACGGCGGGATCATTGGAACTCTTTTGGATTGCCATGGGAATTGGACTGCAGCAGTGGCATTGATGGATGCTCAGGATTTAGATGAACCCCCGTGTACTGTAACCGCTTCCTACAGCGTTAAACTTCGAAGACCCACTCCTTTGAATGTCCCACTGAAAGTCACTAGCCAGGTCAAAGAGTTGAGCGAGGACCGTGCTGAAATCGAATTATTGTTGGAAGCAAACGGCAAAGTTTGTGCCACTGGCAGCGGATTGTTCGTGGCGGTAAAAGAGGGCCATCCAGCCTATCATCGATGGAGTTGAAGGCTAAAATGGCAAAACCCAACAAAGAGCAAATCTTACTCTTATCGGAGATTCGAGATTTTGTTCTTGAAGTCATGTTTGACATGCCGGAATGGGCGAATGCGAAAGTCGAAGATTTGCGAAGTATCCCTTTAGGTGTTTTAAGAAAAAATGCTACTCAGCGACACGGAGTCACACGTTGGAAGCGAGGTGTCGATGTTCATTCTTTGCAACCAAAAGACGTCGAAGTGATTGATCTTCATCCCGAGATGCTCAAGCCTGAATGGAAGGCCTATTCTGGTTTTGTTTTGCATCATGAATACATCCATGCCCTGGGTTTACGAGAGCACAACACACTTTTTCGCCGATTAGAGTCAGCCTGGCCTGGCAGCACAGCTGGTCGTCAAGGACCGTTGTTTACCGAATCCTTACGTAGAGCGAGGGCGGTTTGGTTGTGGTCTTGTACGACTTGCGGCCAAGAATTTCCAAGGCAAAAGCCCTCGAAAAGAAGATACCGTTGCCGTAAGTGCAACACTGTGCTTATTGACAAGAAAAACCCAGTACTCTTGTAACAATACACCACTGATTTGAAACACGATGGAGAGTTGCGTTAAACATGAGCCGTTCTTCACAAGTTCAACGCTCATACAGCATTCAGATGGCGGTCATCCTCGGACTTTTTTTGCTGTCATTCTGTGCTCCCTTTTCTCAAGCAAATCTCAATCAATCTCCCGATGGAGGGGAACTTTTCTTATCGTGTATTCAAGATAATGATTGCCAACTTACCTCGGTAGCAAGTGGTGAAGAAATTGTATCCAATAATGTCTTTGCCTCACCAGCGCAACCTGAGACAGTCACTCTTGAATTTGATATGGATCCTCAACAATTTGAACTCGCACTGCTGCCTACTTTGTTGGATAAAATGGTATTGGATTTGCGTTTTACCGGAGAGTTCTCCGGATACAACAAGCCTGAATTGGATGTTTCACTTATCCTTGGCTCATCGGTAACCGAATGGAACTTTGACGCTGATTTTGTTCCTTCCGTTTCCACAACGAGCCCCTACACGCTCGAAGACGAATCGCTCAACCTCAACGGTGAGCGCGTGCTGTGGCCTGGTGACCCAGTTCGTCTTCGAATGACCTTTGTTCTGGACCGGCCCGGGACTTGGGAATTGCATTTGCGGGGCTCTTCATTTATGGAACTCGAAATTCCATGGTCCGAAGACATCGAATCTCGAAACTCCGATGAACCTTCAAGCGATCTTGAACCGCGCTCCACTGAGTTTGAAACCGTCCATTATGGTGCCCTTCTCGAAAACGATAGAGATTGTTGGACGTTCACAATCGAACAGCATGAGGTTCTCAATATCTACCTGCAATGGGAGTCTGTGCCTATTGAACTCCAACAGAGTCATGGCTTACCCGACCTCATTCAGCCATCAGGTCGGCTTTCTAACGCACCTGAAGTTATTGTACGTGAAGACGATGATTCAACTCGGACGACGTATCGGTGGAGGGCTATGCCCGTTGGCGATTACACCTTCTGTTTTGGGGGGACTGCAGGAAAATTCCAACCCTATACTTGGACGGGACAACTGGCGTTTGAAGGCGCCGGGCCGGTTACTCCAGCCGACTTTGATGGTAAGGCGTTTTATCCCGTAGGAAGTGCCGTTTTAGGAGATGAGGATTCTCCGGTATCTCTCTCAAAACATTCTTCTGGCTTCCTCTTCATTTCGCTTCTCTTGTTTGCTGGCTTTGCTTTTGACGGTCTGAGAAACTCCACTTCGGCGCTTCTAAGGTTCGGAGCGTTTACCCCCGGGGTCCTCTTTCTCCTCGTTGGTGGCATCTTGCATCCGATGTGGGCATTGGCAGACGAAGTTCAGTCGGACACTGAAATTCAAATCGACGAATTGATTGAAAATCGATTGCAACAACTGTGGGATGCATCGTATCCCGGAGTTCCAGAACAAGTTCTTGTATCGCACACTGGCTCTACATGGGGGATGCTTGATGGAGAACGTTTAGAACTCCGACTTGTGGTGGAAGAAGCACTTCCTCTTCCGGATGGAAGATGGCAACTCGTTGTCCCAGAACTCCAAGATTTACGTCTTGATCAAGCCATTTTCTCACAGGTAAGTCGCGGTGGTGCGCAAACTACGGATGAAGGCATGCTTGAGCAACAAACCGTACGCTTCATCCTTCTTGCAGGGCGTTCGTTACTCCTCGATATGTTAATGCTGGAAGCTATGATGATTGTCGATGAGAAACCGAAATCGTCGGTCTTCCATGTTGACTTTGACATGGTCTCGGTTCCTGCAACTGGCTCCATCTCAGTTCCTGCTTGGGGTACACGCCCTGCTTCGGTAAGCGAGTACGATTGGCTGTCGCTTCAAAGTGCCTTGTTCCCGGAGAGAATTTCGGTAAGTTTGTGTGACTGCGATTTGGATTTACTCGATGTCCGCTTTATTTCTTCTCCAGGCTTTGACATGAACGATGTTCCACCCTTCATCACGATTGAGAATGCTTCTGGGCTCATTCCTTACGCAACTCCAGTTGGAGTGCTTGGATTGATGCTGTGTACAGTTTCGAGCAGGGGTGAGTATTCTCGCCGTGTGAAAGCAAAGAAACTCGCTACAGATATGTTCCAAGGGAACACAAAGTGGGATTGATCTTCACTTCTTTCCTTTCTTTGCTTTGCTCTTTGCATCTTTGATGACCTTTTCAGAGTCAACACCGGCTTTTTCGGCGGCTTCCTTGAGGCTCTGTTCTTCTTCTTCGGAGATTTCGCCGTCCTTTGAAGCCGATTTGACTGCTGCGTCAATGTTCATCTTTGCGGCTTCTTCATCGGTGATACCAAGTGCGTCTTGGAACGATTTGAGTTCCGCAAGTTCTTCCTCCGTAATGATGCCGTCTTCCCAAGCTGCTTCATAGGATTCGAGGAGGAAGGATTTGTAGGCATCCGGGTTGAGTAGTACGTCACGTATCAGGCCATGGTTTGGGCCATCATCGGATTGCGCCATGTCGAGAATAGCGATTGAGCGCCGGACCTCTTTGACTGCCATATCTTTCAAGCCGTGTCCAGCCCAAACAGCTCCTGCTGCAATAACGGCAGCAGCAAACCATCGCATGACGTCTTGATTAACGAAATCCCAAGGTTCAACGAGATGGAAAATTCCGAGCACAGCCATGGCTGCACCGCACATAACTTCGACCCAGTCATTCAAATCTGGTTCGTCTTCGAAAACAGAAAGTCGTTCTTCAACCATGGACTCTACATCATCGGCCATGTTTAGGACATGAGAAGAGGGGTCTTATGGGTGTCGGATTGAAACTTTACGAGCGTTGTCCTTTTGGACTGTTGGCGCGACTGGCAGAATATGGAGGGGAGTGGACCGGCAGTAATGGGCTTGGATTTACCATTGGACGCCCTCAAATTCCTCACTCAAACTTGGGGCATTGAGAACCTTCATCCTCCACAATATGAAGCAATGCCAAGTGTTCTTTCCGGTTCCAACACATTACTCGCAATACCGACTGCAAGCGGTAAGTCGCTCGTTGCTTACATAGGAATTATCCGCCGTTTACTCATCGATGAACCAGGTTCTAAAGCAGTCTATATTGTACCTCTCAAAGCGTTGGCGAGTGAAAAGCACGAGGACTTGGTAGCACTCGGCGGCTCCGTAGGATTGACCGTTGGACTCGGGATTGGGGACGCTTCGGGTGAAGCGAAGAAAATTGATGAATGCGATATTCTCGTTTGCACTTCCGAGAAACTTGATTCACTCATGCGAAATCGCTCTGAACTCATGGCTAATGTATCGATTGTTGTTGCAGATGAGTTCCATTTGATGAACGACTCAACTCGTGGTCCAACTTTGGAAATTAACTTGACTCGACTCCGATATCTACGCCCTAAGGCCCAAATCATTGCACTTTCTGCTACGGTTGGAAATTGCAATGAACTCGCAGAATGGTTGGATGCCAACCTCATTCTGTCGTCGTGGAGGCCTGTTGCGTTGGAGTACAGTACTTTCCACGACTTGCATCTTGAACCACGATTGGTTCAAGCATCAGGGATGTCGACAGAAGCGGATGTACTGCAACCTCCCAGAGACTTAGAGGGGCCCAAATCCCATCCGGCATGGGTTGTGGTAAGTGATGCGATAGACCAAGATGGTCAAGTGCTGATTTTTGTGGGTACTCGTCGAAGTGCTCAATCTGAAGCATTGAAACTTTCCAAACGTATTGCCAAGCGTTTAGGAAAGGAGGACCCGGACCGATTGAAGCGATTGGAAACATTTGCAGGTTCACTTGAAGGAAGGAGTCAAACGGCGATGGCTGAACGTTTAGCAGAAGCCATTCGAGGTGGTATCGCTTTCCATCATGCTGGGCTCACACACGGTCAGCGCAAAGCGATCGAGGGTGCATTCAAAGAAGGCCTCTTGGTTGGTCTGACCGCTACTCCAACGCTTGCAGCGGGTGTTAATCTACCAGCTCGCCGAGTTCTTGTTCGAGACCTCAAACGTTGGGATGATGGGATGAGCCGTCCACTTCCAGTGATGGAGGTGCGTCAAATGTTGGGCCGTGCTGGGCGGCCAAAGTACGATAGTTTTGGTGAAGCATGGGTATTATGCAAGGGGACCGATGGATGGGGGATTGCTGATGATGTCAGCGAGAGATATTTCTTTGGACCTGTCGAATCAATTTCTTCCAAACTTGCAAGTGAACCGGCACTACGTACGCACTTACTTGCTTCAATTGCAACTGGTGGCTTCCGTCACAGAGGCGAGATTGGTGACTTCTTTTCCGCAACCTTCCTTGGTTCGAGTATGTCGCCGATGCAATTGAACGAGCGTCTCGATGAGATGCTGAACTGGCTTGTCGAAGAGCGTTTTATTCGTAAAAAAGGCGCAGACGAAGCGTATGCAAAGCGGCGAGCAGACGCAAAAGCAAACCAAGGTGAAGATGAGGATTGGGATGATGAGATGCCAATTTGGGCTACCATTGCTCAAACAACTGGAGGAGTTCAACTCCGTCCCAGTTCCCAAGAAGCACCTCCTCATGCAAGAGCATCAACTGCCTTCACGGAGGCTTCTCTCGGATTTACCTCCGCTACCAATTTGGCACATGTGGGGGGCTGGTCCGCACCGACTGCGAACGATCATGCATCCATGGAATATGAAGCGACGTTGATGGGTGAGCGAATTACGCAACTCTACCTCGACCCACTATCGGCTTCGATTCTTCGTACCGGGCTAAGGCGGGCTGTACGACGTAGCGTTCGGCAGACAGGCGAAGTTTCGGATTTTGGGCTCATGCATCTTGCCTCCTCCACTCCGGATTTCATTCCTCTGTGGGCTAAGAATTCTGAAATGGAACGCAGTTCGCCGCTCTGGCTCAAAACCAATTCGGTTGAAGATGAGCTACTTATTGATGACACGCTTGAAGAACGATTGCTCGGAAAGGTAAAGTCGGCATGGATGCTTGAGATGTGGATACAAGAAGACACGCTTCGCTCTATTGAAAGCGAACTCGATGTGAGTCCGGGCGATGTTAATCACCGTGTCGACCTTATGGGTTGGCTTCTTGCAGCAGGTCAACAAGTCCTGCTGACTGACGATGTGTTTTCCGAAGAGCACCTCCCCGTTATCAGCAATATCGCCACAACCATCGATATGCTCAAGCAACGTATTCGTCACGGTTGTAGGAGTGATTTGCTTCAATTGGTGAACATCAAACATGTGGGCCGGGCACGAGCCCGTGAATTAGCAGGTATGGGCATTCGGACGCCGAAAGATGTTCTTTCGATGAACCGTTCAACTCGGAACGCCCTTCTTTCGAAACGTGGGTGGGGGCCGTTGCTTTTGGATAAAATAAACGCCGAAGTGGAGAAAGTACTGCGTCGACAAAGTACGGCGAGTGCAGAAAGGATTCTTCCAAAACAACGCGATGATGACATCCCACTGTCCGATGAATCTTCATCGGATAATTGAAAGAGAATCTCCTCTTGGAATCACCATGGCACAACCATCGTTCCCTTGCTTTGCATGGAGCAGTGAATCACCAGTTCAGGCAAAGGAAGTACTTACTCGCTTTCTTGAAGTGCGTCCTAACGCCGATTGGGTCTTGATTGGGCAGGACTGTATTCAATCAGAATCTCAACTCTGGACTGCGTGGAATTGTGCTTCTCGTAGATGGTTGCGTTCGACAGCACTCGCCCGTTCATTGGATGCCGAGTTCTTACGTTACCTCAGTGGAACTCACCATGTCTCTGAGGCATTCAAACGTGCTGGAGTTCGTAACAAGGACACTTCGGGATATCTTCTCCGGCTCCCTCATGCAGACAGCACCGACGAGGCGCATTCGGACTGCGTCCCTATTCCTCATGATTTTTCTACTTCCGAATCGATGGCCCAGTCTCTTCTATCCGACCTTGGTTTTCAATCCGTACCGATGGAATATTCGCTTTCGAAGGAAGGTGCATCTCGACTCGGAATGAAGTTTGAATCGGAACATGAGGCTCTGACGGACTCTTCTCTCATCGGCCATATCGTTTCTGCTGAATTTACATCGTAATCAAATCGAAACGGAGTAGACTTCAAACACCCTCGCATACTGCATTGCATCATGGTGATGAGCGCAAGTCCCAACGATGAGCATAAGCCGAGTACTGGTCGATATCTGAACCAATCGAAAATCCAGTCGGCTCTCGACCATGCTCAAGACCTCGGAGCATCCTATGCTGAGGTACGACTGATGGCAATCACAGACTCCAGCGTTGCACTACGAGATGCAAAACTTGAGCGTGCAATACCAGGCCAAGAAGTTGGTGTAACCCTCCGCATCCTCGCTGACGGGGCATGGGGTGTACATTCCACCACTGACTTGATATCTTTGCCTTCGCAAATAGAGTCAACAGTTCGACTGGCCAAAGCGGTTGCCGCTCGCCGCTCGTCGAAAGACAAGCCCGTACAGTTAGCTGAAGTCCCTATCTTTGAAGATGAAATACACTGGAAATCGAAAAAGGATGTTCGTCACACCGATCTTCAGACGAAGATAGAGCATCTTCGAACTCTTCACGACAGCGCTGCAGACGATGACCGTATCATCTCAGTAACCTGCGGTTGGAGCGATGAACATCTGCACACTGAATTGATGACCAGTGAAGGGATGAATCGAACTTGGTCGTTCCAACGCTCATTGATTAATGCAAGCGTCACTGGCCGTGAGGGAGGCGAAGTAGTCTCCTATAGAACGAGGCATGGTGGCGAAGGTGGGCTGGAAGTTATCGAAGCCTGTGACCTTGGCCAACTGGGTGAAGTTGCGCGAATTGCGACCCTTCGCTTGCTGAAGGCAGAACGTGCACCTTCGGGTAAGATGCCGCTGATTGCTGACCGTGATTTGACCGGCGTCTACATCCATGAAGCGCTTGGACACCCCTGTGAGGCTGACCTTGTAGCAGCCGGCGATTCATGCCTTGATGGTAAACTCGGCCAGACCATTGGTAATGACATCGTTACTGTAGTCGATGATCCGACTATTCGGGGCGGCTATGGGGCGCATCCGATTGATGATGAAGGTCTCAACACCCGCGAGAAGTGTCTCATCAAGAACGGAGTTCTAACTGAATATCTAAATCATCGGGAGACAGCTTACCACTTTGGACTCGCTCCGAATGCTGGTGCAAGGGCTCAAGATGGCCTCCACCATCCATTGGTCCGCATGTCGAACACACTCATTCAAGGTGGAACGCACAACGATATGGACGAATTGATGGAAGACATCGAATACGGCGTTTACGCTTGCGGTTCACGAGGTGGTCAAGTGGATACGGGTCGAGGTTCATTCCAATTCGCTGCCCAAGAGGCTTGGCTTATCGAGAACGGTGAACTAACACGTCCTCTCAAAGATGTAAGTGTGAGCGGCTTAACGCTTCAAATTCTGAAAGATGTTGACGGTCTCACCCGAGATGCTCGACTTGCAGCCCCAGGTTTCTGCGGTAAAGGGCAAACTGTACCGGTTGGTGATGGTGGTCCAATTATGCGAATTTCTCAAGCGTTGGTGGGCTGAATATGCTTCCAGATGATGCAGTAGACAGAATTGCCGAGGGATGCCGTCAAATTGGTGCTCTTTGTAAATCGCAAGGCATAGAACAGTGGGAAGTCGTGGCAACACAGTCCTACGGGCACAGCATCGATATCGAAGCAGGCAAAATATCCCTTGCTGCAGGTGGCGGCGAAGGTGGATATGGTGTTCGAGTGGTCGAAGGTGGCCGGTTTGGATACGCTTATCTTGTTGACCTTACTTCTGCTGATTACGCTCTCCAGCAAGCGAGGGACATTGCCAAAGCATCTCCTTCTGTCGAAGGTTTTGTCCTACCAAGTGAGCAGACGGCGAGAAAAGTCGGCGGACTCTTTGATACCAACATCCTCAACATCGGTCCCGAAGATTTACTTGAACAGGCGGATGCCATCCTTAGTGAAGTTGCTTCGCTCGACGATCGAGCAGTCGTTACGGGAGGCGGTCTTGGCGTTGGTGCAAGCGCTGGTGCAATTTTTACCAGTGAGGGCATCGAATCGAGCGGCGTGACGACATCCCATGGAATTGGCGTTCAAGTTTCCATCGAGGCCGATGACGAACTTACCAGTTCGTACGAAGGGGATTCGAGTCGAAAGAAATTGAAGCAAGTTCCCGATTGCGTCGCAGTCGCAGTAGACTGGGCGCAGAAAACACGTGGGCCTATTGAAGTGAATACTGAAGCTCACGATACTCCTGTTTTGATGACCAGTGAAGGTTTTTCCCCACTGTTCTCGATGGTTGTTCCTTCCGCCGTACGAGGCGACCGTTTGGTTCGCGATGAATCATTCTGGTCCGGTAAGCAAGGTGAAATGGTTCTCGCTGAAGACCTATCACTCATTGATGATGGTCGTATGGAAGGCGGTAAATCTGCCTCAGCCCGTGACGGTGAAGGTGTCCCAACGCGTCGCCAAACTCTCGTTGAAAACGGGCGATTGATTGGTTCTCTTTGGTCGACACGTGATGCAGCCCAACAAGTTGCTGAAGGCCGTATTGATCATGCTCAAACGAACGGTTGCGCCGTACGAGGTGGCCATCAAAGTCCACCCTATACAGGTTGCTCAGATCTACACATGACTTCAACTCGAACGCCTTCCACTCAAGATTCACTCTTGGAACGCATGGAGGATGGATACATCGTTCACAGCGTAATGGGCGCACACACTGCAAACCCGACAAGTGGTGATTTTTCTGTGACCACCAGCACCTTGCTGCGTGTTGAAGGTGGAGAAATCCTTGGGCCTGTTAAACAGGCTGGCCTATCAGGCAATTTAGCAAAGGCGCTTTCTTCGGAAGTCTATCTCGGCGACGATGTTCGGGTACAAGGTTCCTATTCATCCGGCGCAATGCACTTGCCCGATGTGTTATTGATGCAAGGTTTGCGAATTAACCCCGCCTAAGTTGTTCAGTGACTTGATTCGATGTCCGTCTAAAAGGACAGATGTTCACGGCATTCTTTATGGTCTGTCGTCTTTCCTTGAGTTACCCATGGAGGTCAAGGGAGTGTACAGTCTCAACCAAAACGCACGAAAGCCCGCAGCCTGTTCTCCGTACAGGCATCGAACGAACATATCAGGCAGAGGTCTTGACGATGTCTGAAAAATACGAAACTCATGTTAAGTCAATTCTTTCCGAGTGCCCTGATGCAGACCCTGAAGAGGTTGCCGCAGCATTTGAAAAGTATGAGACTGAATTCTTTATTCCACCTCAAGACGCCATGCGTTCGATTCTAAGACGGTTCAAGGGTGACAAGACCCCAGCACCATCTTCAGGCTCATCAGGTGGTTCTTCTGCAGCACCTCGTAACACCCGTAAGGTGAGCAGTCTGAGCGAACTCAAAGGCGATGACAAAGATATCGAAATTGAAGTTGAGATAATCTCACACAACATCCGAGACCAAACCATCCGTGGCGAACAGAAGCAAATCGCATTTGGTTTGCTTGAAGACAATCCTTGGGAAGAAAATGGACAAAAAAACCGTTGGGAATACAAAGACTGGGGTCCGAACTCGAACATTACGCCTGGTTCAGTCGTACGAATCGAAGGGGCTTCTGTAAACGAATATCAAGGAAAAATGTCGCTCAATATTAACCAATCAACTCGTATTGCAGTCGTTCGTGAAGGAACCCGTCCTATTACTGCACCTGGTGAACCACAAGACATTGATTCGTTGCCATCCGATGGCTACGTCTGTGTTGTTGGTCGAATCCTCGCATCGCGACCAGACCAAATTCACCGTAAGGATGGATCTGGTTCGATAGATATCGTGCGTGGAAGATTGGCCGATGAATCCGGCACCATTGGTTTCCTTTCATGGGAGCCGCTTGAACACGAAGTAGGGACGCTCCTCAAAATAGAGGGGGCTCAAGTTCGAACCTTCCGAGATACACCAGAGCTCAACTTTGGCCGCACGACTAAAATCGAGGTTTATCATGACAAAAATTTCTCGGATGCAGACACCTTGTCTCAGCAAACCGTGCTAACGCTATCTGAACTACGGGACGGAGCACGAGATGTTGATGCAGTCGTTCAGATTACTGAATGGACCAAGCGTTCATTCACCCGAGACGGAGAAGAACGATTCCTTTGGTCTGGACAAATTGCTGACCCAACTGGTCGCTGCAGAATGAGTGCGTGGAGCGAATTACCAATCACTGAAGATAAGTTGCCAATCACCGTTCGATTGAAAGGTGTCAGAGTTCGAGCATGGCAAGGTATTCCTGACATTACCGTAGACAATGCAGACCAAGTGGAATTTCTCGATGCTCCACCATGGGACAGCGATTTAGATTTGACAACACACACTGCAGAAGTGGAGTTGTTTGAACTTTCGACCGGAGCAAGTAGAGTTGGTGTTTCGACCAGCGCTACCGTCGTGAGTGTACGGGAAGACTCCGGTTTCATCCAGAGGTGTACTGAATGCCGTAGAGTATTGCGTGACGGTGCTTGCGCAGAACACGGTCCAAACGACGGGAATACCGATATCCGGCTACGTTTAGCAATAGACGATGGCCGTTCCAGTGTCTCTTTACTCACCAATAAACAAGCGACACTCAGCCTTCTCGGTATGACTGAATCTGAACTTCAAGATACCGTGAACGATCTGGGGCAAGTCGCCTTTGTTCAATCGCTACGGGGTAAGATGCTTGGTCGAACAATCAAGGCATCCGGTCGAACAATTGTTGATGAACAAGGTGCTATGATGCTGGCAGATGGTGCGGCAATGGTAGACGAAGATGCGGGATTAAGGGCGACTGAAATCCGTGCTCAATGGAAGGTGGCATGATGCAATCTGGAACACGTGCAAAACGACAATCAGCATGGCATATGCTCGCATCCGAATTCAGTGAAGCAACACTTAACGAGAAAGGCTCAGGTGAATATGACCCATCATTTGTCATCACCAAACTTGGCGCCAAAGTCAACAGAGTTGTTGTTGCAGGTCTCCTTGAGCGTCTTGAAGTTCGAGAAACATCGAACGGCTCGACACTCTACCAAGGACAAATGAGAGACCCATCTGGCCTCCATTATTTTTCTGTTGGAGATTATGCAAGTGAGTCGATGAGAGAACTTACGATGAGTTTAGTTGAGAAAACCGAAGTGGGTGAACCAGTTCTCCTCCTCATGGTTGCTAAATCTCGCTGGTATCAGACCGATGAGGGTGCTGTTTACACTTCACTTCGCCCTGAAGAAGCATGTGAAATAGACGCTCAACGTTATGCTTTGTGGCTGACACGTGCGTGCGAGGATACTCTCCAGCGAATGAAGAATTACTCGGATTCACTGGCTGCTGAACCAACCCGAGAAGGATTGGTTGCTGCTGGAATTCCAGAGCACATGATCGATGGCCTCCTGGTTTCTCGAAATCACTACGGGGATATCGATGTGGAAACCTACACGCTCAACGTTATGCAAGCATTGGATATTGCTGAAGGACGCATGGACGCTGCAAGTCAACCGGTTGCTGCTCCATCGCAAACTGAACTTCCAGGAGGTGATGCACCTTCGGAGGCAGAATCGAATGATGACGAAGTGAAGGACACTCTTGTCTCGATAATTGAGCAACTTGACCAAGGCGATGGTGTTGATTTTGAAACTGTTCTCACCAATGCAGTCGCACGAGGCTTTGACCGTGGACTCGCTGAAGAAAAACTGGATGAACTTTCAAATGAAGGAACCCTACATGAACCACGATTTGGCTGGTTTAGAATTGTCGGCTAACCTTCATTCCCCCCAACATTCAATACCTTGCGATGATGTGGGTAGTTTAGAGGTCACCACATGGCAGGTATGGATTTCTTTATTCGCCCAGCATCAGGGACGACAAGCGCAGATTGGGTACGAATCCCAAATTGCGATATGAAAGTGCGTCTTACACGACGACTTACTCGTACCATCATACGTGGCGAGGAAGGGGACGACCTTCACGACGAGGGTTCTGAATCCACTGCATACACCGTTACAGGTGAACTTTCCATCGACGACTACAAGAGAATTCTCACGATGTTCCGCTCAGGACAACCGTTTATCCATGACCCCTTTGAAGAGCGAGATGTCAAAGTTATTTTTGCATCTATGGAATACGAAAGCTCGAATAAAATGTTCACTTTTGAACTACTAGAAGACATTGTTTGAGGTGAAAGCGTGCGTAAATTGGATGAGCAAAGAGAAGTTCTCTATGTCATCCGTACTTTGGATGTCTTAATGTCGTCTGGAGTCGGTCTTGAAGCAGCAATTCACACGATTGGTAGCGGCGGATACGGAATTATATCTGAGGATTTTTCCTCCATGATGTCTCGACTACGCAAAGGAAACAGCCGTGGTCTTGGGCCAGAACTCAAGTCGCTGATGAACAAAGCTGATTCTGACGGTTATACCCGTCTGCTCAATACAATGTATACCAACGTCACCCAAAACACCGATATCATCGAAACCCTCCGTAAGCAAGGTACACGTATGGAAAATGAAAGGACTGAGTCTGTTAAAAAATACATTGAAGAACTTGGTGCAGTGCCAGAAACACTACTCTCAATTGCAATGATTGGCCCAATTATTCTAGCCATTGCAGGTCTCATACCTCAGTTAATGTCAGGTGATCTTGGCGCTTTCATGCAACTTCCTCCAGCTTCTACCATCAACATGGTTGTCAATGTCGGACTTCTCCTGACCCTTCTTGGCATGTTTATGATTGGCCTCAAGGCACACACAAAAGACCCGGGGTTGTGATTTCATGATTTACGGTCTTCTCGAATCATTTAATGACAATTTGTTGTTGCTTGTATTGATTGTTGTTGGAATCGCTTGTGCAGCAGGCGGAGTACCTCCAATGATTGAACGAAGACGCCGCCGTTCTATAGAGAATGCATTACCCTCGCTCCTCGAATCTCTTTCAGACTCCGTTGGTGCTGGAAGAGGTATTCAAGAAGCAATGATGGAGCAATCGAAAACCCTCCCTGGTGTTTTAGGAAAGTTGCTTAAAGAGACTCTCGAGGAAAGCCATTCATCGTCTTTCGACGCTGCTCTTTCGGCTTTCGCTGCGAAAACACGTTCTTCCCAAGTCCAGAGAGTAATGGTTCTCATCGAGACGGCAATTGAACAAGATTCTCCATTACAGGGTATCCTTTCTGACCTCGCTATGGATTATGAGCGTTTGAACGATTTGATGAATACACGAGAGCAGGAACTTTCCGGTCGAGGCCTTTTGATTGTGTTGTTCATCAGCATTGGCTTACCACTGCTTATTGCAGTAATTGTCGGACTTTTTGCACCGGCAAGTAAGGGCTTTCAAATTGATTCCTTCAATGCAACCTTCTCTTCTTTCTTTGGCGCTGCCTCTGCCATAGCAGTAGGTGTTTCCGGACGAATGATGGGACGTTTTAAAGACGTGCTTTGGTGGATGCCGGGATGGGTAGCAGTTTCTATGATTCTCTATCTCAGCGCAGTTATGATGATTGGAGGATGAACATATGGGCGAACAAGTACTAGCACAATACGGTCGAGTTACGATTTACACAGAGGACAACCATCCTTCGCCAATCTATCACGTCGATGGCTCTGCCGAACCAAATCCATACGGTGACCTTGCGGTCTTACTCGAAGATGATGCTCTTGAAGAAGTGATGTACAACGGGGGTACGCAGTGCGTTAAAATCGCTCATCGAGATCACGGCATGTGTCGAACCAACATTTGGATTGATGATGATTCAGGTATTCAAATCGCCAAAAATATTGCTGCTTTCACCAATGTTCCTCTCGGTGATGGACCAGGACTCGTTCCAATTTTTGATGGCCGTCTCCCTGACGGTTCCCGTGTAAACGGTACAATTCCTCCAGTCACTCCAGATGGTCCAACACTTACCATTCGTAAGTTCAGGGAAGACCCTCTCACTATGATTGACTTGGTGAAGTTCGGTACTGTCAACTCAAGGCTTGCTGCAATGATGTGGGTCTGGATCGAAGGGCTTGACAGTCGACCAGCGAATTTCGTTATCGCTGGAGGGACCGGGTCCGGTAAAACTACCACACTCAACTGTCTTGGAATGTACATTCCATGGCATCGTCGATTACTGACAGTAGAGGATACCGCTGAGTTGCAAGTATACCACGACCATTGGCTGCGTATGGAGACTCGTCGAGAGCGCCCAGACGGCACTCCGGAGGTTGACATGAACGATTGTCTAAAATCCAGCCTTCGTATGCGACCTGACCGAATTATCGTTGGTGAAGTTCGTGGTCCAGAAGCTGCAACTTTACTTACAGCAATGAATACCGGACACGACGGTTCTTTCGGCTCCCTCCACGCCAATACGGCTCAAGAAACAGTGACTCGTATGATTAACCCACCAATGCTTGTTCCTCCGATTATGTTGAGTGGGCTTGATTTGATTATCATCCAAGCCCGACTGCATGTCAACGGTAAGACTGCTCGTAAAATCACCGAAGTAGCCGAAATTGCAGGTATGGAAGGTGACAAGCCTCGATTGAATATCATCTGGAAGTACAATGCTGCAACCGATCAAATTGAAGAAACTGGAATCCCTTCAAAACTTCGTGAAGTTATTTGCACTGCTGCCGGTATTTCTCCCGATGTCTTTGAGAAGCACGTATCTCAGCGCCAAGCTATCATTGAAGACTTAGTTCGAAGAGACATTCACGATATTCAAACCGTAACGCAAGTCGTTCAGAACTTCTACGCTTCACGTTGAAACTAGCCACGTAGTCGTGCTAGGAGTTCATCTATAGCGTCGATTTTACCTCGAGCCGAACTGACTCTTTCCGAAGCATCACTCACAGACTCTGCGAGAACTTCTTCTTCATCTGCAGGTTCATCGGATTTCGGTTTAAACGCCTCAGCCAATGCCTTCAATTCGCTGACAATTGCGTCAACTTGTGTATCGGAAATCATTACTCCTGGTGCAATCCGCGGTATTTCGGCAGGTGAAATGAATCCCAACTCTGCACCGATTATACCTGCACATGCGAGGATTCGTGGTCGAAGGTCAGCGGTGTTGACTTCGTATCCTCGGTTCTCAAGGAAACGGATGACCAACGCTTGCTGTGACTCCGAGAATGTCCCTTCACTTGATTCAAGAACAGTTTCTACCAATTCTTCAAACCCAGCAATATTCCGTTCCATTCGGTCGATGGTTCTTCGTTCACCATCGGTGAAGTGTACTGCACCGTGCTGGAGTACGCGCAGAATTCGGTTTCTTCTGGCGATAGAAGGGTCTTGTAATGCTTCTGCTTGATGAATTTCTACATGGAGATCAAAAAGTGCATGAAGTCGCCCAGATACACTTGGGATGCGCAAATCCAATCCCATGTTATGTCCAATTTGTTCGAATGACATCCGTGCTTTGACCAAATCTCCGTTTGAAGAGGCAAGGGTATTGTTCAACTGGTCTCGTAAGACATCTCGGCCAAGTTCAAAATTCCTAAGCGCTTCTCGCTCTCTCCATGAGTTTGGCATCGAAAATACAGCGTCTTTCTCAGTTTGTGAGCGGAATTCAAGTTCCATCAGCGTGTTACGGATGCTGTCTCTGACTGCAGGTGTTTCTACAGCAAAACCATGGCTGGACAAACTCCCAATAAACGCTTCAAGATCGTCAACTTCACTGGTTGTGCTTACAGCCAAAAAGTCCCGTCCAGCGGCTTCTACCTCTGCATTACGAGCGTTAAGTTCGAGAAGCAAAGCCTCTGTTTCGAGGCTGTGTTCATCATTTTCAACAACATGGGCGCTTTGAACCATCGCTGGCGCTGTATCGTTTGAGGTGTCGTTTTGGCCTGCACGAAGCGCGTCATCAATTGACGCTGCCAATGGTGCACGCGAAATTGGTATGCCTTTTTCAGCCAGCTCAGTTCGCATCTCAGTTTCTTCTTCGAAGGTCCATCCTTCCGGATGTTCAGAAACGAATGTTTCGACCTTTTCGATCACTGTTTCATGCTCAGAAGGAGTTTCTTGGAATGGCGATTCATTGTTCGACTCCTCGCTTGGTATTGGAATCACGATGGTTGAATCTCCACTTTTCGGTCTTCGTAGACTCTTCTTGACTTTACCCCAGCCTCCTTGTTGGTAAGCGAGAACGCCTGCAACACGAACGAGTAGTGTTTGCTTGTTCCCTGACAAAGGTAATTCAAGCGTCTTACACAGTTCGTGCAACTGATCTCTTGTCATCGAATCAAGGGATTCAGGAACGAATTGTTTTGGGTCATGATTAAGATGAAGGTAAAGCCGTTGACGTCGGGCACGAACAGAACCTGATTTTTTAATACCAAATACGCCCAAAATTTCTCCGATTTCGGCATTCATGAGGTTTTTTATTCCGTTTGGCGAGAGGTCCCATTCATCAAGAATAAGGTGCTGAATTAAACGGGCACGAAGCGTTTCAACCGAACCATTTTTTGGAAGTTGATAGGTGACAGCGAGTTCCTTGAGACCGTCAAAACGAGCTTGGTAAAGTTCGTTCAAGAGTTCGCTTTTGGCTGACACTGTTCCACCTCTAGTTACATTCGGTTCTAAGGGGTATATGTGTTTTCGCTGTGATGAAGCACTCGGGAGGGCAGTTCTTAGACACTTTCCAGTACTCCATCGCAACGTCTTGCGTAATGTATCGGGAATGGATTGAAGAACTTGGACACTACGTTTTGTATTATGGCGAGAACTGTTAAGGTGACTAAGCAGGGTTTGAAAGAGGCTAATTCTCTTGTTGATTCCCTGAAGGAGTTGGTCTGGATGGATCTTAAAAACCACTACAATGGCTTTGAAGAAATGATTCATTCTCGTGTGAAGGAATCAGAAGAAACCATACTTGATGCTACTAAAGCCAAACTCGCTATTGTTGCGGGAATAAGCGTCATGCGTAAAGATTTTGAACGAGCACATCGCAAGTTTTCACGCTCAAATGATGTTGAAGAATTACGAACATTCCTGCGAGATATGGCAGGTAGAATTCAACGCCTTCGAGAAGCCAACAACCGAATTGTCGATTCTTTGCATACGGTCCTCAATCTCAATTTGACAGCGGTTGAAGTTGTTGAAAAATTCGCATCAGACTTGCAACGTTCAGCGGGTACATGGGAACGAAACGGTCGAGAAATCGACGAATCTATTCTCGAATTATGTGACGAAAACGAGCCGGCAGATTTAGTTGAACTTGAAGAGTTCATCGTTAAGCAAGGCTATGCTCCGTTACTCGAAGAGTCGTCTCATTCTTCTTCGGATGAAGACGCTTGAATGTGCTCAAGATTGAGCAGTGCTGGTCTTGATAGGCTGAATTCATCAGGTAGGCCAGGGTATTTCCGAACCATTTCTTCATGCTCAGATTGCATGGTGTCACGAAGAATCTCAAATTCCTTCAAAACATTGACCATTCCCATATGGCTTTCTTCAATCGTACAAATGCGCTCTACGCTGGCAGAGACCGTACCTTCGTAATTCAAGGTCTCGATTTTCATTTCGATACGAGGGGTTGTGGGTACTTCCTTACGAGGCACAGATTGTTTCCATTTCGATGGGCCAGACTGCGCTTTTGCTCTTTCAGAATTGAGAAAAACCTCGTTAGTGAAGTCGTCACCGCGCCGCTGTGCTTCTTTGAGTACCGTCTTGAACTTGCGTTGCTCGACAAAAATACCGATGATGCCGTGAAGATGCTCAGGTAAAGAATCGAGCAAACCCGCTTCAATTCGGTGAGAGAGAATTGCTCCTGAGTCGACCATCGGAGCAACGGTTGATGCAGGGAATCCGGAACGTGCTACAAGCAAGGTGAAGCCATACAATGGTGGAGGGATGAAATGTGTTCTTTCGGGGTTTTCTCTTTGCAGACCGAGAGTATGTCGGCGGGCTTTGAATTTCAGCGCCGCATGTTCCCCACGGGCGACAATATATCCTTCGAGCAGTTCATCTTGGCGACATTCTTCAATCCAATGGATTTTATCTTCTTCATCCAAGTTTGCAAATACATCTGATTTCCCGATCATGGTTGCAAACTCTTCGGATGTAACCAATTTTAGGTCAGAACGCAGCCGTCGCATTTGTCTTCGCAACAACTCATGGTCGCAGATGACCACTGCTTGGTAGACGAGGTATTCCGGCTTGTCGTTCGATACAAGAACCCAAGTAGGTTCTCGCCGAGGTAAGATTCCCACAATGTTCAAGCCTTCAACATTGAATTCTCTCCAGTTCAAGGCACTCATCGCCACAAGGTCGCCGGTGCCTTGTTTGAGCGCATCAATAGCGGCTTCGATGTGAGGGATTTGACTGAGTTTGAAATCAAATTGATTTCTGTTTTGCTCAATGCAGCGTTCGATTTGTAATCGTACGCCATCACGTTGTGATGCAGTGGTTAGGACTTCAAGTCGAACCTTTTCTGTCACAGCATCACCTCGGCGAGGATGACTCCTCACATTACACGGGCGTAGACTACGGGTTAAGAAGGACACCCCTGTAGGGTGATATGTGTCGAGCATTCAGTTACAGGCAAGTGACCGCCTTGAGACCATGCGACTTTTGGTCGATGCGGAGCTTGAGTCACTGATTGAATCTGAAGTCGAACATGGTGCAGGACAAGTCGCTGAGTTGTGCGGAACCGTCCTTCTTGCTGGGGGTAAGCGGCTCAGGCCGTTGCTCATTCTACTGGCTCACGAAATCGCTGGTGGCTCGGACGAAAACGACATTATGCCTCTCGCTCTTGCCTTCGAACTGATTCATACAGCAACGCTCGTCCATGATGATATCAACGATGAGGCTTCCCAACGCCGTGGAGTTGAAACGATTCACACTCGAGTTGGCATTCCTAAGGCGGTCATTGCCGGAGATTGGTTGTTTGTGCAAGGATTCGGGTTAGGCGGCATCTACGAAGAAAACATAGTCCGGATAATGGCCCAATGCTGTGCGAACATTGCCGTTTCAGAGTTCGACCAACTCGACCATGTATTGAACCTCACGACTTCTCCTGAAGATTATCTAAGCATTGTTCGAGGGAAAACTGCAGGTCCGTTCTCAGCTGGTTGCCACGCTGCCGGTTTGGTTGCAGGTTTGAGTCAAGACCAGGCATCTGCTTTGCAACGTTTTGGAATGGAACTCGGCATTGCCTTTCAACTGGTGGATGACTTGCTCGATTTGCGTGGTGATGAGAGAATGGGTAAACCCCGAGGTGCGGATGTAATTGAAGGCAAAATGACGCTCCCATTGATTCACGCACTAACCCTATCACACGGAGAGGAACGTCACCGACTTGCACATGTCATCGAGAACTTCCACGACGGATTGTTCGATGAGTTGATGTCGTTACTCAACTATTCTCAAAGTTTGCAGTACGCTGAAATATTGGTACGAACACATCTTGAGCGTGCAATTAACGAACTCGATGCGTTTCCAGACAGCGATGCTAAATCTCTAATGTTGCACATCACAGAATACGTCATGAACCGACACTTGTGAGGTATTAGAATGGGTCGAAAAGAGGTTCAGCATCGGCAAGTGATTGTCATCGGAGCTGGACCTGCAGGTTCGGCTTGCGCACAGAAGTTGGCCGAGGAAGGAATTGATGTCCTGATTATTGAGCGTCGAGAGATTGTTGGAAACCCGGCTCAGTGCGGCGAATGTATTCCGAACTGGGGTGAAGTTGTCGGCACTTTTTCGAATCTCGATGAGCATCAGTGGCTGAAGGATTACTTCGAATTCCCTGACCGTCTTCGTCTGCATCACCTGGACAACATGCGAGTTTTCCTACCCTCGGGAAAGGCATACCATTTTGATTTGGATGCATTTGCCGGACATCGCCTGCATTTTGACGGATTCCTTTGCGATAAAGCCATTCA
The DNA here is from genome assembly GCA_938075675.1 of Candidatus Poseidoniaceae archaeon. Taxonomy (GTDB): domain Archaea; phylum Thermoplasmatota; class Poseidoniia; order Poseidoniales; family Poseidoniaceae; genus MGIIa-L1. The sequence continues at coordinate 92,872 of CALJHE010000002.1, read as the reverse complement.
GGCCGGAGCAGAAATTCGCACTGGTGAAGCAATGACACGAATCCAACACCAATCAAAACTGAACCGTGATCTTTTGGTAACAACCAAAAATCGTTATTCATTTGACTATCTTATCGATGCCAGCGGCTCATTGGCCCATGTTGGTCGATTAAGACATGGCGATGATGAACGCTATAGACCAAAAGACCAAGTTCCAACTGTTTACGCTCAAGTACAGGGTGAAGTTCCAGAAACCTTCGATGTATTCTTGGGTTCAGTCGCTCCGTCAGGTTATGCTTGGATTATTCCTAAAGGCCCAGACACTGCCAATGTAGGTCTTGGGGTTCGAGCAGGTTATTTGAAAGGGAATTTGAAAGACCACCTGACAGAATTTTGTGATTCATTAAACCTCGAAATACTTTCTTGGGGCGGTGGTTGGATTCCAATGGGTGGACCTGTAAAGTCGATGGTCGACGGTACGACTTTGGCAGTTGGTGATGCTGCAGGCTTAGTTATGCCGAGCAACGGTGGAGGGATTTCACAAGCCATTATTTCCGGATGTTTTGCTGCTGAAGCAATTGTTGACAACATGAGAGATGGAACGTCCCTCGAACAATATGAGGTTCGGGTTAGGGCTTCAATGGGGCGAGCACTCAAAAATTCCTTGCGTTCAAAAAACATGGGTTATGCTTTCTTCAAAGGCGATTTGATCACTGAAACATTGTTGAGAGTACTCGGTCCTATTGGCGGTATTAAGCGTGCCATGGAATGCGATAAGCCAATGTGGTTGTTTTGATTCATCGGTAAGATGCTCTCCTCAATAGACTTTGAAACGGTTGGTTCAAGACCTATCGTCTGCACAGGTGCTTCATGCGCAGTGTCCGAAGGGCGAACAACAACGAGGCTGTGAGCCCCGTTATCGCTACTGTACTTCTGCTCGCCATAACGGTCATGCTTTCCAGTATGGTGTTTGTTTTGATGCAAGGTGCTCTAACAACCGCAGAGAAGCCTGCAGCTCAAGCAACTGTAAGCGTTCGAGGATTATCCAACGGTTTCCATGTCGTGCGAATGACTTCACTCGACCAAACCATTGATCCAGCAAAAATACAATTTTCTCTTGCGCCTGAAAATGTGACTCAAGGCAATACATTGAGAGGTTTAGTGAGCGATTCGGATGTGTACGGGCTCATCGGAGCGAATATATCATTCCAAGACCGAGATGCAGGATATTCTGTAAGCCAAGGGGATTACTTTGTCATTGATTCGACAACTATTGGTTCCGACACTGGGACTTGGCGATTCCAACTTATCGACCTCTCCACCAATTCAGTGTTGGTGAATGTTGTCTTACCACCTATCGAATCTTAACCGCCGATAAAAGACATTTCTACCGGCTTCCGCTCGGTGTTGGCTTCCCCTCGAATCTCTGAATAGCGGTCCTTGCGTTTTGTCCAGATTTCTTGAATCAGTTTGGCGACTTCTCCGCTTGTTGCGCCAAATCGCAGAATGCTTCGGATATCAACTCCGCTCTCTGAAAATAAGCAAGTGTAGATTGAACCATGAGCGGATAGGCGGGCCCTCGAGCAATTTCCACAAAAAGGATGACTTACCGATTCGATAAACCCAATCTCTGTTCCATCTTCCAAACTCCACATACGTGCAACATCGGATGGATGTTGCGCAGGAACCTTCTTCAAATTTCCAATGTCGTTCGTAATTATCTGACGCATTTCTTCACCCGTCACGACTGATTCGAGATTCCAGTTATTGGTCGTTCCAACATCCATGAATTCAATGAAACGGACAGCAATCTTTCGTTGTGAGCATGCTCGAACCAAAGGAATGATTTCCTGTACATTCACTCCGTTCTTTACCACGCAGTTGACCTTAACGCCCAGCCCACACTGCTGGGCTTTTTCGATTCCAGTAAAGACTTCCTCCGGTGTATTCCTGCTGTCAGTGATGCTTTGGAACATTTCAACATTAACGGCATCAATACTCACTGTGACTCTGTTGAGTCCTGCTTCAAACAATCTTTGAGCATGCTTTTCCAGCAGAACTCCGTTTGTTGTCATTGCAATGTCCAATTCGGAATCTAAGTCTCGTAGCATTGCGACAAAAACGCTTAGGTCTTTCCGGAGCAAAGGTTCGCCCCCAGTTATTCGTACTTTTTTGAGTCCAAGAGGTAGCAGTGATTCAACGACGGTTGTCATTTCCTCATAGGAGAGGATTTCTTCTTTAGCAAGAAAGGCGTGGTCAGCTCCAAATTTCTCTCTTGGCATGCAGTATGTGCACCTGAAATTACAGCGGTCTGTTATGGAGATTCGAAGGTCCCTCAAGGGGCGACCCATGGAATCTTCAATCGACATTGAACAGCCTATGCGGCTTCGGCTTTTTATTCTGTGTTGCAAGGGTTGATGGGTATTCGGAGATTGGGAGCACCATGGCGAAGAAGTGGGTGAAGCGCTGGACCACTTCTGGAAAGGACCACCGGCGCAATGATTTACGCATTCTTCGAGTGACTCCTCGTTCCAGTTCCACGAAGATTGATTGGCGTTTACCTCCTTCGAAAAGCCATCTCATCCGAGCTCTTGCTCTTTATTCTCAAACCTCTCAAAGCATTACCCTCGAAAATGTTGCAGCATCGGGTGACGATGTGCGTGCCATGCGGAATTGTTTAGCACAGATGGGTGTCAAGTTTGACGATTATGACTCCGATGGAGAATTATTGACCCAAATCAATCCTATGGAACTTGGCCCACACCCACTTTCAGTCAAATGGGTCATGCACGGTGTCGGTACGGACGGATTTCGTCGTCCGGCAAGCGTCCTTAATGCAGCCAACTCGGGGACTGCTCTACGATTTCTTGCCGGTCTAGTTGCAGGAATGGAAGGCCCAATCATGCTCGATGGAGATCAGTCGCTGCGTATGCGCAACTCAGAACCTCTCTGGGACTCACTGCGTCAAGCCGGAGTCGAAGTGTCAATCGGACAAGGCTTGGAACGTTTACCAGTGATTCTTTCTGGTCCATGGGATACTGATAAACTACAATCCGGAGTTCATCTCGATATCTCCCACTCCAGTCAACCACTTTCTTCATGGATTTTAGCGTCGACAAATCTACCAACCGATACGGTACTCACTCTTGAAGGAAAAGGAGTCTCAAATCGACATTCATCTCTGACGGCAGAAATGGTTCGGTCTGCAGGTTGTAAAATGGAATTGAGCGATGGCAAGTGCTTGCTGAAACCTTGGTCTCCAAATGGTGAAGACACCTATGCCGTTCCAGGGGATGCATCCATGGCGTCATTTGCCGTCCTCGCTTCCTATTGTCTTTCTTCGAAGATTCAACTCATCGGTTGGCCAGACACAGAGAACGCCATTGGGCATGAAATCCTTCAAGAATCTGCTATAGAATATGGCATAAAGTGGTCTGGAGGCATACTCGAAGTAATGGATAAATCTTCTTCTGTACATTTGGATGTGACGGATTCAAATGACATTTTGCCACCAATGGCTGCTTTACTCGCCCTCGGCGGTGGTGGGAAGATTTCGGGGGCTGCTCACGCAGCGCACAAGGAAAGCAATCGCCTCACACGAACTGTTGAGTTGCTCGAACACTTTGGATTGCAAGCTACACTTCTTGCCGATGGGGTAGAGGTTGAAGGAAACCAAGTTCCGAGCAAGCCGGAACATCCTGTTCCAACGTTCGGAGATCACCGTCTGTTCATGACAGCAGTCCTCCTCGCTTCCAAAACCGGTGGTGAGGTGATTGGACAAAAATTACATCATGTCGCTGATGAGGCCTTTGTTCAACGTCTGCAAGACGCAGGAGTTGGAATCGAGTCAGTTCAAATCCCATCACTTGAAGATTAACCATGACGACCAAAGTGATGGTCGAGAGCGTTCAGCGGTAAGCGCAGTGCAGTTGGTCTTCCATGAACGCAAGCCCAAGGGTTTGGTATTCTTCTCATATCGTCCAGCAATCTTCGCATCTCAGGCAAGGTGAGTTTCTGGTTGGCCTTTACTGCGCCTCTGCACGCATTGAGGAATGCCAAGTGGTCTTTTCTTCTATCAACTGTTTCGAGTGGAGCCCCATCCTCTGCAGTATCTTGAAGCAAATCGAGGAGGAAAGGAACGAGTTCTTCGCCTTCGAGTAATTGTGGGGCTGAATCAACCATCCAACCACTGTCACCTTCACGCAGAGAAAAACCAACTTGAGACAGTGTGTCGACCGACGCAGCGACTCGGACGGATTGTCGGGCATCAAGGTTCAACTGTACCGGTTGAAGTTTCATTTGACTCTCCCAAAGCGATTCATCGTTACGCAGACGCTCATATCGAATCCGCTCATGCAATGCGTGTTGGTCGATAAGAAGTAACTCATCTTCTGCCTGGACTAAGATATACGAATCTGCAAACTGGGCAAGCGGTTCCATTTCTGGAAGCTCATTGATGATGCCGTCGAGTGGTTTTTCTTCGTTCGGAGAGACCTGGTAGCCACAACCAGCATGGCGGTGCAGAATTCGCTCAGCGGGAGATAATGCGGGAGCAGTTGGCTTTTCATCTAAGCCCGGCAAGGTATCTTGTGCCGCAGGAGCGGTTGATTGAGGACGCTTTTTGGCTTCAACCTCAGGTTCTGTTGCTTGGCTTCCATGGAGGTTCAGTTGTGCTCCAGCTGCGATTGCCCAAGCAGGTGGAGTCTCTGCTTGGTTTTCTTTTGGAAGTACGAGAGTTGGTGAGCCAGCAGCTGCGTCAAGGGTATTCTGTGGTGAAGTTTGCGGCGCAAGGTGTTCTTGAATCGATGTGACCTTTTTGATTCCAAGGCCTTGTAGTCCGGGGATGCCCCCGGCAGCATCGGGTTGTGTTGGAACCGATTCTAGGGTATGAGCAATCGCTCGTTCAAGTCTTTCTAGAACTCTCCATGAGTGCCTCAATCGCACTTCACGTTTTGTAGGGTGGACGTTCACATCCACTTCATCCGGAGGCAGGGTGAGCGATAGTACGGCAATTGGATGTCTTCCTTGCATGAGTCTTGTTCTGTATCCACGACGTATGGCTTGCAAAAACGGACCTGCAGCCACTGGCCGTTCGTTAATCAAAATGTGAATATCGTCACCCTTGCCACGCGTGATGTCAGGGGTACTGATCCATCCTGTCCACCTTTCGGTTCCGGGCGCTTCAGCATCTCCATCGGGCGAAGTCATCTCCAGCATTGATTCAACTTGACCACCGAGCAGATCAAAAAGTCGGTCCGTCATTGAATCAGCAACTGGAATGTCTAGCATGACTCTCTCATCAATAACCAAACGAAAGCCAGTCAACTGGTGTGCCATGGCATGAGCCACCACGACATCGACGATTCGTGAGTTTTCGGTTGCGGGGCGTCGTTGGAAAGCAAGTCGAGCGGGGGTATTTCGAAATAGATGTTCGACATCAATTCTGGTGCCGTGCTGCATTCCAAACGGTTCGACATCCCCCTTTACTCCGTTTTCCATGGTAATGGATTTACCATCCTTACCTGCTGGTCGGCTGGATATGGACAGGTGAGAAACCATGCCGATACTTGCTAGAGCCTCACCTCGAAATCCGAGGGTATGGATGGAATTGAGATCTTCAGCCTTCTTCAACTTTGAAGTTGCATGCCGGTCAAGGGCGAGGCGTAAGTCGTCTTCATCAATCCCGCTTCCATCATCTTCGACTCGTATCAAGTCAAAACCTCCACGCTCTATGGTGATGACGAGGCGTTCAGAGCCAGCATCAAGGCTGTTCTCAAGCAATTCTTTGACCACTTGTGCAGGTCTTTCAACGACTTCGCCTGCGGCGATATGGCCTATGGTCGTCTCATCGAGTTGAATGATGCGGTTCGGTTCAGACATTTGTTTCACCGCCAAGGAGTTTCTTAAGTCTATAGAGGGCATCGTGTGCCTGCTTGGGTGAAAGTTCATCAGCGTCGATTTGACTTAGGTATTCCAGTGTCTTTTGCTGCTCAGGGAGAATACTTGGTGTCGAAGGTGATGATTGCTGTGTTTGGTTCATTGCGGCAGCCGCAAAATAACCCATGATGCTGGATTGCCCTTGGGCACGGGCTGACGGAGTTCCGGTTTCGCCGGCCTTAGCCCCGTCTGCTTGTTGTTCAAGGAAAGCGAGGAGGTCTGACGCTCGTTCGACTACCGCTCTTGGAAGTCCAGCCAAGGCAGCAACTTGAACACCATATGAATCATCGCAAGGGCCATCAGCAACGGTATGCATGAAACGCAACTCACCGTCGGCTTGAGCGACCTGGACATGTACGTTTACGAGTCCGTCCACTTCTCCCTCCAAGCCAATCAGCTGATGATAGTGTGTGGCAAACAATGTCCGTGAACCAATGCGCCTGCATATGTCTTCAGTAACCGACCAAGCAATCGATAATCCGTCGAATGTTGATGTGCCTCTACCTATTTCGTCCAGCAGAACCAAAGATTGTGATGTCGCCCGGCGAAGAATATGTGCAACTTCAATCATCTCCATCATGAAGGTTGAACGTCCACGACGTAAGTCGTCGCTGGCTCCAACACGCGTGAATATTCGGTCGACTAATCCAATTTTTGCTTTCTTTGCTGGAACAAAGCTCCCGCATTGAGCCAGAATTGTGAGCAGTGCAGTCGTACGCAGATAGGTCGATTTCCCACCCATGTTTGGTCCGGTAATCAACAGGAAATTTCTCTTCTTTTTGAGATGAATATCGTTTGGAACGAAACCGGACTGGGTTTCAAGCGTCGGATGCCGTGCACCATCTGCCTTGAGGTGATGACCGTCAGTTAGTTCAGGACGAGTCCATGAGCGTGTGCGGGCTATGGATGCAAAGCATTGGAGGACATCAATCGCAGCCACTCTCCCAGCAATGTTTGCCAGAGTTTGTGCGTTGACTTTGCAGCGTTCTCTCAAAGCGATGAATTCTCTGTACTCAAGTTCCTTTACCTTGGTGTCAGCAGTGAGTAAAAGGTCGTCGCGTTCAGCGAGTTCAGTCGTAATGTATCGTGATCCATTCGTCATTTGTTGCTTTCGTCGCCATTCGTCTGGGACTTTGTTTTCATTGGATTTTGTCACTTCTATAAACCATCCAATTTGACGGTTCATACGAACTTTCAGCGAAGGGATTTCAAGTTCTGTACGTAACTGTAATTCCAAGTTTCTGAACCAAGAATGTCCAGTCGCAGAAGTGTCTCGTAGTTCGTCGATACTTTGGTTCAATCCGGTTCGAACGAGACCTCCATCTCTGATGCTCAAAGGTGGTTCATCCACGAGAGTCCTGCGGATATCTTCTGCCATCTCACTCAAACAGTCAAGGTCACTGGAGAGGTGAGAAAGCAGGGGGTTTTCTGTTTCTTGGCACAAATTAATGATGGCTGGCATACGCTCTAATGCGTCTGATACAGCCATGAGGTCTCGGCCGTTTGACCGGTTGTAAGCCAATTGAGTTGCGAGCCGCTCCATATCTCTCAAACCACGTAATGCTTCACGGATAGCATCGAGCCGCCGAGCAGATCGAGAGAGTGAGCCAACTGCTTCATGGCGAGCATGAATTGCTTCGATATTGCATAATGGACGGAGTATCCATGTTTTCAGCAGCCGCCGCCCCATCGCACTTCTGCACGCATTCAGAGAGGCAAGAAGACTGCCTTCGAATTCTCCTGCCAATGTTGATGTCAATTCCAAATTGCGTAGGGTTGTTTGGTCCAATACCAAGTGTCCTGCTTCATCGATGACTTCGATATCGCGTATGGGCACTTCATCAGCAATGTGCATTGTTGCCAGATAGTCAGCTGCAAGCCCTGCCGCAGCTAATGCCAATGGGGCATCGTCTAAATCCAAATGACCCAAATCGGCAACTTTGAGAACTTTCTCAAGGCGATTTCTTCGTTTCGAATCGCTGGCTCGGTGTTGGCTGATGAGAACGCCGTCTAAGTGTGAAAAGAGAGCACACAGCGAATCATCCTCCGCATCTTTCGGAGAAACGACAATTTCCGTTGGCTTCCAACGCATTATTTCATCCAATGCACGTGCGAATCGGTCGTCTCCTTCGAGATTTGAAGCCCACGCTTGCCCTGTCGATGCATCAAAAATACCAAGCCCTAAACCATCTTTTCCAAGGGTGACAGATACAAGCAGTGAGCGTTCGTCTGTTCCGAGTAACGATTCTTCATACAGGCTACCAGGCGTGTAGACACGCGTAACAATCCTCTCGAGGAGTTTGGCACCTTCCCTCAATTCTTGCTCTTGCTCTGCTACGGTAACCTTGTGCCCAGCCTTGAGCATGACTCGTATATTGTCTTCCAGTGCATGCCACGGGAATCCGGCCATTTGGATTGGCTTTGCCGCTTTCTTATCCCTTGAAGTGAGCGCAAGTCCCAACACTTCTGAACCAACGACAGCGTCTTCGTGAAACAGTTCGTAAAAGTCCCCCATGCGGAAGAAAAGAATAGTATCGGGGTGTTCTTCCTTGATGTCCATAAATTGGTCCATCATACCCCTTTTTGCCATACTCGATACACTCCTTACTCTCGCTGGAGTTCTCTGTCGTTGCCGAGAGCACATGAAGGTTCTCGCGCCGTCGAGAAAGAAGTCCTTTTTTCTGAGACAAATTCCACATCATTGGTTTTGAATCAATCTCTTGCTTCCCGTCCATAACATTACACCAAGCACAACGCTCGATATGGCAACGAACATAAGGTTCAAAAATCCTCGGCCACTCTCTATAGAGCCAATTGCCAAAGTGTCGATAGAGTAGGTCACAGGTTCGCCGTTCTCATTGACTCCGTGCGCATGGAGGATGTCGTCTGATACATCAGAGACTTCGATGTTGAGGGGAATCGGGCGTGACAGAGGTAAAGTTTCCAATTCTCCATCGGCGAATCGAATTACGGATGTACTACCTTTACTGCCAAGCAACCATATCTTTCCAGTTTCATCGATTGAAGCCGAAACACTTGCTACATCAATAGAAGTCGTTGTTCGGTCTTTGGCGATGTAAAGTGCCGAATCTGTTCCAGCAGCCAGTAATGTTCCGTTTTCAAGTTGGATAAGTGAATGGATTTCACCCTTGTCGATCTCTTCGATAGATGTCAGCATTGGCGCAGTAGGGCCGTCGTTCCATGTGATGAATCCTATGACTGGATGTTTCGTCGGGGTTGCTGGGCTATCATCGTTCCCGAATACGCTACCCATGGAGCCCACGGCTACCCATTGGCCATCGCCTAAGGATTCAACCATCCTCCAGTTGATGTTTGATGGAGCAGGTGTTGCGACCGTTAGGTCTGCATTTTTCATTGGTTCATCAACTGGAAGCAGTGCACTTCCTACCGGTCCAAAGCCTCGAAGACCGGAAGATTCTGCCTCATCTGTGACCATAAGCCAGCGATAGGAATCCTCTGATTGTTGTTCTGCCAAATCCAGCACGTCAAATTGTTCTTCGCCATCGGTTAGCGGTAGAACGGTGCGCTCCATTTCAGCGTTTACATGGATGATGTCAAGGGTGTTGTTCTGCGGAGATACTGCGATGCTACCATCGTGCAATTCCGTGATGAAATTGAGTCCGAGTACATCAGGGTATTCTCCACCTATGTCGTGAACTTCGACATCGTTGTTGTGATGGAAGAGTTGGCCTTCACCGTTGTTGATGACCATTGCAGTATACGAGCCAGAGTCGCCGTAGATTATTTCCAGTACTCGGCCATCCATTTCGTCCAAACCGTTGGTTCGATAGTCTACCCCAGGGAGGGTAGATGTGCCTTGAATCAGCAAAGCCCCGATGATGATGAATACGAAAAATCCACCCATGGCTAGCCACTGGTGTTCAGATTCTTCCTCAAGAAGTCCACGCCACCCCTTCGCCATGATTGAAGGGTGTGAAAGGAGCACATGAAACCTTTTATCGAAATGTGAACGAAGGAGTTCTTCCACATTTCTTGAATTTGTGCCGAACGGATGAAGCGGAGAGATGATAAAGGAAACATTGGTCGCAGGAGTGCTTGGAGAGAGTATCATGGCACGTAAACCAGCATCGATGTATCGCCGCCTCAAAGGTCCTGCCTACACCCGACGTAAGTACATCGGCGGTGTGCCAAACAACAGAATTCACCAGTACCACGTCGGAAACCGTGTTGCTGCGGAGACAGGAAAGTTCCCTGTCGTCATGGAACTCCGTGCTGACAACAACTGTCAAATCCGACACACAGCCCTCGAAGCTGCCCGTGTTATCTCCAACTCAACCATCCGTAAGATTGCTGGAACCCAAGGATACGCTCTCCGTGTCCACACCTTCCCTCATCATGTCCTTCGTGAAAACAAGCAAGCAACTGGAGCAGGTGCTGACCGTGTTTCACAAGGTATGCGATGTGCTTTCGGAAAGAACGTCGGTACTGCTGCCCGTGTCAAGCGTGGACAGCGAGTGATCTCTTTGCAAGTTCATCCAGAGAACTACCTGACCGCCCGTGATGCACTTCGCAAGGCGAGCATGAAATTCCCAACCCCTTGCACAGTACGCCTCATCAAGGGACACGAGCACCTCAAGGGACTCATTTGAAACCCATTGGGCCAAGCCCAGTGTCAAACAAACCTCGTTTGTTGAGGCTTATTGGGCGAGAGTTCCTTAAGTCCGAACCGAAAGCAAACATTACAGCAACAGGAGGTGAATGAATGAGAGTCGCAGTCCTCAAAGAGGACAATTGTCAACCAAAGAAGTGTAACGATGAATGCCATGCATTTTGCCCACCGGTTCGAAACGGTCAGGAATGCATCATTCTCGACGAGAAAACTGGTAAGCCTCACATCTCGGAAAGTCTCTGTATTGGATGTGGAATCTGTGTCAATAAGTGTCCTCATGACGCTCTCATCATTGAACAACTTCCAAGTGAGTTAGAAACCGATATGATTCACAGATATTCAATGAACGGTTTCAGATTGTTCCGTCTCCCTACTCCCTCAAAGGAAAGCGTAGTTGGTATTCTTGGCCCGAACGGAATGGGTAAATCAACAGCAATCAATGCTCTATCGGGGAGAATGATTCCAAACCTTGGTGACTGGCTCAACAAGGAAGCAGATTGGGACGAAGTTATTGAATCACTTCCACGGGGTGAGTTACGTGACTTCTTCGTCGCAGTCAAAAAAGGGGACATCCGGGTTGCCCTCAAACCTCAGAATGTTGACCGCCTCCCCAAGAAAATCAAGGGCACAGTTCGTGATCTACTCTCGCGGGTCGATGAACGCAACATGTTTGAACAGCTGACCAGTGATTTAGGAATTGACCATCTTCTGGAACGAACAGTACAGCAATTGTCTGGTGGAGAATTACAACGAATGGCTATCTGTGCTACACTTTTGCGAGATGTCGATGTATATTTCTTTGACGAACCCTCCTCGTATTTGGACATACACGAACGAATGCGCATCGTCCGCATTATACAAAAATTGGCTGAAACCAAGAGAGTTATTGTGATTGAACACGACCTTGCAGTTCTGGATGTACTGGCTGATCTGGTCCATATTGTCTATGGAAAGAAAGGTGCTTTCGGAATTTTTACTCCTGCACGAACAACCCGTCAGGCTATCAATACATACCTCGATGGTTTCCTTCCAGAACAAAATGTTCGTATTCGAGATAAACCGATTAAGTTCCTCAACCACAGCGACAGGATTTCAGAAATAGGTTCGGAAGTGGTATCGTGGGGAGGTCTTACCAAAACGCTTGGTGACTTCAAACTGACAACAGGAGAAGGTGCTGTCCACCGCTCGGAAGTTGTGGGTGTCGTCGGTCCAAATGGAACAGGAAAGTCGACCATGATCAAAGTCTTGGCAGGTGAGCATGGGTACGACGAAGGTTGGGTTACTGAGAACGCAACCATTTCTTACAAACCTCAACACATTGACGTTGACATGGACTGCAGTGTTCAACTATGGCTCGACAGTGAGATCGGCCCAAAGTGGCGTGTTGGAGAGTACAATGTTAACGTGATTCGTGCTTTAGGCGTCGACCAACTTCTTCCTAAGCGAGTCAAGAAATTATCCGGTGGAGAACGTCAGGCCGTTTCTATCGCTATCTGCCTTGGCCGTGATGCAGACTTGTATCTTCTCGATGAACCTTCAGCTCACTTGGATGCAAATGCCCGCATGGAGGCAGCCAAAGCGATTCGTAGAACGATGGAAGCCAACGAGAAATCAGCATTCGTTATTGACCACGATGTCTACTTCATCGATATTGTAAGTGACTCCTTACTTGTCTTCGAAGGTGAGGGAGGCGTTCACGGTAAAGCTGAGGGACCTTTCAAACTCCGCGACGGGATGAATCGATTTTTACAAGGCGTGAATGTCACCTTCCGTCGTGATCACGACTCAAAGCGCCCACGGATTAACAAGATGGAAAGTCGAAAAGACAGGGAACAACGGGGAATTGGCGATTACTATTCGTTCGATCATTGAGGTGTGATGCTCGTGCCTGTTGGAATTCCACCGCTCGGAGGGCCATTAGGGCGTTCACGCTCTCGAATCTCAGCGAGTGGCCTTACAACGTTCCTGCGCTGTAAACGCCAATGGTTTCTTGGCTCAAAGGTTGGGATTTCCGGCCCACTTCGCCCATCGCAAGTCATTGGTATCGTGTTAGAGGACGCATTATGTGGGCTTATGATGCGTCGACCCAAAACTCCTATAGAATCCTTGGAGCAACTCAAAGCATGGATTGAATCGCATATCCAAACTGCAGCGTCAGAAGCTTTTCTCGAAGGAAAGAAACTGTGGGATGAAGGATTATGGTACGCTCCAGACGCTTCTTGGGATGATGTTGAAATTGATTCGTTTGAATCCCGACTACAGTATGGATTGGACTTGTTTTTCTCCGAAGTTGAGGCATGTTATGGTATGAATGGCGGTCCTCATTTGGAGGCATTCAGATCCGGAGAGCAGCCATTTGCGGTGCCTTCTCCAGCATGGGGTGATGAACCTCGTTTCCCCCTTCCGGAAAAAGTTCGAAACTTTTCGATGCGCACTTGGGCAGACCCTGAGCAATCCATGAAATGGGCTCAGCCTGGTTCACCCGTGACCTGGAACGAGGCTTGGGACATTGCCAGGCCATGGATGAAAGACCCTCGAGTGCATCAACCTCAGCGCCTTTTCCATCCTGAGGGATGGGCTGCAGGTGAATTGGATTTGGTCCTTAGGTGGGACGGTCGAATACGATTAATCGACATCAAATCCGGTGACCCGAGTTCCAAGTTTGCAGAGTCACTTCAACATCAACTCCGATTCTATGCTTGGCTATGGCATGAAACTCATGATGGTCAGTGCGTTGACGGAATGGAGGGGTGGTACCTCAACGGACCGCACAAAGTGTTGTATGAGGCTCCGCAAAAAGATGATTATCCGTTGATGTCGAAGGAATTCTTCCAAATCAATTCAGATATGCAAACCATGGGTTCCGGGCCTGCAACTCTCCCATCGCTCCCTTCGGATGCTTGCGACGGAAGCGCTGCTGGATGCCATTGGTGCAGTTTGTCACGCAGTGTTGAAGGTGATTGGTCTGGAGAAGAACTTCTCACTCATATTACTCCGATCCGAGAGGTTGAACTTTCTCCTCCGAGTGAATTGTTGTCTTCGATTCCTGAACGAGTCAGTGTACAAGGAAAGTTCACTGGAGCTTGGGGTCCGTTACCAAACCACTTTGGTGAGCCGGTTTTGGGCGCTATGTTGGTTGCTGGCAGTGCACAAATTACTGTGGAAGAGAGTGAGCCAGGAGCCTATCCTTTACTGCATGAGGAGCCAAATGGAGACATTGTAATTCTCGATGCACTTCCGGGTGTTTGGCGTGGTTCTCCTCGGTTGTACGTCGATTCAAGAACACGCATTCTACCTTTGGACGAGGCTCAAGAAGAGTTCGCTAACACTTCGAGCACATTGTCTGAGCGTACGACTCGGATCGGATTACTGCGAACCAGGGCCAACGTTGAAGGTATAATTTTGAGCGTGAGAAAGCGCTCGGGGGTACGACTCGATGCCAAGCCTTGGACGATGATGAATGTTCATCTTTGGGACGGTCATTCTGTCGTTGAAGTTGCCTCATTTGGCTCTAGTATTACCGGGCAAATGGAATCTCTCCGACCCGGCCAACGATTGAAGTTGATGGCAGCCGAAATCGGGTGGAGGGCTGGCTTGCCGCAATTACGCATTGATTCAAGAAAGACGCGTTTGCAGGTCAAGGATTGATTTTTGGAGAGTAGGGTTCAAGAACATTCGACATAACACTCACTCCTATGCCCGTTCGACTCGCTCAGCCAGAAGATGATTCAGTTGGCCCTTACAACCGGCTATCCTCAAGCCAAGTCAACGCCTACAGGTCTTGTCCTCGGCTCTGGTTTTACGAAAAAGTGCGCCGTTTCAAGATGCCACAAATTCCAGTGTTGTATGTCGGCCGTGCTGTTGAAGAGGTCTTCTGTAGAATGCTCATGGAATCACCTGCATTGCTGGTTGCTAAAGCCTCATCTGACACTCTTTCGGCCATACCTCTCGATGCGAATGGAGTTCCCAGTCGAACAAGTCGAGACCCATGGCCGGCAGAACGGTTGCTTCGTCTACCAAATAATATGCTGCCTATGTCGATGGATGAACTGCGAGATTGGGCTATAGAACGATTGAAAGCGCATCTTCATCCAGCATTGGACTCGATGAGAGAGGAGTGGCAAAAGAACGAACGTAAAGCAGGCGATTGGGATTCGGTTGACCCCGACTATTGCCTCAAAATGTGCGTTAATGGACTCGATATGCATCTCAAAGAAGTCCAGAGGTGCATGGAAGCGAATGGAGGCCCTTTGCTGAAAGAATGGCGAAGAGGACAGCGCCCTGAATGGCCGGCGCCTGATGCACGGCGTTACTCTCTCTCAAACGACCATCCTCTTGCCGTTGAAGGTGCTGTGACCTTGATTGAGGCATGGGAGATTGCTCGACCTTGGTTTGTCGATCCGAATGCGGGTAAGTTTGCAATGAATGCAGTTCACCCCGAACATTGGTTTCAAGGTGAATATGACCTCGTGTACCGATGGGATGGAAAGATTACAATTGTAGACTTGAAAGCGAGCATTGGACGTGGAGACCGTTCTGGCAATTACGTGGAACAATTACGAATGTATGCCATGTTGTGGTGGGTAACTCACGGAAAGAAGGAACAAGTCGATGGATTGGAGATTTGGTATCTTGGAGCGGACGCTATCAAAACTATACCGTCCCCTGATGTAGATGAAATGTCAAAAATGGAAGTGGAGTTGGAAGAGCTTTGGCGCCAACTACGCAAAACCACACCTTCTCTTGATGAATGCCCTCCAAAACCAGCTCCAGTTCGTGGTTTCAAAGCAGGTGGAATTCCTATCGAAGCCCCTGATGAAGTTCGCTGTGAACGTTGCGATTGGGCTGAGGTTTGCCCTGGCGGCGATGGGGATGATGAATTGCCAGAAGGTGGAAATATTCAGTTGCCTGGAACTTCTACTCCAATCGACCTAACAACTATCGGTGTACTTGACCCACGAATGACGCTTGTGGGTGAAGTCTTCAGCGTGATGGGTATGAAAGAGGCACGCCGCCCTCAAGTGACAGTATCTCAAGGAAGCAAGTTCGCTAAAGTTGTCTTTTTAGTCGACGCACACGAGGACGGTAGGTCGTCTTGGCCGTCTGAACTTGTCAAGGGCGATATCGTCCGTTTAGAGAACGTCATTCCTACAGTGAATTGGAAAGGCGAAATCGAATTGAAGATTGATCCTCATGCTTGTATGGTTCACGCTTCACCTGATGAAACTGCATCCGACCTCATGGAATTTAGAGCCCGTTGGAACGTAACTGGAAAACTTGTCTACAAATTTGAAAAGCGTGGTGTTGGCCGTAATGGAAAAGAATGGCATCGTAAAGGCTTGATGCTACTTGATGCCACCGGTGCGATGAAAGTTGAAGGATGGGCCAACGATTGGGGGCCACAATACGACTTAGCTGAAGTTGGT
The DNA here is from genome assembly GCA_938075675.1 of Candidatus Poseidoniaceae archaeon. Classification (GTDB taxonomy): domain Archaea; phylum Thermoplasmatota; class Poseidoniia; order Poseidoniales; family Poseidoniaceae; genus MGIIa-L1. Next base: position 76,879 of record CALJHE010000002.1, on the reverse strand, counting down.
GATACGGTGGTTTTGGCCAACATCGGGATTGATGCTTGGGCAGTGGAAGTTCGAGGAAACGTCACACGAAATTCCAAAATCCACATTACAAAACGTGTTGAAAGGGATTAGCCACCTGAAGAAACCGTCGTAACCAGGAGTTTCACGGACTGAGAGAGAACGGTGGCGTGTGGCAAAATCGTGTTTTCAAAACTCACGAGGACCGTCGAAGGTAGTATTCCTGCTTGAACCAACACTTGGCGAACGGTCTCCGGAGATTCAACGACCAGTTTGATGTCATGGTCTCGACCGTGCAGGTGAATCTCCATGAGACCATGAGGTAACATCATGCTTATGACGGTGGCGCTAGAGCGAGCATCACGGCCGAGATCGCATAGCCCGGTATTGCGGTGGATTCGAAATCCACTGTCCCTGTGACACGGGAGTTCAAATCTCTCTCTCGGCGCCTAACTTTAGTCCAAGGCTTTTTTATCGATTGGTTTTATCACCAACCGATTGACATGAAGCCTACACCCGGGTCTGGCCCAAATGTCAAGGACAGTGTAGTCTCTGGGGATTTGCATACCGGTGATGTGATTCATAATCACTATCATATTTCTCAACCACCACCAGCAGTTCCTCAGCGGCCGCCCGTTCCTAATCCACCGCCCGTTCCTCAGCGGCCACCAGTTCCTCCTCGTGCTGTAAATCCGAGTCAGCCTCCTCGCAATCAGCAACAGCAGTACAACCAACAACAGTACCAACAACAGCCTCAGGCAGTTTCTCAAAATCAATTCACTAACTTTTACCAACAACATGGTTCACGATATCTCCAAAACCCTTCACAGAAGGATGTTCTTGTTACCTACCTGTTGTGGTTTTTCCTCGGCCCATTGGGAGGTCACAGGTTTTACCTCAATCAAATCGGAATGGGTGTGTTCTACTTCCTAACGTTCGGTGGATGTGGGCTACTGTGGCTTATCGACATCGCCCTCATTCCTGATTTAGTCAATAGAGCGAACAGAATACATGTTCGAAATTGACCTTCACATGTAGAAAGCATCCGGCGACTCAGTCAAGTCGCTGACCATGTCGGATGCATTTCCGGGTGCAAGTGCTGCCAACTTGTCCGTGAGCCTCGATTGTACATCACTCGGCAAAGCAATGCCGAGGTCAAACCATCGATCCAGTGATTCAAGAAGCCTTTGAGATGCAAAAGCGTCTCCGCTCGAACCGACCGTTGTTGCGATGGCACACGCTGAATGAATGTTGTACAATGGGCCAATTGATGCAATCAATGCTGCAAGGCCGATTGCCCCAGACTTGGGTTCATCTCTTCGTACATCAACTCCCAGAGACTCTAAGTCTATTCGATGAGATGCATTCGAAGCAACGACAAAGGTTTCCTTTCGTGTTGGAGAATCCATGAGCCCTGCAAGAACATACAAGGCTGTTACTCCTTGAGATTCGAGCCACTCAAGAACTTCGTGGGCCATCGAACCTTGGTGCTCTGGCTCCAAGGGTTGCGATGTACCAGTGAGGGTTAATACACGCTTTCCTGTAACAGACTCTATAGAGGATAATGTCAGGTGTGGTGGCGTAAGTAGTCCGTCTTCATCAAGCGTTGCCAACGGAGGGAGTGAGGTGTGGTGGAGGCGAGCAATTTCCTGCTGAATATGACACGAGTTGATGCCCTCAATTGCTACCTTACCGACGTTGCCGACACCAGGGAGCGCGAAAAGGAGAATCTCGTGTTCACCTATGTGGTTGTTGGAACTCCGCCATTCGATATTTAATCCCATATACTGCGTATCGTCTTCCGCCGCGCTATAATGTTTGACATCGGAAACCTGGAAAAAAGGCCAATTGCGAGGGGTTTCTAAAACTGCATTACTCTTCTTCAATAGCAAGTTGAGATTCTTTCATTTGGTCGAGTGACGGTAGAGTTGCTAGACTTGCAGCCCATTCAGGTGATTCAACTTTGTACATTTTTCTACGAATCGATGCTCTGTGATCTTCTGGTGACCATTTCAGGGGTGCTGCAGCTTGTGCCTTCGAGCCACAAGAAGGGCATGTGGTTGCTAAAGTCCATGCTTCACATTCGAGACATTGTTGCAACAGTTGTCGTGCCATGGTATCACCTGCATCGACATTGTTTATGACTCAAGCGCTTCATTCACGCAAAGCAGTGGCTTCTCCGCCCGCTGCGATGACATGATCAAGTGTTGCTTTCGTAGCATTTTCCCAGATACTTTCGGCTGTTTTGAAGTCAGGGGCCTTAAGTTCGATTCTGTATTCAGGTGCGCCGTTGTAATGGCACGAAACCTCGATTTCCTCTTCTGTTGACGAAAGCGACTCTGCCGCAAGAAGGGCATTTTGGATGACTTCAACACCATTGATGTCGTTAATGCTTAGCGTGAGGATGCCTCGAATTTCAACGAAGGCAGGGATGATGTTCTCAATGGCCATTTCAATGAATTCTTTCAACCAATCGCCTTCAAATCCAGCATCGGTGAGAGCGCCTTCATTCATTGCGGCTTCTTCGAAGGCGGTATACAGGCCGCCAAAAGCATCGGCGAGTTCTTCACCCGACGACTTGATTTCTTCTTCATCCCAACCGACTTTCTCGCCAAGTACTTTGAGAAGTTGGTGAGCTCTTTGCTCGTTCTTCCATTCTTGGAGTCGCTCACGGCGACGTTCTTCTGAGACCGATTTGAGTGAGAGTTCGAGAGATGATCCGTCTTTACGGGTTCTCATTACTTTGCAAATAAGGCGTTGGCCTTCACGAACAAAGACTCGAATGTTTTTGACCCAACCGCTCGCAATTTCGCCAATGAAGATGAATCCTTCAACACCTTCAAACTCATCAAGTTTGACATAACAACCGTTCTGTTTTACGGTTGTCACTGTTACGACAACAAGTTCGCCTTCATTTGGCGTATTTGTGATATCGGACATGGAGGCTCAGCCTCCTCATTCAAGTGCTTCAACAACAGTGCAGCCAATCAAGTCAGCTTTTCCACCAGAGGGGCTGGTCAGAGTTGCTCCACAAACTCCACATGAAATCACAGAGGTTGCACGAGAATAGATTGTGGTTTCGTTACCGCAATCTTTGCAGGATACTTTAAGGAAATTTTGTGCCATATCGTTCAACTCACTTGTCAATTAGTTCGAATTTCTTAGCACGCTGGCACGGCGCATAGTGAGCCTTACCAGTTTCTGTGCAACGGTAGAGAATGTTAACTCGCTTTGTTGGCTTTTCACGGCCGTCAGGTTTTGGACGCGGGAAACCACGGTAACCAGCCATAACGCGGCGGAAACGGCGCTGACCCCATCGGAGTTCAGAAGCTCGCTTCTTCTTGACACGCTCGATGGTGTGCATGGTATGCTTGCCAGCCGAGGGGCTGTATCGCTTGACTTGTCGTGGCATTTTCACCATATGAGCACCTTGAGCATTCGGGCCACAAGAGTCGGGTATTTAGGAGTGCCGCATTCACTGGTAAGTAGAAATCGGGCGACTGAGGTGAAAAGGAGGGGATAGATAATGAACATTCATACATTGAGAGGCATCATGGACGAGATGCTTCAGGCCCTTCTGTTGTTTTGGCTTCCCGTCGCTGTGGTGCCTTTTGGAGTGTGGATTTTCCTTTCTTCCTCCAACAACCAACGTAAGACTTTCGGACGATTTGTTGCTTTTGTCGGCATCGTGATGGTATGCACAAGTCCGTGGACAGTACCCTCGTCCCCTTCCACCGCCGCAGGGCATTTGCTTGGAGCCATTATTGGTCCGGCTGTGTTAATTTTGCTCGGTATTTACCTGATTTCATTTTCCGGCCATGTTCCTGTTGGCCGTTTGCCTCGAAGCGACAGAAAGCTTGGCATGTTTCTCTCGTTTGTTGGTTTTGCGTGGTTCGCAGGTATGCACTGGTGGATTCTCACTCCGCAAATCGCCAGTGGGCAAGTCAATGATTATTGGTTTGTATTTTGGCCGACCTTCCTTCTTCTCACATCATGCTTGTCATCATGCGCAGCTATCGCTTCACTCTCCATTGGAGACAACAGAAAAACTGAATCAAACTACATGTTTATGCTTTCAGGTTTAGGTTTTCTCATGATTTTCTTGGGCTTGAATGTCGATGGCCCACTCATCACGACTGATGATTTTAGGGAGCATTTGTGGTTATCTGTGGCAGATTTGGCAGGCATAGCGGTAGGTGGTCTACTATCGGTCATGGTTTTTGCATTGGTCATTTTTGTGTACGAAAAAACACTTCCTTCACCTGTGACAATTGAAGCACCACAAACTGCCGAATTAGAACAGGTCGCAAACGTCATCGCATCTCACATTGGAGGTGGTGTTGAATGAGTGGTTCACGGCTTGCAGTCACATGGCGAATGATGGCTTTGGCATTCGTCCTGCCGCTTCTTCTCATACTCGCCATAGAGATCACCCTTTCATCTGGAATAGAAGGTTTTGATGGTGACGAGGCTTTTACTCGGTTCGCAAACGCCACACTCACATCGTACACTTTGCTTTCATTGCTTCTTCTCGGGAATCTCTTTTTCTACGGCGAATCCCGAAACCGGCCTTTGGCGCCATTGGTGGGAATGTTTTGTGCTTCGCTGCTGGGTGTGGCAGCTACTTTCTTCTTCATCAATCAAGGTCCAATGTTGCTTGAAGACAATGGTTCTGCCCAGGCTCAAGCGATCTACAACATTGTTCACACCCTGGTTTCGGCTGGAGCTGTTGCGTTTGCAGTATGTGTCTCTCTTGGCTCAATGTTTTCCGCCATTACATCTCAAAAGCGCCGAATAAATTTCACATTCGAAGAAGAGTGATGGCGTATTGAAGGGGGTTTCCTCCGCCGTCGATTTCATAAGGGGGAGGTTGGTGGGGCGATTATACGGTGATTCTATGTCGAAAGGTACTCCATCCATGGGTAAGCGTCAGAAGACAACTCACATTCGCTGCCGCCGCTGCGGACGCAATGCATATCACAAGCAAAAGTCAGTTTGCGCTTCGTGCGGATATGGCGAGACTGCTCGCATGCGCAAGTTCAATTGGTCGAAAAAGGCACACCGCCCTAAGGCTTGAAGCAGGAGATGGCTTGAGCCGGAATGGCTACAAAGCGTCAAGCACTCGATAGGGTTGAGGCAATACAATGTGTGGCATCATTGGAATAGTTGGACGTGAAAATTTCCATGTTAACCAACTGATATATGACGGTCTCACCGTTCTTCAGCATCGCGGACAAGATGCTGCTGGAATTATGACTGACTTCAATGGCCAGTTCCGTTTAAGGAAATCCAACGGCCTTGTTTCCGATATTTTCTACACTCGTCACATGCGCAGACTGCAAGGCCATGTAGGAATCGGACATGTACGCTATCCCACAGCAGGTTCATCCTCTCGTTCTGAGGCTCAACCGTTCTATGTCAATTCACCTTACGGTCTTGGTCTTGCTCACAACGGTAATCTCACGAATGCGAAGGAACTTCAGGTTCAATTGACCGATAAACATCATCGACACATGAACACAAGCAGCGATTCAGAACTGCTGCTCAATATGTTAGCAGTGGAATTAGACTCGAATGGTTCGAGCCTTTCAATCGAAGGAGCCCCACATTTGGATGTTGAAACTGTATTTGGTGCAGTAAAGAATGTTCATCGGCGTGTTGAGGGAAGTTATGCTTGTGTTTCCATTATCTCCGGTTACGGACTTCTTGCTTTTCGAGACCCATATGGAATACGCCCGTTGATTTTTGGCTCACGTGAAGTAGATGGGCGTTCTGAATGGATTGTGGCCAGTGAATCGGTTGCCATTACTGCACTCGGTTTTGATATTGTTCGGGATGTCCAACCCGGTGAAGCAATTTTCATTTCCAACTCGGGACACCTGTTCCACCGGCAATGCGCAGAAAAAGTCGAAGCATCACCTTGTATCTTCGAACACGTCTATTTTGCACGTCCGGATTCAGTTATTGACGGAATTTCTGTCTATCACGCTCGGCTTAACCAAGGTGATATCCTCGCAAAACGCATTCTTGAGCAATGGCCGGATCATGATATCGATGCTGTGATTCCAGTTCCGGATTCTGGGCGTATTGCTGCATTACAGATGGCCAAAGCTCTTGATGTGCCATATCGAGAAGGATTTGTCAAGAATCGATATGTTGGTCGCACATTTATCATGCCCGGGCAAGCGCTTCGAGAAAAGTCAGTTCGCAGAAAATTGAACGCTATCGGACACGAGTTTGCTGGAAAGAACATTCTCTTGGTTGACGACTCCATTGTCCGAGGAACAACAAGTGCGCAGATTATCGAGATGGCTCGGGATGTCGGTGCTTCTAAGGTCTATTTTGCCTCCGCCGCACCTCCAGTTCGATATCCCAATGTGTATGGGATTGACATGCCTGCAATCAATGAGTTCATCGCAGATGGAAAGTCCATTGACGAGATTAACAGCATCATTGGAAGCGATCGCTTGTTTTATCAATCACTTGAAGATCTTATCGAGGCGACATCCATCGGCGAACACCCCCCCTCACGGTTCGATACCAGTTGTTTCAACGGTGAGTACGTCACTGGCGGTATTGATGAAGCGTATCTTGACGCTCTTTATGCATCTCGTAACGACACTGCTAAAGTCGAGTCCAGTGAGGATGACGAAATCGTAGATATGCACAACGATACCGAAGATTGAGGCCTGTGCATGGCTCAACAATCGTGGATCTTGCGTTTTGGCGAACTCGGTTTGAAATCGAAAGTCGTTCGTCGTTCGTTTCAGAGAGCATTGCGGAGAAATTTAGTACAACTTTCTAAAAATGCTTCAGTTCCTATTCTTCGTTCACGTCTGAGAGACTTCGATGTTGTCTACTCTGAAGCCCCAACTGAAGAGGTTGAGGATCTAATTTGCCATGGCCTTGGTATCGTTGCCATGGAGCGAATTGTTGAAATTTCTGACAACCCAGACCCACACCTCATCGCACAACTCGTATTGGAACGCCATTTACGGGTAGGTGAGGCACGAACCTTCGGCGTCCGAATCAAACGTTTGGGTAAGAAGGAGGAATGGGATTCTCAATCGTATGCACGAGCACTTGGTTCAAAACTCATTGAAATGGACCCGACCCTTACCGTGAATCTTTCAAATCCAGAATGGTGGGTGAAGATTATTCTTGAACCAGGTAAAGTCTCATCCATTGAGAAGAGAACACTTGGTCCGGGTGGGCTTCCAACTGGTGTTCAAGGTGACGTACTTGCGCAACTTCGAACACGAGATGATGTACTAAGTTGTTTTTTGATAATGCGACGAGGTTCACGTATTATTCCCGTTCTTGATTCACAGCAATCTCACGTGGAGGTGTTGAAAAAATGGGATCCCTTTATCGGGGTTCGAAGCCGAACGAAAGACGACAAAAACCGAACTTTCCAACGCCCAGCTTGGGGGGTTGTTGGTTTGAGTATTGAAGAAGCAGAACCGTTCATAGAACGAAGAGAAGAAGCCATCAAAACGACTCCACTGTGTACGCTTAATCCCTTGTGTGGATGGACAGAGAAAGAAAAACAGGCGCTATGGCTTCATTTAGAATCTCCAAGCCTTCATCGTCCTCACCCAGATACCACAACATGGTTTCAGTAATCTACCCATCCAAGGGATGGGGTTAATTGAGTCCGCTCCCTCAACGGTTCATGTTGAGAACTCGACCGGTGCATGTAGCGTTTCAACCGGAGTCGAAAGTCACCGCACTTGTACTCTCGTTGAACGGTGATATTACTGCATGGGCAGAAGGCGACGGGCAGGTTTTCATTGCGCGACACGAACACTCGAAGTTTACGATAACAGGTTCTTGGAAAGCCTCCTCAATGGTTCGAGGTATGGTTCTTCGCGGTAATTCACTCTATGTGTTGGATGACGCTCACGGTCTCTCATGCCTCGATATCAATGGAAATATCGAATGGCAGTTTGAAATTGGCGCAGGCGGTTTTGACCTACAAAAAACCCCTACAGGGTTGGCAATTGTCGACGGTTTGGGTCGCCTCTTTTTGCTGCAGTACGATGGCACAGAGGTTACTTTGTCAAAATCCTATCAAGACGTTTTGCACATGCAAGTGGTCGGTGATTACCTCATTCTAGCACATGAAAATGGCCGTGTTCAAGCACTTGCAAATGGGAATTTGGCATGGAGTCGGCCTGCGCGTGGCGAGAAAGGTGAATCAATCACTTGCATCGGAAGTGATTCGAATAACAACCTCGTTATCGGTAGAGAAGGTTATGCCTTGGTGGCCGGTGATGAAGAAGTTCTCGAGATTGAAGTTTGGGATTTAGTTCATCAAAAACTGCAACACCGCTTCGATGTCAAGAGCCGTCTTCTTCGAGCCATACCGAGTGAAAATGGATTGCTGTGTGGTTTTGACGATGGCAAAGTCGTACATTCTTCGACGCATTTATCGCAACTTGTTCATGATACACAGATGGAGTGCAAGTACCCGATTCGCAACCTCGCTTTTTGTAACGGCAGCGTCATTGCTACAGCATGGTTCTATGTCTTCGGCAGAGATGCAGACGGTTCTGAGTGGAAACTTGAGCATCAAGGAATGCCGAATTATCTGGTTATGAGCAACGATGGTTCCATTTGTTTATTTGCTGGTGAAGACCAAAACGATTGGACGGAAGAAGAACCAATAGGACACTTTTCACTTTTGGAATCGTTGGTGGAAACTGACGCATCTGAACTCACTCTGTGGTTTGAGAAAACTGAAGAGGCTGAACCACTGTCAGCCGAAGAAATCTATAGAGAGGATGATGCAATGAAAGAGTTTTTCACTCCGGACGAATTAGCATCCATTCAAAACTCGTCCGCTCCAAGCGATGGTCTCGATGCATTGCAAGCTGCACTCGGTGATGTGCAAGGTGAGGTTGCGCAGGTTACTGCGGACGGTGCTCTCGATATCGATACCGAACAATTGCTCTCCCAATTGGACGATGCCATCACCAATATGGCGCTCCTACCGGAAGATGGGTTGCTGGATGAACTGAATACGGGTATCAGCGAAGTCATCGTTCCAAAAGCCGTTACAGGAGATGACCAGAATCATGTTGCCGATGCAGATGGGAATGCGGTAATCACGCTCGATGGCACGTATTCTCATGACCCACAACAACGTATCCAGACATGGTCTTGGATCGACTCGACTGGAAAGGAAATCGCATCTTCCAGCAAAGTCAAAGTTCGGCTGAATCGAGGTAATTATAGATTTGAGTTGCGAGTATGTGACCGCGATGGACAATGGTCCAGTGATTCACTTCAAGTGTTCATTGAATAAGGCTTAGTCTCTTGAAGGAGAAATGGTTCGACTGGCCATGGCCGTTCGGAAACCATGGGTTGAATATTTTTTTGTTGGCATTCTCCAAATGCGTTGTTCAGTCGTTACAGACACTGCTACGGGTGACACAGTTATCATCGATGGCGGTGCTGAACCCAAACGTATCATTGACTGGATTGATTCCTTTTCGGGTAAGGGTCCGGATTGGTCCAACGGTCCTCGCTCCGCTGGGGAAATGCAGCAATCAAGGATTCCTGAGCGGAAAGTCGTAGCACTTCTTAACACACATGCCCATTTTGACCACAGTGGGCATATTCCTGATTTGAAAAAGGAGTATGAAGTAGATTGGTACCTGCATCCCGATGATACTTTTCTACAGACTTTAGCTCAACGCTCAGCGCTTCGCTATGGGTTTGAGGTTCCTCGGCCAGCCATCGCAGATGTGGCATTGAAGGCCGGTGAGAAACTCGAAGTTGGCTCACTTGAATTCGTTGTGCACCATACGCCGGGTCACACTCTCGGCGGCTGTTGCCTACGTCTCCTCGTTGAAGAAGGGCCAGACCACTTGTTCGTTGGTGATACTTTGTTTGCTGGTTCAGTTGGAAGGACGGATTTACCAGATACTGGAGGAGATTTCGAAGTTCTTGCGCACTCGATTCATACCCAGCTTTGGCCGCTTGCACCTGATACCATCGTGTATCCTGGCCATGGTCCATTGACTACAATCGGTCATGAAAAAGAAACGAACCCCTTTGTCGGAGACAAAGCAGGCTCTGGCGTGTATACGATTGGAAAATATTCCTAATCAAGCCATCATTGAGGACAATGTCGATTGAAGCACAGGCAGTGCTTCTTCCCAAGTTGCAACAATGCCATAGTCGGCGTGTTGGAAAATTGGTGCGTCTGCATCTTTGTTGATGGCGACAATGTACTTTGAGGAACGCATTCCAGCAAGGTGCTGAATTGCACCGGATATGCCTACTGCGATGTACAGGTTTGGATTAACGGTCTTTCCAGTTTGTCCTACTTGCATAGAGTGAGGAATTGATTCCCAAGTGTCGACCGCAGCACGGGATGCACCTACAGCAGCACCAAGGGTGTCTGCAATTGATTCAAGGTGAACAAAATTGTCAGGAGAGCCCATTCCTCGGCCACCGGATATGATGATGTTTGCTTCAGCAACATCCAGCCGACTCGAAGCACGTGCCATGAATTCTTGGACTGCTGTTGCCATGTCTCCAGTTGTGTCGACGACCGAGATTTCGGTTGAACCACCGGCCGGAGCAGCGTCAAACACATTTGGACGTACGGTTAAGACAGCATCTCCGCTAAGGGCTACGGTTTGCATTGCTTTGCCGGAGTAAATAGGGGATGTGAGGTTATGCCCGTCGATTTTTACGACATCTTGTACCACCGATATTCCTCTGCGAGCTGCGATACGGGCAGCGAGGTCTTTCGATTGAGGTGAAGCAGATGCGATGATGACTCCCGATGGTGCCACGGCATCGAGTGCAGCAGCCCAACCAGCAGCGTCATAGTTTGCAAATACCTCGGATTTAGCAGCAACAATTCGGGATGCGCCAGACATTCCGGAGGCGCCATCGGCGGTTCCGGCATCAGTGCAGGGCACGATCAAAACGGGTTGTGAGCCGAGTGCTTGTGCAGCGGTGATTAATTCGGCAGTTGTGGAATGAACTGCTCCTTTTACGATTTCAGCGATTACTATAGTTTCAGACATTTTATTCACCTCAGATTACATTTGCTTCATCTCGAAGCAGTTGTGCTACTTCTGCAGCAGCAGCGCCACCGTCATATGATTTGCCTGCAGGTTTTGCAGGAGGCATACTGTGTGAGACAATGGATACGGTCGATGCAGGTGCATCAACAGTTTGAACATCGACTTTTGCTCGCTTTGCTTGCATAATTCCCTTCACGTTAGGCTTTCGAACTTTCATGTCACCCTTGTCGCAAGAGACGACTGCAGGAAGCGGGACAGTGTAACGGGCGTTTCCTCCAGCAGAAGGAGTGACGACTGAGAGTTGGTCTCCGAAAGAGACACTGATACTGTTGGATACAGATGCCCAGCCAAGGCGTTCTGCCAGCCCAGGGCCGGTAGAACCAGCGCCAGTATCTGCAGCGGATTTACCGCAATAGACAACATTTGCATCCATGCTTTTCACAACGGAAGCGAGCACGGTTTGAAGGGCGTTCGAGTCGAGTGATTCTGAACTATCAATGCGTACGATGTGGTCGACTCCAATCGCTTTTGCATCTTTGAGAACTTTGTCAGCGCCAGCATCGCCGACGGTGATGGCAGTGACTTCTCCACCGTTCGCTTCACGGTGTTGGAGTGCAGTTTCGACAGCGAATTCATCGTATGGACTCATGACTTTCTTGACTGCAGAAAGGTCGACTCGGTCTCCCGAGAGGACAATTCGGGCATTTGTGTCGGGCACTTGTTTGACGAGGACGATGATGTTGGACATAGCAGTCAGACTCCTTGGATGATTTCTCGACTCCAAAGAGATTCTTGAACGTTTGCACCTTTTCCGGTGAGTCTAAGACGCAGCACTCCGGTTTTATTCAGAGAATATTCAAAGCCGAAATCGTATAATTCTCGATGGAGGCAAAATGTTTCTTAACCGTCGTAGTTCCCATGTGGAATCTATGAAGCGAAAATTCCCAACAGAGCCCAGCGAAGACGAACAAAAGACTCTCGCCTCGTGGAGGTTGTTGTTTGAAAGTCCGAAATATGTTGCTGACCTTAACGCGTCTCCCGGCAAGGATGAGCCAGTGTTCGGGTTTGAGATTGAGTGGGATGACCTTGGACAGTTCGGAGACTTGCAACTGGAACTCACCGAGAGTATGGAGCACACTTTGGCATGCGGAAACCAAGTGCTGAAGGAGCAATACTCCGACCGTGTCATGTCGACTCGGCCAGTCATCCGTATCGTTAATCTCCCTTCAAGCCGATATTATGAGATGAGTGAGTTGAGAATGCGTGATCGCACTCGCCTTCTCGCCTTTGATGCCATTGTTGTACGGGCAAGTCCAGCCATTGGTTGGTTGAAAGTCAGCACACACCAATGCAATGATTGCGGTTTGAAGTGGACCATTAATGAGCGACTAGCGCGTCCTCGAGAAAAAGTCAAGTACTGTTCTGCTTGTTTGGATGCGATTGTCAAAGACCAGGCTTCGAAGAAGCCGAAATCGTACTACAAAGACCCAACAGATGTTTCAATGGTTGCAGAGGAGAACTTCTACGAAGATGTGCAATATCTCGAGGTCATCTCTCCTCTTATGACTAAAAACGGCATGGCGCTTAATCAAGAATGCTTTCAAGTGGTTGTCTTTGACGAATATGTGGGCCAGTTTTCACGAGGGGCGCATCTTACGATTAATGCAATGGTTGCTGTTGACCCACTTGTCAACCGTGATTTCATTCGAGATACTCGTCGCATGATTTACCTCAAAGCGCACAGTGTGGAGGAAGGCCTTTCCAATACCTCTGAAGAATCGGTCGACGATTCGGTAATCGATTCACTTCCGCCGAATTGAAGTTACTGCATCAAGAGTTTCGGGATTCATCTCAAAGTGGTTGAATACTCTTTGTAAGCCTTTACTTACTCCGTTTGCTACGCCAATTTTTGCATCGAGTGGATGCAATGTTCCATCGGCGACTGCTGCTTTGAACAATGATAAATCAGTCCATGTTGATGGCTCTCCAAACTTAGGGTTCGGTGTCACAACGATTTCTCCCCATTCAGGAAGGACCACATGCTCTGCGAGTTCATACACTGGTGAATGAGGGTCTTCCGGGTCGAGGTAGGCGTGTTTCTGCATCTTCTTCCTGATTGATTTTTCCGCATCGTGAAGTAAAATTGCTCCGGAGGGGTCGGATTTGCTCATTTTGTGATCGAAGCTTTCCATGCGTACACCAGTGGCTTTGAGAGATGAGAGAATAGGGGTGTGCAAGCAAGTAGGCTTTCTCCAGTTCCATCGTGAGGCAACGTCGCGCATGAACATGTGCGCTTTGCGTTGGTCCATTCCGCCGATTGCAACATCAATATTCATCTCAAAGATGTCACTCGCCTGCATAGCGGGGTAGAAGAATTTAGACAAGTCATGCTCGGAGGATGCCTCATCACGTCCCATAATCGTAAACGTTTTCCGCACCTTCGCCAATGTCGCACCCTTTGAACAGCGAAGGACACGAGCCCAATAATCCCCCGAATTCATGACTTGGGATGCCCAAACGAAGCGTAATTGCCCAGGACCTTCCCCTTCCTCTGGATGGCCAAGCAGGGCTCTGAAGGTTTCCTCCATGTAAGTGGCAGTTGTTTGAATGTCTTCCATGACGCCGTTGAATTTGTCGTTCACCCATGCGTGCCAGTCCGCTAAGAAGATCAACACATTTGCATCTGCATCCAACATTCGCCGCAGCTGTAGCGAGAGTACTTTCCACCCAATATGGGCTTTTCCAGACGGTTCAAAACCGACGTAGCATCGAATGACACCGTCGCCTGCCATACTGGTATTCTCAGCGAGGCATGTCACCAAGTGGTCGATGCCTACCGTTTCGTCAACTTGGCCAACCATCAATGAAAGCCGACGTTGTTGTTCATCGTTGAGTTCAAGGATTCGAGGGTTGTCTTCGATGTGAGGTTCGAGAACTTTGTCGACGCCCATGCTCCCACCCATCTTCTTCAAATCAAGTCGTTGAGTTTCTTGACCCGTCCTTCCGAAGGAGGGGTGCCCGAATCAATCATTTCTTGCAGTTCAGCAATCATGGTGTTGGCCTTGTCAATTGTTTCTTGGTCAATGGATGTGCTCATTTCCATCATCTTGTGAGCCATCTTGATGGCAGATTTTGCTTTAGAGAACTTCTTAGCGTCCTCTTTCGCTTTGTCTCCACGTTGCTTGGGGGAATATCCTGTTGCTTCGTCAAGGAATGAAGACCATCTTTTACGGGATTCCATGGCTTGTTCCCTTCCGCCATCAGCCGATAGGAATGCATTGAGGTCATCGCCTTTCATTTGGTTGACATCCATGACCAGTTTGCCATCAGTGCCAAAGTGTCCGGTAATTCCAGTAAGAATTGCAAATGAGGCGGTAAATACGCCTTCAGCATCTACTTGAATATCATCAAAATAGTTGGTTGCTATACGTGCTAGACCAGCATTTCCACCAATCTTTTTCTCTAAACCGCGCTTGACTGCGAATCGCTCCATACATCGGCGAAGAGCCTCTTTGCCATAAGGCTCACCGTTGGAGCGAGTGATAAATTCCTCTTCGTGAATAGGAGGGGTTTTTTGATAGTTCACATTCGGCAATTCATGCGGGGATACTTTTACTTGGGTTTCGTTCTCATGATTCTGCTCTTACCTTCAGTTCCTGCAGAACCCGAATCGGCAATTGAACTAGAGTTGGTTGATTCTTTAGAAGATGTTGATATTGGAATCAATGCAGGCAAAGTATCTCCTGATGGTTTATCGGTCATCCTCGTCGGTAAGGACGGGTATGCACATCGAATTTCCGCATTCAATCCTGAAGACCGCTCACAAGACGTTCAACTTGATTCAAACCGTAACGCTGACTTCCAAGATGTTGCTTGGCATCCTGGTGGTAAGACCGCTCTGCTTACTGGTGACCTTGGAATGGCTCTTCGATATACAGCGGAGACGCATGGCATCTCTACGGTCAATGGTTCAGGTGCTCTTCTTGGATTGAACATGACGGCGGTTGAATGGAGGGCAGCAGGTGATTTCGCATACTTTGGAGCCGTTGATGGCAGTGTTTGGAAATTTTCGGAAGGCTCTGGCATGCAGAAACTATCCGATACGCGGAACTCACCAATCAGTGACATTTCGTGCCACCGAAATCAAAACATTTGTGTTTTTACGACCCTTAACGACGGAATGGCGGTGATTTCCACCTTTGACCAAGTTACTTTCCTTTCGGGAACCATTGGAGAAACTTGGATTGGCGTAGACTGTGCCGATCCGACGCTCAACGAATGCGTTGGTTTTGCCAGCGGCAAGAAAACTCAAGCTGTACGGTTGGACATGAACGACCCGAGTCAATCGACCATGCGCGCTATAGGCGAACTCAGTTCACTTACCGGAGAGTTCACAGGTGTTTCACGCGCTCATGACGGGACCACAATTGTTCACATGACTCCATTCTCAACCATCCGCCAGCAACCACTCATAACCGAAGCATTCGTACAGGTTTTACCGGAGGACGCCATCGCTTGGGACGCAGTTGTTTCGGGTCGTTCGATCGAATTTGTTTGGGAGAACGCTCATCAAGAAGGCTTCATTATCACATCATTTGGAAACATTGTCTCTTTCGAACCGATAAGCGATGTAGAGAAAATGGATATGGTTTCATTGGCGGTGGTCATTGCAGTGACAATATCGGTGCCCGGTGTGGTTTTGGGACTTCTTTACATGAACAGCCCTTACCTTCAAAGGAAGTACCTTCAACTACGTGGGCTCAAGAAGAAATGAGACCTTCGTCTAATGACCGGAGGGTTAGGTTCTTGAAGCCCCGAGTTGACCCCAAGTTGAGAGGATAGTATGGAGCCATACGAAGGAGTCGACTTCTACGACATAGAAAGCTTACTGACTGAAGAAGAAATAATGATTCGTGACATGGTCCGTGACTGGGTTGACGAAGAAGTACTTCCTAAAATCGAACACGCTTGCGCTGAAGGAATCTTCCTTGACGAATGGCGTGTTGCCCTTGGAGAGATGGGTGTTCTTGGAGCACCGTTGAAGGGCTATGGCTGTCCGGGACTTTCGTATGTTGCATACGGGCTCATCTGCCAAGAGCTCGAACGTGGCGACTCAGGTCTTCGTTCGTTTGCCTCGGTTCAAGGCTCGCTTGCCATGTATCCAATTTGGGATTTCGGTTCTGAAGAACAGAAAAATTACTATCTCCCAAAGATGACATCTGGAGAATGGATTGGATGCTTTGGTCTTACTGAACCTGACTATGGTTCAAATCCTGGTGATATGATTACTAAAGCGGAAGACATGGGAGACCATTACTTGCTTAACGGTGCAAAGATGTGGATTACCAACGGAACAATTGCTGATGTTGCTGTAGTTTGGGCCAAACTCGATGGTGTCATCCGTGGATTCATTGTTGAGAAGGACGACGAGGGTTTCACCGCTCCTGAGATGAAGGGTAAGCATTCACTGAAAGCATCGGTGACCAGCGAACTGGTATTCCAAGATTGTAAGATCCCGAAAGATCGAATGCTTCCGGGTGTTAAAGGACTGCGAGGGCCATTTTCATGTTTGAACAACGCTAGATTTGGTATCTCGTGGGGAGCATTGGGAGCTGCAATGTCCTGCTTCCACAGTGCGAAAACATATTCTCTTTCTCGAATACAATTCGACCATCCGATTGCATCGTACCAACTCGTGCAGAACAAGTTGGCATGGATGCTTCGTGAAATTACCAAAGGACAACTGCTCGCATATCACTTGGGCCGTAAGAAAGACGAAGGGACTTGGATCAATGAACAAATTTCCCTTGCTAAGATGAACAACGTCGACATCGCACTAGAGATTGCTCGTGTTGCTCGAGATATCCATGGCGCAAACGGCATCTTGGACGAATATCCTGTGATGCGGCACATGGCAAACCTTGAGTCAGTAAAAACTTACGAAGGTACGCATGATATTCACAACCTCATTCTCGGCCGTTACATCACCGGAATTCAAGCATTTACTCGAACAGTTTGAAGCAATATCCACTGATGGTTGTGTCGAATCACGCCATACAGGCCTTTAAATGGCGCAAAAATGGAGGTTTTTTTAGGAAGTGACTGAATGAACCTTGGATTCAACGACAGAATTGTGCGCGTAGTTGCTGGCTTGAGTATGGTTTTGTTTGACTATGCTGCAGATGTCAACTGGGATGTGATATTGTTGTTTATCGGTTGCTGGAGCGTTATGACTTCAGCCTTTGGTTTCTGCCCGTTCTACAAATTGCTCGGACATTCAACATGCCCAATTTAATCAAACAGCCGGCAAAATGCCGATCCGGGCCAGTCCGGACCATACAGGGTCGAGGAAGGCAGGAAGTAGTCTGTGACGCATGTACACTGCAGCAGCAAGGCTAATTTTCTGAACCTTGTTGAGTTTGACCCGCTTGGTGAACACGTCGCCCTGTTGACGCTCAATTTGTCGTAGGATTTTGTCATAAAACGCAATCATCGCCGCAGGAGAGTATCGTGTACGTCGTGGAAGAAGCGGTAGGAGTTGGCGAGCCTCATGCAGGTATGTTCTTGCTCTTCGGGCATATTCTCTGCAATACGGTTCCCAGTTTTTGTTGAGGACGACTTTCCCGTCGAGTTCCTTTTCTTGAATACCATTCGATTCAAGTTCATTGAGCGGCAAGTATACTCGGTCTCGCTCAATATCTTCGCCAACATCTCGCAAGACGTTTGTAAGTTGCATGAATATACCCCATGATTCAGCGAATTTCTTTGCACGAGGGTCTTCGTATCCGTAAATCTCGATACACATTAGCCCAACAACGGACGCTACTCGATAACAGTAGACGTATAATTCGTCAAAACTTCGGTATCTGTTGTTGTACAGGTCATCTTCCATGCCTGAAATTAAATCATCAAACACATCTCGAGGGATTGCGTAGGTGTTAACCGTCTCTTTCAGTGCCAAGAAAACGGGGTCAGTGGAATATACGTCTGAATAGCACGTGGAGAGTTTTTTACGGAAGAAAAACAGTTGAGTAATTTTGTTCAAATACGCTTCTGGGTCAAGTATTGTTCCTTGGTCTTGAAGACTTTCGAGTTGTTCTCTGTAACTTACCGCTTCAGGGTCGAGTTCACCCATGCTACCAGGGAATCTGTCAGCCCAATCACCGTCGGCGATGTCATCTGCGCGGCGGCAGAAAGCGTACACTGCGCACATGGCTTGCCGTTGCTGATCCGGTAAATACTTGAACGAATGGTAGAAATTGCCGGCTTCTCGCATTGTGAGTTCTTCGCAGTAACGGAAAGCGAGCTTTGTTAGTTCTTGAGGAGGTCGCTCAGACCAAATTGGGGCATCAAGATGTTCGAATGGGTCGACCAGTTCGTTGGTTTCGCCAACGATTCCAATGAACGTTGCACCTTCTCGAAGTGCTTCCATTGCAGTTAGGCTGACAGCCTTTACAGCATCTCGTGCAAGCATTACACCAGCGCGGAGATGGTCGAGAGTCGACATGTTCTTCGGCTCCGAGTCCTCTCCCCTTGTTGTTGCATTCCCTTTCAAGGGGAACAACAATTCAAGCGGTTTCCGGCGTTCGAGCATGTTGACCATCCAGCCCTCGTAGGTTACCCTTTTTGAGTTCTACCCTTAATTGCCCAAAACATTGAGTTTGGAAACAGCCAATGTTTGAGACGAACTACTCCTCAAAATCACTGCTCTGCTGAATCAATATCCAACTTAGCCATCCATCCCACACGCTCAAGAGCAATGTGTGATTCGCATAGGATGCGGGGATAAGATGGCAGTACTCATCAACGAGAAAATCGATAATCTGCTGGAAACGACTTCGCGTTCGTTTTACCCCACGCTCAAATATCTACCTAAGAAAATCCGCGGTCAAATTGGACTGTTGTACTTGCTTGCACGTGTAGCGGATACTATCGCAGACACAAAACACGGGGAAACTGAATTTCTGACTGGCTTGCTCCAAGAGTACAATGAGGTCGCTCAAGGACGTTCCACAGATTTACCGGATTTTTCTGCGCTCGCCAATCTTCAACCGAATGAGCATGAAGCAGAATTACTTCGAAATGTTCGCGAAGTGGTTGATGGCCTTGAGGTCTATTCCAAAGAAGACCAACAGCGAATGCTTGAATGCCTTGATATCATCGTTGAAGGGCAAGTCCTCGACTTGGAGCGATTTGGACCGGCGAATGAGGGTGGCATTATTTCATCTCTCAATTCGAATGAGGAACTTGACGATTATACTTTCAGGGTCGCAGGATGCGTGGGCGTTTTCTGGACGAAGATGTCTTTAGCACACGTCATTTCTATTTCCCCGGATAAACAAGATGAGTTTTTCGAAAAGGGTGTTCGATTCGGCAAGGCCTTGCAAATGATCAATATCCTTCGCGACATACCTGAAGATCTTCGATTTGGTCGCTGTTATTTACCTGGGGAGGAATTGAAAAAGCACGGATTAACTCCATCAGATTTACTCGACAAGTCCAATATCGAACAATTCCGGCCGTTGTACGATCAGTACCTCGATATTACTGACAAGCACCTCGAGGCTGCCGTTGACTACATACGGATGTTGCCTGATGGTCAATTCCGACTCAAAGCATCAACCATGTTACCTGTGCTTATCGGTCAAAGAACAGTGTCCTTACTCCGAACGGGAAACATTCTCGATTCTGATGAAAAGATCAAGATAACGAGGGATGAGATGAAGTCATACGCTCGCAAACTTCTACGTGCGTTACTTATTCCTGGTGGAGTAAACCGTCTGTTAAGGAAAAACAAGAACGCTTAGTGGATTCGCATAGTTTTGAAAGGAATACTCTGTGCCATGTTTTCTTCGACAAACGAACACGGCTCGCATAACAGATTCCACAACCATAAATCGATGTCTTCTGGCGACATTACATTGCTTTGATTACGCTGCGAAGTTCAACATTTCGTCGTAAGACTTTAGGGAGAGTCCCCCGAGCATCAAACCTGCGAGGTGAATGCTATGGATTGCGGGTCTTGTTCGGAACTCATCCCTGATGACAGTATCTTTTGTCCGGAGTGCGGTGCTCGTCAAGAAGTTTCACGCGCCGATGGTTTCTCGAACCAAAGTGTGATTGGACTTAGTGGCCAGGAAGTCACCGGCGGTCGAAACTTCGGCGTAGTATCTGGCGAAGCAGTACGCCAACAACGGAACACATCAGTAGGAGGGAACTCCAATATCCCCCCTGAAGTCTTGCAACAGATTGCCATGGGTATTCAGCAGCAACCCAATGTCCCGCCCGGCCAATTCCCTCCGCAGCCTCTGCCACGAAATCTCACTCAGCAAGGCCAATTCCCGCCTCAAGGGCAGTTCCCTCCACAGGGCCAATTCCCCCCGCAGAACCAAATGGGTCAGAATCAATTCCCGCCAGGTGCTCTGAATCAACGCCCTCCTCAGGGAAATGTTTTGCCGGCCGCACAATCCGACCGACCGCAACAAGCACGTGGGCCATCGCTTGCCAGCGGAGCGCTACCTCAGAAGAGCATCGACCCGTCTCCCACATTCAATCAGGGTGGAACTTTGGTTGCTGAAAATCCATCAACATCTCCTACCGACGCAATGGTGAACCGATTGGCAGAAGCTGAGCGCGCAATGAAAGACGAACGCCGCAGTCAATGGCTCAACATGAATCAATCTCCTGCGAGCAATGTGCTCGCATCATTAGGGGCGGACTTGCCCGCCCATTTACGTGGTTCTGAACCTGGTGCTGCGGCTAAAGACGTCGTTGCTGGTGCTCTTGGGCAGATTTCTGAAAAAGACACTCCAAATGAAGCATTATTGCGCAGAATGTGCGAGGTTGCAGTCCGTCGAGTCGCTCGCAAGCGAGGTGTGGCTGTAGAAACACCTCAAGCAAAGATGGATTTAGATGTGCTTCAAGTGAATGTAACATATGTTGATGACGGCCGTGTTCTCGACACACCTGAGGATTTGACGCAAGCGTTCAGACATGCCATCGAAACTGAGGTTGCTTTGAAAGGATTTACCATTACTACAGAATTGAAATTATTCCGTTCTAAAGACGGTCAAGTGGAAACTCTTGCCAAGGACGGCGGCGATGACGAAGATGTCGAAATGTTTGCCTGCGAGATCTGTGATGGTCTGGTCAAGGAAACGGATAATGAATGTCCGCATTGCGGCGCAATGTTCGAAGAGGAAGAGGAAGAAAATGAAGAATCTCCGGTACGTCGTGCTCCGCCAAAGAGAGGCGGCCCACCCGGTCCTTCGAAAGGAGGACCTCCCAAGAAAAGTGGCCCACCTGGGCCATCGAGAAGCGGCCCACCTGGTCCTTCGAAAGGTGGCCCTCCAAAGAAGAGCGGCCCACCCGGTCCTTCGAAAGGCGGCCCTCCAAAGAAGAGCGGCCCACCCGGTCCTTCGAAAGGCGGCCCTCCAAAGAAGAGCGGCCCACCCGGTCCTTCGAAAGGCGGTCCTCCAAAGAAGAGCGGCCCACCTGGTCCTTCGAAAGGCGGTCCTCCAAAGAAGAGCGGCCCACCTGGTCCTTCGAAAGGCGGTCCTCCAAAGGGTGGTCCTTCGGGCCCCAAGCGCGGTCCCCCACGTTGAAGTGAAGGGTGTCATGTATGACTGAGTTACCGGATTTCGGCGCTATTCAATTTTCAGGAACTCTTCGCCCCTCACAAGAGGCTGCTCGTTCTGTGATTGTTCCGCAGTTAGAAGCGGGCAATAAACGACTTCACATCGTCGCCCCTCCAGGCTCAGGGAAAACGGTGCTTGGACTGTATGTGTGGGCAGACCTCGTTCGAAAGCCAGCATTGGTGCTTTCCCCTAACTCTGCCATACAAGCCCAATGGGCCGCACGGACTTCGCTTTTTGATCTCGATGGTAAAGACGAATTCATCAGCACCGACCCCAAGAAACCGGGTTTGCTTACTTCCCTCACTTACCAGTCGGTGACGATGCCAAGAAAAGGTGGTGAAGATCTTGATGCGGTGGCATTGGAGTTATGGGCTGAAAAACTAATTTCTGACGAAGAGGCATCAAATCATGAAGAAGCGATTGCATGGCAAAAAGACCTCCTTGAACGTAATAAAAAATATTACACCACTCGACTTTCAACGTACCGAAAAAAGGTAAGAGACGAGTATGCTGAACATGGGAATGCGTTATGGACGCTTCATGAAAGCGCGAAAGAAAATCTCATGCTGCTGAAAGATGCGGGTATTGGTTTGATTATTCTGGACGAGTGTCACCATCTTATGCATCATTGGGGGCGAATCTTGACAGAAGTTCGAGAATTATTCGACGACCCAGTCATCCTTGGACTCACCGCAACGCCACCGGATGGTTCATCGTTCAGAGAATCGGATGCAGAACGGTATGACGAGTTTTTCGGTCCTGTGGATTACAGTGTGCCTGTTCCAGCGTTGGTTCGAGATTCTAACCTTGCTCCGTACCAAGACTTGTGTTATTTTGTGCGCCCAGCAAGTCATGAATTGCAATACATCGCAGGAGTTGATGAAGAGTTTGACCAATTACTGGCTGAATTACGTACTCCAATGCATGACGGTAAAAAAAACAGAACTCCGTCGCTTGACCTTTGGGTTCGAGATGAACTTGCACAACGTAAATCACCGACCGGCGACTCACTTTCTTGGGATGATTACGAAAGAAAATTTTCCGCTTTTGCCACTGACGCACGTCGTTTTCTTCGGATGAATCGGTTGTCCCTTCCTTCTGGTGTACCCGACTTTCACTTCGACCCAAACGATCAGTCCTTCACACGGATGAGTGTACTACGAAATGTTCTTTCGCGTTATGTCCGCCATGGGTTGAGGCGCTCAAAGAGTTCGGATGACCACGCTCTTTCAGAATCTGTTGTGGCAAGATTGCGGATGTTGGGGATACAAATTACTGAAACAGGTTCTCGGCCTTGCGCATCTCCTGTGGGGCGAGTCATGGCTTATGCATCAGCTAAAATTGAGGCCGTCAATGAAATTATCAATGTCGAGATGCAAACCTTGGGGCCTGACATACGTGCCGTCATCGTCACTGACTTTGAGAAAACCTCGGCGACGACTCTTGTAGAGGGAGTTCTTGATGATGAAGCCGGTGGAGCAATATCAGTCCTAAGGACGCTTGTTCACCATCCTGCAGGAGATTACCTCGATCCTATCTTGATGACCGGTAGCACCGTTCTTGTTGACGATGATTTGTATGAGAAGTTCATCGCTAAGGCTGAGAAATGGGTAGAGGAGCGTTCACTTGACATCAAACTCGAGGATAAACCTCACCAAGGGTTTCATGAAATACATGGGAAGGGTAAGGATTGGATTCCTCGTTACTATTCTCTTATGATTACGGAGTTTTTCCAAGAAGGATTTACTCGGTGTTTGGTTGGAACTCGCGGCTTGTTGGGCGAAGGATGGGATGCATCAAGAATTAACGTACTTATTGACATGACAACCGTCACGACGAGCATGAGCATCAATCAACTTCGTGGGCGTTCTATACGCATTGACAAAGAATGGCCTGAAAAAGTAGCCAACAATTGGGATATTGTTTGCATTGCTGAAGAGTTTACCAAAGGTTTTGACGACTATTTACGGTTCAAGCAAAAACACAAACAATTGTACGGGGTTTGTGATGATGGGACTATTGAGAAAGGAGTAGGTCACGTTCATGCAGCATTCAACGATGTTCGGCCTGAGGGAATCAGTGAAGGCATGGCCTTGTTCAATGACGAAATGCTTCGCAGGGCACGTACAAGAGAACATACCCGTGAATTGTGGGGGATTGGCCAGCCCTTCGGTATTGAATCGCGACCGGCTGTTGAGACGAAAACCCCGAAAGGGTTCTCTAGTGGATTCCGGTTCGGGACAGAAAAAGAAATGTGGACAGATTCAACATTAACGCTGGCCATTTCTCAATCCATTGTAGCAAGCTTACAAGAACTAGGAGAAATGACTGTTCACTGTTCACCGAAAGGTGGTGAGCGAGGTGGGGGTTGGCTTCGTTACCATTTGCACAACTCGACTCAGGATGAAGCATTAGCATTCAGTACTTCTCTCGAGGAAGTATTAGGTCCTTTATCAAATCCAAGATATCTAATCAGTCGTTCATCACAATTCATGGAAGATACTTGGCTCTCGACGATGATGCCCGAAGTGATTGCAAAGTACCTTCGTAAGGAAGTAAGTTCAATTCAAATGTATCATTCAGTGCCTTCTCTTCTCGCCTCGACTCGAGAGCGCGCAGATGTGTTTCAAAAATATTGGAATCTTTACGTCAGCCCGAGTGAACTCACATATGCTCGTAGTAACGATGGTAAATCCTTGCTGCAATACATTCGACAAAGAGGCCTTTCACCAAATGTTGGAATGCACCAAAAAGAAGTCTACATTTGAGTGCTTCATGCGCATCCGGAGCACTGGAAGGTTGCTCCTCTGTGTTCATCACAAAATCGCTTTCTGCAATCAAAGCATCTAAAATCAAAGGATGTAACTGTGCGGGAGCATCCAATGTGGCCACATTTCTCTTGAACCCCACTGGATGGGGAAATAGATGATTCTGTTTTGCTCCAAAAATTAGTTTCGGGAGTTTCCATCACGATTGAGGCTGGTTTTGGTTGTGGTGATACATGTTGAAGTCCGAGCGTCTCGATAACGAAACGGTTGGCAAAGAATTTGTTTGCCATCGCCGGAGTCATAATCCCTGCGGCCATTACTTTCTCACGGATCTGACCTGGTGGGACGTTTCGAAGTCCAAAGCGTTGAATGAGTGAATCGTAGTTACGTTCTCTACTCCCCAGCCTACGATTTTGCGAAGGTGGTGTTTGGTTTGATTGGGCGTAAGATCCTGCCATATAGGTGTTGTATTCAACTTTCTTCACCCAGGAAACTTCTCCGCTTGATGAGTTGAGTAAGTTGTTTTCACGGCGGATTGTAAAGTGGTTTGGACCTTCCATGGTAATGCCACCTGCTTTGGAGTCTGCAAGGCAGTACTCCTTGGCTTCTTGGAACGTGCTGAATTTTCTGTTACCGTGTCGTGTGTGCCCGGAGAGGAATTTGTCATTGTGAGGTCCGGTGAAATCGGGGTCAGAGAGTGATTGAACTCCTGCATGTTTTGAGGTCTGTTCATTCCTTCCATTGAGTCCGCCTGTGTGTCCTCTACCGGACGACTGTCCCGCAGCACTTCTGCCACTCAATCCGCCGGTTTTGAACGTTCCCTTTTGGGTTGAACCAACGGAAAATGTCATGATGAGTCCTCCTAAAGCAATCAATGCAAAGATGAATGCACAACACGAATAAAGTGCGGCATTGTCCTGTATGTTTGAGTTCTGGAAGACGTAATTTTCTGGAGAATCGCGGTCATAGAAGACTTCGATTTCGTATCCTACAGGGTAATAGTTCTCAATTAATTCGACACACGAATTGCTGCTTTCCATGGTTGCAAAGGTTTCAGCGATGTAGGTTTGAGACGGTGAACCAACGGCGTATTCTACCACAAGATCTGCACGGCATGTGTAGTATCCGTCAAATCGCTCAGAGTAGGTTGAATCTTCTGTGATTATCCCGAAAGTTTGCACATGTGATTCAGTCACTTGAATATTCGAAAAGACAAATGCTCCGGAGAAGAGAGTTCCAATGATGAATATGATGATGCCGAACTTGTTCATAGGCTCACCGAGGGTTTGACCGTTGGCGCGGTTTCCAAGCGCCAACGGTCGGTTGTGTCATTGGCACGAGTGCAGCCGTCATTGCCAAAGCTCCGGTGGAAACAAATTACTCTTGTCAAGACACCATATAATCATTTCAGGCCCTTTGGGCAATTCGAATGGATGGCTCCCCATTTCCGGATAATTCCCCTTCGCTGCATTCAATGGATAGGCCCATGCGTTTACTTAGTTCCAAATGCGAACGCGACCAGGGCCATGTGCATGCTGAGTTGAATTCTTTTCCAAGAACATTTATTGGCATTAATTCTCTTTCCCAGTCGTTTTCATCGGAGAACTTTCCGGAGATTCGAACCCATGAATGCTGCCTTTCTTTTAATTCACGATGAAGGGTGTTCATCTTTAATTTCCGGGCGATTTTGATAAGTTGTTCTCGTGGAATGGCTCGTGGAACCATCATCAGGGTTCGATGGCCGTCCGTCCAAAACGCAGTCGCTCCAAAGTGGAATGTCTCAATGAACTTCAGCGCTCGAAGTATGGCCTGTTGCGGTTCTCCCCACGAATGCGGCAGCCAACAGAGCAGTGAGGATCGGTTTTTAGTTCCTGCAACATGTGTGCTTACCTCAATACTCAAATTGTCAACTTGAGGATTCAATTTGATTTCCTTTTCCTTAGAGTGTGTATGAACTTTCTTGGATTTACTGGGTTTACGAGGTATTTTGACGGCGTTGCTATGTCGGTCCAGTGTTTTGTACCATTTTTTGAACGGTTTATACATTGTATCGATGCCGACGATGCTGCATTTCCAACCGGTTCTACCGTGAATTGTCCCCGGAAGACGTATGATTCGTCTGGTATCAGCAGTAATCTTGGTGTCGACGGTATGTCCTGAAGATGTGACAAGGTCGAGCAACTTTTTGCGCTCAGAACGAACTTTCTCTTCTCTTTCCATCGGGTCTTGGATTTGGAACTTTTCTCGTGCAAGGTCCTGATAGAACAGATGAAATCCTTTGCTACCGGAAAAGGCCACATGGCTGAAAGCGTATTCTTCCTTGTCTTTCATCCATTCATAGAGATCAATGGCAGATTGCCGAGCGAGTTCCATGTTCGCAATGCAAAACGGTGGAACATCAATATCGAACACGACCAAATGGTCGAGAAGAATGGGATAAGCAGCCTCTTGATCTCGTAATCGCGGCAATTCAATTGGATTAAGCCATGATGCTGTTGAAACATAAACATCGGTGGGTGTTGAATTTCGAAAGGCCTTCACTAATGTCGTGCTGTTGCGAACTCTTCGATGTGCGGATTGCCAACGATTCTCAAGGCATCGCCAACGGAATTGGTGCTGTGTCGGCTTTTTCATCCACGACAAATCTATTTCAAAGTCCTGAGCGTAAAACCCCTGCAATATGCTTGGGTCGAACTCAGGCATCTTGGCCATGGTGTCGAGTATTGTTTTCGGTTAATGGGTTCATCGCAAGCCAGCAGCTTTGAGAGATTCCAGCAAGACTTTGCCGAGTTCTGAAGGGTCCATTGCACAAGCAATTCCAGCCGCTCTAAACGCCTCAAACTTTTCTTCGGCAGTCCCTTTTCCGCCAGATATTATTGCACCTGCGTGTCCCATCCGCTTTCCTGGTGGCGCAGTTGCCCCTGCCACGAAACCTACAATGGGCTTGGTCACGTTTCCAGCAGCCCAAGCAGCCGCTTCTTGTTCAGCATTACCGCCAATTTCACCGATCATTATGATGGCTTCAGTTTGCGGGTCGGCCTCAAATGCGGCTAAGCAGTCGATGAACCCCGTGCCGTTCACGGGGTCTCCACCAATACCGATACAGGTAGACTGTCCTTCGTCAATACTCATCGTTTGGGCTACTGCCTCGTAGGTTAATGTTCCAGACTTGCTGACAATCCCGATACGACCTTTGGCGTGAATATGGCCAGGCATGATTCCAATCTTAGCGCCGCCTTTTTCTCCGGGCGTGATAATTCCTGGGCAGTTCGGTCCAATGAGTCGAACACCTGGTCGGTTTTCGACGTATGCAACCGCCTTCACCATGTCGAGGGTTGGGATTCCTTCTGTAATACAGACGACGACTCCTTCACCTTTGATGGTGTCAAAGGCATCCGCTGCCTCCATAATTGCCTCCGCAGCAAACGGTGGCGGGACGTAAATGACGGTGGCATCAGCATCGGTTGCTTCGATGGCTTCACTCATGCTGTGCCACACTGGGAACGGTTTTCCTTGGAGTTCAACGGTTTGACCGCCTTTACCGGGAGTGCACCCACCAACGATGTTAGTGCCGTATTCGACCATCTTGTCTGCATGGAACATGCCCTGCTTTCCAGTGATTCCTTGCACCAATACTTTCGCATCTTCTTCAATCCAAATTGACATTATTCATCGCCTCCAATAAGCGCAACAATCTTTTGCGCACCTTCTGCTAAATCATCAGCAGGGTGAATGTTGAGGGTCGAAGCAGCAAGAATGGCCTTCCCTTCGTCGACATTTGTACCGGCAAGTCGAACGACGAGAGGTACTTCGAGCGAAAGTGCTTCTGTTGCAGCAATAACGCCCCGTGCAATGATGTCACAACGCATGATGCCGCCAAAAATGTTGACTAAAATCCCCTTAACATTCGGGTCTTCAAGAATGATGGAGAATGCTGTTTTGACTTGCTCTTCGTTTGCGCCACCGCCAACATCGAGGAAGTTTGCAGGTTCTCCACCGTAGAGCTTGATGACATCCATTGTTGCCATTGCGAGACCAGCACCGTTGACCAAGCATCCAATGTTTCCATCGAGTTTGACATAGGAGAGTCCGGTTTCTTTTGCACGGATTTCCACATCTTCCTCCTCTGAAAGATCCCGTAGATCATCCCAATTCTTGTGGCGGAATTCAGCATTTTCATCAAATGAAATTTTCGAATCGAGTGCTACAATTTCGTCAGCACCGGTCCGTACCAAGGGGTTAATTTCGACCATTACACAATCTTCACGCACAAACATAGTGTACATGTTCGACAACATCTTGCCGAACGATTTCAGAGCAGCGCCAGACAGTCCAAGGGACATTCCAAGGTCTCTCTTTTGGAATCCTAGAAGGCCTGCATTCGGGTCGACCACGACTTTGTGAATGAGTTCTGGTGTGTTGTGAGCAACATCTTCGATGTCCATTCCACCTTCTGTTGAAGCCATAATAAGAACAGATTTGTTGTCTCTATCGACAAGAAGTGCGAGATAGTACTCATGAGCAATGTCACAGCCTGCTTCAATGTACAGATTGCTGACAAGTTTCCCTTCATCACCGGTTTGGATGGTGACCAGAATGTTGCCAAGAATATTTGTGGCGTAGGATTCCACTTCTTCTCTCGAGAAAGCGATTTTTACACCACCGTCCATGACATGCTCTCGTGTCTCTGGATGGTAGAGCGTACCTTTGCCTCGTCCGCCAGCATGGATTTGTGACTTGACAGCCACCACTTTGCTACCAAGGGAGTCATAGGCACTTAGCGCCTGTTCTACGGTCGTGCAGTGGACTCCTTCAAGTACAGCGACGTTGTTTTCTCGCAGTAGGGTTTTTCCTTGGTATTCGTGGATGTTCATGGTGCTCTCCAATCCTTCCAAAGTAAGACCGTCTTTGAATACTTTGACGCGGCATTCGGGCCAATTCACCGAACCAGTCTCGGTGAGGTGCAGTATTGAGATGTATTGATAGGTAATCGGTAGAAGGCCCAGCCATGCAAGTCGTAGTCTTGGCCGGTGGAGTTGGTTCTCGCTTACGCCCGTGGACCAATTCGGTGCCTAAGCCCTTGCTTCCAATGCTAGACCTTTCACTTCTCGAACGGGTCGTAGAGGGCGTTCCCGAAGACTTGATTGACGAAGTTGTCGTTGCAGGTGGGTACAAAGTGGACATGATTCAACAATATTTTGCGAAAGCAGATGTTGATTTTGACGTTCGAATCGTTCCTGAAGACAAACCTCTCGGTACTGGCGGCGCTCTTGGAAACTGTCGTGATGTCGTCAGTGGAACTTTTGCTTGTTTCAATGGCGATATCGTTTCATCTTTGCAAATCAATCCTTTGCTCGATTTACACAAGAAAAACGGAGGAATTGGAACGCTCGCATTGTGGGAGGTTGAAGACCCAACTCGATTTGGAATCGTTGGTCTTGACCAAGAGTCACGTATTACTCAATTCAAGGAGAAACCAACGCCTGAGGAAGTTTTCTCCAACCTCATCAATGCTGGTTCATACATCCTTGAGGATGATATCTTTGATTTCATGCCTAATGGGAAGCATTCTATAGAAAGAGACGTTTTCCCTCAACTCGCTTCCCAAGGTGCCTTGAACGGACAGCAATTTGAAGGATATTTCATAGATGCTGGCACTCCAAGTGCGTGGTCGGATGCAGTGAACCGTTGTATCAAAGAAGGCCGGTTTCGGCGAGGACTCATCAATGGGAGCTCATGGTATGGCTCACGTGAAACTACCATATCGGACCGTGTTTCAGAATCAATGATTGACTCAAACGTTGTCGTTTCCAACAGTACAATTCACCGCTCCACGCTCTTGTCAGGAGCGATAGTTGGCCAGGATTCTGTTGTTGAATCATGTCTTGTTGGCCGTGATGTTGTGATTGGTTCGAACGTGGAACTTCGTAATATGGTGATTGATCACGGGAGCATTATTCCTAATGGTACCTCGATGACTGACGGCCAGTGGCCTCAAATGCTCTGAATCAGTTCGGTTTAACAGAAGGCTCAAATGCGTTTTGTTCTTGCCTAATACATGAACAAACCACTCATTGTTGTAAATTTTAAGACTTACGCATCTGCCAGCGGAGAGACTGCTGAGCAATTGGCTCTCGCCATGGAAGCGCATTCAAATGGGCCAGCGCGAATGATTGCTGTTGTGTCCGCTTTTGACCTTGAAGCAGTTCGTAGAGTTGCTCCTTCTTTGGAGGTATGGACTCAGCACTTGGATCCAGTCGGGCAAGGTGGCTTCACCGGCTGGCTTGAGCCCCAAACTGCGCTTCACCGTGGCGCTCATGGAACAATTATCAATCATGCAGAACACAAAGTTTCGATGGAACATGTCGCTGCCTTGAAAGATCAACTTCCTTCTGATTTCCCTATGTGCGGCTGTGCAGCTGATGTCGATGAAGCAAAGAGCCTCGCTGAAATCGGTCCAACATTCATTGCAGTGGAACCTCCTGAACTGATTGGTGGCGATATCTCAGTTACCACCGCAGACCCAGCAATTGTCAGTGATACCGTGGCTGTTGTTAAAGCAGTTAACGCTAATGTGCGTGTTCTATGTGGAGCAGGCGTCAAAAGCGGTGCTGATGTAGCCAAAGCCGTTGAATTGGGGGCAGAGGGTGTTCTTCTCGCAAGCGGTGTAACCAAAGCGAGCGATGTTCAAGCCGTTCTTGCAGACTTAGTAGCCAGCCTTGAATGAATTTGCTGACAATTCAAGAAGGGCTTGTTCCTTTTTTGCGAACTCGAGATTCTCTCCTCCAGGGCAAAACTTGCGAAAGAAGCAAGAATTACAGGTTCTTTTGTTCTTGGCAAGAGGTAGGAGTGCTAAATTCCTTCTTCCACACTGAACGATTTCCTCCATCGCTTTCATGTCGTGCTCCAGTAATTGTTGCGACAGACGTATCGATTGAGAGGTTGGCTGGAAAGTGTCACACTTCCAAAATCCTTGCCTCCATCCTATTGTATGCAGTCTGTACGTTTCACTGGGTGCGTTGAACCCTTCATGATTGAGCGCCCAAAACACCATGGCATTTGCCTCATGTTCATCATGTGCTTTGGTTGGAGACTTTTGCATGTCAAAGCGTACAAGATGCCAACGGTTCTGAATACGAATAACTAGATCTGGAGAAACATAGAGTTTACGAACCCCATGTAGAATGGGTTCACTTCTGTCGAATACATACCATTGGGCATGTCTTCTTTTCAAAAGTTGCTGCAGAATTCTCGTTCTCCAAAGCAACCGATATCTGCTTCGAGCAAACTTGAGTAAAGCTTCCTTTGTATGTTCGGATATATGATGTACAGATGCGCTCAATTGATTCTCAAGAGAGGACTTGAGTTGATTCTCAGTCAACAAAATGGACCATTCTTTACCTTCTTTAAGATCTTCAAGTTGATCCAGGAGTGTTTCTTTCATTGCTCTCAGCATCAAATCCCATGGCCGCTGGAACGATGCTGCCTTTCTGTTCGAGGACTTTCTCCTCATTCCGTATCTCAAATACCAAGCACGTGGGCATTTGAAAAACAGGCTTTTACGGGTTCGACTCCATTCGATTTTTGATTCCATGCGTTGAACATTCTGCTCAACGCTTGTCAAAGATTCGGTCGTCAAATGACGCCGATATTCATCATTGAAATAATTGCATTGGCGGATGCCCAAATGGCCACTGGTAGAATGCACCATCCGGCAAATCGTGAGTAATCCTCGGTTCCGAGATCACCAACCATTAGTGTAATCCAACCTCCGAAAGTACCAACCGTCCGCAGTAATAGGACGACTGCACCTCCCAATATGATGATGAAAATCAATCCCAATACTCCGAAGAAAATACCTGATATCCCACTCAGTAGTGCTGCAGAAATCCCCTGTGGGAACAGCGACGGGAAGGCAAACCAGCCAAACCATCCGAGCCAAACACCAACCGTGACATCTCGTTGCATTTCCTCAACTCCTCTCCAATTACGGAATTTTTCAGGGTAAAATTTGTGCATGACTTTGGCAACGAGGTCAGCCTCGTACGGGTTTCCTCTGCGGGCGGTAACGATGCACATTTGTACAACCCAAGCACACATCGCGACATCGACCCAGAACAAGAAATTGGTCGGAATTGGCGCCAAGGTTGCAATTAACAGCGGTAGATTGACCAAAACGATACCAGCTCCACCAGCGCCAACGATTGCCCCCATGTGGAGGCCAAGAGGAAGTGGGTCTTCCAATGCCTCATATTCATCTCGAGGCAGCGTCAAGAAGAAAAGGAACAGCCCGGGCCCGAAAACAAGAGAAAAATAGGACCAAGCACTTGTGCTGCCACCGTTGTTGATGCTCTCAACAGCAACGATGATGTCTTCTGATGAGGCAGAGGGTGCGCTTGAGAACACAACTCGCATGGTTTTATCCAAGACGATAATCGAATCGGAAGTTCCGTTCGGAGTGCTAGCAGTGAACGATTCATCAAGGTCAACATAGGTGGGCCAAGTCATGTTGTAGTTGTTTTTCAAAGCAGCAACATCAGTCGTGGTCGCATCCATTCCCGCAAGGATATGTGCTACTGCGATATCGTCACCAATGAGGTCTACCGTTTTGTTCAATTCGACGGATTGTTCCGCCACATTCTGAGTACCGGGTAAAGCAACTGCGAGTACGAGTGCATCCTTGCCATCAAATATCTCAGAGATGAGGACCTGTTGCATATTCTCGTCGTATAGTTCAGTATCAAACACCAGTGCGTGGTCATCAATGAAATCGTTTGAACCAAGATTCGGTTGATCCATAGCAGTTGGAAGGAATACAATTGTCATCAGCAGCAATGCGATAAGAACCGGGGGTGGTGGCAATTCGTCCTTGCGAATGCAAAAATAGAGGAATCCAACTAAAGATGAAACGGTGGTCAATGACAACACAACCGATGAACTGAGTATCCCTTCATCTGCTTTTTCGACTCCAAACCGTATAATTCCGAAGGCATGGCAATCGCTGTTGAGGTCGCCAGAAACGGTCTGGACGCAAAACTCGAGATTTGCATCTCCCGGTTTCATTTTAGCAATACCAGACCACGCCCACACGGTTTGATTCCCTTCAATCGGACGGTCAATCCGTATTCTACCGGTTGATGTTTCAACAATGAGGTCTTCATCTTTAACGAATTTTTCATCAGATGCGAGTGGCCCCCAAAGTTCCCATTTAGCAGACTTGACATCATCCACGCCCCATGGGAACAGAGGTTCAAATTCAATGTGAGCTCTACGCTCAGCATCGACTACGACACGAGCCTTAGGCTCATACAGTTGCCCTTCCATGACAATGCCTCCACTGTTTTGTTCAAATGCGCCCCATTGAACTTGAATCGTGCTTCCTTCACAATTGTTTTGCGCTGAAACAGTAAGGGTGAATACATCACCTGCTTTCATCGAAAGGAAGACCTCTATACGTTCTCCCGAGAAGTTCATGGCGGAGTTTGAAGTGCCGGTATTGACCACTTGAGACACAACGGAATCATAGACGGGAACACCACCCGCATCAACCGAATACACCATCGTAAAACTATTATCTGTGCCAAAGGCTGTTCTTTCGCAATATTGTGGACCACCCACACTGTCGATATATGCCGACATAAACACCGTCATGTTGACTGTAGCATTGACAGGATTTTCGAGTGGCGGACTGCTTACCGAGAAAACCTGACTCATTCCACCGAATGAATT
This sequence comes from Candidatus Poseidoniaceae archaeon, assembly GCA_938075675.1. Classification (GTDB taxonomy): domain Archaea; phylum Thermoplasmatota; class Poseidoniia; order Poseidoniales; family Poseidoniaceae; genus MGIIa-L1. Next base: position 42,700 of record CALJHE010000002.1, on the reverse strand, counting down.
GACAGCCTGACTGCCAACGGCATTGTCTGTGCGTTGGCGTTGCAGAACTGCTTCTTCAGCATCAAGCCCTTCGACGAAGAGGCGTTCCAGTGGTTCGATGTCCCATTCCACAAAGCCGGGTTCGTAAACCGGGTCATTTGCTGCTTTCACCGCTCCAGATGCCATCACTCCGACAAGGAGTGCCAACATGACCAGTACGAGTTTCCGCTGTCGCATTAACATCACCACATGGTTTTGGTTCATGAAGGCAATGGCGCCATGAGAAAGATGAGTCAACCTCAAAGAAGTAATTCTAAGGAGAGAATTGCCCACATGACAAGCATTCCAAAGGTGATTGAAATCCCGTTGACTCCGCCTTTGGTCAAGTAGCCTCTGTTCTCAAAGACTGCGCCAAGCAAACTGTCCATTTGACAACCTAGCCATCCAATGATGCCCACAATTGCAGTTTTCATCAAACCGACTTGCATGCTGTCGTCACCGTTGTTGGCTACCATCCATGCGGCAAAGGCTAGGACTGCAATCATGCTTGAACCCAAAAACGCTGCCTTCTGTCCCGATGGAGAGAAACCACCGTTAAGTCCTGCTTCACACGGTTTCAAGGTGGTGATCATTCGTACGTTATCATCGAGGCAACCGATTTCGCTGGCAAAAGTGTCGGATGCTGCTACGGCAACGGCTGCGCTAAACATCCAAATTCCATTGTACCAGTCTTCCGTGATGAATGCGAAGATGGCAACGAGGCCAGGTAGTCCACCATTGGCAATGACGTTTCCATAACTTCGGTGTCCATCTTCTGATTCAGACATTCCCCGTTGCATTTTTTCGTCAAACCGCCATTTCGTGGCTTTGTGGGATGCGAGCAGAAATCCGAGTAGAATAAGCAACCAAGTCCAGTGGCCCATGCCTCCCACCACAAATCCAAGGGCTGCTGCTGCGATGATCCCTGGCTTATCGAGCATTTTCGCTCGTCCTGATACCAGAACCAAGCCGATGAGGAGGGCGGAGGTCACGAGCAAATTGCCCTGATTGAGACCTCCGGTAAGCACATCCATGGATATCCCTCAGTCTCTCGGGTAATCTTCTCCTTGAAAGGTGCTTTCCTTTCGTTGTCCGGTAAAACCCGATTCCAATGCAAGAGCAGTTGGTAATATGTGGCGCGTGAATTGCCAGAGTGCTAAGATGAGTACAGACAGCCAGACGATCGAAACCAACAGGTCGATTAAAATGTGGGTATCTGTGAGAACAAGAGACAATCCCCACATAGAACCGTTCCAAAAAGAGTGCAATAACATTGCAAATACGAGTGCTTTCAAAGGCTGAACCGGAAGTGGAATCGCTTTGTCAGGAGATGCAGACAACCAAGTTGGTGGCATGGACGGCTGCATGTGCTCAGTTACTGAGTGCCTCATTATGTGTCCTGATGAATCGACGAGAACCCAGTTCTCGTTTGCAGGCGTTGTCTCGAATTGACTTTGTTGATATCCCGGAAAAACCAACGGCTGTTTTCTGCTGTTCAAGTATGTTCCAATCGCGTAGCCAGATATTCCAGTCCATACTCCATGTCCGGGTATTGAACTGATGGCGCGTAAGACACTGGTAAGGGCGAATGTAATGGCAGCCTCCTCTCCAGACGCGAATGCTCCCAAGATGTAGACTGAATTTTCAAGCAAAGCAAATCCGAGTCCAACGGTGAAACCGATTTGAAAACCCCGGCGAGGGCTGTCGATGAATCGGGCCAAGGCCAGAACTGCAGCCGCTTTGCACAGTTCTTCTCCAATTGGTGCTGAAAGCATGAGAATCAAACCGAAACCAAGGCTCGTAGCTTCAGAGGTATCGAGTCCTACCCCGTTGAGGATGAGCGGTGAGAGAAAGGAGTTTATCGCAATCGCAGGGAGTGTTGAGATCATCCCTGCAATTAACATCCACTCAGCGAGCCGCCGTGTGGTTGGGAGGCCAAAGTAGGTGTTTGAAGTCGACCACCAAGCAAAGACTGGAGTCGAAAAACCGATGATGAAGGCAGGGATGGCAATCAGAGCAAAAAGAACCCCTGTGAATAAGTTGAGTCCCATAATCAGTAACGGTAACATGCATACACTGCTAAAGAATACACCTCCAAAGAACAACCACCACAGTTGTTTACCACTCGGCATTTCCAAAGGTGTTGTGTCACGGACGAGATGGTGTTCCACAGTAACTTTCTCAAACGTTTGAACGGCAGTCTGCGGAGTAATCATGTTGAATGTGTTACCAAAAACAGAATTTTGCGTCCGAATGATGTGTGTAAGTCGGGGTCTTCTGAAGAAGGCGAATCCAGCTACGCATGGAATCAAGCATAACGAGCCAAACAGCGTATACCATGGTTCTGACGGGCCGAGGTCTCCGTCAAAATCACTGTCAAGTAAGCCCCCAAAAATCAGTGACGTGGATACATTGGCTACTATGAAAAGCAATATGACGAAGCCGAGCATCGAGCGAATCGTCTTCCATTTCGAGGATGGATACGCTAAGACCAGCCCTGCAGGAGGCGGACTCAACGGAGTGATAGGCAGACCCTGCATGAAATGAACAGCATGGCTGACACCTATCACATTTACGAAGAGGTCCCGCTCAGTTCGCCCATCACTCGTCACTGAAAAAACAGCAGTCGGCTCAAGCCCTCATCATTGCGGGATGGACGCTCTCAACTCTTACACATCAAACCACCGGGTCTGTTGAATTAAACACGCCTTGATAATCTCGTTCTCTTCATTTACGTGCATGGGCCTGATGGGATTCTTGTTTGCCCCGAGGAAAGACCACAAGGGTTGGTCCACTCCAAGCGAGGCTGCAAGGTTGTATTTTTTGTTGGTGCTTGCCGGTAGTGCAATTTGGGCTTGGCCACTCACGCAAGGCAATTTTCTGCTGTGGCTGGGACTGGTTGCGTTCGTTGCCACCCCCCTCTTGACACTCGGTTGGTGGCTTATTTCAATGGTGAGCCAACGGTTTGAATCCAGAGTTTTAGTGGACTCTTTAAACAGAATTGACCGGAGCAAGAAAAAATCCATTCATTCTTTCAGGAAACCGTAACAAAGGAACGGATTAATCAAACAATTCCACCATCATTAATTTTGATGCGTTTGAGCCAGCATTTGGTATGTATGCGTTCTCTTTTGACAGTTCTTGTCGTGCGATGTTGAACACTTCTTTGTAGTGCGTGTCGGGGTTTTCAATACTTTCCCAAATGCTTTCCAATTTCCCGAGTAGGCTTACCCGAGTGGAATGAGAATCGATTTGAAACTCGTTACCGTATTCGAGTAGGCTTCCAAGCAGTCCGTTTTGAATATCGTGTACGCATCCATACACTCGATATGGAGTTGCAACCGCTGGAATACTTATGGATGACAGTTCCTTCTTGCGATATTCAACGTAGGCGGAAGACATGTTCTTTTTTTTATCATCAAACGGGAACATGGCAAGTTCCGTGTCCAAAAGGATTAACAAATCTTGCATGATATTATTTTCTGGATTTTTTAGGCTATACGAACACATAGTCCTGTTCATGAAAGGACGTAATGCGAGTAAAGACTGGCTTAGGCTTCTGCCATTTTGAATTGCTGATTTGTAGCACAAATGGTGCCATTGCAATTTATTTTTGGATCGAAAAGGAACTCCAACTGAACGTAATGCAGTCTTCAGCTCTTTACGAAGGCGGAGGTAACGCATTGGTGTTCTGTATCTGAATGCGATTTTGAAGAAACTCAACTTTGCGAAAGTGCCTTTGACAATTTCAGCACCATGTCCGCCAAGCTGAATTTTGTAAGGATGTTCCCAATAATCGTCATACATGTACATCATGTCAAAAATCCCCAGATTTGTCAAGGCCCAATTGCCAAACCTGTTGGACACTTTGATTCGTTTAGGCTTAGGCAAAGTCGAACTGTCGGGATCGATTGTTTCGTTGAATTTGAAATTCAATGTTTCAGACATCTGCTTGACGATTTCAAAGTCCTTCGAGCGACTCGGGTGTGTGTTGGAACGAATGGAAATATTGTCTGCGAGTTGAGACTTACCTCGCAATACTGCTAGTAAAACTCTTGAATCCAGTCCTCCAGATAATCCGAGTTCGATTTTGAGGCCATCTATTGATTGAATGGCGAGTATTGTACCGACAATCTGTCGAAACGATTGCAGCAAAATCTCGTTGTATGAAGCAGTTTCTAACTCAAAAACCTTCGGCATTTGTGGTATGTTTTTCTTGACATTGAGTCGGAACTGGCGACCTGCTTTGTGTACCTGCTCGACAGTAATCGTACTTGCAGGTGGTAAGTACTCAATACCTTTGACGATAGTAGAAGTACTCATTATCGATTTGGCTAGGCCATGTTTCCAAAACCTGCTCGTATGTGCCTTTTCTTCAACAACATTCTCCAGTTCGAGAACAGTCCTGATTTTCGTCAAACAGAGCAGCGAATCACTTGCAACAAAAACATCCCGCTCATGGAAAGAAAGAATCGGATACAGCCCGAAGCAATCGTGCTGTAATCGGAAGGTTTTGCCATCCCAGTATGAATGAATAAATGCCCCTTCTTTCTGGTTTAAATTCTTTCTTTCGTGCTGTTTTTCTGCCTTCTCAAAGCCTTTTTGTCCCAGATATATTGAGCAATTATGGTGATCGTTCATCCAACCTGAAAAAAACTCAGTCCCCTCGGAATTTTTTACATTCTCACTGACATTCTTGCCCATATACAAAACTAGACTCTCGGAGGAGAGTTCTTTTGTTACAAGTTCGCTTGAATCAAAACCTTCTCGTTTTGAGATCTCGTTTTCTAAAGCCGTAATAGTAGATTTTTTGCCAATTGCTATGAGGTAAGTCGGCAATGAATCGCCCACCTACTTTTCTTCAAGGAAACCGTAACCCCAAGAGTGCGGGGGTGCAAAAGTTTCCTTTATCGAACGAGGAGATACCCATCGCAACAGATTCAGTGGTGAACCCGCTTTATCGTTCGTTCCGCTACCACGTGCTCCACCGAACGGCTGTTGCCCAACGACAGCACCTGTTGGTTTGTCGTTGATGTAGAAGTTTCCTGCCGAGTACCGGAGTGCTCTCATTGCAGTGAGGATATCCTCTCTCTTGGTTGCGAAAATCGAGCCAGTAAGTGCATATTCGGAGGTCTCATCGCATGTTTTGAGGATGTTTTCAAAACCATCATCGTCATAGACATGTATGGACAATACCGGTCCAAATATTTCTTCTCCCATCGACTCATAGTGAGGGTCAGAACAAACAATTGTCGTTGGTTCTACAAAATACCCCGTTGAACCATCATATCCGCCGCCGGTTACGATTTCACACCCTGCATCGGCCTTTGCTCGGTCGATGTATCCAGCAATATTGTCAAACGATTTTTTGTCGATGACGGCAGACATGAAATTGGAGAAGTTACGAGGGTCGCCGAGAGTTATTTTGCCTACTTCTGCTATGTACTCATCCTTGATGTTGTTCCATACGGTTTGTGGGATGTAAGCGCGACTTGCAGCACTGCACTTCTGTCCTTGGAACTCAAAGGAGCCACGCAGAAGAGCGACAATTAATGCAGCCTCATCGCAATCAGGATGTGCAACAATGAAGTCTTTTCCACCGGTTTCTCCAACCACACGAGGGTAGGATCGATAGTTCTCTAAATTGTTGGCAACATCTCTCCACATCTTGCGGAAGACCGAGGTTGAGCCAGTGAAATGGATTCCAGCCAGCATTGGGTGGGCGAGTACGGTATCGCCAACCATGCTTGCCTTACCTGGGATGAAGTTGATGACGCCCGCTGGAAGCCCAGCATCCATCATCAGTCGCATAAGTAAGTAGTTGGATACATACGAGTTACGGCTTGGTTTCCATACGCCAGTGTTACCCATTATGGCCATGCTTGATGGCAAATTTGCGGCGATGCTCGAGAAGTTAAACGGCGTTACAGAAAATACAAAACCTTCCAACGGACGAACTTCGCTGGAGTTCCACATGCTTGAAGGTGAAACAGGCGGTTGCATGTCTTCGTAGATCTCACGAGCATAGACCGTGTTAAATCGCCAGAAGTCAATGAGTTCACATGCCGAATCAATCTCGGCTTGATGGCACGTTTTGGATTGATTGAGCATAGTGCTGGCGTTAATCTGTGCACGGTATTTACCAGCCAAGAGTTCGCTTGCTTTCAAGAAGATTGCAGCACGTGCTTCCCAAGGCATGGTAGACCACATCTCGTGAGCGTCAAGTGATGCCTGAATTGCTTCATCGACGTTGGCTTGTGTGGCCATGTGAACTCGGGCGATAACGTGGCTGTGGTCGTGCGGCATGACTTGCTCAACGATGTCACCAGTGAAGACTTCCTTGCCGTTGATGATGCATGGTATATCGAGGATTTCGCTTTCTTGACGAGCGATTTCAGCCTTGAGTGCTGCTCGCTCAGGGCTGCCTGGAAGGTAGCCGAGCACAGGTTCGTTAACAGGGGTCGGTGGGCGAGGAACATTGTTCACCATGCAACGACGCTGTCACAGACGCCACTTCAATATCACGCAATGTAAAGATGAGCGTGTTTGGCTCGGACTTTCCTAAGTTTAGGGCCGACAACCGCCATGCAATACCCTTGCCCGGGGTTTCTTGCGTAGTAGTCATGATGGTATTCTTCGGCAAGCGTGAAATGTTTTGCTTCTTCGATCGTCGTAACGATTGGACGGTCGTAGTGTGCCTGCATTCGTTCAATCACAATCTGGGAAGTCAGCGTTTGCTGCTCGGTCGTTGGCATGATGCAACTTCGATATTGTGTGCCTACATCGTTGCCTTGGCGGTTGAGTTGGGTAGGGTCGTGCACTGTGAAGAATATCTCAAGTACGGTCTCGAATGGAATCAAGTTAGGATCGAACACGACTTCAACGATTTCAGCATGACCTGTAGTTCCAGAGCACACTGGCTCGTATCTTGGATTTGGATCATGGCCTCCAGCATAGGCAGGAAGAGCAGATTCAACGCCATACAATCCTTTGAACGCACCCTCCGTGCACCAAAAACATCCCCCGCCTAACAACGCTCTCTCCATGTTAAGAAGCATGAGCACGAGGTTTTCAATCCTCGTATGTTGTCTTGAGATGAACACTTGGCTTCTTTGAGCCGAGTTGTACCATGGCTGCTGCCAGTAGCATTGAGGAGTACATCAAAGCCCCAACGAGAGAACTTTGTTTCAGCATCGGAGGTTCGTATACCGATACATTTCTCCACCAAGCATCACTTGGCATGTTCTCGCTTAGAAGAAAGCTTTCTCCAAGCATCGGGGTGGTAACTGTTAGGTTTCTTCGTTGGCCCTCAGTCGAGACTTCTTCGAGTGGTTCGTCCCATCCATGCAGAGCAAGAACGAATTTTGTGTTGTGAATCGGCAAGAGGGTTTCAGCGTTGAGGTCAAATGCAGCCTGAACGGTTTGGTTTGGGAACATGTGAACGTCAGACCACGCTTCATCGTATTGCCCCGCCTCGATGAATGCGATGTCGAAAGGCCCGTATTTGTCTCCTATCTCAGAGAATTCACTGGAATACCCGCCATCGCCGCTGAAATACAGCGCATGGTCGTTGATGTAAACGGCCCAAGAACCCCACAGTGTGTTGTCGCTTGAAATGCTTCTGCCGCTGAAGTGTTGAGACGGGGTGAAAACAATACTCATCTCTTCAGACACGTTTGCCTCTTCATACCAATCAAATTCGAGAATGCTCGAACTCGGGATTCCCCACTCAGAAAGGTGAGCGCCTACGCCTAACGGGACAATATATTGAGAAGAGCTAAGGAATTTGACAGCATCCATATCGAGATGGTCGTAGTGGTCGTGTGAGATGAACACGTAGTCGATAGGTGGCAAGTCTTCGAGTTCGTAAGTATGCTCGTATTCAAAGGGTGAAGGTCCAAAGAACAGAGGATCAGTGTTGTCGTCACCAAACACAGGATCGAACACGAGGGTGAAGTTCACTGTCTGAACGAGAATGGAAGAATGTCCGAACCAAGTGATGCCCAATTCATCTCCTGTAAGGTTCATAGGAGCAAATTCGATTGATGGTAGGACTGAACTTGGATACCGACTCCCATCATCGATTAGGTATTCGAGGGCTGTACCGAGAAACGAGCCCGTCCCAGTGTTTGAATCTTCAAGGTTGTGAAATGCTCCATCACGGTAATTCACTGAGTCATATGGGCCAGGATCTCCACCAACTTGCTGGGAAAATTGGAGAAATACAGTTGCTGAAATTACGATGAAGGTGAGCAATATAGCAACCAGTGTCGAATAGATTTTTGCTCGTCGGGCAATACTTGGTGACTCAATATCCATCTCTTTCTTTGCAAAGAGCGAGGTTTTGGAAACAGCATATTCTGATGCCCTAAAAATGAGCAAAACCATGATGATGTAGTTGACAGGGTTCAAATCATGCCGGTAAAGCCACAACATGAAACTCGCAAGAAAAAGGGTCAAGCCGAACCTGCGAAGTATAGGTGATTTGCTCTTGCTGCTTTTCACCTGCTCCATTGAACGCTCCTCACAAATCTGATTTATTATGTTTGCAAAAGAGCAATCTGGTTTCATTAATACACTGGCATGTAGATTATGGTGGACATTCTGTAGATGCCTCGAATGTTTGCGAAGAGTTTGCTTCTTTGAACCAAAATGCCCATTTCTACGACGCAATGGTGTCTTTCGAGGTGCAAATTGTTTCAATTATTGCAATTGAGATTCAGTGGATTAACCCGATGCTCTCATATATGGATGGTTGGTCGGAGGCTCGTTCACCATGAAGCGAGGCTCACGTGCTTGGAAAAAAACCGGTAACCAACGGTGGAAGTGGCGTAAGAAGAAGTTGCGCCGTCGAAAGCGTGCTCGTAGACAAGCCAAGTCTTGATTTATGGTGTTTCTACACTTAGGGAGTATAGTATAGCTTGGTAGTATCGCGGGCTCCAGTTGCACAGGAATGACGACGAGTGGGTTTGCTGAAAGTTGATGACCAACTGGAGCGCCGACCTGTTGCAATCCTGCAGACTGCCCATTTCGGTGGGCAGTTTCAGAAGAAATCCGCTGGGGGGGGTTCAAATCCCTCTGCTCCCACCTTTGTTGCTTATCTGTACGCAGTATTGCGTTTTTCATAGCCGCTGTAGGGCGGCATTTTTGTTTTTTTTTGGGAAGGGTTCAAAACGATCTTCCATGTTTTATTTTCTTCAACTCAAGTGGAACTTTTCCATAAGAGGCATATGTTCTTGAATTATGCCTTCGAGGGTCGTTTGGGAATTCTATGCGCCGACCGATTGCCTTGCTTCTTTTTGCTCTCCTCATGGGCCCCGTTACTGGATCTCTGACTGCTTCGAATGACGTTGAACGCTCCTCTTGGACATCCGTCGATTCCGAAGGCATTCAATGGATTCAATCCGGACAAACATTTGAGATTCCTGAACAAACATCCCCCGATTGGGTTGATGACAACACTCCATGGTGGGAGCGCACTTCGCTGGACCTCGACCGTAACGGAATTCACGACTCTATAGAATCGAGAATCGGGGTTACCGGTACTGCACTGGTGTATCAAACCGATGTGACCGACGTCCACCTAGCCGCGTTAGCGGGCCTCGGATTGAATGTAGTCGATGTCATCGAAGCTGTAGACGGTGTTCTCTTGGGGCAGGTCAATACGACCCTGGCACCAAATTTGGCTGCGCTTGATGATGTGGTGATGGTAGAAGAGTACGGCAATGTGATCTTCTACGGCGATGTGCAAACTCCCGCAGTTAAAGCGAGCAACTCCAGTTTCTATCCAGTAGGTGCATGGGACCTCGGCGTTTCTGGAGCAGGTGTGAATATCGCCATGGTTGACACCGGCGTCGATAACGAACATCCTGGGCTCAGTGAAAAGTTCGTTGCTGGATACGATGCAGTTTGTTACACTCCGTCCGACCCAATTTGCATCGCAGCAGGTGGCGGTGTAAGAGAAACCGACGGCACATTTGACCCTGATGACGGCAATCAACATGGAACTGCATGCATGGGTATGGCAGCTGCAACGGGCATTGATGCGAGTGGTGCACAAACTGAATTCTACGGTTCAGCACCTGATGCAGCGCTCGTGGATGTTCGTATCGGAACAGATGCAGGCGCAGGTCCGTTTGAAAATTATGTTTTGGAACAGGAGTTTTATGAATCTGCTATGAACGGAATCCAATGGATTATCGACAACAAAGACACCGAATGGCAAGGGGCAGATGGCACAAATTACGGCATAGACATTTTGTCTCTCTCGTGGGGAATCACTTCTCACGAAGGCGGAGGCTCGGACGGTAACGACATGCACAGCCAAATCCTCAATGAAGCCATGGAGGCTGGAATTATTGTCAGTGTGGCCGCAGGAAACGACGGCCCCTCGAACGATGGTTTGTCTGGTATGGGCTCTTCAGATCTCTCACTTACCGTAGGTGCAACCGATGACCGCAACACAGTTGACCGTCAAGACGACACGATTGCAGATTATTCCTCTCGTGGCCCTCGCAGAGACAACGGTGATGGGAATCCTCTGAATGAACTCAAACCAGAGATTACTGCACCTGGCACCAACATTGTCCAAGCCGAAGGTTGCGTGACGAGTGGTTTGTGCAACAATTTCATTGGAGGCGACGCTTCTGAGAATGGCTACACAGGGCGTGGCTCGGGTACATCGTATGCCACACCTGCAGTATCAGGAATTCTCGCCTTGATGATTGAAGCAAATCCTGACCTCTCGCCGGCAGAGATGAAAGAAATCATCAAACTCACTGCTGAACGCCGTGGAGAACCGACTCAACCAGATGTGGACCCGTTCTGGAACCGTGACTTCGGATGGGGCATGGCTGATGCTTACGAAGCGACCAAGATGGCTCTAATGCTCAAGGAAGAAAATCTGACTGGTTCAATCGATGTACATGCACAAGTTCACGTCACCAACTCTTCAATTAACGAAACCAATGGCCTTCATGTCATTGAAGGAATAGCTTGGAGTCAAGCAGGAACAATTTCAGCGGTTGAATATCGAATAGGCAGCGGAGAGTGGAAGAGCGCAGCATTTGATGAAACAAGCACTCAACTTGCCGCTTTGGAACGGTTCACATGGATGGTGGCGCTCGACCTTGATGCTTTGGCAGAAGGTAATCAGACTGTAGAATTCCGTGCTCTCAACGAACAAGGAGTACAATCCCTTCCAGTTTCGGTATCAGTCATGGGTACAGGTGATGGTGTCTCGAACCAAGCGTCAGGTTTGTTTGCTGCACTGCCCACAAGTGGCTATTTCATTCTGCTCAGCATCATTGTGATCGTTCTTCTTTGGAACTCTCGAACGGATGCTCCATTAGGCATTTCGACGAAGGAATCAAACGCTTCAATCGATGCAGCAATTGCTGAAGATGCTGAGATGGCTGAAGTCATCGATGGAGTTCTGGTCGACGAGATCGGCGATGGGAAATGACGATACGGAGATTCATTTTTGACCTCGGCTTCAAAAGGACCACTTGATTCGGTGATAACATGGGGACATTCAGCGACAGAGCATTGAGTATTCAGCCTACGGGTGTTCGCAAAATGTTTGACCTCGCCGGTGATGATGTTATTTCGTTTGGCCTCGGGGAGCCCGATTTTCAGCCTCCTCCAGTTGCTATCGAAGCCTTTCACCAGGCTATGTTAGACGGCCGTAACAAGTACACGACAACTGCAGGTTTGCCGGAGCTTCGTCAAAAAATTGCGGAGTCATGGGATTCGTACCAATCTGGGATGGATGAAAGTAACATCTGCATTACCATGTCTGGCACCAATGCACTCCTCAATTTGTTTTTGACGCTCGTTAATCCGGGAGACAATGTTTTGCTTCCTGAACCATATTTCCCACTTTATGGTCCCGACGTGACTATTGCTGGAGGCACAGCGCGTTACTATTCATGTTTGTTTGAGGACGAGTTCATTCCTCATGTGGCGCACCTTGAATCGCTTGTTGATGAAAACACCGTTGCAATCCTGTACAACTTCCCGAGCAACCCCACCGGTGGAACTCTCAACGAATCTCAGCGTGACCAATTGCTCGAGTTTGCCAAACGGCACAACCTATGGATTATTTCCGATGAAGTGTATGACCGAATTGTCTTCAATGCCCCCCATGTATCGTTCATGGGCACTGACTATGACCGTGTGTTGGTTGTCAACTCCTTTTCGAAAACCTTTGCCATGACCGGTTGGAGGATGGGTTACATCGCTTCTACCAACCGTGAGGCTATGCAGCAAATTATCAAGATGCAGTACTACATCACAGCGTGCTCGAACGACGCTATGCAATATGCAATTCTTACTGCAATGAACGAGGCAAGCGATTATCCAAATATTTTGGCAGAAGAATTTAGACAACGATGCGACTTAATTGTCAAGCGGTTGAACGCTATGCCTGGAGTCGAATGTCACAAGCCAAAGGGTGCGATCTATGTCTTCCCTAAGGTCAATGTGCCCAACATGACTTCACAAGAAGTCGCAATGGAATTGCTTCGAGACGGTGTGCTTTGCTCACCAGGTTCGGCTTTCGGACCATCCGGTGAAGGACACCTCCGTTTTGCTTACACCATCAGTCAAGAAGACATCAGCAAGGGCATGGACATTGTTGCAAAGACACTTCTTCGCCTTCAGTCCAACGAGTAGGTGAATGTATGAGCTTTTTATCAGCCACTGGATTCTTTTTGCTTGGGGTTCTTCTCGGTACAATTTTACCGCGTTTTCCGTTTTTGATGTTGTCGAGAACCCGAGGTTTCAACACGAAACTGCCGCCGCATCCTGAGCCTTTGCCATTGTCTCCTCACCTTACGCAGCGAGTTCTGCACATGCGCATGTTCTATTGGATGGGTCTTGTTGTTGTCATACTTCCATTGATTCTTGGTATTGCATCGGTTCGTTGGGGCAATGCAGCCTTCGGATTCGGGCTTTGGGTTTCCAGCAGTTGGCTTATTCTTAACCGCCTGCAGTATTTTGTCGGAGGCATGCCACCTCCTTGGACCAAGCAAATGGCGGTAGAATTGCAGGTTCTCGCTGACAAGGCCGAAAGTTCCGATGGGTGTTGCAACTGGGCTTCTCCGCATTGGGGGGTCTCTGGAGTCTATTGTCCAAATTGTAATTCAAAACTCTCCGATATGCTTCGACCAGACCTCGGCCGTAAACGAAGCGAAAGACGGCCTTTCGGATTTCTCTACCTCTTGCTCACAGATGGGCATTCTGTTCTGACTTTCTTCGACCAGATTCCAGTTGCAGAAGAAGAATGACGGCCTTTTGTTGCATCATCACAACCGTCGATTTTCTCCATTTCTGAGGGGCAATCTTTGAGATGGGACTGAATCAGCGTCATTCATGGGGAGGTATGCGCGCCGAAAAACGCTCATCCCCAGAGTATGGTTGACAATTATTGCTTTTTGTCAGGTATTTCTAACGCCATTGGCTGCCTTTTTGATTACTTATTTCTTCCAATTTTCACTGGCAGATGAGAGTGCTGCTCTCTCCTTCGATTGGGACATGTTGCCTTGGATTGTGGCTGCATCGCTGATGTACGGGATGATTGCTCTTTTGTTGGCGTTGTTGTTGGGTGGATTTAGGCCTTTACGAGTCGTTGAAAAAGGAGGTTGGCTGCAATTTTTAGGGCTCAGTAGGGGTAAATCTGATGCATTTTCACGTCGGATTCTGCGCAAGAAATACGCGCAATCACCTCACGGCAGATTGACTGTTTTAGCGCATGAACGATGGGTTGACGGACATACGATTCTGTCAACTCATGGCGGTTTGATTCTACTTGCAGTGCCGTTCCAAGTGATTTTAGCAACTGTGCCGTTGATGCTCGTTTTGCTTATTCCTGATACGGTGATGCATTCTGAGCGTAGACTCGAAATGGCCCTTCTCGTCTACCTATTTGGCCTCTTGAGTATCATGAAAGTGTATCCTCGGATTGCTGAAAAATACATCGGAATCGCCTCTTTTACGCGGAAATGGCTCATTTCAATGACGAAACTTTCTTGGCTTGCCCCTGTTCTTGTTTTGTGGCTTCTTGGGCGTGTAGCAAGCGTGGCAGTTATCGGCTGGATGGGCCCAGACCTCAACCTCAATATCAATCTCGAAAAAGAGTTGTTTGAATCATCTTTGTCTATCGCTTCGATTCCAGAAACATCCTTCCTTGATTTACTCACAGCGCTTGCTGTTATGCCCCTGGCTGCTTTTACCACGATTGCAGTATTGGGGGCAGGTTCGTCAGATCCTCCCGAATGGATGTATGAGCTTCAAAATCCAACCGCTGCACAGAAACCACCATCAAAAGCCGCGAGTTTTGTTGGTAAAGGCGCCGGAATCGCCGCCTCTGCTGCAACGACTGCAGCCGTGGTTGCTGGGACAGCATTGGCGAGTAAGGCAGCTACTGCAGTTCAGGCTGCCAGTGCCGCCGTTGGAGGTTCAACCTTAGCAGTCCAAGCACCGTCCCATCTCGAGACAGTATCCCAAGGAATTTCTGCGGTTGATGACGCTGCTGGTGTTCTTGATTCAATACCTCCTGAGGCTGAAGATATATCGTTTGATGGAATCAGTGAGTTGTTTGACCAAAAAGACGCAGCTGGTCATCTCTCAGACGGTGTTCAAGAACTCACATCCTCGCCAGCATACGACCAACCTGCGATAACGGGGCTGCGTAAATCCAAGTGATTACGAAGCTAATCCATGTGACCCCTACGGGGTCATCAAAAGGCCATCTCTATATGCCGCGTGAAACTGGAAGGTCTCGTTGGTCTTATGCGTCGTATCACTCCGTTGACCCTTGTTGCCCTATTGTTGTTCCAAACTCTTGCCTTAGGAATGGCTGCACCCGCCAGTGCTGCTGCTGGTCGTGGTGGGGCAAACGATGATTGGCGTGTCGTTTCTATTTCCGTTGGTAACGCAACTGATGCGGCTGAAGAATGGACGCAATCAGACGGTTCTATCGTCGATTATCTGTTCGAAGGAGATTCAATTGAGATCGGGATGGAAATTCAACGTGGAGGCAGTTCTTTCATCGGTAAAGACAGTATTGCCATGATTCAGGTCATCCACCCAATCGGGTATGTGATGGAAACATTCAATTGGACCTCCGGAGATCTCGTCAGTGGTCAATCTGATTCCAAAACGTTCATCTGGACTCCAACTGCAGCACATTCGATTCTCGATACAACGACCAATGACCTTTCTGGTGGCCTCACCCTCCGAGCCATGATTGACAAGGACTCGAACGGTGACGACCGTAACGAAAACGACATGATGGAAAAGACCGTTCCGGTAGCGATAATGCGAGATTCCTTCGATGGAACAACAACTCAGTCTTCAACCTTCATTCCAGCCCGCTATCCTGTTGACGGGGGTAACGCAAACGGCGATGGCTCATGGACCGACCTTTCTGGTGGAGCCGTAGGTTCCAAACATTGGGGCAATGCTGAGTCGGGTAACAACTATCCTTCAAATGCACACGATCGCCTCGTCAATTCATTCATCTCTACCAACGGCAACAACTGCGGTGCAAACGCTCAACTCGACGCTGGAATGTCTCAAGTATACGGCACTTGGATTTGTCGAAATGTATTCTATGCATCAAACTACATCTCTTCGCAAATACATATTCAAGCATGGGGCAGTGTTGCCTCTGGCGACAGTGTTTCGATTGAAATGTGGCGTGGTTCTGGTAGCCAAAATATCAACGAATCCATAGTTTATGATATCGCCCAAGGCAACCCGAGCCAGGCTCCGGACCAATGGACTCGTATCAGTTGGGACCCTCAAGTAACTTATCTTCAAAACCCATATGTGACCAACCAAAATGTATTCCTTGGCGGAAACTCATTCTCGATGGGAATGGTCCTTCGCAGCGACAGCAGCGGAGCAACTGAGGGGTTCCATGTGGATGACTGGATTCAATTTGGAGTTCGTAAGGTGCAAGAGTATACATTGGATGTCAACTGCGACGCTCCAGAAAACGGTTATTCAGCCCCACCAAACGATCTCCTTACTTTGTATTGTACGGTTACCAACAACGGATACGCACCTGCGACAATCCGCTCGGAGTCAAATATCTCTAATCTCACATGGATGAACCCTGCAAATCCAATGATTCGTCAAGACGCAGTGTACCTGAACGGTGCAGGCTATTCGACTTTGGTCCCTGACCACGATACCAGTATTCTCATCCCTCCAATCCCTGGTGGTGGTTCTATCGACCTTTGGGTCAATCTCACCATACCACCTGGCGCTGATGTTCAGCAACTCACTTGGGAACTGTGGTTTACGGATGCATCCGGGCAGAACTCCGGAGAGAAGGCGCGAATATCTTCGCCAGTCGGCGTTACTGAACAATTCGGTGTGTCTCTCACATCGACCGTTGGTCTCCAAGCAGGCTCGTTTGGCCCTGGTCAGTCGGGCTTGGTCCCATTCCGTCTGCAAAACTCTGGAAACAGAGATGCTTCATTCAATCTCGCTACCACTTTTTCCGAGGATGATTGGTCTGCACTCCTTGTCAATGATACTGGTGCGTCTGTCTCCAGTCCTGTTTATGTCGGCCGTGGGGAGAGCGTCAATCTTCAGTTGAACGTCACTGCA
Organism: Candidatus Poseidoniaceae archaeon; assembly: GCA_938075675.1. Classification (GTDB taxonomy): domain Archaea; phylum Thermoplasmatota; class Poseidoniia; order Poseidoniales; family Poseidoniaceae; genus MGIIa-L1. Next base: position 26,059 of record CALJHE010000002.1, on the reverse strand, counting down.
GCTACCCAAGCAAATCCAGGTACTGTTTCTTTCACTTTACGAGCAACCTGCCCATCTTGCGGTGCTTTGTTTGGTAACGATGTACTTACTCGCAACATTGAGGTGCCAGTTCTTCGTCAAGTTTCAATGGAAACAGACAACACTGATCTTTCAGGGCCAGCGAATGGCGTGGCAGAGAAAGTTTACATCAGCATCTACAACACAGGTAACGATGACGAGCAGTACGACCTCTCCTTAACTCAACAAAACTGGCAACTTGGTGCAAACTTGGCAAGCAGCCAAACTGCAGTTATGGATGCTTGGGATGGCTCATCGATTATTCAATTGAATTTGCCAATGCCAATCGGATTGGCCCCTCAACTGTACAGTCTTACTGTTACTGCAACGAGTGTTGATGATTCATCGGTCAAGGCTTCAATTACCCTTACGGTGGACATTCTTGACACGGCAGCAGTCCGAGTTTCAGACGAAGATGCCGACCAATCCTACATACCGGGTCAATCTGCTCAAACCATGCAGTTCGAAGTTTTCAACGATGGTAACAATGTCGACCGCTTCACGATGACTTCGAACTCGCCAGCCGGCATGAACATCGAGTTCACGAATCTCTTTGACGGAATGACGCCAGAGATTCCTACCGGAAGCAGTTACAACGTTTCGGTTCGCTTTTCCTTCCAAGATGGTACTGAAGGTCAATTGGTGTTGGATATCATTGCGACCAGCGTCAACGATGCGACCATCAGTTCTTCAGGTTCAGCAACCTATCTTGTTGGTTCTCAAAATTGGTTAAAGATTATCCCAACGGAGATGCTCGTCATCGATGAGGCAGAACCTGTCGATGCTTGGTCAATGACCGTTACCGTTCGAAACCAATACACGACTGCACAATCCGTATCTATGAACCTCGACAGTGGTGATTCTTCGAACTGGGTGCAATCCAAACTTGCCAACGGCGACAGGACCTTCTCCTTGGATGTCGAAGAAGAACGACAAGTTACGGTCATATTCACCGTTTCATCGACGACCCTTAACAATCTCGGCAGCGACTCTCTGTTCACCAACCTTACCCTATGGGCTGAATCTCAAACCGTAAGTGATGCATCCAGCACCACTTTACAACTTCAGTTGATCAAGACCGGTTCCGATCTTTCCACTGACGGTGCCGGCGGAGATTCTGATGGCGTAGACATTGGTTCAATCCTCACTTGGATTGGCTTCATCGTTGTTCTTCTCATCGGCGTTGGAGTAATTTTCCGCATCCTCACCGAAGAGGAAGAAGAAGACGATTACGGAGGCTGGGGAGAAGAAGGTTACGAAGGCAGCGTCGAAGCAACCTATGGCGCTGTTGCCGCAGCACCAACAGTTCCTGTCGCTGGTGCAGCATACGATATACCAAAGTCACTGCCATCAATTTCCCTTCCAGTCGGTACTCCTCCTGCAGCAGCGCCTCCAATCGCCCCTGCTCCAACAGCTCCATCGCCTCAACTCAGTACTGCTTCAACGGCTCCACCGGTTCCTGCTGCAGGTTTGCCCGATGGATGGACCATGGAACAGTGGAATGTCTACGGCCAAATGTGGCTTGAGCAAAATGGGCAGGCTTAATTATCGATTAAAACCCAAGCGTAGGGTTCAAGGCGTACTCGCCCTCGGCATAGTTGTAAGGAGACGTTCATATGTATGGAAACGGACAAGCACCCATCTTCATTTTGAAGGATGGAACACAGCGAACTCGCGGTAGAACCGCTCAATCAAACAACATTGCCGCTGCCAAGGCTGTAGCTGATGCAGTTCGATCTACACTCGGACCGAAAGGCATGGACAAGATGCTCGTGGATTCAATGGGTGATGTCGTCATCACGAACGACGGTGCAACCATTCTCAAAGAAATGGACATCGACCATCCTGCCGCCAAGATGATCATTGAAGTCGCAAAAACTCAGGAACAGCATTGCTATGACGGGACAACTTCCGCTGTTGTTCTCTCTGGAGAACTTCTCAAGCGCAGCGAAGACCTCATTGAACAGAACGTTCATCCTACTGTGATCTGTGAAGGATTCCGGCTCGCTGCTGAGAAAGCAGTTGAATTGCTTGAAGCCCATGGTATCTCGACTGAGAACCAAGATTCCGTTTTGATGGAGGTTGCGAAAACTGCTCTTACCGGCAAGTCTGCTGGTGCGGTCAAGAGTTTCATGGCTGACATTTGCGTTCGTGCAGTGAACGCCGTTGGAATCATCGAAGACGAAGAGAGAATTGTTGACCTTTCCGACATCAAAGTCGAAAAGCGACAAGGTGGTTCGATTAAAGATTCAACTCTTATTGACGGAATCCTTCTGGATAAGGAAAGAGTTCACGCAGGAATGCCACGTTCAATCTCTGATGCTAAAATTGCTCTCATTAACTCAGCAATTGAGGTGAAGAAGACTGAAGTCGATGCAAAGATTCAGATTACAGACCCAAATCAACTCGCTCTTTTCCTTGAGGAGGAAGAAAACTACATCCGCGGGCTTGTTGAGAAAATCCAAGCCTCCGGTGCAACTGTGCTTATCTGTCAAAAAGGGATTGACGAACTTGCCCAGCACTACATGTCGAAAGCTGGCATCTTTGCTATTCGCCGCGCTAAGAAATCGGATATGGAAGCCCTATCAAAGGCAACTGCTGGCCGAATTGTTACGAATGTCGACGACCTCTCCGACGAGGACCTTGGTCATGCTGCAAAGGTCGAAGAGCGTAAAATTGGTGAATCCGATATGACGTTCATCACTGGATGTCCCGAAGCGAAATCAGTTTCAGTTCTTCTTCGTGGTGGAACTGAACACGTTGTGGATGAAATCCGTCGCGCCTTCGATGATGCGGTCGGTGTTGTTTCAGTTGCTTGGGAAGACGGCGCAGTTTTGACCGGTGGAGGCAGTGTTCTTGCAGCACTCTCCCGTGATCTGCGTACCTACGCAGAGACCGTCGGCGGCCGTGAGCAGATGGCAATCGAAGCCTTTGCCTCCGCATTGGAAATCATTCCACGTACACTGGCTGAAAACGCAGGACTTGACCCCGTGACAACCCTCATTGAACTTCGCAAGGCACACGCAGACGGTCAGTCGCACGCAGGAATCAATGTTTACGAAGGTGGCGTAGTTGATATGAAGCAAGCAAATGTTGTTGAACCAATGCGAGTCGTCGAACAGGCGATTCAATCTGCTACAGAAACAGCAATCATGATTTTGAGAATCGACGATGTCATCTCTTCCAAGGGCGTCTCAATGGACGGCGGAATGGGAGATATGGGCGGCATGGGCGACTTCCAGATGTGATGTCGACTCACTGTTTGGAGTCATGTTTCGTACACTATTTTTCTTGAAATTGTCGTCCTTCTTTGAAGGGAACAAAAGCGAACCTTGAAAGGCCTCTCCATGGTGGGAATATTTGCTTACGACGCGTAAGTGAGGGTGACGAGCATGACCATCGTAGCAAAGGTGTGGATTGAAGAAGATTGCATCACATGTGACGCTTGTCAGGATATTTGTCCTGAAGTGTTTTTGGTTTCCGATGATTCATCGAAGATTGTTGCTGCAGTCCGCACCGATGGCGTTCTCGACCGAAACGTCGGTGGAGCCTCCATGGCTGGTTCTTTCGGCAGTGATTACGGTGAGATGATTCTTGAAGCAGCTGATGCTTGTCCAGTTGAGATTATTAAGTTCGAACTTCAAACCGACGGCGCAACTGAAACAGTAGCAGAGGTTGCACCTGCGGTAGAAGTTGCTGCAGCACCTGCCGCAACCGTAGCTGTTGCTACTGGAGGGAGCGCAGAACTCCAAGCCCTTCTCGGTGGCGGCGACCGTTCACTTGCCATTCTTTTTGGCTCTCAAACGGGTAACGCTGCGGGTCTTGCTGAGAAAACTGCAAAACTCGCCGCAAACTATGGGCTCGTTCCTACCGTTTACGACATGGATGGATTCGACGCAGCGACCCTTCCAAATCACAAGCGTACACTCATTATTACATCCACTTGGGGCGAGGGAGAAATGCCCGACAATGCTGAATCTCTTTGGCAATCCGTCAGCACTCAAGCACCATCGATGTCTGGAGTCTCATTCAGTGTCTGTGCGATCGGCGATTCTTCATACGACGAATTCTGCAAGGCTGGAACTGACTGGGATGAGAAGTATGTTGCATTGGGTGCAAGCAAGGTTCACACCACTCAATTGTGCGATGTAGACTTCGATACTCCGTGGGCACAATGGGTTGCAGAAGCCCTTCCTATCATTGCTTGTGTCGATGAATCGGGTACATTGCAGGAAGTACTTCTCGATGAGATGATCGAATACGGTTCTGGCTCTGGCGACGAGGTTGTCGAAGGTGACTTCACTCCGGGCTCCATTGTTCAAGAAGACATTTCCATCACACTTTCCTTGTTCCGCTACTGCCCTGAAGCCGCAGATTCAGGATGGGATACCATCGCATGCGCAGTGCCAGGTCATGCTACTGTTGAAGACCTACTTATGGCAGTCCAACAAGACGTGGATGGAAGCCTTGCTTTCCGAAGAGGAAGCGGTAATGGATCTCCAACATCCGGTGTTCGAGTCAACGGTCGAATTGTTTTGTCTGACCTTGCTCAAATCAGTGATTTAGTCAATGAAGGTGGTGTCCTCAAAGTGGAGCCAGTCCCAGGATATCCAGTTGTACGTGACCTTGTTGTCGACTACACATCGTATGAAACAACACGTTCATCCAGTGAACCGTGGATGAAGGCCGACCCTCGTGACGGCCACACCCTTCTCAACGGTAGCCCAATGGGCACGATGGAAGCTGCCACTGCGAACACCCTCCACGCAATGGGGGATGTAGTTTCCTTCCAACTGTTGCAGTCAATGTCCGATACTTTTGCCTATGATTCGGAGTACATGGGTCCGGGAGTCCTCTTGCAGCAATGGAATCGGTGTGTTGACCCACGAACTGGCGAATCACAGCGTGATTCCTTGATGGCTTCAATTGGGAGCGAACATGGCGTCTGGGCAGAGGCAGACTTCACCTCAGTTGCCCGATACAGCTCTGATGGACGTACTGCTTCAAAAGCCCTCAACACCGCACGTGGTAAATTATTGAATTCTAACAATTATTCTGGTCCTCATGGACGACTCGTGAAGTGGTACGGTCGCAGTGTAAAGTGGAGCGGCAACGTTAACGAAACCACACTTTACCGTCAAGTACTCGGACCAGTCGGTCTTTTGAGCAACATTTTCGATGGCGTATCTGCCCGTATGTTCCTCGGCTTTACACGAACCGGTGCACCACCATTCCGAAGTCTGCAAGCACTTCTTGCACCACCTGCAGGTATTGGTAAAATTCCGAATATGATTAACACCAAAGTTGAGGCGCACCACGAAGTCGTTAGCCTCTTCAATGAGATTGACCAGAGGTTCTGAGGTGGATTTATGGCTGTAAAAATTGCATATTACCCCGGTAATGCCGCTCGTGCTGCATCTTCCGAAGTAGAGGATTGTATTCAACCGCTCTGCAAGACTCTCGGTATTCAATTAACGGAACTCCCAAAGGCCAGCAGTGACGGTGGAAACATCATCAAACAATCATCTCCAAAACTCCAACATGCATTGGTTGCACGCAACCTCGCACTCGCAGAATCGAAGGGCCTCGATGTCCTAACGACTTGTGCGACAAGCCATGGTATCATGTGTGACACGATTGATGAATTCAACGACGACCAAGGCTTTGCTAACCATGTGAACAATATTGTTGCTCGAACCTCAGGTATCGAATACAACGGTGAATCTCAGTCACGCCACCTTCTCCACTTCCTGGTTGAAGAGATTGGACTGGATAAGATCCGAGATGCTGTTATTAATCCACTTCGCTTGAATGTCGCTGCCTACTACGGCTCAACTATGCAACGGAGCGGAGCCTGCGGTGCTGATGACCCATTCATGCCTACATACATGGAACAACTCATTACAGCTCTCGGAGGCACTCCCGTTGAATATGACCTCAAATGCCAAAGCGTCGGTGCTCCATCTTTGCTAACAATTAACAAGCCAGTGATGCGCATGACGGCTGCAGTCCTCTCTGATGCAAAGTCAAGTGGTGCCGACCTCATCGTCTCGGCATGTACCATTTCACATGCAAACCTCGACTCCTACCAATCCAAAGCCGGTAAAATTGCACGTAAAGATACGACAATGCCGATTCTCCATCTCGCTGAGATGGTTGCCTTTGCTTTGGGCCACTACCCCGATCGATTTGCACAGCTACGAACCCGTGCGCTTGTCATCGGCGGTTAATCACTCATGTAGTGTTTCGAAAACCTTCAGAGCGCTTGCCGAACCTACATGTTCGCACTTGCTTATTTCATCAACCGATGCTGAAAAAACGCCTGAAAGAGTGTTGAATGTATTTACCAATGATTCCGCTTTCTTCGTCCCTATACCTGGTATAGCGGACAGTACATCGACAGATACTTGTCTTTGGTGTTCAGTCCATCTTCCAGCAAGCGGTGTCGATGCCCTGTTGTCAAGTTCAATGGCCTTAATTTCAGAGAGTGCTGCAGAGATTGCTCTCTCAATGCTTCTTTCATCTTCATAACTCGCCGTTCGGGCTTGTGCAAGTGACGCCATTTTCTCAATCATGTCGTGTTCTCTTTTTGCTGCTGCAATAATGAAATGTGCCGTTTCTTCAGGGCTTTTCGTCATCATGACGGGAATTCCCAAATCGAGGCTTACGTGAGCCAGAGCCCCATGGACTGCATTCGGATGAACAAATTGTCCATGGCCTTCTCCAACTTCGATAAGCAACATCGGCCTCGATGAGGAGGCGATAAGGCGTCGACATTGGTTCAGTAACCGGCCATCAGTAAGCGAATTGACGAGGTCTCTCGCGGTTTTTCTCTCGATGAGTATGCGCTCAGATATTCGAATATCGCCTTCTTTGAGGTGACGGAACTCAACCGTCGCCCCTCGACTTCTCAGGTAGGCTCCAAGTGTTGAGGAGGATTCACGGTGATCGAGTATGATGGAGACTTTCTGCTTCTGTACTTCATCCATTTCTGCGGCTAATGCGGATGCTGCTGCCGCAGCAAGGTCTTCTTGATGTCGGTGAGTTTGACCATCGAGGATGGGTTTGGGCCATACAGTACGAATCGTAGGTGTACTTTTCTCGACAGTTTTCGTTTCCTGCCTTGTGTTGCTGGTAAATTGTTCAAGCCCCATTTGATGACTGTGTCGTCGTTCTGAAGGTGCGATGACGGGGACACCTCTTTCTTTCTTTACGGTCTCTTTTTCTTCGGATTTCGATGGCTGTGGTGCGGGGAGAAGTGCTTCGATTCGTTCTTTTTCGCTTTCTATGAAAGCAGGAACTGTCATCTCGTCCTCACCAATGCGAATTCGGAAGGCATCGAAAACAGCATCGGAGGCGGGAGGTCTCGATGGAATGAGTCCACGCTTACGAATACGTTTCAACAGTCGATACATCCTTTCTTCTCGCTTTCCAGCAGCGCTGTTCACAAACTCATCGCGTGTTTGTTCAGCAATTAATGTGTGAACCGTTCCTGCTTGCTGTCGAGCGGTTCTTCCTCGACGTTGAATGGTTCGTATGGCACTTGCAACGGGCTCATAGAGAATAACAAGTTCAGCTGCAGGTACATCTAACCCTTCTTCACCAACCGATGTGGCGACTAAGATGTTGATGTCACCGTCTCGAAAGCGTTGCAATTGGTTGAGTTGCTCTTTCTGCGACATTCCTTTCCGCTTACCTTTGCCCGATTGTCCTATGAATCGGTCCGGTTCGCACCCTTCTATAGATTTTAGTATCGATACAAGATTATCCACAGTATCTCTGTATTCAGTGAATACGATAATCTTGCTTTTCGGATGTTTTTTGAGTTGTTTGACCACCAAGTCCCTAACATAGCCAGGTTTAGGATGAAATTCTTCGACCTCTTTGGTAGCAATTCGAAATTGATGGATTGCTGGTTTGGCGACAAACCGATTTGTCGTTCTTTCACCACTACGCCCGTCTTCTTCTGCCCTATCTAAGAAAGATACTGCTGCTTTGAGTCCTTGTGTTTGGATGAGATCCAGAAGAATATGCATGCGCCTTAGGTCGCCAATTCTTCGTGCAGCATCGTAGCCACGTACATCTCGCTTCTGAATAGCTTGGCTGGCTCTTCGCTGTGCTTCATTGATCATTTTTCCTGAGATGTAAGACGTTGGGGAAAGGAATCCCATGTCTTGGAGATGCTTTGCTTCTTGATCGAAATGGTCTTGTAACGGTTTCATCAAAAGGTACAGTTCCTCTGGCAATGGTAATCTGTGAGGTATGGTGTTCATCTCAACGGCATAGGGCTGGAGCATAGGGTCTTCCTTGCGAGATACTTCAAGATAATCAAAGTCGTAATTTTTTACCACTTCAAGAATACTGCCCTCGGTTGTTCCAGGGCTTGCAGTTGCACCGAGAATCTTCGGTGAAGTGTTTCCTTCGCAAGCTTTGCGATACATGTTGCCGACCTGGGCATAGGCATGATTGCCAGTGCCATGGTGGGCCTCATCCACGATGAGTATTCCAACCTCAGACAGGTCAATTCGGCCGTTGGAAGCATCGTTGCGAATAACTTGTGATGTGGCCATTATCACCCGTGCTGCCTTCCAAATCGCTGGCCGCTGAGCAATAGGATTCTCTCCTGTATAGGTGACGATGAGGTCATTGTCAAGTTGCAACATTTCTTGCGCCATTCGCTGTTGCTGTTCGACGAGTCCAGTTGTTGGAGCGATGAGTAAGATTTTTCCGACGTTTAATCGCAGTGCTTCTGCCATAGCCATCCATTCGACTGCGGTTTTCCCGAAGCCTGTTGGCATCACCATGAGTGTGGAAGCAGCCAGTGTGTTTCGCAAGACCATCATTTGGTATGCTCGAGCCTGTACACCCTCTTTGAGGAAAGGATGTACGACCACTGCCATGGTTGTTGTTTTTGGTCGAGGGTTCAAAAGGATAGTGTGGGGTGTGTTTGTGAAAGTGAAAAGAAAGGAAATTGGCAAAGTTCGAGAAAAAGGATATGTTCTTACCGTGGTTCAAAGAATGACACTTTCGTTGTAACCACTTCACCTCACTGCATTGGGTGACCGAACCACTCATATACGGGAGGTAAGTCGGATGGTTGCTCAAAGGTGAGCAGCCAGACACAATGGGCCATCCCCCGAGGACCCCACCTGTCTCTTTCCCCGCTCGTGGGATTGGGGCGCAGTGTCACGGCTTCTCCTTTCCTGAGGGCCCTCGTACGCCCCCCACGGTGGGGCCAATTCGTTGTATAAAACAAAGGAGGAATCCGACATGGCAAAGAAAAGTCACCCACGAAGAGGATCGATGGCGTTTAGTCCGCGAAAGCGTGCAAACCGTCCATTTGGTCTCGTAAAGTCGTGGCCTACAACCGATGCAAGTGAAGTGAGAATGCAAGGATTTGCTGGCTGGAAAGCCGGTATGACCCATATTCTCGCTCGAGACCTGAACCCACGAAGCCCATCTGCTGGTCAAGAAGTACGTGTACCAGTTACTGTGGTTGAATGCCCAAAGATGCGTATTCTTGGGGTTCGCGGATACACAATGACTCCATACGGCAAGCAAGCCGCTGGTGAGGCGTGGGCAGACGCTGCTCAGATCACTGAAGCTTTCCCTGACTTGTTCAAGCGATTGCCAGAACGCAAGGAGCATGACGCTGAGAAGCACTTTGAAAATCTCATGAAGGCAGACCTTGTCGAAGTTCGTTTGATTGCTGCAACACAGCCATCTTCAGTATCCAGCCTTTCCTCCAAGACACCTGATGTCATGGAAATTGGACTTGACGGTGGTAGCATCGGAGAAAAGCTTGCTTACGCCAAAGAGAAGATGGGCGAAGAATACTCATTCGCAGACGCTTTTGAAGAAGGCAACCTCACTGATATTGTTGCAGTTACCAAAGGATACGGATGGCAAGGTGTCATCAAGCGATTCGGTGGTAAGTTGCAATCTCACAAGAACTCCAAGAAACGCCGTCAACACGGTAACATGGGAGCATTCGGTGACGGATATGTCCGAAAGTCTATCCGACAAGGTGGACAAACCGGTTACCACCAACGCACTGAATACAACAAGCGCATTCTTCGTGTTGCGTCTCCAGAAGACCATGCTATCACTCCATCTGGTGGTTTCCTCCACTACGGTGAAGTCAATTCTGATTACATTCTCGTTAAAGGAAGCGTCCCAGGTCCTGCTAAGCGTCTCATCCGATTCCGTGATGCAACACGTGGCTCTGACAAGACTCTTCACCCATACGAAATTACGTACGTGAGTACATCATCCAAGCAGGGGGTCTGAAGTTGAAAGTAAACGTCATCGATATCACCAACACAGTCAGTCAAGACGAAGTTGATGCAGGCCGTCTCCAGGAAAACTTCGAAATCTCTGTCGAGAATGGAAAGAAAGTCACACTTTCTGATGCGTTCTCCACCGAACTTCGTACCGATCTCATCAAGTTGGCAGTGGCTTCAAGCCGTGCTAACCGACGCCAAGCATACGGTTCGAGAGCCCACGTTGGAAAGCGCGCTCCTATGGCCGGTATGAAGCACTCCGTCGAATGGTGGGGGAAGGGAAGAGGTGTCTCTCGTATCATGCGACGTACTGGACAAAGCCGTGGTGCTCAAAACCCGCACACCCTTGGTGGACGTCGAGCACACGGACCTAAGGTCGAGAAGAACTGGGGCCGAAAGCTCAACTTGAAGGAACGCCGTTTGGCACGCAACTCTGCTTTGACTGCAACAACATCAGTTGAAACAGTTAGTTCCAGAGGTCACCGTTTCTCCGAAGACATTTCCAACCTTCCTATCGTCCTAGGTAACTACACCGAAGTTCGAGATGGAAAGAGTGAGGAGTACAACATTGAATCCTTCAACCATGGCTCAGCCACTCGAAAGGTCCTCGCTATCTTCAACCAAATTGGTCTTGGAGATGATTTGATGCGAGCCCGTGATGGACGAAAAATCCGTGCTGGTAAAGCGACAATGCGTGGCCGAGTCCACAAAACTCCTAAGTCCATACTTCTCGTCGTAAAGGAGAAGTCAGGATTGGCACAAGCCGCTCGAAACCTCCCTGGTGTCGATGTTGTGGCAGCCCGTGACCTGTGCGCTGAAGATTTGGCGCCTGGTGGCGACATCGGTCGTTTGACCGTCTTTACCAAAGATGCTGTGGAGGCACTTAACTGAGGTGAATATCATGAACGCATACGACATTATCATTCAACCTTGGTTGACCGAAAAATCGATGGAAGCTCGTACAACTGAGCAACGCCTCGAGTTTATCGTCCACCGCAGCGCATCAAAGAGTCAAATCGCACGTGCGATTGAAACCATCTTCGAAGTCGAAGTGGCGAAAGTCAACGTACGAAATTCAAAACACGGCAAGCACGCTTCCGTCAAGCTTGCCGAAGGTTACGACGCAGAAGACGCAGCAATGCGCTTGGGAGCATTCTGAGGTGATTTATCATGGGTAAGAGAATACGTGCACAACGAAAAGGTTCCTCTCCACGATACCGTGTTGCAAGCCATCGGTTCCCAGGTGCGAACCGCATGCCTCGCACTCAAGGTGTTGTTGGCGAAATCACAGAATTGCTACACAGCCCAGTTCACTCGGCTCCACTTGCTCGAATGAAGTTGCCAGACGGTGAAACAACACTTGTTGTGGCTACTGAAGGACTTTCCGTCGGTTCAAGTGTCGCTATTGGTGACAATGCTGCTCTGCGACCAGGCAACATTACCTCTCTTGGTAACATCCCTGAAGGAACGGCAATCAACAACCTCGAACTCCGTCCTGGCGACGGAGGTAAAGTCGCTCGTGCTGCTGGTAACTCGTGTTTCATTGAAGCACGCATCGGCGACAAGGTTCGAGTTCGAATGCCATCAGGATCTCTTCGTGAACTTCCAGCAAACTGCCGAGCAACCATCGGTGTTCTTGCAGGTCACGGACGAGACGAAATGCCACTGCGAACTGCAGGTGCTGCTTACTACAAGGCTAAGGCTCGTGGTAAGTTGTTCCCACACGTCAGCGGTGTTGCAATGAACCCTGTTGACCACCCGCACGGTGGTGGAAACCACCAAGCTGTTCACGGTCCTAACTCGGTCGCTCGTGGCACCCCTCCAGGTGCTAAGGTCGGTCTGATTGCACCAAGCCGCACTGGAAGAGGTCGCGGTAAGAAAATCTGAGGTGATGATGTATGGCACGTAAGAAGAAGAAGTCCTTTATGACCCCTAAAGCCAGCCGACGTAAGGCACGTAAGCGCCTTTCGACAACCACTGGCCGAGTGAAGAAAGAGTTCACCTACCGTGGATACTCTGTTGAAGAGTTGTCCAACATGCCTCTCTTCCCACCAGAAGACAACCCAGGCGCAGAATGTATTGCTACAATTCTCTCTGCACGAGCACGTCGCTCGATGGTCCGTGGTTTCTCAGAAGAGAACGAACATTTCCTTAACCGAGTTCGACGTTCGAATGGCAAAACCGTTCGTACGCACCGCAGAGACATGCCAATCCTCCCTGAATTCGTCGGTAAGACCATCTCGGTCTACAGCGGACAAAACTTTGTCCCCGTCGACATCAAGCCGGAAATGATTGGTCATTACCTCGGTGAATTCGCAATTACCCGACGAGGAGTCGCTCACAGCGGTCCTGGTGTCGGTGCAACACGTTCTTCGAAGCACGTGGCTCTAAAGTGAGGTGAGATGTATGGTAAAGACACAATTAGATCGCCGTTCAAAGCGCCGCCAAAACCCACAAAAGGGTTACACGCAACTACTTCAAGGCAGCCGATTGGCTACCGCTCGTGCAGTCAATATGGACATGCACGTGAAGCACTGTTTCGAAATCTGCCGACATGTCAAGAATATGAAAGCAGGAGAAGCCATTGCTTTCCTCAACGAAGTTCTCAAGATTGACTCAAACCGTGCGGACATCCGCCGCAAAGCTGCAGCTGTTCCTTTCCGTCTCGGAAGCGGTAACAAGAAGAAGCGTCGTAGCGGTCCATCCATGGTTGGACACCGCAAGGGCAAAGTTGGTCCTGGTCGCTATCCAGTCAAGGGTTCACGCGCTATCATCAAGTTGATTCAAAGCGCTATGGAAAATGCACGACACCAATACGAAGATGTCGACCCTGAAGAAATGGAAATCACTCACATCGCTGCACACCGTGGACAAATCCGCAAGGGATTCATCCCTCGTGCACGTGGTCGAGCAACCCCTTCGAATCACTACCAAGTGAATCTCGAAATATTCCTTGAAGACTTTAGTGTTCAAGAAGACGAGTTGGAGGACGACTTCTGAGGTGATTGATTATGGCTGGTAAACAAAGTACTCTACGAACCATCGTAAACCGCAACGTTGAACGACTTCTCGTCAAGGAATTCTTGATGAAGAACACCAAGAACTCCGGTTTTGGTGATCTCGTCATCCGACGCACACCTCAAGGAACCGAAGTTACTGTTCACGCAGAACGCCCAGGTATGGTCATTGGCCGAAAGGGAAAAATCATCAACGAACTCCAAAAGAGACTTGATGAGGAATTCGCTATTGAGAACCCGAAACTCAAGGTTGAAGAAATCGACCGAAAGGCTGCAACCCTCAACGCTCAAGTCATGGCTGAGAAAATCTCATCCGCTCTAGAGCGTGGCTGGTACTACCGACGTGCTGGAGCAAGTGCTGCTCAGAACATCATGGAATCTGGCGCACGTGGTGTCATCGTTACTGTTGCAGGTAAATTGACTGGTTCTCGAAACCGAACCCAGAAGTTTATTCTTGGTCACGTCAAGTATTGCGGTGAAACTGCTCTACAACACATGGACAAGGGATATTCGGTTGCTGTCAAGAAACTCGGAACAATCGGTGTAACTGTCGAAATCATGCGACCAGGAACTCGTCTACCTCACGAAATCAGTATCTTCTCCGAAGAAGAACTTCGAATTCGTGCAGAGCAAGCTGCTGCTGAAGCAGAAAAAGCGGAGGCGAGCGAATGAGCCACGTATCAAACCGTGAAATCGCATCAATGAGCCAAGATGCTCGAGAAGCCCGTCTTCTCGAACTTCAAGAGGAACTGCTTCAACTTCGTGCTGAGAAAGCACTTGGTGGCACTCCTTCGAACATCGGTGCATACAAGGCAACTCGCCGAAGTATTGCTCGACTCAAAACGCATTTGAACACGAAGTGAAAAACACAAGGAGAAGACAACAATGGCGGCTATTTGTAACATCTGCGGACTTCCAGACGAACTCTGCATTTGCCAAGAAATAGCCAAAGAACAACAACGAGCCATCATATCAACCGACCGACGACGCTATGGAAAAATCGTAACCAAGGTAGAAGGAATAGATGACTCAGCAATTGACATTAATCAACTCGCAAAATTACTCAAGAACAAATGTGCTGCAGGCGGAACAGTGAAAGGACGAACAATTGAACTTCAAGGCGATCACAAAAAGAAAGCAGCAGGTGTACTCAAAAACAACGGATTCAATGTGGAGGTGCGATAATATGGATATGTATAACTCAACATGGATTGGAACGACATTGAATGTCGTTTCTTCGAACGACCCTACGTTGATAGGTCGCTCCGGACAAGTCATTGACGAAACCAAGAACACATTGGTTTTGCTTGAAGGAGACAACTCTGTTACCTTCGGCAAGGCCGCAATCACATTCACGATTGATGACAGCGATGTCATTATTCAAGGCGCATTGGTGAGTCAGCGCCCAGAAGACAGAACTCACCGAAAATACAGGAAGGCCTGATACCATGCGAGACATTGGAATTGATGTAAAGAACCCCACCGGCGAGTGGGACGGAGATGCAAACTGCCCATTCTACGGCTCACTGCGCTTGCGCGGTCAGGTGCTTGAAGGAACTGTCTCAGGTGTCGGGATGCAGAAGACGATTACCATCGAACGCCACAATGTTCGCTACATGGAAAAGTACGAACGTTTCGAAAAGCGCACCAGTGCTGTGTCTGCACACTTGCCGGCATGTATTGGCGATGTCAACGTTGGCGACTCTGTGAAAATCATGGAGTGCCGCCCCCTTTCAAAGACAATTTCGTTCTGCGTCATTGAACACACTGGAGGTGAAGCTTGATGCGTGGAATTGCAGGTAAGCAAACCCGTGGTCTACCAACCGCAGCACGTCTACATGTTGCTGACAACACCGGTGCAAAGGTTGTCCAAATCATTAACATTCTCAAACTCGGAAACACCATTCGTCGTTACCCTGCTGGTGGCGTAGGAGATCTTGCTAAGGTTTCTGTCAAGAAGGGAACTCCTGAAACACGACGCCAAATGTTCAACGCAGTCATCATCCGACAGCGCCGTCCTTTCCGCCGAGTCGACGGAACTTGGGTTCAATTCGAAGACAACGCATGCGTCATTACCAATGAAAAGGGCGATGTTCAAGGTTCCGATATCAAAGGACCAGTCTCTCGTGAAGCAGCTGAACGCTGGCCACGTATTGCAGCAAATGCAAAACAAATAATCTGAGGTGAGAATATGGTAAAAAGTATGAAACCAACCAAGCAACGTAAGGCACATTTCAACGCTCCTCTTCACGAGAAGCGTAAGCGAATTTCTGCCCGACTCCAACTCGACAAGCCAGATTCACGATTCGACGGCGTCCGTACGGTCACCGTTCGTGTAGGTGACACCGTTCGTGTTACCCGTGGAGACCTTTCCAACGGTGGAAAGCGACACGGTGGAAAGCGTGGCAACGACCCATTGACGGGTCCAGTCATCCGAATTGATTCAGAAAAGGGTCGCCTTTACATCGAAGGGGCCAAGGCCAGTAAGGCCGACAACAAAGAAGAAGCGGTCCCGGTCCATTCTTCCAATGTCGTTGTCGTCAAACTTGACGAAACAGACAAGTTGCGTGTTCAGCAACTAACCGGTAACAGGAGTTGAAAAATATGGGAAGCAGTAACCACTTGAAGAGATTGGCAATGCCACGTAGCTGGCCTCTCCCTCGTAAGACCAGTATCTGGGTAACTCGCCCAACGCCAGGCGCTCACTCGCTTGAGTTGTGCATGCCGATCAGCCTCGTTATCCGAGATGTTCTTGGATACGCCCGCTCAACCCGTGAAGTTCGACACATTTTGCACAACGGCCACGCTCTTGTCGATGGTCGTGTCTGCAAGGATGTTCGCCGTGGAGTTGGCCTCATGGATGTCCTCACTCTCGGAGATTCCCACTACCGATGTGTTCTCGACCACAACGGTCGCCTACGATACCGAACCATCTCCGCTGATGAAGCAGGTTGGAAAGTTTGCCGTATTGAAGGAAAGAATACCATCAAGGGCGGGAAGACACAACTTAACCTTCACGATGGACGCAACATCATTGTTGATGATGCAACCGAATACTCGACCGGCAGTTCGCTGAAACTCGCACTACCAAGTCAGGAAGTCATCGAACACATCAAGTTCGAAGATGGAGTTCGATGCTACCTTATCGGCGGGGCCCACGTTGGTGGATTCGCTAACATGAAGTCATCAGAAATTAAGCGTTCGAGCATGCCAAACGAAGTTCTCTTCGACGATTTTGGAACAGTTGCTTCAAACGTGTTCGCTGTCGGCGACTCGACTCTTCCACACACTGAGGTGGTTGAATGAGCGACGCAGCAAATCCAATGTCCATGCCTCGCATCACTAAAGTGAGCGTCAACATCGGTGTTGGTGAAGGTGGAGAGCGCCTCGTCAACGCAGAAAACGTTTTGCAACTCGTTACTGGTGTTAAGCCACAACGTACACTTGGTCGCATTCAAAACCGTGATCTGAAGGTTCGTCAAGGCGCACCCATAGGTTGCAAGGCTACCATGCGAAACCAAGAAGTCATCAAGAAGTTCTTGACCGATGCTTTCTGGGTTCGTGAAAACATGATTCCTACATGGAACTTCGACCGAGAGGGCAACCTTTCGTTCGGTGTTCGCGATTACACAGATTTCCCTGGTCAAAAATACGACCCAGATATTGGAATCTTTGGAATGGACATCACCGTCGTTCTTGAACGACCTGGTCACCGAGTTAGCCGCCGCCGCCGAGCAAAGGGCAAGGTTGGAATGGGCCACCGAGTAAATGCAGACGAATCACGAGCCTGGTTCATTGAGAACTTTGGCATCACCATCATGGAGGAATGAAAATGGCAAGAGATCACGGAGAAAGAATTGGACGAACCATTGGTTGCCGACGCTGTGGACGCCGCCGAGGAATGATACGCCGTCACGGGCTTCGCCTGTGCCGACAGTGTTTCCGAGATGTCGCTCCAGAAATAGGCTTCAAGAAAATGAATTAAGGAGGAGAAAGATATGCAATTTGATCCACTCAACGACGCACTCATCAAGATGTACAACGCAGAGCAAGCAGGTAAGTTCAATGTCGAACTTTCACCGGCTTCCAAACTGCTTGGAAACGTCCTTGAAATTATGCAAAAATCTGGCTATGTAGGCTCGATCGACCGAACTGAAAACGGTCGAGGCGGTACCTACTTGGTCGAACTACGCGGCGCAATCAACCGTTGTGGCACAGTTAAGCCACGGCACAGCATTCGACGTCAAGAATACGACCAATGGGAGACACGCTATTTGCCTGCTCAAGACTTTGGTCTCTTGATTTTAACAACGAACTCCGGCATTATGCATCACTACGATGCTAAAGATGCCCGTATTGGTGGTAAGCTACTGGCTTACGTATATTGAGGTGAATAATATGGTAAAACTCGACAGAATCGAACACATCGTGACCATCCCTGAAGGCGTTACAGCATCTATCAGCGAAGATGGCGTCGTAACTATCCAGGGACCGAAAGGATCTCTCTCTCGTGAATTCAAGAGTACTTTCATCAGTCTGCTCCAAGATGGCAGCGGATTAACCGTTCGTGTGGACATGCCTCGCCGTAAGCAACGTGCTTTGGCCGGGACTTGGAACGCTCATCTCAACAACATGGTGAAGGGCGTCACTGACGGCTTCACATACAACTTGAAAGCCTTCTACTCTCACTTCCCAATGACTATGTCTGTGAAGGGCAACGTTTTCGTTGTCAACAACTACTTCGGAGAACGTGTTCCTCGAAACGCAGCCATCCTCTCAGGCGTTGAAGTAAAGGTCAACAACAAGGTCGAAGTCGTTGTCTCAGGCATCGACAAAGAAAGTGTTGGACAAACAGCAGCAAACATCGAAAAGTGCGCCACGGTCAAAAACCGTGACCGCCGTGTATTCCAAGATGGAATATACCTCATTAACAAGGAGTGATATGAATGGCAGAAGATTATGATAAAATGACTGTTGCAGAACTCAAAGAGCTTCTCAAGGCTGCTGACCTACCGGTCTCCGGTAAGAAATCTGACCTCATCGCACGTTTGGTTGAAGCCAACGGCAGTGATGATGCCGCATCGAACGATTCCGACGAGGATTGGGACGATGATGGTGACTGGGATGACGATGTTGCTCTTGGGCACGTCGCAAAACAGAAGCCAGTTCTTGATGAAGAAACCAAAGCCGCTCTTGCACTTCGTGCTGAACAAAAGAAGATGACTCCATCGTTCCGCCGTACTGAGTGGTTCCGATACAAGCGTCTCTCCCGCTCAGGCTGGAGAGCACCTCACGGTATGGACAGCAAGCAACGACGCAATTACAGATACCGCAGTGCACTTGTCCGTGTTGGTCACGGAAAGGTTGCCGCTGCTCGTGGACTACACCCATCTGGTTTCCGTGAAATCATGGTGCAGAACACCCTCGACCTTGAATCCATGGACCCTGAAACCGAAGCAGCACGCGTCGGCCGAAGCGTCGGTGGACGAAAGCGAGAAAAAATTTACTCACGTGCCGATGAACTCGGTATTCGTGTCCTCAACCGAAGGAGGGATATTTGATGCAAATTACAAATCAAAAGCGCCTAGCAGCCAAGTTACTCAAGTGCGGTGTCCACCGTGTTTGGATTAATCCAGCATATCTTGACCAAGTTTCATCAGCGGTTCAGACCGATGATATTCGTGAATTCATTGATGAAGGATGGATCAAGGCAAAGCCGATCAAGGGAACTTCCCGAGTTCGTGCTCGTGCTCGTCTCGAACAAAAGCGTAAGGGTCGACGTAAGGGACATGGTAAGAGAGCCGGTACTGCAAACGCTCGTAATCCTCGAAAGAACCGTTGGATGCGAACCATCCGTTCACAACGACGTGTTCTCAAGGAACTCCGTGAAGATGAAACCATCGAACCATCTCAATACCGTCGGTACTACCTCAAAGCTAAGGGCGGTTCGTACCGTTCCATTGCTCACATGCGTTCTCAGATGACCATGGAAGGCGTCGAATTCAAAGGAGGTGAACAGTGATGCGAGGGACTCGTCGTCGCTCTATCTTCCGTCGCCGTAAGGCCGGTTTGACTGACTATCGTCGCCGTCTCAAGCTCCTCACTGGCCGCAAGCCACGAGCAGTTGTTCGAGTGTCCAACACACGCACAACCTGCCAACTTGTGACTTGGGCTGCTTCCGGAGATTTGGTTACCGTTTCGTTGACTGGCTCTGACTTGTCGAAGAAATTCGGCTGGCCTGATGACTACTCAAAGAAATCTGTTCCAGCATCCTACCTCGTAGGATACGCTATGGGTAAGGCTGCTCTTGCACAAGGTGCTGAAGAAGCAGTTCTTGACATCGGATTGGCTGCAAGTACACCAGGAAACCGTGTCTTCTCTGCCCTCAAGGGCATGGTTGACGCTGGTCTAGATATTCCACACGGGGAAAATGTCCTACCTGATGAAGAACGCATTAACGGCGCTCACATCAACGGAGACATCGCAGCCGCAGTTGAATCAACCAAAACCAAAATCGAGGGGGCATACTGATGACAGAAGAAGAAATCATACAAATGGCACCGGGGCTTATGCAAGCTCTTGCACCTGAAGAAACCGAGGACACTGGCGGTCGACCTCGTCGTCGCAAGCAAGATGACCCAATGATGGGACTCCGAAAGTGGGTTCCCAAGACTCGACTGGGTCAAATGGTCATGGCTGGCAAAATCCTTACTTACGAACAAGCATTGGCAACCGGTCTTCCAATCCGGGAAGTCGAAATCGTCGATGCATTGATTCCAAACCTCGAAGACGATGTGATCAAGGTCAACATGGTCCAACGAATGACTGACAGTGGTCGACGTGTTCGCTTCAATGTCATGGCTTGTGTTGGTAACCGAGACGGATACGTCGGACTTGGAATGGCAAAGGCTAAGGAAGTCGCAGCAGCAATCCGCAAGGCAATTATCGCTGCTAAACTCAACCTTATCTCTGTTCAACGTGGTAACGGTTCTTGGGAATCTTCTGCCGGGCCTGGAACTTCTATTCCATTCAAGACCCATGGACGTTCTGCTTCGACCCGTGTCACACTTATGCCTGCTGCAAAGGGTAAAGGACTTGTTATCGGTGAAACTGGCAAGCGTGTTCTTGACCTTGCAGGAGTTTCTGACGTTCTTTCTCGAACGAAAGGACAAACTCGCACTACCATCAATTATGCTGGTGCCACATTCAACGCTCTGCAGAACATGAACACAACTCGTGTTTCCAATGAAGTGAAAGAGCGCTTGTTTATCAATAAAGGGAGGATTCTAGAATGAGCTGGATTGTTGTACGTGCACGAAGTAACGTCGGTGTCGAACGTGGTATCAAAGAAACCATGTTGCACATGAATTTGACGAAGGTTAATCACGCAGTGATTATTCCAGAGAATGCTCAATACAGAGGTATGCTTCAAAAGGCCAAGGACTACATCACTTGGGGTGAAGCAACTCCAGAATTGGTTGAGATGATGCTCTCTGGACGTGGCCGAATGGTCGGCGATGCTCCTTTGACAGATGCTCTTGTTGCAGAACACACAGACTATGCTGACATCAGTGCTTTCGCTAAGGCGATTTCTGACGGCGATGCTACAGTCAAGGATGTTCCGGACTTGAAGCGTGTATTCCGACTTCACCCACCTCGTGGCCCAAAGGGCTGGGGTGGCATTAAGCGATCTTTTGTGGTTGGTGGAGCCCTCGGTTCTCGAGGAGACAAGATTGGTGCGCTCGTAGAGCGTATGATTTGAGGTGATTATGATGGGAACAAAAGCAAACAAACATCGTGGACGAAACCGATACCATGGACGCGGCAAGAAAGCCGGCCGTGGTGCAGGAAAGCGTGGTGGACGTGGAAATGCTGGTATTAACAAGCACCGCGTCATGACCCGAATTAAGTATATGCCAAACCATTGGGGTATGCATGGTTTCAACCGACACCCAACTCTTCGAACCGTGTACGTTACCGTCAATGTCAGCCAATTGGAAGACATGGCAAAGGGCAGCGACACCATCAATTTGACCGCGCTTGGTATCGATAAGCTTCTCGGAAGTGGTCGAATCAACAGTGCCCTTAAGGTCATTGTCCAAGAAGCAAGTTCGAACGCAGTCGAGAAGCTCGAGGCCGCCGGTGGCAGCATCGTTGGCGGAGACGACGACGAATGGGAAGAAGAATGATTCCCACTTTCTAAGGAGGAAATAGGATGAAACATAAGCCAATGCCACTCGCAGTAGCACTTTCTGGCCTTCTTTATTGGGGTCTTCTCGTTTACTGGGTTCGTGATGACCTCCAGGCAGGTTTCGATACTGCCGGTGGAGAAGCAGCTATCTTTGGTCTTGTCTTCTCTGTCGTCTATGTTGGCTACTTGTTGGCTTGCCTTATGATTGACATGCCAGAAGGCCTCAAAACAATGCCAGTTGTTGGACGCTATGGAAAATTACTGGGATGGCTTGCCATGCTTGGTTTATCTGCATGGTATGTTCGTCCATCTGCTTGGGGTGGATACGACGAAGGCGTTGGGTTTTTCCTCGTAGGTATTTCTCTACTCGGATTTGGTGCTGCAGCCATCATTACTTGTTTCATGTGGGGCGGTGACGAAAGCAGCCGACTGTACGCACTTCGCCGATTCGTGGATGTCTATCCAACAATAACAAAGCCAGAGCGACACGTTCGTTTCAACGAAAAAATGTGGACAACAACTTTTGTTCTCATCATTTATTTCGCAATGACCAACGTAATGCTGTACGGGCTCTCCGGAGAAGCATTGGATTTGTTCAGCGGATTCCGTTCGATTATGGCAGGTGCATCGGGTACAATCATGCACCTGGGTATCGGTCCAATTGTTACTGGTTCAATTATCATGCAATTGTTCGCTGGTGCCAAGATTATTCGCCTTGACCTCAGTAACTCTGAAGACAAGGCAATGTACCAAGGTGTTCAGAAACTCTTGGTTCTGATTATGATTCCAATTGAATCGATTCCACAAACCTATGGTTTCCTTGACCCTCAAGAATTCCTTATCGATACATACGGTCTAGGTTGGGCAAACTTCGTGATCGTAGCTCAACTGTTCGCTGGTTCATACCTCGTGTTCTTGCTTGACGAACTGGTCAGCAAGTGGGGTATTGGTTCTGGTATCTCGTTGTTCATTGCTGCAGGTGTAGCACAGTCCACGTTCGTTGGAACATTGTCTCCTCTACCTGCTACCACTGGTGTTCCTTACTCTCTTCAGAACCCGCCATCGGGAACATTGCCGATGATTTTCTACATGTTTAGGGAGGCCACGAATGCCGAAATGATTTCCAACAACGGTTTTGAACAGATTTTGTTGACGCACGTCAATCCCGTTGCTGCCTTGTTCTCATCGATCGTCGTGTTCCTCGTGGTCGCTTATGCTGAATCGAGTAAACTCGAACTTCCATTGACGCACGGTAAGGTTCGTGGTCACAGAGGTAAGTATCCAATTCGACTGGTATATGCCTCGAACATTCCGGTTATTTTGATGGCTGCACTTCTTGCGAACATCAACATGTTTTCGCTGCTCTTCTGGAGCCATCCTACCCTTTCGCAAACACCTATCCTCGGCCGTGAAGGTTGGGCGAGTGCATCCCAGTACATCGGTACCTACGAAGCGGGTCAGACGACGGCTTCAGGTGGTTTTGCTTGGTACGCCAGCATGGTGAACGGAGTGAACGACTGGCTACTACCGCTCTTGAATCAGCAAGGCGATGTATTCGGTCACAGCTTGACCCAAATCATGGTTCACGTTGTCTTTTACACTGCTTTGATGACTGTTGGTTCGATGGTCTTCGCTAAGTTCTGGATCGATACAACCAACATGGGTACCAAAGACGTGGCCAAGCAAATTGAGCGAACTGGTATGCAAATCCCAGGTTTCCGAAAGAACCCAAAGATTCTGGAAAAGATTCTCGAAAACTACATCCCACCGGTGACCTACTTCTCCGGTGCCTTCGTAGGTTTGTTAGCGGCAGGTGCCGATTTACTTGGAACGGTTGGTAATGCGACTGGTACGGGTCTGTTGCTTGCAGTCGGTATCATCTTGAGAACCTATGAGCAAATCCAAAAGGAACAAGCTATGGAAATGCACCCAATGATTCGTCAGTTCTTCGGAGCAGATTGAGGCGAATCCTCCACGGTACAGTGGCTTGCCCTTGGTGAGTAAATCCTGCAGGTGCTGCTTTGTCCGGTGAATGATTTATAGTGTTCAGTGCATGAATCGTGTCATGACTACTCAGCCGCCCCAATCACTGTTGGAAAAGGCTCAGGCTCTTCAACAACCTCCTCCTCGGCAGGTAGTTTTTGAACTGCCTTCTAAAGAAGCATCGCTTGGAATAATTGCTGGAATAACGGTGGTTTTTTTCGTGGCACTCGGGCTTTTGTTTGCCACATTGATGCCTACGGAAACTCTTGCAGTTACTTTGGACTCCGATGGCGATGGAATCCTCGACCCAAACGACACATTCCCTGGTGATGCTACCGAATGGAAAGATACCGATTTTGACGGCAAGGGAGACAACGCTGATTTGGATGACGATGGAGATGGCTACTCGGATTTCGATGAGTTAGAGCGTTGCTTACCACACAGCGATTCTCTTGACCATACCGATTACCCATTGGACTCTGACGGCGATGGAGAATGCAATACAGTGGATGTCGATGACGATGGAGACGGTATTTCTGATGAATTGGATGTATTCCCTCTCGACGGCACAGAATGGTACGATACTGATGGGGATGGCATTGGTAATAACTTGGATACGGACGATGATGATGACGGGTATCCAGACGCTTACGACGACCTTCCTTTGGATCCCACAGACTGGTCCGACCTCGACCTTGATGGAATCGGAGATATTGCCGATTTTGATGACGACGGGGATGGTTACAACGATTCAGTAGACCTCTTCCCAAGAGACGCATCTGAATGGGTGGATTTTGATGCGGACGGCACCGGGGACAACAGCGATTTAGATGACGATGATGACGGTGTACTCGATACCGTTGACGTCAACGATTACTCTGATGCTGCCCTTTCCCTCTCTCTTCATTCATTCACCCTTCACGATTCATTGGATCTTTTTGATGCTTATTCTGAAATTTACTTTTGCGTCGAAGTCAACGACGTGAACATCGGCTGTTCACCGACGAATGGGTCAGAAAATTATTATTCAATGCTCACAGATTCTGAACACCTCTTGAATTTCGAATTCTTTTATGATTTGCCAGAACAAACATCCCTTCACGAAATTAAGATTTCAGTTTGGGATTCCGACCCATTCCTTGACGATTCTGTCGACATTAATCTCGATGATGATGTAGAGGCATACACGTTTGTAATTGACAGCAGCATTGCAGTTGTAGCTGATGTGAACGAGCTGACCGTCTCTGGAATCGGAGACAATGAGGGGTACGATGGGACGCTTGAATTTTCATATATGTTCCAAGATCTTCGGGTCATGAATAATCCGAACTTTGTTTGGGTTTTTGACTACCAAACGTACTCGTTGAATCTTAATTACGACTATTCATTGTACCGAACATACAAACTTCTTGACCATTCTACTGCATCATGGAATGATTACCAACGCTTCGTGACACCTGGCGAAGAGTATGTGGTTGAACTTGCAGTTCTGCTCAGAGATATGGCGATTGACAATGGCTACGCATCTGAACTGGATATTGCTAACTTTATCCTTGCTTTTGTAGGTGGTATCCCGTATCAATACGACATCGACGGGATGGGCGTCAATGAATACCCAAAATATCCGATTGAAATGTTGTGGGAACACGCTGGTGATTGCGAGGACGCTGCATCCTTGTATGTCTCTTTGATGGAATCCATTGATTATGATGCTCTGCTCATTTTGTTAATGGTCAAACCCAATGCAGACGAGGATTGGGGTGGGCATGCAATGCCTGCAGTTTACATTCCAAACTCGACTGAAGGTGAAGGTGTTCAATTGACTGACCAAGCCAAATCCGGCATGACATTCCAGTTTGCTGAAGCAACTGGATGGTACGATGGTTATTCCGGCGTGGGCGTCAACGTCTGGTATGACATGGATAACATACATCTCTACGATATCGAATAAGTCTTACCGCTTTTTTACCATACAGTAATGATTTCGACTGAAAGGGGGGATTAACTGCGTCAATTAAGGCGCAGTCCGCCATTTTTCACACCTATGGTTAGAGGTTACTTTGATATAGGGGAGGTAAGTGGCAAGGATGCTTGCGTTGTCGAGAACGGCGTTGGCGGCTGAGTCTTCGGACAATGACCGTCGCCATCCTCTTGACACGTGAAGCCGAAGCTATTGCGATCTCGAGAAACCTTCCCCCCACGGAAGATCGCTCGAGGTCAGGTAGGTGATCGAGATTATGACGTATTTTTGTGTAAGAAGCATTAGTGCATTATACTCTCGCCAATTTTTTTAGGACAGTAATTCAATTTCAATAAATGAATTTGCGACAAGTAGCCTAAGGATCATAACAAGAGAAATCTGGTTGATCCTGCCAGAGGCGACCGCTTTTGGAGTTCGATTAAGCCATGCGAGTAGAATGAATTAGATCATTGCGAACTGCTCAGTAACACGTGGATAACCTGCCCTATGCTCTGGGATAACCTTGGGAAACTGAGAATAATACCGGATAGATCACAACGCCTGGAAC
>CALJHE010000001.1 GCA_938075675.1 Candidatus Poseidoniaceae archaeon | reverse complement strand
GATGTACGTCGAAGATTACCCTATGCAGGGACAGAACTACACCGGTTGCTACTCGATGGTAACTCACCAAGTAGACTCGACTTCGCCGCAATCGGCTTGTGGCGATCAAATCCTGTCGAATGTGTTGAACACAGGTGGTTTGGTCGAAGTTAATTCGCAAGAACACCTCGGCAGCTACAGCAGTCTCATCAGTGCCATCCCAGGCATTTCAACATACTTTGATTCAAAGTATGAGATTACAGAGTAATTCAGTTGGTCTTCCTTTGACTCAAACCGTCGGCATCTTTGAGGCGTTCACATGCAGAGTAATATCCGTTTTTTACACCTAGGTTCGAACGGCCATAGCCAACCGTTTCAAAAAGACCCGGCCATAGGGTCGTTTGAGGTGATGCTATGAGTAAAGATGCAATCCTGTCACTGAACAGCTTGGTCATCGGATACGACCAACCTCTGGTGAAGCCGATTACTCTTGATGTCCATGAAGGAGAAATCATCGCTATCCTTGGACCTTCTGGGATTGGAAAGACGACGCTGATTCGAACCATTGCTGGACTCGTTCGCCCACTTGATGGCGACTTTGACCTTCGGGTCAAACGACGCGGTGGGCTTGGATACATCCCTCAACGATTGGGTCTAGTTCGTCATGCAACCGTCGCTCACAATGTTTCGCTTGGAGCTCGCTTGAGCGTGGGTTGGTCGAGAACTATGTTCAAAGACCGAAAGGAGAGAACGCTTGAAGCTATTCGAACACTCGGCATCGAGGAAAAAGCATCTGAACCAGTGCGGCGGTTATCTGGAGGTCAGCAACGCAGAGTCGCTACAGCGCGAACACTGGCCCAACGCCCCCAACTCATGTTGGCAGACGAATTTTTAGGTGAACTTGACCAAACGAATGTCGACATCGTTCTTGGCGCAGTTCACGAATTGGTCGAGAACGGAACTGCAATCATTATGGTTGAACACCATGAAGATAATGCCAAGGAATTCGCGACCCGAGTCTGGGAGATTAAAGACGGACAATTCATTGACATGCCGATTAAGGAATGGACGTTTAATCAAGCGAAGGGGGAAGAGGAATGAAGTATCGCTTGTTTGGTATAATTTTCATCCTTTTCTTCTTGGCTTGGCAGACACTGGACGGGCTTGTTGAAGGCGATTGGGGTCGGCTTGAGGGTGGCCTCTCCAACCTTGTTGTGTTCTTTGAAGAGAGTATGTGGCCACCCAATTGGAGTGTTCTTGAAGCTCGCTCATACCCGGTGTGTGAACAAGAGTTCGAATTCTTCTGTTCCGTGGGTTACCTTGGGATGATGGAAACGCTAAAAATCGCATTTGTTTCAACCATTCTTGGTTTTGTCGGAGCAATTTTACTTTCATCATTGGCTGCACGAAACCTGATGCCACTGTACATTTCACTCCCTGTTCGAATCTTTCTTTCGGCCGTTCGAAGTCTTCCAAGTTTGATTTGGGCAATTTTGTTTGTAATCGTTATTGGGTTCGGTCCACTTTCTGGCGTTCTCGCCATGACGTTCTACACGGTCGGATACCTTGGTAAACTGCAATATGAAGTCTTCGAAGGTATGGCAAACGATCCACTGGAAGCAGGTCGAGCCATGGGTTTGAGTCGCTCAAGTATTGTATTCAACATTGTCATACCCGAGAACAGCAACCATTTGCTCAGTCAAATCATGTTCATGTTTGAGTACAATGTACGCCACGGGACTGTTATAGGAATCGTTGGTGCAGGCGGAATTGGTTACTACATCAACACGTATCTAAAGTTCCTTCAATACGACAAAGTCTTCGCTCTGTTGATTCTTATCTTCATCGTCGTTGTACTGATTGACTTACTGTCGTTAGCAGTTCGATCCTTTGTCAATGAGGAAGGAGATGTTCGCAAACCGACATGGTTGAACATGTTGCTTAAAGCAAGAAACAAAAAGAGTAAATCAGGCGATGTTGCTTGATCACTCTGCGGCGATGTGCAACGAACCTTCTTTGTAAAAGACTTGAATTCTGTCAGGAACTTTACGAGTCAATGCTGCGACTGCTTCGTAAACATCGTCCTCTTTAACTTTGAATGACTTTGCAGCTTTGGAAGTCGACCAAGCAACCGATTCAAAATCTGATTGCCGAATCCACTCAAAGATTCGGGCTTCAAGTTCGGTTAATTCCTCGGCCATGAGTATCGCAGTGCGACTACCCTCAAAACAGCACCGGATAAAAACGGTGTGAAAAAGCACCCATTCAACCGAGTGCGACCATTCTTCGACAGCATTCTTCCGCGTCGATGTAGCCGTCTAACAGTGTGCTCAGCGCTTTGGTAAAGGGAGTATCAATCCCATCATCTTCAGCACGTTCCGCAAACATTCGAGTCGCTCGAACACCTTCAGCGACCATGTGCATTTCTTCCAAGGCTTCTTCGACGGTAAGGCCCGTTCCAAGTTTTTCTCCCATCGTTCGATTTCGGCCGTGCGGTGAGGTAGCTGTAACGTAAAGATCGCCAAGTCCGGCTGGTCCAAAAGCAACTTCAGCACGCGCTCCGAGTTGTGGAAGAAGTATACATCCTTCTTTGAATCCAGCCATAAAAATGGCTGCTTTGAGGTTATCACCGCCAAGTGAACCTACTTTTTTGAGTCCGTCGACGAGTCCACAGGCAAGGGCGACGACGTTTTTGAACGCCCCCCAAAGTTCTGCGCCTGCAGGGTCAGCAGCCGGATGAAGAATGAATGTTTGAGTGGTGAGTGTTGTGGCAAGATGCTGAGCGACTGAGACGTCTTCGCTGGCAACGAGTGCGGTTGTCATGACACCACTGGCAGCTTCAGGAGCGATGGTTGGACCTGTGACAACGGCCAATGTGTTGTTTTTCCCAGCTGCATTCAGTTTCTCTTGAATCGCTTCTGAAATGAGCGTGTTTCCAGGTGCCAATCCCTTTGCTAAGTCAAGCAAAACATGCCCGGGCCGTAGGTGTGGAATGATTTGGTCTACAACTTTCAAAATCACTGAGGATGGAACTGCAAGCACGACGATTTCAACGCCTTCGAGAGCTTCTTCTATGTGCATGGTCGCCTCTAACCCCTCGAGAGAATGTTCGGGTAGATATTTGGCGTTGACCGAATCCATCGTAATCGATTCGTAGACTTCTTGCTCAATGGTCCATCCTTTGACATGATGGTTATCTGCCAACCACATCCGGGCAATGGCCGTACCCCAATTTCCTAATCCTAAAATCGCAATATGTGCCATAGAGAACAATCTCTACGCCGCTCCCTTCACTTATGTTAGTTGCCACTATAATTCAGTCGCATGATGCTGTTTCGGATGCTAAGACGGTTCTGCACCGAATCAGAAAAGGTCGTCATCGTCTTCTTCATCAAGATCGAAAACATTCTCTTCATCTTTCTTAGCAGCCTTCTTTGAAGCTGCTTTCTTTGCCGGCTTCTTCTCTTCCGCCTTTTCAGGTTCTGCAACTGTGCTCTCTGCTTCGGTAGGTTCTGCCTGTTGTTCGCGAGCAGCCAAGGCAACGGGTGTGGAGCCGGTTTGTGCAGACAGTGCCCGTCTACGGTCTTCTCGAGCCTTGCGTTCGAGTTGGCGATGACGTGATTTTTCGATGTTTTGTAACATGTACATTGCATCATGTTCCAAGAGCGGTGAATCCGAAATAAGTGTGATGTCGAGCCATCCTCCATCCTCGACGATGAATTCAGCAAGCGGTTCAAAGTTAAGATCGGACTTCTTGATTTGCGTGTAATGCATAGCATTTCCAGAGCGGTGTTCCACACCGGAAAAGTGGCAGTAGAATTCCTTTGTACCTATTGTTTCTCGAACCTCATCAAACAACTCGCCGTAGTCTTCAGAGGTCCTCATCTTTCCGTGACCACGAGCGTGAATGTGAGCGATGTTGAGAACTGGGATGGTACCTTCGACGTGGTTGACAACTTCGAGGACTTCTTCGAGACTCCCCCAGAGTTCTTGGCGGCCGGATGTTTCTACGCCAATTTTTGAGGGTGTTCCATCTTTAATCCATGGGAAAACGGGGAATTCATCTTCATCATCATGCCAAATCTCGTGAACTCTGTCTACGATACCTGCGAACACGTTCGCAACTTGCTCGTTTGCTGCGCTGCCTGGATGCATGCCACCGTAGTGGCCAGCGTGGAGTGTGATGTGGCGTGCGTTGATGGTGCGTGCCGCCTGCAAGGTTGTTTCAATTTTCGTCATCGAACGTCCGCGCTCTACACGGTTGCCAAGTAATTCTGAATAGTAAGGTCCGTGAATATTCATTTCGAAATCCGTTTTGTTTGCCAAGACGCCAGCTTGCCAGTACTGCTCAAAATGTTGAGGAGCAACCATACGGACGGTTTGAACTTCCATCGTTTCAAGGCCGAGGGAGATAATGTCGTCCATTCCTTCGACGATTGTTCGTCCTTTGCACGAGAGTGGAACGCCTGCAGGTCCGAGTTTAATTGGCATAATTCACGTCCCCGCAGGAACAACCCAAGTGTCTTCCTATGATAATCCCTTTCCGTTGGCTGTCCGCAAAAAATGGCTTTTTTACGCAGTCTTCGTTAAGCAGTTACATACGACCATTCATGAACTCCTCCCGCCGAGGGCTGCTCATGGACGAGCAAGTTAAAGCCGCAGTGAACGCCTTCCGAAACGGGATGCCGGTTTGTCTTTTTGACTCTGAAAAGCGTGAAGGAGAAACGGATTTGTTGTTCCCTGGACAGAGCGCACAACCGGCGACTATGCGCCAACTGAGACAAGACTGTGGCGGCTTACTGTTCCTTGCAATTGGACACGATGTAGGAGAATTGTTTTCTCTACCCTTCTTACAAGACCTCCATACCCAAGATGCTCTCACCGAACAATTCCCAGTGTTACGCAAATTGGTCACCAATGACCTGCGTTACGATGCTCGCTCTGCGTTTACTCTTTCATTGAATCACAGAGATACATACACTGGAATCACTGACATGGACCGCTCACTCACGACACGCCGGTTTGCGGAACTCACAAACGAACTTATGGAATCCGGGATTCACGGCGAAGAAGCACAAGTGGCTCTCGGTAAAGAATTCAGAACGCCTGGCCACATCCCAGTATGCCGTGAAACAGAAGGCGGCCTCTCTCGCCGCCAGGGCCACACAGAATTAGCAGTTGGACTGGCGAGATTGTCTGGAATGACTCCGGTGGTCATCGGAGCTGAAATGCTTGAAGAAGACGGAGATAATGCTCTGTCCGTCGAAGACGCCCGTGCATGGGCACTCGAGAGAAACATTCCTTTCCTTGAAGGGGCACAACTCATTGATGCATTGAATGCAGAATGAGTAAGTATCTCTATCCGGTAAAACAATGTGTGACAATACTTTCACAGCAACAGGTGAGCATATGAAGCGCGTCATGGCAGTCGGAGTTTTTGACCTGTTGCACGCTGGTCATCTGCACTACATGGAACAGGCCAAATCACTCGGAGATCACTTGACGGTTGTCGTCGCTCATGACGATACAGTACGTATGAGGAAACATGAGCCAGTGACTGGACAAGAACTTCGTCGTAGGATGGTCAACGGCCTGAAACCGGTTGATGAAGCACTTATTGGCAATCCTCCCGAAGTGCCAATTTTCGATATTTTACCCGTTGTTAAACCCGATGTTATTGCATTGGGATACGATCAAGAACACGCAGAAGATAGAATTCGCTCTCAACTTGACGAACTCGGTTACCAACACATCGAAGTAACTCGAGTCGAAGGCTTGAGTGATGATTTGGACGGAACTCGAAAAATCATCGCCCGGATTCTTCAGCGTTCAAACCAATTGGAGCGTGACGTCTGATGTTTACTGGCATTGTACAAGGGACGGGGACAGTTCTTGCTGTAGAAGAGAAACAATCTGTTCATACGTTCACCATCCAAATTCCCGACACTGAACATTTAGCAATTGGTGCAAGTGTAGCCGTTGATGGTGCCTGTCTAACGGCAGTCAGGATTGACGGCTTGAGTGTTGATTTTGATGTCATCCCTGAAACACTTGAACGCACGACACTCGGACAACTTGAGAAAGGCTCATCTGTGAACATTGAACGCTCGTTGAAGTTTGGAGATGAAATTGGTGGACACCTCCTCTCAGGCCACATTATGGCCACAGGTCTGTTGCAATCGAGAGTAGAAAAGGGCGAAGGTATGGATTTCAAAATCTTGGTTCCTGCTGATTTGAGAAAATACGTCATGGAGAAAGGCTACATCGCAATAGATGGGATTTCTCTTACCATCGGCTCAGTTCACGAAGGCGTTTTTTCAATTCATATCATCCCAGAAACGCTTCGACTCACAACCCTTGGCAGCAAGCTGGTTGGCGATGCCGTTAACTTGGAAATTGATTCAACGACGCAAACAATCGTCTCGACTGTTGAACGTGTACTGGAAGAAAAAAGGAGTTAATACTATGTCAAATATCGCTGTTGTCTGTGGTTCTTTTCACAAATCGGAAATCGAACGTATGTTGGAATGGGCTCGCGATGAATCTACTGCACTCGGACTCGACATTGTAGATGTCGTTTGGGTGCCAGGTGCCATGGAAGTTCCCCTTGCTATCGACCGCCTGTTGGCTGATGATGATATCGAAGGTGTGGCTTGTTTGGGTATTATCGAAAGAGGTCAAACGCAACATGGTTTGGCCATGGGCCAAGCTGTTATCAAGACCATAATCGAACTTCAACTTGTCCATGAGAAACCAGTCGGACTCGGAATCATCGGCCCAGGTGCGGAGCCAGAGCACATCGAACCTCGCCTTGAACCGCATGCACGAGCTGCAGTGGCTGCAATTTCTTCGATGCTTGAATGAGGCGAGGATTCACCATGCAACCCTCTGCATTTGAGCGATTGAAAAAGAATCCCTTGCTTCGAGGTTTTATTCTCTTCTCCATTTTCAGGGCTTTTTATGGTGCTGGAATTCTTCTTGTAACCTATTTCTTATCAACATCTGCGGAGGCGCCGTTACCTGTTTCAATTGGCTTTCTTCTGTGTTCAATGGTTTTCTCTCGATGGCTCTTCAAACGTTTGAAAGGCATGAAGAAATCAAGCACCGAGTCGAATAATCCGGTCTGATTTCAAATTGCGCCATGTCAATGTTCAAATGGTGAGGCCCCTCGTAAGTCACTATAGGAGATTTCAACCATGTCAAAAGTACACGATGTCATCATCATTGGTTCCGGGCCAGCAGGATACACAGCAGGCCTCTATGCTGCACGGGCTATGCTCGAACCACTCATGTTTGGAGGATATCTGTCTGGAGGTCAGTTGATGCTTACTTCCGATATTGAGAACTTCCCTGGCTATCCGAAGGGCATAGGTGGTCCTGAAATGATGATGGAATTACGAGAGCAAGCCGAACGCTTCGGACTTGAAGTTCGAGACCAGAACGTTGAATCTGTGGATGTTTCTGAGCGGCCGTTCAAGGTGGTTGTCGAAGGTGAAACATTCCTCGCCAATGCCATCATTGTCTCGACAGGTGCAGAGTCAATATGGCTCAATGCTCCAGGTGAAGAAGCGCAAAAAGGGCGTGGAATCTCAACTTGTGCTACATGCGATGGGGCCTTCTTCAAGGATGAAGAAGTGATGGTCATCGGCGGCGGAGATTCCGCCTGTGAAGAAGCAACTTTCCTCACACGGTTCGCTTCCAAAGTCACGCTGATTCATCGACGAGATGTCTTCAAAGCATCTACCATTATGTACGACCGTGCTGCAAACCACGAGAAAATCGAAATCAAAACCTTCCGCCAAGTGAAGGAATGGCTTTCTGATGACAAAGGGCTCACAGGAGCAATCCTAGAAGACCCACGGGACGGTTCAACTGAATCCATCAACGTGTCTGGAGCTTTCATAGCAATCGGGCACAAGCCAATGACAGGCTTCCTTGAAGGACAAGTCGAAGTTGATGAAGAAGGTTACATTCTGCACAAGAAGCACACTATGACTTCTGTTGAGGGCGTTTTTGCCGCAGGCGATGTCGTTGACACTCGTTACAAGCAGGCTATCACTGCGGCTGGCATGGGATGTCAAGCTGCAATGGATGTCGAAAAATGGCTTGAAGACCAACATTGAAACGTTCAATGAGTTTATGTTCGAGCCGTGCTTGGAACGGTTTGGGATTCACCGTGGATGTTGATTTACAGCGTTATGCTCGTCATATATCTCTGCCTCAGGTGGGCCTTGAAGGACAGCAAAAGCTCGCTGAGGCTCGTGTTCTGGTCATTGGTGCAGGGGGATTAGGAAGCCCCGTATTGCTCTATTTAGCAGCAGCAGGAATCGGCCACATTGGAATTGTTGACAACGATCGGGTCGATGTTTCAAATCTCCAGAGACAAGTGATTCATTCGACAGCGGAAGTCGGTGAACCAAAAGTAGAATCAGCCAAGAACCGATTGTTGGCATTAAATCCTAATTTGAAGATCAGCACTTTCGACCTTCAATTTTCTCCAGAGCATGTTGATGTGATTTTCCAAGAGACCTGGGATGTTGTTGTTGATGGAACAGACAATCTCCCAACCCGATATCTCATAGATGATGTCTGCTTTTTGAGAAATACACCTTGGGTTTACGGTTCTATATATCGTTTTGAAGGCCAAGTAAGCGTGTTCAATGTTCAGAATGGGCCATGTTATCGTGACCTGTTTTCTGAAGCCCCCCCTCCTCAAACAATACCTTCCTGTGCGGAGGGGGGAGTTCTGGGTGTTCTTCCTGGGGTGATTGGCTCACTCCAGGCGAATGAAGTCATCAAACTTGTACTCGGTCTCGGTGAAGTGCTGAACGGTCGATTGTTGCTGTATGATGCTCAGGCGATGACCTTTGACACGTTGCAATTCACGTCAAATCCTGAACGAATACCGGTGGTTGATCTCTCGCAGAGTCAGCGCATGTTTGACAATGATGAATGGTGTATGCGGGTCGGTATTCAAGGTGAGGTTGATGAAGGAGAAGCCTCTACCGATGATACAATGTTTAACTCAATCTCAATGCAACAACTCCTTGACCGTCGTAAGGAGGGTTGGAGACCGTTTGTTCTCGATGTTCGCTCTGATGGGGAATACCACCAAGCACGCGTAGAATCAACCGACTTCCAAATTGACCACGAATCGGTTACGACTGCTTTGGATTCAATTCCTCAAGATCGAGATGTGGTTGTACTCTGCCGAAGCGGTATGCGTTCACAAATGGCTGCTATGTACCTGATCCAGTCTGGTTATGATGCCACATTCCTGTACAATCTTGAAGGCGGTATAATGGCTTGGCAAGCCTCTGCACCATCGGAAGTAGTTCAGGGTTAAGCCGGCTTTGCGTTTCTCTTCTTGAATTGGACATTCAACACCTGCCGCAAGGGTGAGGTTCAAGACTCTACAGTTATCCCTCCAATCAAAGGGAGGGAGAATATGGCCAAAGTTATCGTTGCTGACGAAAATGAAGGACGACGTTCTCTTCTTGCTAATACTCTCGAACGGAATGGATTTGACATTACCAGAGCAGCCACCCTCCGTCAGGCAGAAGGCACCGCTCTTGCCATTATGCCGGAAGTCGTTCTTTTCGACGGAGAATGGAAAAGCGGGGATGCTATTGATGCCTCTCAACGTTTGATGAGTGACCCAGAATTTGCTTTCAAGTGCCGTATCGTTATTCTCGGTCGAAATGTTTCACAGGAATACCTGATGAGCGCGGCACAATCCGGAGTTTCGGAAGTTATTCGAAAACCAGTGGACATGAATGTTCTCATCCAGCAGTTGAATAAACACACTCGCAAGCAATTTGTTCCACCACCTGCAGATGTAGAACGAGCGTCTGCTGGAGGCGGTAGTTTTGATGTTTCAATGACAATGGGCGACAGCAGTTGGGCTCTCCCGATGCTGAAAGGACTCGTCGGGCCTGAGAAAATTAATACAAACTTTATCGATGAAATTCTTTCTCAAATGGATGAAGAAGGTATGGAAGTAAGTACGGAGCTCGATTCTTCAGCTATGTCGTCAATGCTTCGAATGGCCCTCAATAAATTGGTTGAGCAAGCAAGCGCAGATGGAGAACTCAATGCTCAAATTGCACCCGGACAAAATCAAACAATTGGCCCTTCATCTCCAAGTCAAGCAAAGCGTGGCACTTCTCTTGGTGGCAACAAACTCCAACAAATGAAGCAGGGCTTCTCCTCTTCTATGGAAGGAATCTTGGAGGCACAAGCACAGGATTTAGCCGATGAAGTCGAATCTAAAATGGACTCGATTCTTGACGAAGAGCCTGAATTGGTCGCTCTGCATGATTTTGGCACGATGGTCCCTATCGACCCAGAAGTGTTGAAATTGACTCGACTAACCTCGGAAGTCGTCTCTGATCTGATGTGGAATTTGGGCCAACGTGGAGTGGTTTCTGACATTACCTTGTTGACCCAAATTGAGGATGCAGCACAAATGATGGCAGATGTTTTGGACGCTCTTCCACCCGCAGATGAAGAGGAGTGAACATGTCGAAGTACCCCATACCACGTCCGGGTGAACTTCGACTTGTTGATCGTAAATCGGATTTGGATGAACTCAAAACGAATCAACCAAAGGTCTACCGTTGGAGGGCTTTGATTGGTCTATTGGTACTTGTATTCTGCGCAATCTGCAGTATTCTTTTGTTCCGGGATGCTCAAAACATCTTGCAGTGGTTCGATGACTTGGGTCCTCTTGGGCCAGTCATTTTCACGCTGTCACTCTCGCTGGCTGTTGTTGTATTGTTTCCAACACCTCTCATCAAGGTAGCGGCAGGGGCGATTTTCCCATTTTGGATTGCAGCAGCGGCGAATTTCATTGCTTCACTGCTCGGAGGCTTGATTGCCTTCTTGCTTGGGCGGTGGTTGTTTCGTGAGAGCATTCAACGTTCGATTATGAACGACCAACGTCTTCGCAACATCGAGACAGCGTTGACCGTTGATGCAATGAAAATATCAGTGCTGGTCCGCCTCTCTCCACTGATTCCAGATGAATGGCTCAATTACTTGATGTCGGCAACTCCAGTGAGTCTACGCGTCTACATGGTTTCGAACTGTTCAGGAATTGTCTATTCGTTGGCCTATGCCTATTACGGTCACGCTCTTGGTCGCTTTGCACTCAATTCCTCTGGCATGGATAGTATGAATTCTACACCACTCGGCAACGCAATGCTTGTGCTTGGAATTATCGCTTCAATCTTCGCCACGGTTCTTGTCACTCGTGCTTCGATGAAAGCGTTACAGGATGCGATTCCACAAGCAGAGTAATCTTCTTTGCATCGACTTCTGAGGCACATAATGCACATATATTCAATAGTAGTCGTAAAAATATGACTGGCCCAACTTTCAGCCCTGATGGACAATGGATGTGGAACGGAACAGAATGGATTCCAACCCCTCCTCAATCACAAGTTCTGCCTCAGGAAGCAATCGATCTACAAGCCCTTTCCACTGTTGCAACTCAAACGGGTGTGGACCCTCAGCACCTTGCACAGGTTGCACCTTATTTTGACCATAACCAAGACGGAGTACTTCAACAAGCAGAAATCCAACAAGCAGCGATGTCTGTATCTCAGGCACCTCATACTCGATTCCCAACCACAAACCCGCAAAATTATGCTCCACAGCAATCGTTAATGCAGCAACCGATGATGCAACAGCCAGTAATGCAACAGACGTATGTTCAAACAGGCGGCTCTCAACCGAGTGTGATGGTTTCATATTTGCTCTGGTTGTCAAATTTGCTTCTCCCGATAGGTGTCCACCACCTGTATATGGGAAGAGGCGTAGGTATCTGGATTCTCGCTTTAATCACTGGCCAAGGGTGTGGTTTATGGTGGTTTGTGGATCTGTTTTTGATTCCAAGTTCATGTTCTAAAACACGTGGAAACGGGATGATAATGGTTCGTTGAAAGTCTCTTCGTCTTCATCCGTCGCGTTTGTATGGGGGCGACCGTTGGCCGAACCATGAGCCAAGGGGACTTGCCGGTTATTCATGGATCAAACTGGGCACCTAAGAAGGCGTTGAATTTTTCACAACCGTTGCACGCAGATGCAGCACGTAGAGAAATTCTACGCTTTGTTGCCCAACGGCATGATGGCCATTTGTTCCTCGTCGCCAATGTATGGGATGTCTTGATTGACAACGAGTCAAAACAGTTTGAAGGTCCTTCATGGCACGATTTTAGTCAGCGATTTGTCGATGCCGTTCACCGCGGCCTCGTAGCACAAGTCGATGCCAAAATGAAAGACGATTCGGAAGTCGAAGTCATTCCCCGAAGAAACCTCAAGATGTTCCTTGACCGACGTGCTCAACACTTCCTTCTTGATTTGCGATTGGTATTTCGCCGACTTGCCCATTACATGTCTGTCACCATGGAGCAACGTCTCGAATGGCAAACCATGATGACTCGAACAAGGATGCTTGATGAGGAGTTGAAATCTATTTTTACTGAAGGGGTCGAAACTCCAGACGGCTCTACTTTCGGTGGCAAAGGCTTCCGCTCAACGTGGCAAGAGGGTGTAGTCGCTGTTGCTACAGCCCTTGAACGCCATACGGACGCTCCTCGAACAGCACGGCCCGGCTTTGGATACAACGGTGATTTGATTGCCCCTATGATTCGTGATATTGGACTGGGTCTTGCTATGGGTGACACTCCTCTGGATGTGATGGCTGCCAATCTTGGTAAAGCTGGTTCCAATCAAAACGGCGGTTGGGATAATGCTGGCGGACGCGATTTACACGTTGGTGCTTGGCATGTCGGTGTTCTTCCACCAACTGCCCCACTGCCAATTGCGAGTGTCACTATGACTGGTCTAGCATTCGCTGCATGGCGGCAAAACTTGGACCGTTTCCATGTCGCTTGCATTGGTGAAGGTGCTTCCTCATCCGGTGAGTTTTGGGAAGCAATGAATCTTGCTGGAGCCCGTGGACTCCCAATAACTTACATTCTTCAGAACAATCAAATTGCTCTTGACACCTCTCCAATCAAACAATCCGGTGTTGAGATTTGGGCTGATAAAGCAGATGCCATGGGATTCCCTGCTTGGACAATTGACGGCTCGGACCCCGCAGCATGGTTCGCCAGCACCGCATCTGCTCGTGAATTTGCGCTCGAAGGAGGTGGACCCACCCTCATTCACGTGGAAACCATGCGTGGCTGTGGACATGCTCATCACCACGACGACCTCTATCTTGGAAACGAATCTGGAACTCCTCCCGGGTATGTAGATCGCGATTTACTCGCATACTGGGAGGCAAAAGACCCTCTCCCAACCCACCGTCAATTGTTATTGGACCTCGGTCTTGAAGAATCAACTCTTGCCGAAATGGAGGATGTTGAGCAACGAGATATTGCTGCTGCTCGCCAAGAATTGGAAGACATGCCATGGCCAGAACCTGAATCTGTTACGAAGGGCGTAACCTCTCTCAACGATGCTGAAACGCATGAAGAACGCTTTACACGTCTCTCGGCTGTTGGAAAATCGGATTATTCAGACTCGCCTTTGGAGATCGGTGTATCAACTCTTACTTACGCGGAAAAAGGCGGTTGGACGTATGCCCGTTCAATTCAGCAAGCAATGGCA
Organism: Candidatus Poseidoniaceae archaeon; assembly: GCA_938075675.1. Lineage (GTDB taxonomy): Archaea > Thermoplasmatota > Poseidoniia > Poseidoniales > Poseidoniaceae > MGIIa-L1. Next base: position 75,594 of record CALJHE010000001.1, on the reverse strand, counting down.
GATATCGCAACTCGTCACGGTGATGATTGTATGTTCATCGGTGAAGACATGGAAGTTGCAGGTGCTTTTGGAATGAACATGGCGCTGAAGAATGCAGGACATACGGACAAATTGATTGACATGCCACTGTGTGAGGCAGCGATTGTTCATACTGGCGTAGGTGCCGCTCTTTCTGGAATGCGGCCTATGGTTGAAATTCAATTTGGCGGCTTTGCCGCTCTCGGGTTTAATGCTCTTGTCAATAACGCAGCAATGCTTCGCTGGCGATGGGGAGCAGAATGCCCAATGACCATCCGAATCCCACTTGGTGCTCGGACTCGCTCTGGGCCTTTCCATGCAAACATGATTGAATCGTGGTTTGCAAACGACCCCGGATTGGTTGTTGTTGCTGCAGGAACTCCACAGGATGCCTATGATTTGCTTATGGAAAGCGCCGAACTTAACGACCCAGTACTGTTCTTAGAACACATCGGATTGTATGGGTTGCGCGGGGGATTAACCGGTTGGGGCCAAAACATCAACCAAAAGGTCGACACTGAAGCAGTGAAAAAAGCAATTGCAAACGGTGAACGATACAAACTTGGTAAAGCCGCAGTCGTACGTGGTGGTCGGGATGTGACCTTGGTGACGTGGGGTTCTATGCTCCACGTCGCACAACAAGCTGCTGAACAACTTGCTTCAGATGATATCGAAGTGGAGATTGTGGATTTGCGAACATTGCTTCCCTTCGATGCTCAAACCTGCATCGATTCAGTGATGAGAACAGGACGCCTTGTTGTCTTGCAAGAAGGTCAATGGTGCGGTGGACTCGGACACAGCATTCAGAGCAGAATCCTCGAGTCATGTTTCTACACTCTTGAGTCTGCTCCACTTGTAATTGGGGCTCTTGACACACCCGTGCCGTTCTCACCACCGCTTGAAAACTTCACGATACCATCCGTAGAACATGTCGTGAAAATATTGCGAATGACGGCTCAATCTTGAGCTTCTTCAATGCTTTCATCCAGTTTGAGACGCACAAAAAGTTCTGCTGCAATCCATGCTCCGCAGACGGTCATAAAAATATAGAAGGGGATGCTAGATGACATCCCCGCAATAATATTTGGGCCGAAAGTCCGAGCAGGATTCATTGATGCTCCCGTTAGAGGCCCGAAAAAGTACGCAAGTACGGCCACAACGAAACCAACGAAAACGGCAATGGAAACATGTGTTTTCGAACGCAATACGATCCAGTAGATGCTTGCCATTAATGCGAACGTGATGAACAGTTCAATCATACTTGCACTTGCCATGGATACATCATCTGCAATTGACGTTGGCCCGACGCCACCAAGCCAAAAGGCGGCGAACAAGGCACCGCTTAGTTGGGAGGCAATGTAAGGAAAAACAGCTTCTTTTTCGAGGTGCCCACTTCTAAAAAACGCTAGAGAGACCGCTGGATTAATGTGCGCTCCACTGATAGGTTGGAAGATGAGTATAGCAACGGTGACTGCTGCGCCAAAACTGATGGAAACAACTGCACCCGATGCGCCAAGAGCGATGCTTCCACAACCGGCTCCAACCATCAGTGCAGTTCCGAGAAATTCGGCCATGCATCGACGCAGCATGTCAAATCGTTCAGTGAGTCAGTTATTTGCTTTGCTCACGCAATACTCTGCGGGATGAAGGGAACCGTGAAGAAGTAAGGATTCTTGGTTGCTCCCATGGGGTCCGAAGACAAAGTGATGGGCATCCCTCAACTTATTCATTTTCAGACGCTCGTTACAACCGGAGCATTGTTTCTAGGCATCGTCGCAGTACGCGTTTTAGAACAGTCCACAGGAATTGACAGCCTCCTTATCACCGCCGTTATTGCTTGTCTTGCACTCGGTCTTCTCATTTTTTCCGCTGATTTTTTCATTGAAGGGGCAAAGGGTTTGGCTCGTCGTGGCGGTTTACCAGAAGTCGTCATTGGTTTGACGATTGTTTCGATCGGAACTTCGCTTCCTGAAATCCTCGTTACGACCACTGCCGCATTGGATATTCCATCGTCACCCGAAGTCGCAGATTTCGCAATCGGCTCAATCCTTGGTTCCGTTTTCGTTCAAATTACTCTGATTATGGGTATTGTAGTGGTCAAAAGTGGACTTAAAATCCGCGAATCATGGCTCAAGCGAGACGGTCTCATCATGTTGCTTGCAGTCCTCCTTTTGACTTTCTTTTTACTTACCAACTATGTCCTTGAACGGTGGGAAGCAGGCATCTTGGTGGGTCTATACATCACCTACATTGGATGGTTGTTGAAGCACAGGAAAGTTATCCAACTGGAAGAAGATGAAAATCGCGAAGAGGTCGAAGTTTATGGCTCAAACTGGACGACTGCAGCCTACATAATTATGGTAATTGGAGGTCTTGCTTTCGCCGTTTTCGCAGCACATCATCTTGTAGAATATGCAAGCATGATTGCTCTTGAGTTGAAGGTTCCACAAGCCATAGTAGGGACTACTGTGTCCGGAATCGGTACATCATTGCCCGAATTGACGATTGCTATAATGGCATCAAAGAGAAGCCAGGGCGTTGCAATTGGAACTCTGATCGGCTCGAACATCACGGACCCATTGCTTTCAATCGGACTTGCAGGAGTTATTCATCCACTCGCAATTTCTTCTCAAGGATTTGACTTCATTGTCTACATACTCATGCCATTCACGGTCGTTGGATGCGGAGTCGCGTTGCTGATGATGCGGACGTCTTACGAGTTCAAGAAATGGGAAGGTTACACAATGATTCTCATCTATGTTCTCTTCCTTATCGTATTGGAATCTTACAACCGAAAATGGATAACGTTCTGAAACAATGAAGAAATAAGGGGCGACTCCTTGGGTTGTCCATGGTGAACTTCCAATTGGACGAGATGCAAGAGATGCTGAGGGAATTGGCACATGAGTTTGCTGTTGATGAAATCCGTCCACATGCCGAACACTGGGATGCAGAGTCTATTTATCCCAAAGAAGCAATCCAAGCCGCACATGAGATGGGATTGCTCAATTTGCACATCTCAGAAGACTATGGTGGCCCGGGTCTTGGTTCGATGGAAGAAGTTCTAGTCAACGAGGAACTCGCATGGGGTGACCCTGGTTTTGCAACAGCAGCATACGCCACATCATTGGCTTGCGCTCCAATTATTACTGGGGCAACCGAGGAACAGAAACAAAAATGGTTGCGGATGGTTTCTGAAGAAGGCAAACTCGCCTCCTATGCAGTTACTGAACCAGGAGCGGGTTCTGATGTGGCAGCATGTAAAACCTCAGCCGTTCGAGACGGAGATGAGTACGTCATTAATGGCTCGAAAATGTGGATTACAGGTGCAGGATACGCAGATTTCTTCTTTGTTCTCGCAAAGACTGATGTTGATGCAGGTTACAAAGGGATGTCTGGATTCATTGTTGAAAGTTCAGCCGATGGATTTTCTCTTGGTAAGAAAGAAAGCAACATGGGACAACGATGTTCGGATACACGCTCGATACAGTTCGACGATGTCCGTATTCCGGCAGACCAATTGGTCGGCGGCTCGGAATCTGGTGGCTGGATGAACGCTATGAAGGCGTTTGACATGAGCCGCCCAAACATTGCAGCGCATGCTACCGGCCTTGCTCGAGCAGCGTACGAACACGCTTTGCAGTACTCCGGTGAGCGTACTACTTTTGGCAAACCTTTGCACAAGCATCAAGCGATACAATTCATGCTTGCAGACATGAAGACCAAGATTGAAGCGTCACGAATGCTGACTTGGAAATCTGCCGCTGATTCTGATGCAGGTGTTCAAAACACGGAATCTGCAGCCCATGCAAAGCGTTTTGCCGCAGATACGGCCATGGAAGTCTCGACCGATGCAGTCCAGGTTTACGGCGGATACGGCTATTCAGAAGAGTACCCCGTTGCTCGCCTCATGCGAGGCGCCAAGGTTATGCAGATTTACGAGGGTTCATCGCAAGTTCAAAAGATGATTATTGGTCGTGAAATAACCAAGCATCTATGATTCCTTGTCGTGGAATTTATCGACCATGTGATTCCAGAAATCCGTTAGTTGGTCGTCTCTTTTCCTCTTTTTTTCCTCGATAGCTTCTCTTTGGGCCTCCAACTCTTCATCGTTTTCTTCCTGAAGTTCAAGAAAATCTTCGAAAGATTGCATTTCCTCCATCATTCGGTGATGTTCATATTCGTTATTATGATCGTACATTTCCTCTTCGTGTTCTTCTTCCATCCAATCATGTCCGTATTCGGCCATCTCTTCGGTGACAATCATTGTATCTTGAAAAATCATAATGTTTGCTAGCATCTGGCGAGTGCATACAATGAACTGAGCCAACAATGGGATTTCCATTGCCGTTTGAATATCGTTGGAGAGCGATAAAATAACTGTGACTATTTGATCGCCGATAGGCAGGTTCTGTTCGTTAGCGTGAAGGCATAACTGGGCGCAGTAATTGTTTGCATCCACAATGTCACTTTCACGCCTTCCAGCGTTCACAGAATAATTCCAACCGTTATCAACGTCGAATATGTCGTTGTGGCCATGGTATTTCGCATAGATTTCGTACCAGCGTTTTGATTCTCCTTGAACCCTCACCTTGATCTCAGTCTGCGTGAGAAGCACAAGGGTTGCAGAGGTTGATTTTACGACTCCTTGAAGCATTTCGACGGAACGAAGTTCTGGTTCGGACATTCTGTAACTTTCTTGGGACATGAAGGCCGATGAAATCGAGTCTATATCAAGAGCAAAAGACAAAGCCACCCTCCTCATAACATCTTCATGGCACGACCTTGTCCGGCAATTATACTCGCAGCCGGCGCAAGTCAACGGCTTGGACAACCCAAATCATTGGTGCGTATTGGAGATACAACACTTGTCGGAATGGCGTACCAAAAGTTGGACAAAGCCGGCTGTTCTCCAATTGTTATTGTTACTCGAAGTGAACTCGCTTTCGAAATCATGCAAGAGACGATTGGCTCGAATGTTCTTTCCAACCCTTCTCCTGAAAAGGGGCGAACCGGCAGCCTTCAATGCGGACTCTTATCGCTTGCAGGGGACAAAGGTCGCATTCCAAGAGGCGTGATTGTCGCCCCAGTTGACCGGCCAGGATGGAACATTTCTCATGTCAAATCTCTCCTTGAGTCGAGCGTCTCTTCCGCTCTTGCTTCACAAGGTCGCAAAGGCCACCCCATTTTTTTGGATACCGCTGCAATCGAATCCATTTTGACATCGAATGCCGATGTGCCGTTAAGAGACATTGTCAAGTTCTCCGAACATCTTGTTGAGGCTCCTCTCCTCGATTTGAACATCGACACGCCTGAAGACTTGGAAACTCTATCAATTCACGAGCAAGAACTCCTCAATGGCGTGTGAACTCGATATCGCAAATGGTATGTGTGACCGCCTGCAGCACCGTACATGACTGCGGCTGTGATGGCATGGGCCTTGTCGCAGTTGGCCGGCGGGCAACGTGTCGTTCTTGCCAGTGTTGTAGAAACAGCAGGCAGCGTTCCAGGTAAGGTTGGTGCACGGCTGGCTATGTCAATGAATCAAGATTGGACGGGTACGGTTGGTGGTGCAGGCTTGGAGATGAAGGTCTTAGCACGGTGTCGAGAATTGCTCACTTTGAATCCCACACCGTATGGCGAGGTACTCCGTTTCGGGCTCAACAAGGGTGCGAAGGGCTATGAAGTGAAACCTCTTGATTCACTGTGTGGGGGTCAAGTTACCCTTTCGATTGAGGTGATGATACCGATGCCGCATGTGTTGTTGATGGGTGGTGGGCATTGTGGGCAAGCGATTGCAGCCTCTCTTGATGCACTTGGCTGGAAACACTCGGTGCACGACACTCGCCCCGAATTTGCGGACTCAACCTTGTATCCCAATGCGCTCTCAAATTCAAGTGACACAATTGATTCCTTTTTTGCCAAAGAAAATCTCCAATCTATGGGCCGCTTTTCAGACATCCTTTTGCTCGGTCATGATTGGAGTGAAGACCAACAGCGTCTTCTTAAATTGCTACACATGTACAACGACAACGATGCACTTCCAGACGGGGCAAGTGGACCCCGTATTGGCGTCATTGGTAGCCGATCTAAGTGGCAAGCATTTGAGAAATCTTGCCGAAGTGAAGGCATCTCTCAACCTCTTCTTGATGCAGTGATTTGTCCAATTGGACTGAACATTGGTGCGGAATCACCAGAGGAAATTGCTGTAGCTGTCGTAGCCCAAGTTATGGCTTCGTTCAAGAACGTCGATGCCAATTCCCCAAATTGGCGGTTATGATTCGTTTTTGGAAATGAATATTTTTTCTCTAAAGTAGCGTAACTCTTCGATGGATTCTAGAATGTCATCAAGCGCTAAATGCGCTCCCTTTTTCTCGTATCTACCAGCCTCAGGATACCATCGACGGGCAAGTTCCTTGACCGTTGAAACATCAATCATTCGATAGTGCAAATAATCCACAAGTTGAGGCATTTCCTTCTCCATGAACTTCTTGTCGTTCCATACACTGTTACCACACAATGGAGCAGAGCCATGCGGCACCCATTCTTTGAGGAATTCAAGCGTTTGAATTTCGGCATTAGAACATGAGACACCTTGGGTGCGAACTCGTTCGACAAGTCCACTTGCGTGGTGATGAGATGTGTTCCACTCATCCATCCCTGCTAGGAGTTCTTCTGAGACCGTAACTGCTAGGTTTGGCCCTGTGGCTAGGATGTTCAGTTCGCCGTCCGTAACGACCGTGGCGATTTCAATGATGGACTCCTTCGTGATGTCGAGTCCCGTCATTTCAAGATCGATCCAAACCAAGCGCTCATTTTCTCCACCCATGAATCGCCCAAGATGAACCAGTTTTTCAAATGGGCGTAGGGTTCTTCAAGTCCCCGTTGGAGGGAACGCTATGACGGATGCCCAAGCAGAGGACGCGATTGCAACGGAACTTGTTCCGTCCTCAACGATTGAACCGAAGTCCTTGATTGCAGTTGGCATTCTGACTTTTCTCCTCATTTTCTCCTTTTTTGCGTTGTCTTTGGGCAGCGAAAGCAACCTCCTCCAGACGGATGAAACAGAGTCTTCAAACGACGATTGGAGGGCTTTTTCAGTTGTGGCTCCAATCGATACTGGGATCAATGTTTACCATGAACACTTTCGTACCAACGAGACCTACCCCGACTGGCTTTTGGACGGCCTCGGTGTCAACAAAGTCTGTGAATTAACCTTTGAAGGTACCTGGCAAGAACGCTATGATGCTGACAAAGTTTCATGCTGGGATACGCTGAATGCTTCAGACATCGTCTACTTCCCCGGTACGAAAATTATTGGCTCATCGCCTGATGGTGATAGCGATATTCTCATTCTCGACGACCCCAGTGATGGTCACGGCTCTGCGGTTACAGGCGCCGTGTTAGATGCAAACCCAAACGCCGTCATCTTCTTTGTAGAGGGGTTCAGCACTGAAGCAGTTCTCGCAGCAGCAAATCAACCGTTGGTCGATATAATCTCCACTTCCTTTGGCGCACCAGGTTCTCTACCAGTGCCTGGAATTGAACGTGGGACAGAGGTTGCAGTTGTTGAAAAAGGAAAAATGCACGCCGGTGCGGCAGACAACAGTCCATCTCCTGCGATTCAAGATGCTACAGCAGGGCCGCCTTGGTCGATTGGAATTGCTGGTTATGCAGAAGAGGGCGATGACCAGAAAGAGATCATGTCAGGATCTTATCCCGATATTTCAGCAGACTGGACTCAAGTTCTTCCAAATCACGATGACATCGACGGATACCATGAGACATCTGGAACTTCATTCGCAACGCCTCGGACCGCAGGAATCCTGTCGTTTGTTTTGGAATCACTCCGGACCGAGTTCAATGATGACAGTTCTGGTGCTTCTCCAGCAATGCGAGATGGAATGCTGGTGAACGGTTCAGATGAAGATGGAAATCCGTTCCAGGTTTCGAATGACCAAGTCCGTGAAGCCCTCAACCGTTCAGCATGGTACCCTGACCTTGATTGGGATCCAACCTCTGGGACAATGCCAATCTCTCCTGTTGCTCCATGCACCCAAACCGGATGGGGCTTGGTGAACCTCTCCAACATCCAACCGATTATTGCACATCTCAACCAGACCGCTGAACTCTCCCAGAGGCCCGGCGATGTGGTAGCATGCATGAATGCGAATCAGGAAATGCGTGAAACCTATTGGTCCGCTTACCCGTCAGCTCCTCAAACCGATTTCGTCATCTCTGTAACCGGTTCACAAGGTGCTGAACGCCGATTAGATTGATTAAACTTCAACCCAATCAATGACGATTTTTCCATTCTCATGCATGCCAACAATCGGTTTGTAACCCTCATGAGGAGTCGAGCGAATCGATTTCACAATTGCTTCAAGTTTCCCGGGTGGCAGCCGAATCTCAAATCCTAATCCAGTATCGATGGCAGCTGGAAGTACGTATTGTTCGACGACAGGCTTAGGAATGGTCTTTGAGGTTGTTTTCTTGAGTACAGGTTCAGGAAGTACTTGTTCATTTGATTCATCAAAGTCTTCTTCATCTTCGACAGACTCTTCCTCTTTCGCTTCGAAAACTGGTTCAGGTATCTCAATTGATTCCTCCGCAATGAGAACCGCTTCGTTTGTTGCCAAGCCTTCAGGTATCTCCTCTTCTGAACTGTGATAGATTTGTTCATCATTTTCGAGTCGTTGCATCATCATGAATCCCCATCCCAATGCAATGAGTCCCACTCCAATCCAGGAGAGGGATTGCATGGTATTGCTTTCAATTCCGCTGCTGAAGCCGATGAAAGCAAATATTGAGCCGTAGCCACCGATTATGCGGCGCCAGCGCGCATCATTTTCGGGCGAGTACCCTTGAATGCCGACTGCCATGAGTACTGCTGTTGCCAACAGCCATCCAACCGTTGTTTGATTGAAATCAGCGAATATGAAATAGATTCCAGACAATGAAAACAAAACTCCAGCGATTCCGAGTCGGTCAATGAAGTCGAGGAACGCATCATCGTTTTCCCATTCAAAGAACTTGAAATCGTACACTCTGTCGTTTTGCAAGGAAAGCCAAGATACAATCAGTCCTTCGATGAGGAGAACTGAACCGAGTAGTATGCCCTCTTGGATTATATCGAACTCGGTCTGAACAAGTAAGTTCATCAATGCAAGTGCGTGAATCGCCGGGACAAAGAAAACTGCATTTGTGTAACCTTTGGTAACGATGTCACGAGTGAGAATAATTGCACCGAACATGGTACCAATTCCGTTGAACGCTTCGTAGCTTACCAAGAACAGAACGTAAGTGGCGATGTAGAGTGTATTTATGATCTCTGATTTCTTCTGGTCAGTGTAGAATTCTTCTCGGGCTTCTGGAACGTTCTTGAATAGAATTCCATTGCTGCCCATTGCACTGAATCCAAGTGCTACGAATCCAGTGATTAAAGCGCTCCACGAGAAGGCCAAAGCCCAGGTATCAGCGACCTCTTCCACAGCCATTCCAACAATTAGACTGATCAAGAATCCCAAGTGAAGCACAGGCAACGAGTTCAGTGTTCCCGAAAGCCAGGCGTTTATCATGAGATAAGCGAAGAAGATTGCAGGTATCCAACCTATGCTTGATGATGCGGCTAGAACTCCTACCAGTGCCCATCCCCACAAACCGTACCATGGTATTGGTTCACGGTTCGATGAACTGTTTTTCACCATTCGACTGTCCATGATGATGGCGTACAACATTTGGCCTGCGATAATGAGTCCTCCAATCCGCGGTAGGCCGAGGAAACCGTCTTCGGTGAAGTCGTAGGAGAGCGTACCGGCTGATTCAAACAATGTTCGAGCGATTCCTGCGTAATTCAACCAGGTTGATTGCAAGAGAATGAACACAGCTGGAGAGAGCAGCAATGGGAAGACATGTCGGTGTCGGACACTTCGCACAGTCACAAGACCGAGCATAGAAATCAACAACAATCCACCGGATGTGTCAAGGCACGCAAACGCAATCAAACCGAGCATTGCCCAACGGTCTGCGTTTTCAGACAAGTGTTCTGTGTCAATTCCACGTTTTGCGATGAGGCTGTTAACATACAGCGGAGCACTGAGGAGAATGAGGTCGAGAAGTATTGGTACTGGCATGATTGCAGTATCGACATATTTTTCGATTTGGAGCATCTCACTTCGAACAACATTGAAACTAATTGATACTGGAACCGTTATGGCAAATAACACCCAAACGCCTGCTGAACGGACTGTAGAGGAGATGATTTCCATTCCACGAATTTCATGGACCAATCCGTAAACAGGTGCTAAGAGCATCAAAATCCATGGATACATGACCAGTGATTGAGAACCATCGGTATCAAAACCATTCCACGGATCGGACATTGTGACAATACTAAAGCTCATCATAAAGAAAGGAACAATAAGCGAAATACGGGTGAGTTGACTCCAACTGTTCATCTCTTGCCAATTTGCAACTTCCTGTTCAGTCTCTTGGTCAGGTGTTGTCCATGTGTTTGTTTCAGGATTGTACATCGGTGCCTTGCTTGCTAAACGCTTGGTCCAGTTGAACAAAAGACCTGCGTCCAATTCTATAGTTCGGGCCTTATAGAGTGCGAGGTATCCGATAATTCCGAGAATAAAAATTTGATAGTTAAAGTACTCAGGTAGCGCATCACTGTCAAGGAATTGTGGCAAGTCAAGCCTGTCGAGGACTGCGAGCAGTATCATTGAAGCATTGGCAATAATCACGACGAGAGTGGCCTGCATCTTCTCTTTCCATTCACTTTCTTCGGATAAGTTCGAGAACGAATCCCGAGCGAGATATATCAGATAGCCGATAAAGATCCAAGGCATAAACCAATCTTCAGCTTGTATGATCGTTCTTGAGAGGACAAGAGCAGCAAGCATAACAAGATGTGTCCAAGAAGATATTTTGTCTGTTCGTCGAGCGTATTCAGATATGATGAACAGTGCGACGGGTATGATGACCTGCATCCCATCGTATCCAAAAGTCCCAGAGAGTGGAATGTTCTCGATGTTCGCTATTAAATCGGTCAAGAAGTAAGCAACAGCGAGCATTGCGAATGTATAATCTGCCACCCATCGACGTGTTGCTTTTGCGATGAAGAGCATGTATGGAATCATCAACAAAGATATTGCCCATGGAATCACACTACCGTCATTTGGTAATACGACCAAGGCTGCTGCTAGGCCAATTGGCATCCATGGAACTCTGCGTTGTTGTACTGCAGGGAAGTAAAAGGCGAGAACAGCAATCCACAGTGCGACGCTCAAACCAAAGAGATGGTCTATGCCAAGTTCTGCAGATTTAACTGGACCAAGGTGAAGGTTAAGATCCTGAGTTCGAGCAATGAACATTGCAAATACAATTTCACCTACCAAGACGACTGATGCCTTTTGAATTAATTCAGAGCGCAACTCTTGCCGTGAAGCGTAGTAGCCTTGAAGCGCAATAATGAAGACGAGAAGAGACAATGCGCCACCTTCTCCGCCAACTTCTGCGTTTGTGTTGAAGACTTCAAACAGAATTGGAGTAAGTCCAGAGACCACTGCTACGACCACGAAATTCAGCGCTTTGTTGGAGCGCAGCGCCAGTTCCATTGAAGCAAAACAGAGCAAAATGAGCGATATGCCCATTTCGTAAGAAATGACATTGTCAGTCCACCGCATCCATGGCCCCATCCCAGCAGCGACCAACACGAGAATAGGAGCGTATGCGGAGACAGCCCTACCAAATCCAGTCGCTCCTTTGAAACGCTTGAAGAGTTGAAGTTCAGCAAAGATGAGGGCTAGGAGTGCTGCTGTTTGCACATAGATGGCCTTCGCATTCGGGTGCCATTCGACTTCTTCGCCAGTAGTAGCATCAATCAACACGCCAGAATTAAAATCAGCAGCGGTACCAAAGATTTCAGTCCATCCCTCTCCAGTTACGAATCCTATCAACCATCGAGAGCCCCAAACGGTTCCAATAGTGGCAAAGAAGAGGCCTATGCCAAGCATGTAATCTTGAACTTCATAGAGGACATAGTCGTTCTTCTTACTTTGGGCCGCAATCCATCCAATGGCAATCCCTGCTGATAGAAATCCCCCCAAGAACAATATGAGGAAATCATCGTTTGACGCATCCTCGGCAAAGGCGATGCTGAACAAACCACCCCATATCGCAGCAAGGGCAATACCCATCATGATAAGTTGAGAGAATTTCATTAAGTCCCTGCTTGTTGAATCAATAGGATTGCCTGGGCTTCGTATAACCATTGGTTGTTCAACTAGCGAAGTATCGTTGTAAATCATCCCGCTCGATGACGGAACTGTTGTTTTTTCGAGCAACCCAACAGCGGGTGCAGGAGCGGTACGTCGTGGAGCGGAACGTCGAGGAGCAGGCATGACAATCGAAATTGATTCATTCAAACCTCACTTAAGAGTTGACCCGTATTTTTGGGCTATATTGGAGTTCAGGGACTTTATTTTCGTACGCAATACAGTACACTGTCTTTCAATGGGTTCAAATGTCGTAGAGGTTTGGGCTAAGACGGTGAAGAAATGTCTGCGACTCGAAAAGCAATTACTTTCCTCTGTTTGAGCATCATGGTCCTGCCTACACTGGCTATGGCTGTACCCGTTTCCGAAACATCAGAACAATCCGACGAAGAAGGATGGTGGGTTGAAACCACGGTTGACCGAAACGGAAACGGTATCGGTGATATGATCGAGGTACACAAGGACAGCCCGTATTTCCTTGATGAGCAGAATACTCTACCCCTCATTATCGATTTTGACCATACTCCTGGAAATGAAGAAATCGCAATGCTTGAGCGCGAAATCGGATACACGCATCAATGGACTCTCGACCGAATCGACGCGCTGGCAGGACGAGTCCCAGTTGACCGAATCCTTGACGCCTCCATTCTTCCCGGAGTTGTTATGCTCGAACTCGACGGACTTCTCTCAGTTACCAACGGCGATGCAGCAGTTCTTCACGGTGTAGACACCGTTTGGGCAGACACTGGATACGATGGCTCAGGCACAACAGTGGCAATCATTGACACCGGCATTGACGGCGCTCACACAAGTCTCGATGACTTGGATGATGACCCTGCTACCAACGATCCTAAAGTCATCGCTTTCTATGACCCGGTTAACAATCCCGGCCTTGTCAACGGCACTGAAGTCTTCCCTTACGACGACCAAGGACACGGCTCTCACTGTGCTGGAACAACTGCGGGAACCGGTGCGCCAAATTATGACCACATCGGTATGGCTCCACAAGCTTTCCTCGTGGGCGTAAAAGTTCTAGATGCAGCAGGATCCGGTTCATTTGCTACCGTAATGGCAGGCATGGAATGGACCGTTGACCATCGCTATGAGTACAACATTCGAGCAGCCTCCATGTCTCTCGGTGGTTTCGGACTCATCGAATGGACTTCGTCTGAAGAAGACAGTGTGAACCGAATGGCCAACGAAATGGTCTACAACGACATTGCACTGTTTATCGCTGCTGGAAACTCTGCAGGGCGCGGAACAATCGGTACTCCAGGTAGCGCAGAAGATGCAATTACCGTTGGAGCACTTGACAAGGATTCCAGTATCGCTATCTATTCGAGTCAAGGCCCTACTGAAGAAAACCGTGTCAAACCTAACGTGGCTTACGTCGGTTCAAATGTCATGTCTGTTCAATTTAACTCAGGAGACCAGTATACCGATATGTCCGGCACTTCAATGGCGACCCCGGGTGCAGCAGGTGTTGCTGCTTTGATGCTTCAAGCGAACCCAGACCTAACGCCGTTCGAAGTGCGTAACATTATGCAAGAAACTGCAGAGTACCGCGCATGCACCTACATGGGAGATGCAGCCGGGATTGACGGATGCGATGACAACGATGCTCAACACTTGGTGACCAAGAACCGGCAAAACAATGTTTACGGCCATGGTGAAGTTCGTGCTCTTGAAGCAGTTTATGAAGCTGCAGAACGGGATTACGCCTATGATTCGTCAATGGAAGTCCTTCTTTTGACTGAAACCGGCGCAGATAGCCGAATTCACATGTTCCCTGATGAACTTCTTTCCTACTCCGCAACAGGCGATGTGGACACCGTCCAATGGCGCAGCAACCATCTGCGTGATGATTGGACTAACATTCACAGTTTTGACCACGGCGATACATCCGGAACATTAACTGCAATCGATATTATCCACCAACTGGAACACCTTCCCGGAATCGATTTGGAAGGAAACCATACGATTTCAATCCGTGGCATCAAAGCAAACGATTCAGGCGGACACACGTCCTCTCCACTGATTACAGCGAACATCATGCTCATGGACACTGCATCAGCGTTTGAGACAAAATCTGGAGAGAATGGTGTCTCCAGCACCTCAATGCTTCTCGGTGTAGGGGCATTCATCGTTCTTTTCCTCATTGTTCTTCTCGTGATTAACGTCATCACCAACAAGGAGGAAGGCACGCTTGCAGGTATTGATTTCAATACACTTGGTGACCAAGAGATGAGTGATGTTATCTCTCAACAAGTCGATGATGAAGAAAAATCATTATAGCGATAATTTCCGTTCAAGCCGGAGATGAACTCAAAAGATAGAACGATGTGATTGGTGCATGCGCTGGCCGAAAGACCCACAAGGTGATGGTCATCCACGCATCAACAGAATCTATCGCTGGGTTCGCCGTATGTCGAGGTCGCTTGTCAGTATTTGGTTCCGAGAAATCAACATTGTCGATGACGAAAATCTTCCTCAGGAAGGTGGTATCATTTTCATCGCATGGCATCCCAGTGGCCTCATTGACCCTATGCTCATGCATGCATCGCTCCCTGGACGACTTTCAATGATTGCAAAGCATACGCTGTTCAAGATTCCACTCCTTGGACGCCTCATCCGAGGCGCAGGAGCAGTTCCTATCGAAAGGGCGCAGGATTCAGACGATGTGGAAGGTGCCAAAGCCCGTAACCGAGATCAGTTGGACAATGTGGCTTCAGTTGTAGCTGATGGAGGTCGTCTGATTATTTTCCCGGAGGGCACAACGCACACAGAATCTTCAGTGAAGCGCGCTCGTTCAGGCGCTGCACGAATTTTACTTGCTGCACGAAGAAAAGCACTGGTAGAAGGCCAAGCTGAACCTCAACTCGTGCCCATTGGGCTGCATTACTCGGAATCACACACTTTCCGTGAGAGGGCAGCAGTCATTGTTGAACGGATTATGAAATTCGCACCCATTCCAGATTTGGTTGAGAATCCTGAGGAACAGGATGAAATGGATAGAGAATGGGTCTCTGAGGTCACCAGTTTAATCGGTGTGGAGTTGAATCGTGCTAGCCTGTCAAAGACGACATGGAGGGAGCGTACGCTGATTTGGAAAGCAAGGAGTTTGGCTTATGCTGAAAAAGCCCGCCAGAGCGGTGGAAAATTAATCAAACCGAGTTATGCAGAATCGGTGATGGGAGCGCGAAGAGTTCGTGCAGGATGGGAATATCTTGCTGAACACGACCCATCTCTTACCGGAAAATTGGTTGAAGATTGCGAACATCATTTCGAACAGTTGGAAGAACGCAACATTACTCCAATTGATGTCGATGCACGACCGGAGAACCTCACTCGTAAGGATTCTGCCAAAGTGATGTTTTCATGGCTTTGGGCAGGCGTTTGGATGCTTGGACTCATTACTTGGAGTGCAGTTTTTGGCAATCTCGTTCCCTATCGAGGCAACGCTACAGCGGTAAAACTCATGAAAAAACGAGGTGCTGACCAATCCATCATTGGAACTCTCAAAGTACTGACTGCGGTTATTTTCTTCCCCCTCTGGTGGATCATAGCATCTGCTGCTCTCACATGGATGCTGCTTGCGACTGCAAGTCCAGTGAATGAGATTTTGGTCAAGCATTGGTTGTTGGAACTGCTAACATTCCTTCCGCCTCTACTGGTTTTCTCTCTCCTGTTCATATGGTGGCCGGCATCTGCCAAACTGCACTTGCGATTGTACGCTCGATTGGTGATCAGTTCAAGGGCGATGAGAAGATGGAAGGCGTGGAAGGACGATGAATACAATTGGGATTTACTCGTTAAACAACAAAGGCAGTTAGCCGGGCGATTGGTCGGTTTAGGCGAAGGGCTTGTTCTCCCCGGCGATCCAGATTGGGTAGACCCTCCAACCGGCAGTGATGATGTCGTCTCGGTAAAGAAACGCTCCACTCCAGCCCCCTCTGTAAATTCATGAGTTGTTGCCTCAGCAACAGCGGCATACCCTATGTTGATATGCGGGCGCCACCACGTCGCCTTTGGCGACAGAATATGGTGGGTAGCGAACATATCGAAATGATACCAAGTCCGAAGAAAAAAGTCTGGTCTGCACAGGTCAACGGAACTCCAGTTGAAGTTTTGGTTCCATCCAATGCAGTTCTGCTCGATGTCCTACGCGACAAGGTCGGCACGCTTGGGGTAAAGCGAGGTTGTGATCTTGGAACCTGTGGATGTTGCACCGTGATGGTGGATGGCAATCCTCGATTGTCTTGCCTCTGCCTAGCCGGACAGGTTGAAGGCTCGGTCATCACAACGGTCGAAGGGCTCGCTGACGGCGCACACCTTGCACCAATCCAATCATGCTTTGCCGAACACGGAGGTTCGCAGTGTGGTTTTTGTACGCCAGGATTCCTCATCTCTGCTCAGGCTTTACTGAACGAAAACGATTCGCCGACCGATAAAGAAATTGCTTGTGCAATTGAAGGCAACCTTTGCCGATGCACTGGATACCAACAAATCATTGATTCAATCAAAGGCGCAGCGGCTATTCACAGAGGTGAAGTCGAGGCTGCAGCACCTGCAAGCGACCCACATCCTGACCCTCACCCAGAGGGTCCTGAAGAACCAAACATGCCTCCAGGCCACGCACGGTGATTATTATGTCAGGAGGATATCGTCAACAACCCGGTGGCTCAGGCCCAACAACTCGAAAGGATGGCAAGCGTGTTGCTGGTAAGCAATCGTTCCCGCCTCCAGGCTCAGGCGGCTCACGCCCGCACATGAAACCACGAGACTTGGATTTCATTCCGGAATCTGTTGGTGGAAAAGAGGAACAACCAGCCGGCTCTCACATACACGACCGGGCTCGAACCGGTACGACCGTTGGTAAGGAAATCCCACTCGTTGATTCGAATGCCAAAGTCACTGGACAAGCATGGTACGGTGACGATGTTCGTTTGCCAAATGAAATTATAGGTAAAATTCTTCGTTCCCCGCACCACTATGCTAGAATTAAGTCGATTGATACCTCTCGAGTCGAAGCTCTTCCAGGAGTATTGGCTGTAGCTACCGGTGAAGATTCACCTCACCGTTTTGGCGTATTGCCCGTGACAAAAGACGAACACGCAATGGCCGTTGAGAAAGTTCGCCACGTTGGCGACCTTGTTGCATGCGTAGCCGCTGTTGATGAGGCAACTGCACTTGAAGCACTCAATCTCTTCGAGATTGAATGGGAAGTTCTTGAACCAGTATTCGATCCCAAAAAAGGTCTTGAAGACGCAGATGAACCGATTCACTGGCGAGGAAAGTACCATTTGTCGAAGACCAATGTTCAAAAGAGAGTATTCCAAGAATTCGGAGACCGTTCTTTGGTCGATAAACCTCATGCTGAGTCCCACGGCAAATGGAGCATGGCTGGTGTCCATCACGGGTTCACTGAGCCTCACGCCGTCGTTGCCCATTGGGGCCCGAATGGAAGGCTTCAACTCTACACGCCACAACAAGTTCCTCACTATACGCATCGAGCGCTTTCAACCGTTCTTGATGTTCCAATGCATCAAATCAACGTCATTCGTACGTTTGTTGGCGGAGGGTTTGGTGGGAAATCTGACCCTTTCCCTCATGAGATGTGCGCTGCAATTCTTGCTCGCAAAGCCGGCCGGCCGGTTCGAATTACCTTTGACCGTGAAGAAGTCTACTGGATTAACAGAGGCCGACACCCGAGCCATATCGAAGTCAAGATGACTGCTGATGAAGAAGCTCGAATTTCTGGCTTTGATATCGATGCTCTGATTGATGGTGGTGGTTTTGCATCCTTTGGTCACGTCACTTCGTACTACAACGGTGTATTGGCAACAGCGCCCTATGAATTGGGTTCATTCCATTATACCGGTGCTCGTGTTTGGACCAACAAACCGGCTTCTGGTGCAATGCGAGGACACGGCGCTGTCAACACTCGATGCGCAGTTGAAGTTGGACTCGATGAAATGGCTGAAACCATGCAAGTTGACCCCATCGATTTGAGACTTGCCAACCTTTTGCCTCCACACAGTAGAACCATCAGTGGTTTCCGTATTACTTCGAACGGAATGAGAGAGGCTTTAGAGAAAGTCCGTGAAGGTTCGAACTGGGATGAGAAGTTCCGTCAAATGCCTCTTGGTAAAGGAATAGGCATCGGCTGTGGCTTCTTCATCTCCGGTTCGGGATTGCCAATTCATTGGGATCCGAACCGATTCCCACACGCCACGGTACACATCCAAGTGGATATGGACGGCGGTGTAACGGTCCATACAGGAGCTGCGGATATCGGTCAGGGTTCGACGACGGCAGTTGCCCAAGTGGTATCTGAAGTGTTGGCTTTACCAATCGAAATGATTCATGTTCGAAGCCATGAAAGCGACACATCCCCAGTGGATTTAGGCTCATACTCGAGTCGAGTCACCTTCATGAATGCAAATGCCGCAATCCGAGCAGCATTGGAAATTCGAGAACAATTGCTCAATGCAGCCTGGGAGATTCTAGGATACCATCCAGATAATTTGGTTCTTAATGACCGACGAATCTACTACAAGCACGACCCAGCAATTGGAGTCTCGTATCTCAAAGCACTGCACAAAGCACAGGAAGACAAAGGCTCGCTGATTGCAAGCGGCGCTTACCGTTCCCCACCTATGGGTGGAGTGCACAAGGGTGCTGCTGCCGGTCTTGCTCCCGCATACTCTTTCTCAGCCTATGTGGCTGAAGTCGATGTGGATGTGGAAACTGGAATGATCCGTTGTACCGACGTTTGGGCAGCCCATGACTGTGGCAAGGCTCTCAATCCAATGGCCGTGAAAGGACAAATAATTGGTTCATGCCATATGGGGCTTGGACAGGTGTTGTCTGAGAAGATGGTATATGGTCGCACTGGCCACTTGCAGAATGCCAATCTCTTGGATTACAAGATACCATCCGTACACGAAATGCCGCATGTCGAACCGATTATCATTGAATCCTGTGACCCGGAAGGTCCATTCGGTGCGAAAGAAGCAGGTGAAGGCCCACTTCTACCGATTCTTCCTGCTGTTGTGAATGCAGTCTACGACGCCATAGGCATCCGTTTGCGCGACTTACCCCTTACCCCTGATGTCGTATTCAAGGGAATCGAAAAGACGCTTAAAAATTCGGATGTAGAGGATCCATTGGACCTTCCAAGCCCTCGTCTAACCCACAGTTCCTTGCAACCAACACTTGTGGCACGTGCCCAAGAACACAAATTGCGTGATAAAGCACGGCAACGTACCGAAGACACAAGCCCGTATGTCAATGGAGTCTTGTTTGGGTTTGACCCAACCATTCCATTGGAAGACCAAGTCGAAGGATGGCGTACAGCAACTGAACCCGATCCAGAGCAACTGGCTGAACTTGGCCTTGCAGGCCGAGCTTGGCTGAAAAAGGAACAACGAGAGATGGGGGGTGAAAACTGATGCTAATGCCACCGTTTGTGTTGCACAATCCAACAACCGTCGAAGAAGCCTGCGCAATTGCTGGCTCTCTGATGGAAAAGGGTGAAGATTTCGATTGGGTTGCTGGTGGTACAGACTTGCTACCGAATTACAAATGGCACCTGAATCCTAAACCGCACGTGATTTCACTTGCTCGAATCGAGGGCGTGAACACATTATCGTTGCATGAAATCGGGTGTATGGCTCGACTAGCCGATCTAACCGTCGAGAACGGAATTCATCCATTGATTGTGGAAGCTGCAAGTAAAGTAGCGTCTTCCCTTATCCGAAGAAATGCTACATTGGGCGGCAACTTATGCCTTGATACTCGCTGTTTCTGGTACAATCAAGGTGAAGACTGGCGCCGTTCTATTGACTGGTGCCACAAGGCAGATTGCGGCACAGGTGCTGATTGCCGTGTCGTTCCAAACCAAAACACATTGTGCGTAGCGACCTATCAAGGCGACATTGCTCCAACCCTCATGGTTTTGGATGCAGAGGTTCACCTCATCGGTCCTAGTGGACTGCGTACAATGCCTTTGCAAGAGTTTTACCAACTTGATGGAATGAAAAAGAACGTTCTTGAAAAGGGAGAGTTCCTGCTAAAAATCACTCTTTCTGAAGCGTCTGCAGCGAGAACAGGTTCTTACCAGAAACTCAGAGTTCGTGACACCTGGGATTTCCCTGAGGCGGGAGTCGCCGCATCTTGGATTGCTGGCGATGCCACATCCCTCAAAGTAGCAACGACTGCACTCGAGTCGATTCCACGATGCCACCCAGAGGAAGTTACCTCGGTTCTCGAAGCAGGTTGGGATGGGATGAACTCCGTCAAGGCCCTTGCTGCAGCGGTTCGAAAGAGTGTCAAACCAGTGAACAACACCTCACTTCCACCTCGTTACCGTAAATCAATGGTGCGAGTGCTGACCAAGCGAGCGGTCGAAAAAATGATTGAATGAGGTGGAATCATGCAACAGAAAGTACTTGTCATGCTAGCGACTTTCTTGCTTGGACTGTCCGTTTTAGGTGGAGTTTCTGTTGAAGCGCAATCACCCATCGAAGGTCCATCATGGTCTCTTGGATGGGCTACAGACATGGATTCAACGTATATTGTAGACATGGATATCGACTGGGATGCTGAAGGTGAAATCGTGGTATATGTTGAAAACAACAGAATGGCGCAACTGGAAATCGCTCTTGAGTATGAGTTTGATTCTTGGGTGCCGTTCACCTTTTCAGGGCCCGATACATTTTCAGTTGCTGCCAATGGAAACGAAACATTCAGTATTCAATTTGATTCTGTGGATGATGATGCTGCACGTGAATACAACCCTGACAACACATCTCTGTTGACGGTCACCGCCGAGGAAAAGGTTGGCGACACAACCGCCAGTACGCAAGAAATTGAAGGGGATGTCAGCGTCCCGAAAATATTCGACTTGCGACCCACTGTGACGCTGCCAGAGGAACAATTGTTTGCTGGTTCGTCGATCGAATTCACAACCCAAATTATCAACAATGGAAACACCAAGGATGCCATCAAAGAAGCCACAGTACAGTTCAGGAGTTGCCCCCACCTCTCGATGGTTGGCGTCGAAGAACTTGCCAATACCGTGGTTGACCCGACTGGTGCTCAAAGCGGTAAGGATACATTTGTGACGCTTACTCTTGAAGCCTCAACAAGCCAACCAACCCGCGTTTGTGAGGTGACATTATCTCTCGAGTCAGAAGGTGATGAAGCATCTCGAAGCATAACCTTTGAGGTGGATGTCGAGGCTATCCAGGCTGATGATGATGACGATACATCTTCAAACAACGAAGACCAAGACGGTGACGAGGTTCTCTTGCGCGAAGAGTCCAATTCCGTACCGTGGGTTGGCGGCATAGAGTTGCTCATGCTGCTGGGTTTCGTTTCTGTTCTTCGTAAATCGTCATAAAATGCTATATTGCCGTTTTTTGGTGTTATTTTCCTCATTTTTGGCATGTTTTTACTCAACTGAACACTCCTTAGTTAGATCTTTTTCCTCTCCTATTAACCTGTGGCTTCAAATCACGCATGAACAAGCATTAAGTGTGGAGCAATGTTCCGACGGTTGTTTATACCGTTGAGACTACGGCAATCGCACAAGGAGTGATAGAAATGGCAGAAGAAGATTCAGGCAAGATTTCTATTGAAACTTGGCTCAAAGTCGGCTTTGTCGCATCCCTGTTTTTGTCAATCATCGTTGTTACTGCGGTAAGTTGGGACAAGACAACAGTTCTCTCCCCTTACAACAACGCTGCCGACGAGTATTCGATGCAACAGTTGACTGAGATGAGAGAAGTCCTCGAAGGCAAAGATTACAGCATCGCAAACACCATGTCAACGCCAATGTTAGTGAACGACTGGAACGATCCTCACCGAAGCATGCTCATTATTGCAGGCCCAGAAAAGCCATTCGATGCTGCAGAAGCATCAGCACTTCACGATTTCGTCACCGAAAAAGGTGGCAAGGTCATCTTGGCTGCTAGTTCGACCAACGCTCAACTTGTTGCGGAAGAGTTTGGCGTAAAATATTTCGACGCTCCGGTCTATGACGACCAGCGATACTACGAAGTTGAGGATTCAGTTGGTGCGATCCAGCCTGCAGATTACCGTCGTCTTTGGTCTGCTGCCAGTGTCAACCAAAACATTAGTGAAATGGGTGATGAAAAACTCATCCCCTGTTCTGATGAAGCAGTTGCGAACGCTCAAATTGACAACTGCCGAATGCCCGTTCTCTTCCATCGGCCTACCGCAATCCAAGTTCTCGATGAACAAACCGATTCAAACCGTGAAGTGAACATCCTTGCAGCAGCATCAACATCTGCTCGCGTTGCAAAATTCCCAGATAACATCGACAGCGATCTCAACCCCACCCTTGGTGAAGGAATGACCGGGCTCATTATTCGAATAGATTACCCTGTTAAGAACGTCCTTGACAAGATGCCTAACAACGACATCGGGGAAGTTGATGTCACAGGTTCAATCGTTTTCGTATCAGACCACTCGGTTCTTGCAAACCACCTTTGGGATGCAGACTTGGCTCAAGAAAACGGCTATCTCCAATGTACTTCCCCCGCATACCTCGAAAATGGCCATAACTGTTGGGATACCGACCCGAACGGACTCTCCTCGGCACAAGGAGACACGAATTGGGGCGGAAACAGCAAATATTTCAGCGCGCTGATTTACGACATGATGGAATTTGACAACGCAGAACTTTCGAACACCATCCGCCGGTCACCTTCGGAGCATTACGTTGTCTTTGACGAAAGCCGTCACGTCTCCAGCGCTCTTTCATCTCCATTCACCGAAGCAATGGGTGCAGTCGTACTCCTGACCAGCGATGTTGTCCTCAAGTGGCTCATTATTCTCAATCTCTTCGCACTGCTTGCCATTGCAATCATGGTGGTTCCAGAAAAAGAAAATTGGCGCCATGTATTCGACCTTACTCGCTTTAGAGAACGTCCAAAGAAATTGGATGCATCTCAATACCAAATGCGAACCAGAGAAGCGTTGCTTTCGAAGGTTCGACAGTTTAATGATTTGACGCGTGATGAATTCATGCGCAAGACGCCTGCGGAAATCATGCAAATGGTTCGTGACCCGCGCTTGGTTGAGCTCATCAGCTCCAACCGTTCCTACTCCAACGAAGAATTGAGGGAAATTATCCCACAAATACGTCGTTGGGGAAATTGATAATTGGAGGAAAATAGACATGCAACCCCCCGCCCCCCCAGCAGCCCCGCCCGCGCCAGCGCCAGCAGCTCCTGTGGCCCCAGCAGCACCTGCAATGCCTGCACCAGCAGCGCCAATGCCTGCGGCACCTATGCCAGCAGCACCAGCGCCTATGCCAGCAGCACCAGCAGCACCAGCACCAGCCCCAGCAGCGCCAGCACCGGCCGCTCCGGTTCAACCGAAGCACCAAACCAGCCCAGAAAACAAAGAGAAGTTGAAGGCCGTCGGTTCGATTGCAAGTGCAATCAGCGCCGAAGTCCAGAAAGTAATTATCGGTAAAGCACACGTTATCGATAATGTTCTGATCAACATCCTTTCCAACGGTAACCTTCTGTTCGAAGATTACCCAGGTCTGGCTAAGACACTGATGACCAACACCTTCGCTGATGCGCTAGGTTGCGACTTCAAGCGTGTACAATTTACGCCTGACTTGCTCCCTGCTGACATCACAGGTACGAACATCTATGACGCAAAGAAGGGTGAATTTACATTCAAGCCAGGACCATTGTTCTGTAACCTTCTGCTTGCTGACGAGATTAACCGTGCTCCTCCAAAGACTCAAGCTGCTTTGCTTGAGGCTATGCAAGAGAAGCAAGTCACCATTGGTACAGTGACTCACAAGCTCCCAGCTCCGTTCATTGTTATGGCAACTCAAAACCCTGTCGAACAAGAAGGTACATACCCGCTTCCTGAAGCACAACTTGACCGTTTCATGTTCAAGATGTCCGTCGGATACCCTGACCGCGCAGATGAAGACGAGATTCTATCCCGTCGTATTTCTCGTGGAAAGGACGCTGTCGAAGTCGAAGTTATTACTCATCCAGAAATGGTGATTAACATGCAACAAGCATGTGAATTCGTCTATGTAGACCCTGCTCTCCGAATGTACATGGTCGAAGTTGTATCCCGAACACGTGAAGATCCTCGTGTTTTGGTCGGCGCTTCACCTCGTGGTTCCCAAGCATTGCTGAAGACATCCCGTGCTGCTGCAGCACTTCGTGGTCGTGACTTCGTCACTCCTGATGACATCAAAGCAATTGCCGAACTCGCACTCGCACACCGAATTATTCTCAAGCCTGAGCATCAAATCAAAGGTCTAGAATCCGGTGAAGTGATTCAAGCGATTCTACGAGAAGTTCCTGTACCAACTGTTTGATTACAGTTCTAAACTGAATTTGAGGTGAATGTGATGTGGAGTCGTAAATCTGCTATGCTCGGTAGCTTGGCTATTGCCATGTACTTGCTCGGTCTAACCCTGCGAAACTCCCAGCTCGTTACGATTGCAGTTGTCATCTTTGTCTTCCTGACGTGGGCTGCCCTTTTCGGTGGTCACGCTGACGTTGCGGCTACTGGCCGACGCGCAGAAGAATGGTCAGGTGAAGAGGGTGCGGCACTCAACAGCGTAACCGCAATGCGGAAAATGTCGAGTGCTCGTATCTTCGAAGACGGGGAATTAAACATCACGCTGAGAATGCAAAATCATTCATCGCTCGCTAAAATTTTGGAAGTTCGAGACCGCGTTCCTGAAGTTATGCGCATCAAAGACGGTGCAAATTATATTTTGATGGAACTTGGTCCACGCCGTGAAACGTTGATTGAATACACCGTTGAATGTCCTCTGAGAGGTTTCTACAGTGTTGGTCCTGTGGCTGTCAGGATTCAAGACCCATTCGGATTGTTCCACAAGGAAAAAGAATTGCATGTCTACAATGATTTCCTCGTGTTCCCGAAAATGGAAGACCTCAAAGAGACCTTCGTAAAATCCCGTGTTCCTAAGATTTTCACGGGTGCTGTTAACATTCGACAACCAGGTCCTGGTTCCGAGTTTTACTCATTGAGAGAATACTTCGAAGGCGACTCTTTCCGTGCCATCAACTGGTCTGCATACGCTCGATCTGGAAAACTCATGGTCAATGAACGTGAACGTGACGCTGTTTCTGATATCATCATTATTGTGGATTCGCGGTCTGTTGCTGAAACAGGCCCGGTGTCTCGTAATGCATTGGTTTACTCAACTCGGGCCGCTGCATCACTTGCCAAATACTTCCTCGGCCGGCGTGACTCCGTAGGTGTCATTGTGTACGGCGATGAAGTCGTGAGCGTTGACAGAGATACGGGTAAAAAGCAATTGTACGTGATTCTAACCAAACTTGCAGGTGCAGTCGCACGTGGAAACATACCGCTGCAGGTTGTTGTGAACAGAATCATGCCGCACATCAACAAAGGTAGTCCAATCATCTTCTTGTCCAATTTAGAAGATGACCCAACCATCGTCAATGCGTTGCGTGACTTCCGAGCTCGTGACTTCGATGTCACAGTATTGACTCCATCTTCTCTCGAGTTTGAATTCGATGCCCGACGCATTGACCGAACTGGATACGAAGTTATGAAAACAGAACGTGACGTTCTCATCAGTGAACTTCGCGGACTTGGTGTCAATATTATGGATTGGGAGCCTGACATGCTCCTTTCAACCGCACTTGCCGGGGCAAGAGGATTCTGAGGTGAGAACATGACCGTATCACGACCATCCAGCGACACTGCTCATCTGTACGACGGTAAAACTGTACGTTCATCTGCTCCGTCACGTAAGAAGGCAGCAGGACAAGTCGGCGTTGGGAGTGAAATCCCGAAAGACGCAATTCCTCAAGTCGAAATTCCTACATTCATCGAAAGTCTTCTCGGTGGCCCTCTCGTCCCTAAAACGAAGTTCTTACCACCAGACAAAATGGTTCAGAACCTTCAACTCGGTGTTTACGGAGTTCTCGTAGCGCTTTCATTGATGACTTACATCATTTCTCCGCCAGACGGTACGATTTGGTACATGCTCACCGGAAGCCTTGGACTTGCAACGATACTCCAATTGGTGATCATTGCAGGCGCTACAGGAACCGGGTTCTGGGGAACTTTCCAACGAGATGGACGATTCACCCTCGTTAGTAATCTTCTGTTCATTCTTGCCATTTTGAGATTCGCATCATCGAAAGTTACGCTTTCGAGCGATATGTTTGGTTTGCAAGACAAGCCTTTCCTGCTCTCAGGTCTGGTTGTCGTTTACGCCGTTCTTCTCATCATGTACTTCGAGTTGTCCAACGGTGTTCTGCGTTACTCAATGCTCGATACCAGCATCCGGACCAACGAAGTTTATGTCATGAATCCAAAGAAGATTGTCGGCAAGTATCACCGCTCTCTTCTCATCAACCCCATTATCGCAACCATCCTTGCAACCATCGTTCTTTCTGCAAACTCCATCCTACCGTTCTTCGTTGGAATCTTTTCCAAAGATACGGCTACTCGAATGGAAGAATCTGTTGAATTGATTTCAGTTTACGGTGTTGCTCTTGGCACATTCTTTGTTTTCAGTGTCGTCGGTGGATTGTTTGCGCTCAATCTCCCAACTCATTTGCAAAGCTACCGAGAGAAGCGTGCTGAAGACTGAACTTAGACCATTGCGGCCAAGCCCAGATGATTGGCTAATGTGTCCAGCATTGATGAAACATCGTGACGTGATGAGATGACACGTACTGCATGATCGGTCACCGATACAATTTCCAGTCCCAGCAATGAAATCATTTCCGATGATAAGAGTGCGTTTTCTTCATTTGGCAGTTTGTTGCCAACGAGTGAGAACATCACACCATACTCAGTTATGTCTGGTGTAGAGAAGTGGTTCGTTACAATTTGGGTTGCTTTTTGCAGGTCGTGTTGCGATACAATCCATGAAATCTGGCCCGGTATGGAGTCGAGATTCCAACAGGCAATGTTTTCACTTGCTAAATCAATAAGAACTCGCCCAAGGTGTTCGCTTTGGACTTCAAGGGACGAGGAACTGACGGTTAGCCTTGTCACATTTGGTAGGCAGCCAATTGCTTTGACTTTATGCGTTTGAATCAAATCCGGTCCGATGATGGAAGCCGCTTGTTCCTTTACGATACTGCGTAAGTCTCGAATTTCCAACGGGATTCCAATTCCCCTAAGAGGCTCAACTGTTGCAGGGTGGAGGACGGGGGTGTCGAGCCTTGCAAGTTCAACAGCTTCACTGTAACCAAGGTAAGGGATCGGAGAAGAATCCAACCCCCATCTCGGATTGAGAGGAAGCACGCCATCGACGTCTTTCCAAAGAATCACTTTGTCAGCATCCACGAGCCTTGCTATTGATGTCGCAGAGTGGTCGCATCCTCCTCGGCCGAGTAAGGCGAGTTCTCCGTCATCTCCTTCCCCGAACCACCCTGTGATTACAGGAGTGCCGAAAAACGCTGAGCGGTCGAGTTCTACCATCGAAGTTTCAAGGTCGACTACCGGTGCGCGATTGATACCTTTCAGTTTGAGCCCAATGTCTTCAGCGCCCACTGGATGTGCATCAACTCCGTTTTCTTTCAGGTGCTGAGCAACAACCAGAGCGGATAGCCGTTCACCTGCGGCCAGCAATCGATTGATTGCAATCCAATTGTTTGGGGACTGTGCCAACTCGTTCAAAGATTGTTCAATTCCTTTTAGTACAGAACGGAAAAGATGGCCGTTTTCACCCTCAATGAGCGATGGTGCAAAGCGAAGATGTTGCCGTGAGAGGTCGCTTACTAATCGGCTTGCATACCTCGGTTCTTGGCTCGCTCGCATGAGCCGGTCGGTTGTCCCCCACAATGCGGAGACGACAATCAAGGATTGGCCTGGCCAGTGTTGAATCACTTCAGCAATCCTGTTGAGATCTGATCTGTCTCTCAGGCACGAACCACCGAACTTGTGAACTGTAATGGTCTTACGCATCGATAAAACCTCCACGTACAGCAAGGTCAGCCAGCACGAGTTGAGCCATCGCTTCGACAACGGCAACGGCACGCGGGCCAAGAACAGGGTCATGTCGTCCACCGACAACGAGCGGCTCCACAATCCCTGACGCCAAGTTGAGAGTATGTTGTTCAGTGGCTATGGATGAAGGAGGTTTGAAAGCGATAGAGACGTGTATTGGCGAGCCGGTAGCAAGGCCTGCGATCACTCCGTCAGGATTATCGCCAATTAATTCAGGACGCTCACTTGAACCACCCCATGCATCGTTGTGCTCGAGTCCAGTCATCTGGACAACATCGAACCCCCTACCGAATACTACGCCTCTGGCAGCAGGAATCGACATCATGGCTCGTGCCAGAGCGGGTTCAAGACCATCGAACCACGGCTCTCCTAACCCAAGGGGTACGCCAGTAACCCGTAAATCAACGCGACTTCCTATTGAGTTCCGACCCATGCGATGTTGTTCAACGGTCTCCACCATTTTCGAAGCGGCTGCAGGGTCTCTGCATCGCATCTCTTGACAATCTTCGTTTTCCCAACGTGGTGGGCAATCATCCATCGAGAGCGCTTCAACAGTGCCGATAGCCCCTACCTGCGCTTCGCATTGGATGCCGAGAGATTTCAACAGCGGTGAAAGCACGGCTGCAGATGCTACAAGAGCGGCGGTGAGTCGAGCACTGGAAGAACCTCCACCGCGTAAATCGGCCTCGCCGTTGGTGCGTTTGTGCATGACCATATCTTGGTGGCCTGGACGAGGGTGGTCTGGGAGAAAACTGTAGTCTCTCGATTTTGCATCGGTGTTGGCGATTGAGATTTCAATCTCGCCGCCAGTTGTTTTTCCATCTTCGATGCCGCTGCGAAATTCGACAATATCAGGTTCTTTTCGTTTGCTGGCATAACGTCCACCCGGACGTCGGGCGTCCATGGCTCGTTGAATCGCATGTGTATCCAATAGGATGCCCTTAGGGACTCCGGTAAGCAAAGCACCAACGCGAGGGCCATGACTGGTGCCAAACAGGCTCAGCCGGATACGTTCTCCGAGGTGCATGTGCATTGGATTCGTCTGTTCGAGTGGCCCTTCCTTCAAGAAGTTGCGTCTTCACCCTAAGGTTCAGTATCAGCCGTTATGAATGATGTTTCTATTACTTTCACGATGTCTTTATTGTTTTCAAACAAGGCTCTCAATCGATCACAACTTGGCTTACTGACCTTCGGTGCTAGGACAATGATTGCGTTACCTGAGCCGGACATACCAGCAGCACGTGCGCCATTGAGCATGGCGTCGTTGGTGATTTTCCGTCCTTGGACATCGTTCATAACAGCGACGATTGCTCGGCCATTCCAGGTAATGGCTACCAATTCGTTTTCTTCTTGTAAAGCAGTGAGGGCTTTTTGGAATGCAGCGCCGTGTGGAGGGAAATCTTCCAATTGTGGACGGTGTGTACGTTCTCCTCTGCAGACAACCATAACCAGCCAATCGTCATTACTTGGTCCATTTCCTTCGAAAAGCACACCCTCGGCTATACTGTCTGCTTGTGGGTCTATGAGTTTCCATCCTGGCTTTAGGCAAGCCCATGCATCGTCAATAGAGCCAGTAAGGGATATGCCACAAGAGATTTGCGCTTGTGCAGCCATGGCAACAAACATCTCATCTGAAACTTCAGCGTCGGTGGCATCGGCGAGTGCCTTTAATGCCGCAATGGATGTTGCTGCACTGGATTTGAGGCCCTGACGAGGTGGTATTTTACTGATCACAGCCCAGTGTAGGTCGCCTTTTTCGAGTTTATTTGGTAACTCAAAACCGGCCTCCAACCATGCATCAACGATTGCAGGTAGTAGTCCGTCGGGGTCATTCGCCTCCCGCTTACTTGGTTTGTCGAGTAGACGGACCGCTATCGGGATATCGAGTCCGATGCTTGCGCCATAGCCAAGACCTGCTGCATGCAAGAGACTGCATCCACCGTTTGCCTTACCTGCGCCGAGTACTGCCATAGTTTCACCTCTCAGACACTGTACTCGAGATTTCGGCACCTATGTGCCGAGCACCCTTTTGACACCATCCAAGAATTTTGTCGCCTTTTTCCAGTGATGTGACTGATATTGGGCGATTGTCTTGGTTGATGACGCGTACTGTCTCCGCTTGTTGTAAGAACATGCTTCCTCCTTTATTATTTTCATCAATCCACCGAATCAGCACCATCGGCCTTATTTCGATTTTCAATCTGCCAACCGTCGCACTGCGTTGTATTCCTTTGGTGTTTGTAAGTAGGATGCAGTCACCGGCATTCAATTCCGAGAGATACTTGGTTGTGCCGTCAGCCATACACACATAGGCATGAGGCGGTCCAGCATTTACTCGGAATGGGCGTGGTGGTACATATTCGGATTCTACAGTTTCTCCATGAACGAGTACGAGGCTTGATGCGCTGGAGCCGAGCAACAAACCTTCGCCGAGATTTAACAAGCTTGTTGTATCGATGCAATACCTTTCGGAGGTGCCTCCATTTTCAATGGATGTGATGGTATGTGTTCCAATCCCAGTATGTACGGTATGCGAATCAGCAATCGCACCAGCAGTCGCCTTTTCCAAACGTTGAGATTTAACGATAAGTGAGGCTTCGAGAAGTTCTTTGTCTGGTCGGATGACCAACGCATCCACTCCCTTTTCGAGAGCGAAACCAGCGCCGTTTGCTTGTTCTGCTTCGGTTATGACGGCAGCGATTTTGGTTGGAGTGCCTTCACATGCTGCGATGAGGTTTTCAATTGGAATCATTGACCAATTCTCGAATTCGAGCACGAGCCATTCGACACTTCCGACGAGAGAACGGGCAATTTGTTGCGATGATTCATCGAGAACAGTGATGAAACTTCCAATGAGTTGGCCGTCACGAAGAACATGTTCTTTTTCGAGGTATGCATCGGTTGCAAATGCTGTCTGCTTTGAGGCGAAGCGACAATTTACGCCTTCTGGAACAGTCTCGGACAATTCTATAGACTGACGAACATCGAACCATATTTCCATTCCAAAGCCTCACAGTTCGCAAGCGTTCATTGCATCTTCGACGGTAGAGTCTTGATGGACAAGCATGACCATAGCCCTCGCAATTGCTTCGACGTTCGGATGGGCAAACACCTGACGACCCATGCAAATACCTGATGCACCGGCATCTAAGGCGTCTCGGACCATGGTCAGAATTCCTTTGGAGTCGCCTGTAGCGGGTCCCCCGGCAACGAGGACTGGTATTGGAGCGGCTGCAGCAACCTTTTCGAAACTTGTTTTATCGCCAGTCCAAGTGGTCTTTGCAGCGTCACAGCCAAGTTCAAATGCAAGGCGCACTGCGTGGGCATTCGCATTGGTTGTGTCCCCCTCCATGATGGAAAGATTTTCTCCACGTGCATACACCATTCCGAACATTGGGAGTTGATGATGAAGGGCAGAACGGCTCATTTGGCCCATACGCTCGACCATTGCTGCTTCATTCGGACTGCCCATGTTGACTTGACACGAGACGCCCATTCCGCCTCTGGGAAGCACTTCGTCTGCGTTTCCAACCAATACCTTGTTTGAACTGTCTGAGCCAGCATGACGCGTTGATACTGAAAAATGGATGACCATGCTCGTCTCTGAGTTCTCGCACAGGTGATTGTAATGGCTGACGACTCCTTTTTGCGCAAGGATGACATCAACCCCTGCTCGAATCAATGAACGGATGACATGGTCTGTATCAGTTAGGCCTTCTACAGGGAAATCCGATGCACCATGGTCGATTGGAATCCAAACGCCTCTACCATTTGGGAGTATTTTCTGTAGACGACTGGCTTTGTCCATGCCTTTCGCAAAACCCGCTTGTTCTCAAGGTTTTGCACTCTTACTGCGAATTGATTTGTTCGCTTGCCCATTTCATCATGGCCAATTCAGCTCGATTCAAGTGTTCTTGAAGGGTTGAACGAGGAATGTCCATCAGTTCAGAAAGTTCCCGCAATTTGATTTGCTTAGGATGATCGTAATACCCAGAGGATGCAGCAACCTTTACGCATTCTATTTGGCGCGGAGTAAGCGTACTCTCAATGATGCTTTGATTGTCTGCCATTTCTACCACTTTTACTGTATCAGGTGGAAGCCAAGCACGGCAAGTTTTCAAGAATTGAGAAACGCCAGATGGAACGCCTCTTACAGTGATTTCAATGCCTTCTCCGCCGTATTTGTACGGTGGGAGGATATGTATGTTCGAGAAACGAATCGCTGCGATTGATAACGGGTGTGAGTTCCAAACTACGAGGTAGCCACTTTGTCCCCCATCAAGTTCTGATTCAACATTAAGGAAGGGTACTTCATTCAAGTCCTTGGGACCTTTCCCTTCGCAGAAATGAGGGAAAATGAGTTGTCGAATACCCTTCTCTCCGATGTCAAGGTGGCCGACGACCTCAAGAGAATGTGCAATTTTAGCAATTGGGGCATATTCTGAATTCGCCACTGTCTGTGCAGTCCATCGCAAGTGTATTTCTCGCACAAACTACCTAAACATGGGTAGATTATAAACAGGCAACCAAGAATGTGTCCCGGGAAATGCAGATTCATGACTTGATGATGATTTTATTCATCGCCAATCAACCGATGCTACCAAAGACTAGCACCGCCTAGGACTCCTTGATGGAGATAACGTATCTGGTGGCATCCTTCGTCCTTGGTGGTGGATTCTGTTATGGTTTATGGTACATTTACACCCGAAAAGACATCACTGTATCAGTGCGTCAAGGTATGAATCCTGAAGGTCTTCGCTACGGAACTCGAGCACCTGGTTTCGGAAATGCAAAGAAAGAGATTGACCGCAAACTCGCGATTGTCGAAAACCGCCGTCGACGGCAAGAAGCAATTTCAAGCCGTCTTGCGCTTGAAGATGCAGAGCGTTTGGCACGTGAGCAACTCTATCAAACACGGGCACAACAAGAAGCAGAACGCCAGCAAATCGCTGAAGATGCCCGTCAGGCGGCCCTTGAGGAGTCCCGTTTGGCGAACGAAGCCGCTCAAAAAATCCGTGATGAAGAAGATGAGGCGCGTCGTCGAGAACAAGAAGAGGCTCGTCTTGCAGCAGAACGCGAGTTGAAACGCCAAGAGGACCTTTTGGCTTCTGAAGAGGCTCGTCTCGCAGAGATTGCAAATGCTCAACAGGAACAAGTTGCATCAAATAACGCCAATTCGAAGGCCATCAAAGAACTTCAGGCTCGCCTAGAGCGTGAAGGGGCAAAATCATCCGATGTTCAGGTTTCATTGATGTGGAACAATTACAACGATCTCGATCTGCACATTGTGTGCCCTTCTGGTGAACGTATTCACGGAGGAAACAAAATTTCGGCTTGCGGTGGCGAACTGGATGTTGACGCTAATGTGAGGGCTGAAACCCGTAAGCCCGTAGAAAATGTATTTTGGCCAGAGGGTACTGCTCCTGGCGGGCAGTATCATGTTTATGTTCACTATTACAAGAAGCACAAGAAGCGCCGCTCGAAAGACCCAACAAAGTTCCAAATCATGGTGAATAACGGCGGTGAAACAACCGAGTTCTCCGCTGAGTTGAGCGCCGGCGACCCAATCATGCAGGT
Source organism: Candidatus Poseidoniaceae archaeon (assembly GCA_938075675.1). Classification (GTDB taxonomy): domain Archaea; phylum Thermoplasmatota; class Poseidoniia; order Poseidoniales; family Poseidoniaceae; genus MGIIa-L1. Next base: position 41,683 of record CALJHE010000001.1, on the reverse strand, counting down.
TTGTTCCTTTGAGGTCTCTTCCCAAGCAGAAAGAGAACGAATCAAGCGTGAACTCGAATCAGAACTTGAATCACTCACAAATCGTTTTGCCTCTGCAGACATGGACGGAAGCGCTCTCCTATCAATCGAAGAACTCGCCTCTGCTACCGGTATGTCAGTCGAAGAAGCTGAAGTCATACACAAGCAGGCGGACAAAGACGGTGATGGTGCCGTTTCTCTTGAAGAATACCTAGAAGCCGTGAACAGCCTTCCAAACGCTCCAGATTTGGAGTCATTATCGAACAGTGACTCCGACTGAAATACTTCACCGATGTGATGTGAAGGCTCTACACATCCCGCCACGGGACACCATCTATTCTCAGGAGAGAATGTCAATGAGGCAATCGTTTTCGCTCGCTTTGCGGATGGACCGAGCAATGCGTCGACCGGTGGACATTCTTTCTTCATTGATGTCTGAATAAGGAGAGCCTCCGACGAAGGGGTTTGAACCAGCAACGATTCGTGCGCTAATTTCGAACACTTTGAACTCAAGAGCATCGGTGACAATGGTCTCAAGGCAGAAAGGTCCAATCATACCACGGCTTCCTTCTTCAAGTTCGAATGACTCTGCGACGGTACCTTCTGCCATCTCGAATGCGCGAGGCAGGAGTGATTCGCGGATGACCACAGGTTGGTTGCCTGTGACCACAAACGATGGTTCAAGTTCCATCTCACGCAAATCACGCAGTGATCCGAGTTTGTAGAACTCATCGACGTTTGACTCGTCTCTTCTGTCCATTGAAAGCAATTCGAGGCGCCCTAGGTTCGTTCCAGCACGGCTACCTTTGCCTTGGACCTGGAATCCATCGGTAGCTGTAGGGTCGAAAAAGAAGTGAAGATAGTATCTGCAACCAAGAACATACTCTTGAATCGTAAACTCTTCTTCAATGTCGACATTTCTGCGGAAGTCACGGTAATTCCTAGCAATAAAGTATCCACGACCACCCTTTGCGCCTGCATACTTCACGATGACAGGGCCGTCGATGTCGTGAGGGTCTTCGAGAACTTTTGGCATTGTACATCCGCCGGCTTCGAGCCACTGGCGTTGACGTTCCCTGCTGCTTTCCCAGTGCAAGATTCCTCTGTTGCCAAAAGTTGGAACTTGAAGTTCACGGAAATTCGAAGAACCAAGGTACTCCACCAACGAGCCGTGAGGGATAATAACGACATTACGTTCTCGGAACCACTCGGCATGGTCGAGCATTTCTCTGTAGTTTTCCAACATTAACCATTCGTCAGGTTCTGCGCCTGGGAATGCCTTGTAAAAACGCCTGCGGTTTTCACCAACTGCGATTCCTAGTGTGCGGAAACCTTCCTTTCGGGCTCCATGCAAGATCTGCAACGATGAGTGAGATGCAACGACACCAATAGTGATGTTGTCACGGTCGTAGTCTGCGAGCCACTCCGCCAGTGTATCTGAATCTACGCCCATGTCGAGGGGTCAAGTATGTGTGATATGAGTGTTCTCATGGGTTTCTATTGTAGAGCAATCTTTTCGCTTTTACAAAACGACTTCATTTTATTCAAATCGGCCACTCGCTTCCAAAAGAAAGACTAACCCTCTGCTCAAATTCCCCAAAATGGCTATTTTCAACAACATATTTTTTGGATTGACTTCCCCTCTTTGCTGTTTTTTTATTTCTATGCCACTTCTCATGCGCAATGGCCTTGAGTTTTGACCCTCGTTTAGCATTGCATTAACGCTGCTCGTTGTCGGATATTGGCTCGGTCTTCGCCTCTTCTTTGGCCAAGATACTTGTTTGTGAGGAGGAGTACATTCGACTAAATTAGAGTGAAGAGTTCAAGGGCTTGACTCCTATCCTACATCATGGCCGAAGGCGCACCATCACACCGCATGACTTACGGAGGGTATCTTCAATTGAATGAGTTGCTCTCTCTGCAAGATGGGCCCGAAGGATACAGTCCTGCGCCTTCAAACGACGAACAACATTTCATCGTGGTTCATCAAGCGTTTGAATTGTGGTTCAAATTGATTCTTCGGGAATTGAAAGAAACCCATCTCTTGCTTAATCAGGAGCACGTTCCTGAAGAAATCTTGCCGCAAATGGTCCATCATTTAGACCGAGTCACCGAAATCTTCCGGTTACTTTCCAACCAATGGAAAGTGATGGAAACACTTACGCCTCAAGGTTTCCTTGCCTTCCGGGATAAACTTGGGACCTCATCCGGATTTGAATCGTGGCAAATGCGAGAACTCGAAGTCTTGCTTGGTCTTGACAATTCACAACGGATGGGTGGCATGGACCCTTTGCTGCACATGAAGAAGTTGGCTCAAGAAGGGAAAGTAACTGCTCAAGTTCTGTCAGACTTTGAAGCAACATCAAACCAACCGTCGTTGCGCGAAGCACTCTCTGCTTGGCTCGCTCGAACGCCGATAAACGGTTCTCTTGCAGGCTCAAAAGACGACGCAGATGTGCTCACTGCATTTGTTGACCGGCATTTGGAAGCCATGAGGTCACACGGCGAGGAAGTGATAGCACACATCGTGGCTATAGGCCACGGGGAGGAAGCGCCTGTACGTGCCCGAATAGAGGCATCAACAGAACAGGCTGAACACTTCTTGAGGCCGGACGGCGTAGTTTCTCGTTCAAGAGCGGGTCTTTTGTTCATCGAATCTTACCGTGAATTGCCTTTGCTTTCATGGCCTCGAAAACTTATTGACTCTTTTGTCGGACTGGAGCAATCCATGATCTTGTTCCGTTCAGCTCATGCCAGAATGGTTGAGCGAATGATTGGACGCCGCATGGGTACAGGCGGTTCGAGCGGTGTTGATTACCTCGATGCTACAACAAAGTACAGGGTCTTCGTTGATTTGTGGGCTGTACGCACATTGCTTGTAAAAAGAGATGCATTACCAGACGTCAAACAAGCCGCATTCTACGGCTTTGCTGCACGAAACGAAGATTAGTCTTCGTGAGGGTCGATATCGATTGGTATGAGTTCGTGTTCGTACTCATACAACGCAATCTTGAGTGGGTCGAGAACGAAGCGTACCGATGCCTCTTCAAGACCGTAGAGGGAAATAAGTTCTTCTCTAAATGCCTCACGTAGGACTTCTTCGTTTGCGTAGAGTGGAGCGCCCATTCCGATTTGGAGTGCGCGTGCACCGATAATTCGAGCTCTTTCAAATCGTGTGTGGAGTCGTGCTGGCTTAACCATGAGATTCACTTACGGGAACACCCGCAGTTTGGCGACCTGCCTACTCTTCTTGAACCTACCCCAAGGTTCAATCGGAGAATTACTCCTCTTCTTCGGTTCTTGGGGCTTGTTTAGAAATCGACCACCGCATGTACATTGCAGGTAGAAGAGATACGATCAGAACTACGGTCCAAACCGCTGCTTCAGTGCCTGGTGAGGCTCGATTATTTTTTGTTTCAAAACCGGTTGTGTTGCCATCGTAAACATCCATTCCACCGGTAGGGTTTTCAGAATCCGTTACCAAACGGTATACGCCGGTTTTCTCGAGAAGGACAACAACTTTCCCTCCAGTTTCACCTTTCATGGCTGAGATATTAGCGACTTCATCCGAGGCATTGAATTGCATCATTCCCGTTGCTAAAGTTGGATGCGTTCTGTTTCGAGTGGAGTGTGGTGTTGCTTCAGTCATCCAAACACTGACTGAATCTCCTCGTGAAGCGGTCCATGAGAGGTTACCGCTACTGAGTGATACATTATTCAAACCGCTGAAGTTTGTTTCACGGAGGCTTAATGCGTTTGACAATTCTAAGCCTTGGCTGGAACCGGTAAGCAGGCCTTGTCCATCAATGACAATACTTGGTATGAAGAGAAGTCGATGTTCATACTCAAACCGCAATTTTGAGGCGCTAAGAAAGGATTCATCGACAACCGATGGGTGATGCTGGAGCACGAAAGTGTCGCTTCTGTTCAGTGCATCCATTTCATCTTCAATCAATTCGCAAGGTTCGCACCAATCTGCACCATAATATTCGACCAGATGCACAACATGTTCTGCATCACACGGGTCCGAAGAATGCATGCATGAAGCATCAAAAATCACGACGTCCAAAAGTCCTGCAAATTCGTCTTCAACGGTGGAGGAAGAGGTTGTTGCTGGGATCTGAGTCGCCATAATCAATGCTATGAGCAGCAGTGAGAAAAGGTGGATGCGAGTTCTCGACACAGTTATGGGTGCATGAATGTGTTCAAAAGGGGTCTGCTCTCACCATTACACATGGGGCAGGCGTGGTGGCGACGACCGTCGACTCTTCCTTTGATTCTCCTCGGGATGGCGTTATGCATTATTATTGCAGGCGGCACCATTCGAATCAACGATGCGGGCGAGTCGTGCCCCGATTGGCCTCAGTGCTTTGGCACATGGGGATTTGATATCTCCCCCGATGAACAAGGCGCTTACTGGGATGAGTACCCTGAAGAGATTGACTCTCGTGGGGCTGACCATCGTTACACAACGTTTGAAATTTTTTCGGAATGGTTTCATCGAATGCTCGTAGGCGTCATCGCAGTACCAGTATTATTGAACGCCGTTCTTGCCTATCGAATGATTGAGACTTACGGCAAAACAGTGTTTAGGACAACAATCTTATCTGGTATACTGCTCATTGTTCAAGCCCTTGTCGGAGCTCTAACTGTATCGTTGGACAACGTAGATTGGTCCGTGGCATTACATCTCTCTCTTGCCAGTATTTTCACTTCGACATTCTTATTCCAACACTTTGCGATGCGTCGTCAAGAGCAGTCCGGATGGGACATCTTTTCGATGAATCCAGAATTTGTTGCTGCCAACAAAACTCGAGTTGATTCGATGGTTGGCGCAGTCTTCACACTCCTCATACTTGGTGCATGGGTCTCCTCAACTGCGGGTGGACAATACAACCAGGGTTGTTCGGTTGGATTCCCCAACGGCTGGCCGAAGTGTAATGGTTCTCTTTTGCCATCGTTTGACGGGCCAGGAGTCATCATTCAGATGATTCACAGGTTTGGTGCAATTCTGGTTGGTCTCGTGTTGGTATCCGGCTCTGCCCGACTTCGTCTTGATTCACGAGAACACGAAGTGACGCCTGCGATTGGTCGAATTACGGACTTTGCAGCCGGTCTGTGGATTCTCAATGTTCTTGTTGGCGGCTCTTACATTGTACTTGCCGACATGGAACAGTTCCCTGAGTGGGTCTCATTGTTGCATCTCGTTTTCGGCGTCTGTTGTTTCTTAGTCGCCGTGTCTGCCTCGTTCTTTATGCGACTTTCGAGTGGCCTCTCGTCACATGAGGAGGAATGAAGGTGGACGAACAACCTGTTGAGGAGTCTTTGCCTCACCCGGGATGGCCGACCGTCTTCATGCGATTGATGAAACTTCGAGTCATCGTTTTGCTCCAAGTAACGGCCGTTTGTGCAATATTCGTTCATGACCTGCTTGCGAGACACGGACTTTTGGATGTCCAACGCTCTTGGATGGATACCGTTTACACTGTTGCTTTGACCGTTGTTGCTGGTACATTATCTGCTGGAGGTTCTAATTCAATCAACATGTGGTACGATGCAGATATTGACCCACACATGCGTCGTACGAAGAACAGGCCTGTGCCTCAAGGGCACATTTCAGCGCGTGGTGCACTGGTGTTTGGTCTGTTGATTGCTGTTCTTGGCTCATCAATGTTTTTCCTCGTACATTGGAAGGCAGCCTTTTGGTCCTTTTTCTCTGTCGCCTTCTATGTTCTCGTCTATTCCATGTGGTTGAAACGTCGGACACCACAAAACATTGTCATAGGCGGGATTGCTGGTGCTACTCCTCCTTTGATTGGCTGGGCTGCGGCGGCATCTTCATCTATTGACTCAATGAATCCGTTTGACCTTGGATCACCTATCCCATGGGTGTTTTTCATGCTCATTTTCCTTTGGACTCCGCCTCATTTCTGGGCACTTGCACTGTACCGTTCAGGCGAATATGGCAAGGTGAACATCCCTATGTTGAACGAAGTGAAGGGCCCTGAACGAACGGTTTTGGAATCCAAGGTTTACTGTGTTCTTCTCCTTCTTCTCGGACTTGTACCAATTTTTTGGCCAGAAAGCGGCTTGCCACTGCTCTGGGCATTTTTAGCCGGTGGCCTTACAATTTGGTATGCGAAATCCGTTTGGGACATCGACCCATTGGAAGAACTTGATGAGAATGGAAGAATGCCTAAAGCCGCTAAATCATTCATCCGCTCGTTATACTATCTTGGTTGGATGCATGTCGCTCTCGTGGCCGTATGCACCGTCCCTCCTACATGGCTCGGATTCTTGGGTCCATTAGCCTGAGTCATGCGTTTTTTGAATGAATTGGAGTGCGGTGCCAACCGTCATGTTCATGACTGCTTCGACGGTCGCCGAGTTACTGCGGCAGTCGCATAGCCTGGCCATTGCGCTGGATTGCTAATCCAGTGGTGTCTCACCTCGGGAGTTCGAATCTCCCCTGCCGCGCCATATCTCGTCAATCGAAGAAGTCTTCAAGGTCCTGTGCAGTCAATTGAGAGTTTGCTCGGTTTTTACGAGCATTCATGACCCTTGCCAACCGCTTTCTTTTCTTGATGATAAGAGGTAAGAAAATCATGCTCGTTACGAGCGTAAGAAGTGCTGCAGCACCGGTCAATTGGAACTCTTGAACCCCCATGTAGTCTGTGAGCGTTCCTAACCATTCTACGCCCAACGGCGGCTCAGGCTCAGGTGCTGGTTCAGGTATGAGGTGTTGATTGTAGTCCCACCATTCATCTTCGATGCTCACACGGATTGAGTTCGTCGGGTAGTTCGCTTCGTTCAATTGGTTTCCAACGGAGTCGACTGGAGCCAATATGTAGTAGAACGTTCGGTATGGGCGTATGTTATCATCTGAGATGCCGCTTTGGTTATAGTATCCCTTTTCGCCAGAAATACCCGTCAAACCTTCTTCAATTGGAGTCAAGAAGGTGATGTCGATTTCATCGGGCCTTTGATCGGTACGATAGAGGTTCCAAGTGACGTTGCCAGTTTCTTCATGGTCTGGCCATGTCCATGACATGTTGACATCGTAACACATTGACCAATCGTTCATGATTTTGTAGCAGTCTGTATCGTTTGTGAATGATGATGTAACTCGCAGGTTTGTGACCACTTTGTCTGGGGCAACAGCATCGCCACAGAATGCCACAGGCTGTCCAGAGTTGTCTCTTGAAATCTCAATGTGAAGGAAATCAGGCGAGCCTTCCCGGTCAGCAGGCATGATGGCATAGGATGCACAAATTCCGTCTTGCAATGGGGTTGGGTCAGTCCATGAATTCATGTTCGGTGAAAGTGAAGTTACCATCGTCGTTGACGTAAGTTGATCCCACACAATTGAATTGAAATCAGGGTATGGATTTGGGAATATTGTTCCTGCATTGTTGGATACGGTAAGTTTGTAGATGTTCCAAGATCCAACATACGGATTGCTCACATCACCTTCAGGCGTCCAGTTCAGTTCAATACTGCCTGCCTTGAGTTGTTTGTAGTCCAGTGGGCCACTGGAGATATTTGCAGGCGGCGCTACGCCAATGATCATCAAGACACCATTCCCATACAGGGTAACGTCGAACGTGTTGTCGATGTTCTTCGTGTATTCATCAAGATATGTCCATATATTGTCCTCAAGGGATGGAAGGTATCTCAATTCAACGGTTTCCAATGGAATGTTGCTTGGAAGTATGTTTGAAGTGTTGAGGTGTATGTTCATTCTGTCGAGTCCAGTGTTGTCGGAATCGTCCGCAACAGATAAAATATTGAACGACAGCAAGAGCAGGGGTTCTCTCCCTTCTCCAATACCGTATTGTGTGCCGAGAACAGGTAAAATCGACTCATGTTCAAAGTAAGAAAGTGAGCGCGTGACGGCTTCTCCTGAAAACAGGTCGCCGTTGTCGAGCGAGACATAGTTGAACAGAGTAACCTCGACGTGAGCGGATTCAAGAACTCCAAAGGCATCCGTGACACGCAGAGTTACAGTATGGTCGCCGAGTCCAAGAACTGAGCCGGATATGTTTAGGATGTTGCCGTATCCAATGTTGATTATGCCTGCTTTGAACCAGGAATAGTTGAGAGGTGCCGCTGCAGTATCCCCCGTTCGAGCAACCATGATAATCTGGTCACCGGTTGTGTAAATGCCTTGAGAGTTGCTTTGGGTGATGGTAGCGTCAATGTCGCCGGCGATGAAATCCGTTGTTTCGGTCAAACTGTTGTCACCCGGCGTTGAATCCGAGCCTTCAGCGAATACAGAGGGTATACTGATTGTCACTATTTTATCCGTCCCTATCAAGGTGACATTGAACATGCAAGTCTGCTCTTGACCTGGGTGGAAATCGATGAGTGGGCATTGTGCTTCGTCCTCAAGTCCGCCGAGTTGATCGTAAACTTGGAACACGACATTCGTGGATGAGATGCTGACATACCCGTTGTTGGTGATTACCGTTTCCACCATCTCCTCTCCATAGTAGTAATTCACTGAAGTGGGGTCGTGACCCGGAATCATCGAAGTTGCTTGGAGGTCGATTGTGTCGTCAAAAACGACAATGAGTTCTGATAAATCATTTGATGGTTCCAAATCCCCGTATGGCGTTCCGGAGCTACTAAGCAGTCCCCACTTTAACAGGAAAGTTCCCTCATCGTCGTGGTTGAGTGCGGGCATGACCTGTGTGAAGGGGGATACTCCACCCCATGACGGAAGATTCGTAACACTGTTTGAAGATTCAGAAATCAGAACAACGCCGTCACTGGACCAAAGTTGCCATCCAATGTCGGCGACGAAGTTGCATGTACCGCACGCTGTTACTGAGCCTTTCGCGTTCATAGTGTAGTCAGTTCCAGTGTTCAAAATAGCCTGTGAACCATCGAATCCAAGGTTCGCTAAGGTGGTAGTTGGGTCGAAATTGGAATCAACGCTGAGGTCGACGAACGACCGAGTGAGATTAATTCTGAACATTAATTCATCATCTGATGGATCTTGGTCTGTGAGAGTAAATGCGTAGACGATTGTAAAGACCCCTTCATCTCCAGACGGATTCCATGGGTTCGATGATTGATAATCTGAAGTAGTCCCAGAGTAAATTGTCGGGAGGGAAAAGCTTCCAAATTCCACATAATTCGATTTACAGCTGTTCACATCGACTTCACCCTCGCATGCATACCACCGTAGGTCTCTACTTGTGATTGATTGTAATCCTTCATTGGTGATGGTGACATTGAAATTTATGTTCTCCCAAGAAGAACTCCATGAGTCTTCGACGGGTGAATTGGTGTCGATAAGTGCGAGGTCACCGCTCACATTTGCAGATGCGCCAGGTAGCGATATCAGACCAGTGAGTGATGCCAAGAGGAGAAGAAGAACAAAGCAGATACTCCCGCTTTTACGGCCAGATTCACGTACTGCACGGCGCGACATTGACAGGTGCCTCACAGCGGGGCTTCAAAGACTCATCGCCCCCGAAGGGGGCATAGGCGCAATAATTCGATGATTTGCATTCACTCCATGCGGCAACCTCTTCAATCGCCGAACAGTAGCAACTTCATGCGCGGTGTGGAGGTTTGCTCTCTTGAAAGAGACAACAATGCTCTCACGGCAGTCATTGAATTTCTTTCAGCATTTGCGTTGTTTCTCATGATTCTTACCGCCTTTCTTTCACTTGCACAACTTCAGATGGGATCGAACGACCCAGATGTAGACCGAATCGACCGTGCTGCTGTACAAGGTATGGATCGTTTGACTTCAGACGGTGGATGGTTTGTACCGATGGGCCCGGACAGCCTCGACTACAATAATTCGACATCCGAATGGCATTTATTGGATGCAGTATCTTTGGACAACGGGCGCGTGCAGACTGGCCTTGTGAGTGGCGGCATATTGGATGAACAACGTATTGAAGCGCTGCGTAATGTGTCCGAAGAAAACATGGCGCTGGGGCTCGGGTTGGATATTGGTTTTTCGCTTTATTTGTCGATTTCTGTGATTGAATCACACAACGCTTCTCGTGTAGGCGTGGATTTGTTTTCCGGAGGTACAGAACGTTCTACGGCTACAGCCTCTTCTTCGGCCAACCGTCAATTCTCACAAAACGGAGAAATCCTCCGTGTCATTCTTGAAGTTCATCGTGGAGGTCAAAAAGACAATGACCTCTATTTGAGCGAAGTTATGCTAAGGCCGATATCCCTTGGACCTGAGTGGATTGAAATCTATAATCCGAATGACTTCGCCCTTTCTTTACGAGGATGGTCTCTAAATCACACCTCTGCAGATGGGGGGACGAATCTGTTGTTCCAAGATGGTGTAATTTCTGGACACTCGACTGTACTCTTTACCGGAGATGAAAGCTCACAAGCCAGCGATGGTGCTTCACAGATCATTGATTTGTCACAGGAATCGTTCCTTGGCGTGGGGTCAATTAACTTGCTCAACGACGGAAAGGGTGTTCTTTCCCTGCGTTACACGCAACTTGACCAAGCAAGGCCGTATGATGTGATGACCGTTCAGTGGGGCGGTGAGGACGGTTTATTCACCTCTTTGGGTCAATCAATGGAGGCGACTTTCAACGGCACTCAAGCCTCTTGGGCGGTCCAAACTTCGCCAACTCCAGGGACAATCTCAAGTTCGTGATATCCGATGCCCGTTTGAACGCTAATCAGCGGATGCTTCATGAACCCAAAGCCACTGGTGTGTGTTGAATCCCATGCAGTCAACCTCTAATTACACCCGTGACCGCTGTATTACGGGTATTCACGGCTTGGACGAAATCCTTCGGGGCGGTATACCTCACGGCTCGACCGTTCTTGCTGCAGGTACTTGTGGCTCAGGAAAGACCACACTTGCCATGGAGTTCCTTGTCCGTGGTGCTCTTGCAAAGCTCCCGGAATCATGTGCGCACTTTACTGCAACTGAACCTTCGATTAAACTCCTCGAAAACATCCGGCAATACGCTTTTTTCGATATGAAAATGGTTGACTCTGGCAAAATCAATGTTTTTGACATGGACGTGTTGTATTCTTGGCTCGGTCTTGACAAGGCGTCTTTCGACCTTGACGATGTTCACGCATTGATTAAAGCGATTATCAACATCGTTCACGAAATCGGTGCTACACGGCTTGTGATTGATTCGGTGACTACACTTTGTTACAAGATTAAATCCGAGCAATTGATTCGTGACTTCCTTTTCACTCTCGGTAAGAAACTTGCCTCACTTGGTTGCACGACCATCCTGATTTCAGAGATTACTTCTGCCACAGAAAACGCTCATTGGTCTTCCTTCGGTGTGGAGGAGGCAATTGCCGACGGGATTATCGTCATGGGCGATGTTGAACGCATGGGCCACCTTCTTCGTTTCCTGCAGGTGGTAAAGATGCGAGGCACTTCCCACAGTCGAGCGAAACACGCTATCGAACTGACTCCTCTCGGAGTAATGCTTACTCCAATGCTCAAATGGGGCGCTCAACACGATAAAACCAACAAGGTAGGTGGATGATAATGTACACGAATCTCGTACTCGATGACCGTATTGCTGAGCAACTTGCTCAGGATGTTAGCCTCAACAGTTCGATTCAGGTTCGCTGTGGTAATTCAAACGCATTCAACGTCACTGCAAGCACTCTCATCCCGCTAATGCAGATGTTTGAAATGGGTGGCGTATACATTTGTGCCAGCGTCGGTGCAGCAGAACGTATTGAAGAATTCAAGGCAATTGGACTCACTGACGAAGACATTTCTCGGATCCAGTTCGTTGATTTGGTGTCCTCTGGCATCCTTGGAGGCACTGACGTTGCCTACACCAACATCCATTTTGTCGACAGCCCAATTATGCTCGAGTCCGTTCTCTTGAGAACACTGTATATTCTAAGAATGACCACCGCAGCTCGTAACTTTGTATTCTTGGACAGCGTTAATGCCCTTGCAATCTACAACGATGATCGAATGCTTGCTGAATACCTTCACACCTTCATCAACACCTTCCGGCAGAGAGAAGTTTTGTCTGTGATTCTCAACGTTCCAGACCAAACGCCTCCACTTGTTCTCGCAAATCTTGACTTGTATTGTACAGATTTAATCGACAGAGGTCAAGTACTCATCAACTGAGGTTATTGTTATGGCAAGAAAAATTGAATTTGACCCAGAGGATGAAGAGTTCTTCGGTAAAGTAGGCTCCTTTGGAGTCCCAAAGTTCGACAACGAAATGCACGGTGGAGTTCCCCGTGGATTCATGATGGTTGCTTTCACGGATACCGGGTCTGGCAGTGAATTGTTTGCGAAGCAATTCACGTCTCCGGCCGAAGAAGCGGAAAACACACTTTACATTTCAACCAACGAAGGTCAACAAGAAATCATTCGTATTTTCCAGAAGTACGACTGGCCGCTTGACATCAGTGTCCGTACGATTGGCGAAGAATACAATACAACCGTCCTCGAAAGAGAGTTGCTTGCAAGCCGATATCGTCTCGAAGGTTTCCGACTTGACGACATTCGCCGTCTTGCCCAAACACGTTTCGTCGATGACAATACTCAAGATTACTTGACCGAAGTCACCAATGAGGTTATGGCCCTTGGTCCTTATTTTAGAGCGGTTATTGACAGTCTCGATTTCTTCTTGCAGCGTGAAGACCCTTCACGTGTCATCGCAATGGTGCGTATGCTTCAAGCGCATGTTCAGTTGAACCGAGGCCTCCTTCTTGTATCGGTCTCTACCAATGGTCTTGATCCTACGGTCAAACAAGAACTTGCTTCGATTGCAGACATGGTTCTCTCGTTCCAAGTTCGAACCATTGGTACTGACTTTGAAACCTCGATGATCGTCTCAAAATTCCGAAACGCTCCAGAGAATCTCAAGATTCTCGTTTTCCGTGTAACTCCAGAAGAAGGAATTACTCCGGAAACCGTCGAACGTATCGCTTGAGGGCGGTTTTCCGACCCCTTTCCCGTTCATTATGGCGGTTTGTTTTGGGCGACATATCCAAAGAGGTCGGGCGTGAGGAACAGCCATGGGCGACCGATCGGCTACAGGTGGTTACGACCCTTCTGGCATCGATATCGATGCATGGGAGAAACTCGAGTTACAACTTGAAGAAACCATTCCAAATTACGATAGAGTAAACCGTTTGATGACTTTTGGTCAGGACAAAAGATGGAGGCGTAATGTGCGCAACCACGCTACTCCGGGCATGAAAGTTCTCGAAGTTGGATGCGGACCTGGCTCTTTTGCCGAAGACCTTGTCGGACTCGATGTGACATGTCTTGACCCTTCAGCAGAGATGCTCAAGGTAGCGAAAAACCGCGTCGATTCTGCTCGGGAGTCGCGCGGCGAATCTCCCGCTCAATACGTCGAAGCTATCGCAGAATCAATCCCATTGGATGACAACACATTCGATATGGTGTTCTGCCTGTTTTCTTTCCGTGATTTTCAGGACAAAAAAAAGGGATTGAGTGAGATTTATCGCGTTCTAAAACCCGGCGGTAGACTGGTAATATGCGATGCTGGGAAAGCCAATTGGTTCCACGGTCTTGGCGGCCGAATTTGGATGGCGACAGTCGTTCAGTGGATTGCTCGATATGTTACACGAGAAAAGAATCACCCCTGGAAAGGTCTTGCCAACACGTATACTCAATACGGCACAAATGGATACTATCGCGCAATGATGAAAGAAGTGGGTTTTGACGATGTACAGGGTCGTCTCTTGATGCCTTTCATGATGTCAAGCCGATTTCGGGCGACCAAACCTAAGGCTGAATGACGACTTCCTGCGGTCGATTCTCCGTTCTTATCGCCCATTAGCCTCATAAACCTCAGTACATACGGCGGAACACTGGTGATTTACTTGGGTATGAAAGATGTCCTCCGAAAAATCAAAGAGGCTGAGCAGTCCGCTGAAAAGCGACTTTCCTCGGCTCAAACTGAGTCCAGCAAAATTACGGCCGACGCTCGACGTGAGGCTGCAGCACTCGTTTCAAATGCTACTGAAGAGTCTGTGAGCGAAACTCAGGCTACGCTTGAGGCTGCCCGTTCAAAAGCCGGGAAAGAAGCAGATGCAGTTCTCAAAGAAGGCGCATCCGTTGTCGAAAGCATTGAATCATCTGCATCCAGCCGAAAAGAAAAGGCACTCAAGAGTCTTCTTGACTCCGTAACATCACAGTGAGGCGTTCCCAATGTTTGCTACTACCGACATGTCTCGTCTTACAGTAGCGGCTCCTGTAGAGAAGATAGAAGAAATTCTACGGCTCTGCACCGACCTTTCATGCGTACACATTGAAGAATACGGTCGTTTTGAAGACGGTATTGGCGTTGGTTCCTCAATGGATTCTGACGAAGCAAACGCAATAAGTAATCTCTTGGTCAAAGTTCAAGCGGTCTCCTCAGCCGTTCAAGCCGTCAATTCCGACGGCCCAATGTCTCGCAAAGAGGCATCTAAGATGGTAGCCGGATTTGAAGAGAAGATTACTGCTGCCCTTGGTTACATCGACACCATTCGAGACTCTGAAGTTAAGATTTCATCTTCGAAGGAGCAACAACAACTCTTGCAACGTCTTGCACCGTTGGATATCCCTCTCGAATTGATGGCTGGATACGGTGATCTTGAAGTCTTCGTGGGCGAAGTTCGACGCGCTTCAAAGGCAAAGGAAGCGTTCGCAGACATTCGTGACAAGATTGAACTTCATGCTGAAGGTGGGCTGGTCGCAGTTGCATGCCGCTCAAAACATTCCGCAGAAGTTCAAATCTGTCTTGCTGAAATCGGTTCAAAACCTGTTCAAATCCCAGCAGGCGAAGGTTCACCCGGTGAGAAGTCAAAAAAACTTCTCGAAGAAATAATGCAACTTGAATCGAAAATAACCGACGCTCAATCAGCACTTGATGCTTGGGCGATTCGAAACGGCCGTAATTTGGTAGCCGCCAAAGAATACCTCACTCGTGAGGCTGCTGTGTATACTGCTCCAACATTGGTCGCAGTCAGCAACCAAGCTTTTGCCCTTGATGGCTGGGTTCCTACATCACAAGCCTCTATGGTTGAAGCAGAATTGGCGAAGGTTGCTTCTCACGTTACAATAGAAGCGTTCGAAGGAGGGCACCACCACCATGATGAGCATGAAAATCACGGTCCTTCTGACCCTGAAGAACTTTTGATGCTTTCAAACTACCTTACCAAGTCCGACCAGACCGTATTCCAGTTTTTCAACGCTATCGATTTGGATGAATCCGGACTCATCGATTGTTATGAGTTTCAATCAGCTTTGAAGAACGCAAACATCGCGAACCTCCCGCCTTGGGAAATGGGTAAACTTGTATCTGCAGTCGACCTCGATGGCGATGGGAAAATCAACCTACCTGAACTTGACATCACGCTCACACGTATTCGTAATACGCCTTCTCACGACGACGGAAGCCACGATGTTGAACCGCCTATCCAGTTCTCAAACGGCTCAATTACTGAACCGTTTGAATTGATGGTGGACTTGGTTGGACGCCCTAAGTACGGCACATTCGACCCCTCCATGCTCATCATGATGACATTCCCGCTCGTTTACGGTATGATTTTGGGTGATTGGGGATACGGACTTGTTCTGCTTGCGCTCTCTTACTGGCTCGGTTCGAAGGCATTCGCAGCAGACCCTCTGGCTCAAAAAGGCTTGACTATTCTTCGCTGGATGGGCGTTTCGTGTATCGTCTGGGGCGTTATTTTCGCAGAAGGCTTCGGATTCGTTTGGGATGAAACAGGCCAAATGGGTAACGATTCACCGTTCTATGCCTTCTATGATTGGACGTACCATAACGTCCATGTTCCAGGCGCAATCGCTGACGTGCTCAATCTTGGAGGCCTTCACATGCCTTTCCACCGTGCTTCAGCCGGCCATGGATTGCAAGAATACGTTATACTTTCCATCTACCTGGGGGCGGCTCACATCTTTGTTGGCTACGTTCTCGGTCTCATCAACGTCTTCAAGGCACATGGCGCTGCTGCTGCATACTTTGAGAAAGGCTCTTGGCTTCTCATTCTCATTGGAGGCTTCATGCAAGGCCGCAATATGGTTTCAGGATACAACGCTTTGTTCGAGTTCCAAATCTGGACCGCATTGCTTTTCATTGGTCTTGTTAGTCTCATCATTGGATTGGCTGTTTATGAAAAATTCGGATGGGCAGGCGGCATTATCATGGGTCCAATCGAAACTTTCGGGCTGCTTGCGAACACGCTCTCATATCTGCGGATTATGGGCGTCGGTGTGGCAGGTGTCAAGATTGCAGAAGTATCCATTACCATGGGATTCGAGCCGATGGTTAACGCTTTCTCGAGCGGTGGACTTTCTGGCGTCCTTGTTGGAATCTTCTGCCTCATCCTTTTCCTCTTCGTTCAATTGTTCGCCATCGCATTGGGAATCCTTTCCCCTACAATTCACGCAGCCCGTCTCCACTTTGTGGAATGGATGGGCAAATTCTACGACGGATCCGGCCGTGCATTCGCACCGCTCGGTGGCCGTTCCCTCCATGTAGAGGGTCAATCATAGTCCACGGACACTAAATAAATCGGAGGTAGCAAATATGAACGCAAACACCCTAAAAACGAGCCTAAGAACATTGATCCTACTCGCAGCCATCACTTTGGTTGCTCAAGGAGCAGCAGCACAAGAAGCAACAGCAGCCAGTGATGGTGACGGTTACACAGCAATCGGACACGGTATCGCCCTCGGGCTCGCCGCAATCGGTGCTGGATGGTCACAATCCGCAATCGGCAGCGCAGCTGTCGGTATGCTCGCAGAAGACGGAAGCAAGTTCAGCCAAGCATTGATTTTCACTGCTTTGCCTGAATCTATCGTCATTCTCGGTGCACTGCCACTTTTCCTACAAGGATGAGGGGCATCAATGATGGAAGGGCCGGTTCGCTGGCCAATTGAAATTAACAAGGAGAAATCACTATGACGCTTGAAACACTCGCAAAGGACATCGCAAAATCTGCTGAGGCTGAAGCCTCGGCTATGGTAAAAGCAGCTAATGAGGAAGCAAAGGCAATACTTGCTGAAGCAAACTCAAAATCTGACGCCATCCGCTCGGAAGCATCCAGCCGTACTGAACGTGAAGCAACTCAAATTGCCCGTGAAGTCGTAGCTAGCGCTCGCCAAGCGAACCAGAAAGAAATACTCATTGCTCGACGCAAGGTACTCGATGAGACCTTACAATCGGCCAGTGACACTCTTGGAAGCCCAAAACTCTCAGGACGAGCAAGTCTGCTCAAGTCTCTGATGGCAAAGGCTGACAAGATTGGTGGCGATGACTATTCGGTCCGTCCAGTTGAAATCGACCGTAAAGCTCTCTCAGAACTTGCTGGGAAGCGAAAGGTTGGTGACGCAATTGAAGGACTTGGAGGCTTTGTTCTCGAATCACCCGATGGTTCGGTATCGTACGACATGCGCTTTGATACACTCCTCGAATCTTCTTGGAACGATCAACTCGCTGAAATTAATTCAATACTTTTTGACTGAGGGATAATGATGGTAATGCTTGGAAACACACCTTATGTTGCTGCTCGTGCAAAGTCACGCCGGCAGAAACTTGCGGACCGTGCCAGGCTACGCCAACTCATCAGCCAATCGCCCGAACAACTGACTGTTGCAGTCGGAGAGATCGGTTACCGCTCGGAAATAGACCTCTATGCAGGTCAAATGTCCGGCGGAGATTTGGTTGAAGCAGCATTAACCCACAACTTAGAGCATGAACTCGAAAAGATGCTTTCTCTCTGCAGCGGTAAAATCCGAGGCATAGTTGAGACGTACACCTCGAGATTTGAGTACTACAACGCAAAGGTCGTACTTCGTTCAGTCGTTAATCAAGTGGAACTCGAAAAAGTGGCTCATTCAATTCTTCCTGAGTTGAACGACATTAACACTCCTTGGTTGAAGATTATCGAGAACTCAGATGATTTGCGTTCCGCAGTTGTTCAGATGCGCCGTAAATCGTTTGGCTCTGATTTGAACGCCGTTTCAGAAGACGGTCGCTTGAGCGATTACGAGGATGCGCTTGACCGCCATTATTTCAAACACGCTTTGAACTCAATTGGTGGGAACAGTCCAGTCAGTCGATTCCTCAAGGAACTTATTGGTGCGGAAATCGATCACCGAAATCTCGTGAATATACTAGAAGCCGAACATGTCGGTATCTCCTTTGAGGATGTTGTATCGATGCTTATTCCTGGCGGACGACTTATTCCACGGCGTGCATTCTCCTCGATTGCGGCTGGCGGCCAAGAGGCTGCTATGGCTCTGCTACGAGGCTCCAACCGTTTTGATTTCCCAGCATTTGAAGCAGCTCTTTCCCAATCGAAAGAGGTGAACAGTTTGGACCCAGTTGTTACTTGGTTCAAAGAACGCGAACACAACATCATGAAGCGCATGAGCTATCTCCACCCAGTCTCAGCATTACCAGTGATCCACTATGTGGCCATGAAGGTCCAAGAAGTGAATGACTTGCGCTTTATCGTACGTGGCCGTTTAGCAGGTCTTTCGAATGAAGTAATCGAAGCACACATATTGTGAGGTGAAAAGAATGGATATTGCAATCGTAGGGACACCAGAATTCACCCTTGGATTCCAACTTGCAGGCATTGATTCCCTGTTTAACCCAGAAGGCGAAGAGGAAATGATTTCCGTCTTCAAATCTCTACTCAATTCAAAGAGCGTTGGGATTGTTGTGGTCGACTCCACAATCCTATCAACGCTGCCAGAGCGTCTTCGTGACCAACTCTCGGCATCCGTCTCTCCTACCGTTCTTGGTATCGGTACGGAAGAAGACACCACCTTGCGAGACACAATTCGCAAGGCTATAGGAGTCGACCTGTGGAAGTAAGATTCCAAACCAAATGGAGGAAATAAAAATGAGCAATGAAGGAGTAATTTACCGAATATCCGGGCCGGTTGTAACTGCAACTGGTATGAAAGCCGCAATGTACGACGTTGTTCGCGTAGGCGAAGAAGGTCTGATGGGCGAAGTGATTGAACTGCACGGTGACAAGTCTGTTATCCAAGTCTACGAAGATACCTCTGGTATTCGTCCTGGTGAACCAGTGTTGAATACACAAGAGACTCTTTCTGTTTCCTTGGGGCCAGGTCTCTTGACTCAGATTTACGACGGTATCCAACGACCCCTTCCTACTCTGGAAGAGGAAATGGGCGTGTTCATCACCCGTGGTGTTGACGCAGATGCTTTTGACCTTGAGAAAATTTGGACCTTTGAGCCTCAAGTCGCAGTCGGTGACTCTGTCGTCGGCGGACAAGTTATCGGTCACGTTCAAGAAACCGAAACAATCGTTCACAAAATCATGGTTCCTCCTACCGCCAGTGGTGTTGTAAAATCGATTGAATCCGGCGATTTCAATGTCACTCAAACCGTTTGTGTGCTCGAAAACGGAACTGAAATGCAGATGATGCAAAAGTGGCCTGTTCGAACCCCACGACCTTTCCAACAGAAGTATGCACCTGAAACCCCTCTTATCACCGGTATGAGAATCCTCGATTTCTTATTCCCACTTGCTAAGGGTGGAGCAGCTGGGATTCCTGGGCCGTTCGGTTCCGGAAAGACCGTTACTCAACAATCACTCGCAAAGTATTCCGATGCTCAACTCGTTGTTTACATCGGATGCGGTGAGCGTGGAAATGAAATGACTGAAGTGCTGGATGAATTCCCTCACTTGATTGACCCGAACACCGGAAAACCATTGATGGAACGAACCGTCATGATTGCAAACACTTCAAACATGCCAGTGGCTGCTCGTGAAGCATCCGTGTACACCGGAATTACCATCGCAGAATACTTCCGAGACATGGGCTATGACGTCGCTTTGATGGCTGACTCAACTTCTCGCTGGGCAGAAGCAATGCGTGAAATCTCATCTCGTCTTGAAGAAATGCCCGGTGAAGAAGGATATCCTGCTTACCTTTCATCTCGTATTGCTGAGTTCTACGAACGTGCTGGCCGTGTTGAGACACTAAACGGTGATGACGGCTCTGTTACCGTTATCGGCGCAGTTTCGCCACCTGGTGGAGACATTTCCGAGCCAGTTTCTCAAGGAACACTTCGAATTGTCAAGGTTTTCTGGGGATTAGATGCTGGTCTTGCTCGTCAACGCCACTTCCCTGCAATCAACTGGTTGAACTCGTATTCATTGTATCCACAAAGTTTGGATCAATGGTTCCGAGATAACATCGCTCAAGATTTCCCTGAAATCCGAACTCAAATCAGTGGTTTGCTTCAGATTGAGTCTGAGTTGCAAGAAATTGTCCAACTTGTTGGTTCCGATGCTCTACCTGTGGACCAACAACTCACGCTTGAAGTCGCTCGAATGATTCGAGAATTCTTCTTGCAACAAAATGGATTCCACGATGTCGACGCTTACTGTGACATTCACCTACAATACCAAATGGCCAAAGCTATTCTATCGTTCCAAGATGCTGCAAAGTCTGCTATGGCAGGCGGCGCTCTTCTCAACGATGTTGTCAACGTTCCTGCTCGTTCCGACCTCATGCGTGGTCGCTTCGAAAAGGGATACATCGACGTTATTGATGGAATGGTCAAGAAAATGACCGATGAAATTGCCGATACGGTGGAGGAAAACTGAGGAGAGGAATATCATGACTGGAAAAGAATACCGAACCATTACTGACGTGAAAGGACCTCTGGTCTTTTTGAATAAAACTGAACCTGTTGCTTTTGGAGAAATCGTAACTCTACGACTTTCCAACGGGACCATCAAGAACGGACAAGTTCTCGATACTTCGGATGACCTCGTTATCGTCCAAGTTTTCGAAGGAACTTCGAAGATTGATCGAGAATCTGGTGTCACTTTCATGGGTGATGTCTTCAAACTCCCAGTGAGTACCGACCTCGTTGGTCGAATTCTCGATGGTGCTGGACGCCCTCGTGACGGTGGACCGGAGATTGTCGCTGAAGAGAAGGCAGACATCATCGGTGCTGCTATCAATCCATACAGTCGACAGAGCCCGAACGATTTCATTCAAACCGGTGTTTCTGCAATTGACCTTTGTACGAGTCTCGTTCGTGGACAAAAGTTGCCGATTTTCTCGGCATCTGGTCTACCTCACAATGACATTGCACTGCAAATTGCCCGACAGGCGAAACTCAAGGATTCAGATGAAGAATTCGTCGTTGTGTTCTGTGCAATGGGTATCACCGCTGAAGAATACAATTTCTTCCGTTCTGATTTGGAGCGAACAGGTGCTCTAGAAAATGCGGTTCTGTTCGTCAACCTTGCTGACGACCCAGCTGTCGAGCGTATCATTACGCCTCGTCTTGCTTTAACTGCTGCAGAATACCTTGCTTTCGAGAAAGATTACCACGTTCTGGTTATCTATACGGACATGACCAACTACTGTGACGCTCTTCGTCAAATTGGTGCTGCTCGTGAAGAAGTTCCTGGACGACGTGGTTACCCAGGTTACATGTACACAGATTTGGCTATGCTCTACGAACGTGCTGGAATTATCAAGAACAAGAAAGGTTCAATCACTCAATTCCCAATTCTGACCATGCCAGGTGACGATATCACGCACCCAATTCCTGACTTGTCAGGATACATTACTGAAGGACAAATTGTTATTTCACGTGAATTGCACCAACAAGGAATCTATCCGCCGATCAACGTTCTTCCATCTCTCTCTCGATTGATGGGTTCATGTATTGGTGAGAAGACAACTCGTGAAGACCACAAATCGGTTTCTGACCAAATGTATGCAGCATATGCACAAGGCCGTGAACTACGTGGGCTTGTCGCCATTGTTGGTGAAGATGCATTGAATGAGCGTGACAAGCAACTGCTTGACTTCTCTGGAGTTTTCGAAGACAAGTTCCTTCGCCAAACCCGTGACGAAGACCGCTCAATCGAAGAAACACTCGACTTGTGCTGGAATCTCATGTCTGCTATTGACACAAAGTACCTTGTCCGTCTCGACCAGAAATGGATTGACAAGTACCACCCAGAGAACAAGGCTTGAAGTCAATATTTCGACAAAAAAGGAGGTGAAAGAACATGGCACTCGACATCAAACCAACCCGAAGTGAGTTGATTAAACTCAAAGGGAGAATTAAGCAAACCAAGAACGGTTACAAATTGCTGAAGATGAAGAGAGACGGATTATTTCACGAGTTCCGTTCATTGCTCTCGGACATGATTGAGGCAAAGCGTGACTTAACTGCTACTTACCGTATGGCAAAACAACGCATCGACCTTGCGAACGCTATCGAAGGTGGATTGGCAGTCCGCGCTGCAGCCATTGCGAACACCGGTCATCCCGAAGTTGAAGTCGAGCGACGCAACATCATGGGTGTCGTCGTCCCGAGCGTAAGCGGAACCAACCTCAAATCAACGTTCAAGGAACGTGGAGTCGGATTCATTGGTTCGTCTCCATACATCGATGAAGCAGGTGAGTCCTTTGGAAACCTCATTGAGAAGATTGTCAAAGCATCCGAGATGGAAGCAACACTCAAGCGTTTGCTGCAGGAAATCGAAGCAACCAAGCGCCGTGTAAACGCTTTGGAGTACAAAGTTATTCCAGAATTGGAAGAGGCACGAGTGTTCATTCAACTTCGACTTGAAGAGATGGAACGTGAAGAAACCTTCCGTCTCAAGCGTTTCAAGAACAAGTGATTTTTTCTCTTGCCTGAAGAGGGTGAGGGATTCCTTCAAAGGGGAAGCAGGATTACAAAGGTTTGAGGAGAAAGTATGCCAAGTGACACGGATGACTTGACTGCAGATGATTCATCTCCTGAATCGATGCCTCGTCACCGCGAAGACTGGAAGCAACACGACCTTCTTGCAACAATCCTACGTCGGTATTTCTACGTCGCATCGCACATGTCTGGCGGATTTTTACCCACTTGGGTTGTTTCTCCAAAAGAAGGAAAAGATGTGAGTGAATCCCTGGCTGAAGCGAATAAATACTTCCAGAAACTAGGTTGGGCAGCCAAAATTTCCCGTACTGATGAATGGATTATTCAAATGATACCGCTTCCAGAGCGGCCTTTCCCCTCTTCCAAATTGACCCTCATGATGTGGTCGGTTTCTGCACTGACGCTCACCCTTGCTGGTGCGTATTGGATGGAAGGTTCTCGACCAACAGGTGGTTGGTTTTTTGAATCGTCTTTTTTGGATGTCCTGATTGGCTATACGCTTCCAGTTCTTGTTTGTATTTTCATCGCTTCACTCATTCAAAAGCGTACAGCGTCACATTTCAACCATCGAGTTGGACATATTACCCCAATTCCAGAACCCACCATAGCGCTGTGGAGCCTTGGCTTATTCTCCCAAACTGCCTTGATTTGGCCCTTTGGCCTCTTCCTTTTACCCACTTTACCTCGAATGGATGCAAGACTTTGGGAGGATCGAAAGGTGTTGGGTTGGGTGGCTATTTCGGTTCCAGCATCTTTGATTTCTTTGGGGCTTGCACTTTGGGCAATCGGTTTGTGGTTGACCCCTGACTATGTGGAGATTACACAGGCACAGAATGTTGCTGAAGGCCCGTTCATCATTGAGATATTGGGCCAGTGGCTGCTTGATGATTATCTCACTCGCCTCATCTGGTCTCATCCATTTGTCAAAGCTGGTGCTCTTCTCACCTTCTTCGGATGGATTTCTTTGCTTCCAATTCCTACATTCCCTGGCGGTCGAATCATGGTCGCACGTTCAGGACACATGGAGGCCCGCAGTAGTTCAAATCAAATGTTTTTGTTCTTCCTCATTCTTGCCTTTGCTTGGATATTCAACGCCTTCAATGGTTTTACAATTTGGATTCTCGTTTTGACTCTCATACTGCCCTTGTTGCTGTTTATGGGGGCAGATCGTACCTCTCCCGTTCTGCTTAACGAGTCCAAAGGCCTTGATCTAACCTCAATGAAAAACATTGGAATTGTTATGCTTGTAGCCGTTTTGTTTGCCCTTCCAAGTCAAGTTCCATTTGATCGAGATGACGACTGGAACACCGCTATTGTGTTTGATATGAAGACTATTTTCAGTGCGGAGGAAGCCGACGAACGCTGGAACGCTAAGATTTCTCTGCATATCATTAACCCATCTTCCATAAACCGAGACTGGGCGGTTGATTACGATCAATTCGCTGATGGACTTGAGAATTGGGCGAAGGTTTGGGAATGCGATGGAGAAGATGATTTGTCCATCGATGGATTCGGATGCGGCAGTGTTTTACCACCTCGAACTCATACAACGGTCGTTCTCAACCTCACTTGGACAGATATGACACATTCTCCTTCTCTGACTAATTTTTCTCTCCTCACGCTTACGGATGATGCGTATAATCATCTTCCTGTATCGGTCCATCCCGACCTTTCTTTCTATCCGGATTCACCTTGGGAGGTTGTACTTTCTGAAGGCGAACTCAAGCGCTGTATCTCCATTGAATCGTTTTCTGACGAGCAGTTGAATGTGAGTTTTCCAAATGCAGACCAATCGCTGGAGATTCAATCCCGTTTGCAATGGATTGAAGGTCAAAACAATCTCGAAGCTCAATACGATTCTGCTCCAGAGCAAATCTGCTTGAGGGGCTTAGATCCTGTAGTCCTCCGAACATCGGAATTGAACACGATTCAGTTGAACGACGAGTTGTTCGATGGAGGAATGCCGGAATTGCCGTTGATTGCAGTAGTGCCACCTCAGGGATGGAATATTACCAGTGAAGCACAACTCGGTTGGGGCTTTGAGTTGAATCAAAGCGGTGCATTAAGCTCTATTGATGATGTTTGTCCACTTAACCCATCGTTGTCCATTCCTCCAAAGCCCATAACCGGTGAATGGATATGGGATTTAGATGTACGTAAAATCTCGAATATTCCGGCGGTACAAGGCGAAAATCAATCACTCACAGTTCGGATGTCAGACGGTACGAGCATGCATGTTTGTTCACCGCAACTCTCAGTCGAACCGAAATTTAACTTTACCGTTGAGGAAGGTCCAGAGTTGATTTTCCAAAGATACAACACATCTCATCGTATGTGGTCGAACATGTGGATGGCTGCATATAACGGCACTTTGCTGCAATCGCAAGGAGCCAACTTCTCCTTCTATAGTTCAAGCAACCAAAGCATACCTGTTCAAATTAATTACCAAGGCAATGGGGGTCAATGGACGACTGTACGTTCGGTGAGTTCACTTTCCAATGGATGGAATTCGTTTGAATTTGCCCCATCAGATTCGACGCTTTCTACGCTCTGGTTCGAGCATCAAGACGATTCTCTTGTGATTCATTTGGCGAGTTACGTCTGAGGGATTCTTATGCGTGTAGCCATTCTTGGGTCAGGTTCGCTTGGCTCACTCTATGCTGCGTTACTCTCTCGAGTCGAAGGCGTTGAATTACTTATTCATGGGCGCGGCACACACGGTGCTCACATGGCTGCAGAAGGGCTTCAGCTTGAAGGTGAATCTGAATACTTTGTATCCAATGCTGATGTTTTCTTCTCTCTCGACGAAGTTGGATTGCCACCGGAGGCTTTGGGATCAATGGACTATGTTCTTTTGACAGGAAAAGCCGACCAGACTCTCTCTCTTGCATCTCTTGCTCGTAGGTTGCTCACATCTGATGGCTATGCTTTGTGCTTGAGCAACGGTTTGGGTCACGCTGAGAGATGCCAAGAGGTACTTGGCCCCCAACGCGTTTTTGCAGCCACTTCTACGCACGGGGCTTGGAGGCCTTCCGCCGGAACTGTTCACTGGGCTGGAAAAGGGGAAACGATGATTGGAGCGTTGCCTGGTGGGCCTGGGCAATCTGAGGCTCAACCCCTATTGGATGTCCTTCAGCACGCTGGACTATGCCCTGAATGGTCTTCCGATGGAGTCGCCACCGTTTGGCGCAAAGTATTGCTCAACATTGCCATCAATCCTATTGCAGCCCTCACAGGCGTCGAAAACGGTGAATTGCTACGGCCGGACCTTTTTTCATCGGCCTTTTCGACGATGTTAGAGGGTGCTGCTGTCGCTCGCCAAGAACGAGTATCCCTCCCCTCTAATTCCGAATTGGAAGAGCAACTTCGTCATGTTCTTGTGGCAACTTCAAGCAACATGTGCAGCATGTTGCAGGACCTTCGCAGCGGCAGAAAAACCGAGATCTCAGTGCTCAATCAAGCAATTGTCGAACGTGGCGAACGTGCAGGGATTGCGACTCCACTCAACCAAATGTTGGTGGCGATGGTTACTGCTCTTCACGCTGAATAAGGTCTGTGTTGAAGTGAAGGCCACGATTTTCTTGCCTGGCGAGTGAATCTTCGGTGACCAGTTGTCCTACGAGGATGAGGTTTCGTAATTCGACAATTTCACGTGAAGGTAAGGCGCTTCTCCAGATATAGTCCACCTCCTTGCTAAGCAATTGCAATCGGCGTTTCGCCCTGTGGAGTCGATTGAATCTTCGAACGATGCCGACTTCTCTTGACATCGTGTTGGTTAGGGCTTCTCGGTCGTTGGCTACGGAAACGTGTTCAGTCAGGTCTTCAAGCCCATCTGCACGCCATTCCGGTAACGGAGTATCAAGGCTTTCTGGTTCTGAACCGATAATGTGGTTCGCAGCCCGTGCGGCGTAAACTACCGCCTCAAGGAGACTGTTTGATGCCAATCGGTTTGCGCCATGCATGCCTGTGCAGGCAACTTCTCCGATGGCATAGAGGTGGGGTAAGGGTTTCCCTGATTCTCTGCTGTGCGGTCGGCCGAATTCGTCGACTGCCAATCCGCCTACGATGTAATGTGCTGCGGGGGAGACCGGAAGTGGGTCCCTTCCTAATTTCAAACCATGTCGATCGAGGCGTTCTTGAACAGTTGGGAAATGGTCTGCAAGATGCTCTTGGTTTAAGTGGGACGTGACCAGACAAACATGGTTTTCTCCTGTTTCTTTCAACCGCTGGTCAATTGCTCGAGCGACAATGTCTCGTGTAGCCATCGAGCCAAGCGGTGAATGTTTGAGCGTGAATGAATAGGAATGAGGCAACAAGAAAGAATCCTTTTGGTTTTTCATATCGGTTTGCCATAAGCTAAATCCTTGGTTGTCCAATATTACGCCTCCTTCGCCACGAACAGCCTCTGTGATGAGGAAGGGGCGGTCGGAGTCAATGGCTAATGCAGTGGGGTGGAATTGAATGAACGCCATGTCCTTGACCGCAGCACCTGCTCTATATGCCATTGCTAGGCCATCACCAGTGGCGACAGGGGGATTGGTCGTTTGCGACCATAACTGTCCCACGCCGCCTGTAGCGAGCATCAGTACGTCGGCAGGCTCCGTGAACACCGAATTCTTTTCTTGGTCGAGACACCATACACCTGCGATTCCTTTCTCGGGGTTTTGGTGTTCCCGTTGAATTAAATCCATCGCCAGTGTATTCGGTTTGAGTATGATGTTGTTGTGCGTGCTCGCAGCGTCATTTAATGCCCGCTCAATCTCTTTTCCTGTTGCATCTTTAGCATGGAGGATTCTACGTTCCGAGTGTCCGCCCTCTTTGGCATAATGGAACTCTCCGTTTTCATCGGTCTCAAATTGGACCCCAATATTGAGTAGGTCACGAATGCGTTCACCAGATTCCTCGATGACACTCCGAACCACCTGCTCGTCGCATAAACCGTCGCCGCTGGTAAGTGTGTCTTTGATGTGAGATTCCAAGCCGATTCCGTCTGTTTTGTCCAGAATCGCAGCAATCCCGCCTTGAGCCCAATTTGTGGATGAATCGATAGGACGTTGCTTGGTGATAACGGTCACCGTATGACCGGCATCGGCCAAGCGTAAAGCAGCAAACAATCCCGCAATTCCACTTCCAATGATGACAATCTTCGCCATTCAGCGCCCTCCTTGGTGTTGGGTGCATGGTGACACATTTCACCCCATCGGCAGCGAAACGGCTATGTTCGGCCCAGTTCTACAGGTGTCATGGCGAGTATTCGTGACCTCGTCGGCATCCTCTTTGGAATCTCACTTGCGGGCTTTTCGATTGGAAATGCTGGCATGGGTAAAATGGCTCCTTATTTCATAGAAGGTGCTCCTGATTCGAAAATGGTCATCACTCGGATGTTTGAGCCGCATTGTGCAATTCCAACAATCGAGGCGGAACTTGCTAACGGAGATGAATCATACTGCCTCCAGGCAACCGGGATGTGGGACGGTATCGATATTCTGTTCCTCTGTCTTGGCTTATTCGTTTTGCTCTATGGGCGAGTCGGATTTACGCGAGTTGGCCGACGTAGTCAACGTCGGTATCACATTCTTTTCGGAACAGGTGCTGTCCTTTTCACCCTCGCTGTGTTGGATCGACTCGAATTTTTACCGAGGGCTGCGAGTTCGACAGGAATTGCTGAATTGATTCCCTTTGCAGTTTCACCGTTCATCGTCCAATGCATCATGGCTGCCATCGGCTCATTCCTCATGGCGGGACCAAAATACTGGGAAGCAGAGGGCATCGAACAGGCTCGTGATCGATTGAACAAGAGAAGAGCCGTAGCCGATACATTCCGTGGAACCTTTGGCTCAGTCAAAATGTCACTCAATTCACGAAGTGGCGCGACGCAACGAATTTCTCGCTCGCGTCTACTCAAGAAAGATTCACAATTGCACATGCGTCGAACTGCCTCAAAAAGTATCAAGGTTTTAGCGACATGTCCATATTGCAAAGGTGGTGGTTGCGTCGATTGCAACCAAACCGGCACACTGTGATTCTTTTTATCACATTTTCCAGACGAAAATACGCCTCTTCGGCTTCGGACTTACTATGGTCAAAAGCGCGTGACTGACCCCTCATCACTCGCATTGTTTAAGACCCGTGGGGGATGGGTGTCGCGGATAAGGTCGAGGCAACATACTTCGATTAGAGGGATAGGGATGTATCTTCAAGCACTGGAAATTTCAAACTTCAAATCGTTCAAGGGTGAAATTACCGTCCCACTTGACCGAGGATTTACAGCCATTACCGGTCCGAATGGATCAGGGAAATCGAATTGTGGTGACGCCATACAATTCGTTCTCGGACCTCGGAGTAACAAGGTGATTCGCGCTCAAAACGCCAAAGACCTCATCTTCAACGGTGGCAAGAATTCGAAACCTGCTCGATCGTGTGAAGTAACGCTCGTTTTTGCAAATCCATTGCTGACCAACGGCCGCCGAAGACTTCCGATTGAACAAGATGAAGTTCGAATGACACGCGCTGTACGTCTCACCAAAGCAAACAACATTGTTACAACTTACTTACTCGATGGAGAGGAAAGCAGTCAGAAAACATTCCACCGTTTGCTTGGTGCTGCGAATGCTCGGCCAGATGGCTACAACATTGTTCTCCAAGGCGACGTTACAAAACTGGCCAAGATGACCGCAAAGGAGCGTAGGAAAGTTTTGGATGGCGTTGCCGGAGTCACTTCTTACGATGATGAGATTCGAAAGGCTGAACGCCAAAAAGAAATGGTTGAGGGCTACATTGAACGGATTGGGTTACTGGAGGAAGAACAAAAAGTTCGACTACGCGATTTGACCAAGGAGAAAAACCTAGCACTCAAAGTTCAAGATTTGGTTAAAGAACTCCAAACTGCTCGAATCGTTTCCGCTCAATCGAAGTTAGCAAGTCAAATTTCAGAACGCACCTATATGGTTGAAGAACGCTCTCGTATCGAAGGTGAAGCCACACAGATGGAGGCAGAAGTCAAGGAAGGCGCCCAAGTTCTTCTCGGATTAGAAGACCAAATCGGGGTGCTGCAGAAGCAAATCGAAGACCTCATGGGGGGCGATTCAAATGGCCTTCTTGCCGCTATTAACCAACTCCAAATCCGGATTGCGACCAGCGGTGACCGTATCGACGAGGCTGAAGAAAAAGACATTGAGGATAAAGCAGAATTGGTTGACTTGGCTTCATCTCTGCAACAGGCTGCCGATTCACTCGACGAATTCAAGCAAGGATTAGCGAACGCTCGCACTGACCTTGAAAATTCAGAGAAAGCACTTGCTGAGGCTAAGAAAGAAGAGTCGGAGGTGCAAGAGTTGCTCGAGTCATCCGGCACCGCCAATGCTGAACTTTCACGTGCTCTTTCGAAAGCAGTATCCGATACTGAATCAGCTACTGCAGCCCTTAATCTGGCTCAAGAAGAGGTGAATCGAGTTGCTACACAAGCAGAAATGCTCGATGAACAAATATCTGCCTCTCAGGAAGCAGCGGAAACCGCTCGTCTCGCATTGGGTGAGTCCGAACTCGTCGGTGAAGAACTCGGAGCAAACGCTCCTGACCAGAACCGCAAACAACTTGCCGAAAAACTACTCACTGCACAACGTTCAGAAGCGAAATTACTTGAGGAATCTCAGTCGATTGAAACACGTCTACGTGAAACAGAACGGCGCCTCAACACTGCAAAGAACGAGTTGGAAAACAAGAGTGGTGCGAGAGGTATGGCCGGTGGTGCAGCCGCTATTATGGCTGCAAGAGACCGCGGTGAACTCCGAGGAGTCATCGGTACTGTTGCAGAACTCTGTCAACCGAGAGACCCTTCTCACAACGATGCACTTGCTACTGCCGTCGGCGGTGGAATGACTTCCGTTGTTGTTGACAGCGATGAAGATGCAGCACGTGCCATTCAATGGTTGTCACAAAATAAGGCAGGACGAGCAACCTTTTTGCCGTTAAACAAACTCACTCAATCACGTGCAGCAGGTAAGGCGTTGATGGTTTCTCGTAAACCTGGTGTGATCGGTTTCGCCAGTGAATTATTAGATTATGATCCTCGAATTGATGTGGCAGTGCGCTTTGTTCTCCGCAATACATTGATTGTCGACAACATGTCTACCGCCCGTGCCAACATGGGTGGTGTCCGACTCGTAACGCTTCGAGGAGATGTTACCGAAGCCGGTGGTGCAATGGTTGGAGGGTCGAAGAGAAAATCCATGGTCGCCTTCGGAGGTAATATTCAGGGTGCCAGCGAAGTTGAAACCCTCTCAGCCGATGTAGAACGATTCCGAATAATGTCGGATACTGTCAACGGAGCTCTCGCAGACGCCCGAAGAGTTCAAACCGAACTTCGTTCGAAAATAAATGATCTTACCGATGGCGAACACGCTGTTCGCTTCCAAGAATGGAGGGCTGAACACAAGCAAGTGAAAAGTAATCACATCACCGCTCTTGGTAATGTTGCCACACTTGAGAAGCGGCTCGGTGAATTGCGACTGGAAGGTTCAACAAAATTGCGTGAACTTGACGGTGCGCAACAACACCTCGCTGCAATGAATGAAGTACGCTCTACTGCTCAAAACCAACTTGAAGAAGCCAGTCCAGTTCACCTCAAAGATCGCCTACATGCAGCGAAGGTGAAACGTATCGAGGCTGAAAGTACGAAAGCACAAGCACAAATTTCACTCAACGGCGATGCGAACCACCAATCACTTTTGAAAAATAGAGTCGATGAAATTAACAAGCGTATCCTCTTGCTTGAGGGCAATGCAATCACTCGAAGTGAACGAATTGATTCCCTGCAAGCAGGTGTTGCCACTGATTCTATAGAGTTAAGGGCAAAGGAAGAGGAGCGTTCACAGTACCTTGAAGAAAACCAAGGACTTGAGGACGAACGGTTGGAACTTATCGAAGAACGAACCAGTCTTCAGGTCAAACTCCAACAAAAAGCCCTTGATGCTCGTTCCCGACGAGGTATGGTTGAAGAGATGGGGCGTGCGCTTCTACTCAAAGATGAATCAATTCGTGAAAACCGACTCGAGATGTCTGAAAACAACATCGAGCCTGCTGCCGAAGGCGTGTCTCTACCAAGCGTAGGGGATGCTGAGCGAAATGAGCGTGCACTTCAGCGTCGCCTCGATTTCCATGGCCCTGTCAACATGCTCGCTATCGAGCAATACGATGCTTGTGAAGCGAGACTTTCTGAAATGAAAGGTGATTTCAAGGTCTTGCAGCAACGTCGAAAACATCTCATTGACGTCACCGGAAAACTCGAAGAACAGCGCAAAGAACGCCTGATTAAGGTCTTGGAAAAGGTCAATGAAAACTTCAAGGTCGCTTACAAGTCACTGAGTGATGGTGGCCGTGGAGAACTGTTCCTCGAAAACGAAGATGAACCGTTCAAAGGTGGTCTCGAACTATGGGCACAGCCTCGCGGCAAATCCGCTAAGGTTACTCGACACCAATTATCGGGTGGAGAGCAATCTATGGCCGCATTAGCACTCATTTTCGCCATCCAAGATTACGATCCAAGTCCGTTCTATTATTTCGATGAAGTCGACCAGAACCTCGATGGGTACAACGCTGAACGCATTGCATTGATGTGCCGTGAACGCAGTAAGCGTGCTCAGTTCATCATGGTCACATTGCGCAAAGTTTCACTTCGGCTTGCTGACCATCACATCGGCATTACGCACGGTGGAGACGGTTGCAGCAGAAGAATCGTTGACTTTGACCGTGAAAAGGCGATTGCTTTGGGTGAAAGAGCCCTTGCTGAGGCTGAAAAGGACAATGAAAAGAACAATTCTCGTATCGAAGAAGCATCAGCAGCTACCCATGAAATGCCAATCGTCCCTGAGCCTCTGGCCACACCAAGCAGCCTTGGTGGACTGCTCAATCACATGCCAACCATTCAATCCGATGAGCATTCAACAACGGGACTCGAAGCGCTTGCTGAACGAACTGTGGATTTGACCGAAGATATCGAAGAATACGCAGAGGTCGCTCATGCAGTCAAGGCTGCCGAGGCTGAAGAAGAGTTAGCAATTGAATCGACTGACATTGAAGAAGAAACAGTTTGAGGTGAACACATGAGTGAACAACAGTCTGGATTGGATAAATGGTTCCTGAGGCAGGATGTTATCGATCAATTGTTGGCGTCGGGTGAAGAATCGCAAGAAGCAGCTCTGTTCGGTGACAAAATCATGGCGATTGCAGAACGTGAAGAGGCAGAGCATCAAACGCTCGTTGATCCATTTGACCGTTCTGTCGCTCTTGTTCTGTCCTTGGTCCGTGACGAGGGGCTCGATGCTTGGAACATTGACCTGTCGAACTTTCTCAAAGTCTTCACCAGCCGTGTTAAATCAGACGCAGCCACCCTTGACCTTCCTGCATGCGGCCGTCTCATACGTATGTCATGGGAAGTTCTTCATCACCAAGCAGAAGATTTGTTTGACCGTGTTCAACACATTGATGTGGAAGACGAATG
This sequence comes from Candidatus Poseidoniaceae archaeon, assembly GCA_938075675.1. Taxonomy (GTDB): domain Archaea; phylum Thermoplasmatota; class Poseidoniia; order Poseidoniales; family Poseidoniaceae; genus MGIIa-L1. The sequence goes on along the minus strand of CALJHE010000001.1, from coordinate 8,470 downwards.
GGACGATGGTCTCGGATTCGGATGGGAAGCAGATTACAACGATGAAGACTTTTTCTTCACCAATTCCATTCTTCAAGGCACTGCTGATGAGTTCCTTCCGGATTTGTTAGAGAACCGTGTTCGACGTGATGAAGGTCGACCTGTGACTTTGGTAGAATTACTTTCAGCTTTCAAGGATGCTTCTGACGACGCAGAATCGCTCCGACTAAGAGAGGAAAATCGACTTGCACACGAAGCAGAACTGCAAGAGTATCTTTCCGATGTCGGGGGGCGTATGCACAACGAAGACCTTGAAGGCGATATCAAACGCTGCTGGCAAGCGTTGAGGTCCTCTTGTATTGATTCGGGCTCGTCAAAAGTTCCCGTTTTGGTGGTCATGGATTCGTTGAAACCAATTTTAGAACAAACCTTTGGCTCTGTCCCGGAAGGCTACGATGACGAGGCGAAAGTGGCTTCTTTTATTGCAGGACTATTCCTCACCCATCGAGGTTTTGCTTCAATAACTCAAGACAGCGTGCCAGATGGGGTCATTTATTTGGAAGATATGTGGCCTCAAATAGAAACTTTTGAGGAAGTTAGTCTGTTGATTGAAGGCCAACAAGATGCAGAAAATGAACGAATTCAGGAACAGGACACGGGTTCGGTTCGACATGCCAAATTACGAGCCGAAAAAGCGCGTTTGGCTGAAGAGGAATCTGCCCGTAAGCACGAACGGGCCCTTGCCAAACAGCAAAAGGAGCAGCCAGTTGTCGAGACGAAAGAACCGACTGGAGTTGAAGAACAGTCGTACGATGAGCATGAATGGCTGGTTGAATGAAGGTGAAGCAAATGACAGAAGTCCCAATCGATACTCTACTCGAAGCAACTCTTTTTGGAGCCGGCCGTTCGATGAGTGTTTCTGAATTGTCCACTGCTCTGGGCTACGATGAGGATGAGATGCTCGATTCACTCTATTCATTGCGCTCCACGTTGAAGCGTCGCCGTGGAGGTGCCTTGCAGGTTGCGGAAGTTGGCGATCGATGGGCCATTGAGGTCAAGCCAGACATCGCCAGCCATCTGCCTAAAGAGACCAAAACCGAAATTCCACAAAAATTGCTTAAGGCTGCTGCACTTATCGCTTATCATCAACCCATGCCTCAATCACGGTTGGTTGAATTGTTGGGTCAGAAGGCCTACGACTATGTTCGAGAACTCGCCCAATTGGGCATGGTTGACCGACGTAAGGATGGTAACACTCGGCGCCTGTCTACTACCCGTCGTTTCTCCGAAACCTTTGGTTGCCCTTATACAGACCGCAAGAAAGTCAAGAAATGGTTTAGGGAGCAAGTGAAGACCACTGGCATGTTTGATGGAATGGAAGATGCCGCTGTACTGAAGGAAGAGTCTGAAATAGACGGACTGATACAATCTACGCTTCCGCTTGGAGAAGAAGAGTGACTCACTCGTTCCTTAGAGCCTCGAGTAATTCTCCAACAAGCGTTTGAGTTTTAGGTCCCGTTGCTTCTTGAAGCCGTGCGGCGACAATCTCTATCTCTTCGCCTTGAGCGCCAGCGGAAACGGCCATGTTTCGTGCGTGCAACTTCATGTGACCCGCTTGGATGCCTTTGGTGGAAAGCGCTCGTAATGCTCCAAGGTTTTGCGACAATCCTGCAGCAGCGATGATTCCGGCCAGTTCCTGGGCTGATTCGACTCCAAGTATAGCCAAGTTGGCTTGAGCTACTGGATGGACCTTGGAGGCGCCTCCAACGATGCCTACGGCCATTGGCGTCTCGATGGTACCCACCAAGTTCCCGTTGCTGTCCTTTTCCCATGAAGTCATAGAACCGTATGTTCCGTTACTGTATGCTGCCCAAGCGTGGCAACCTGCTTCTATTGCTCGCCAATCTTGTCCACAAGCAACCCCTACGCTGCTGATGGCGTTCATTACTCCCTTGTTATGCGTTGCAGCACGGAAAGGATCTGCCATCGCAAAGTGTTGTGCTTCAAGGATACCTTCAATAACGGAAACTCCATTTTCATGCGTACCATCTTCGGAGATTTCTTCTGGAGTAAATACAGCCTGTACCCGTGCCAAACGGTGTGCTGCTAGATTGGAGAGGATTCGGAGATGAACCCGTCCACCGGTGATTTGTTCGATTCGAGGTGCAATTAACTCTGCCATGGTATTGACGGCGTTTGCACCCATAGCGTCTCTGCAGTCGACAATGATGTGTGCAATAAGCATCGGTCCGCTTATTGTATCGAGAAGACGTGTTTCAATTCGCTTGCACCCGCCTCCAAGGCGAATCATGGTTGAAGGAAGGCTGTTGCACAGGGCCATAAGTTCGTCCGAAGCAGCCAGAATCTTGGATTCTGCCTTTTTCCAGTCATCACAGTCTAAGACTTGGAGTTGAGCAATCATCAACGGGGCATCGGAATTGGTACTGAATCCACCGTTTTTCAAACACCGCTTCGCCATGTTTGATGCGGCAGCAACCACACTTGATTCTTCAAGGCAGAATGGGATGAGGTAATGCTTTCCATCAATGACAAAATTGGTTGCAATACCGACTGGCAGCGACATTGTGCCAATAACGTTCTCAATCATACGGTCTGCAGAGTCTTCGCTTAGTGCGCCGCAGGCTTCCAATGCATCGATTTGTTCTTGTTTGAGGTTTGCCATTTTTGCAACTATTGCTCGGCGTTCTGCGACACTGTGTCGGAAAAAACCACTCAAGCGACTGTTCTCCACTGCCATAACGTCACGTCCATTTCTCTCCAAGGGCCTTTACCCCATCAAGCAATCGGCATTTATGGTATCGATGGCTCGTTTCCTTCGGTTTAGAACTTTGGCGAACCCCTCTGATTCTTAACGGGTTTAACGGTTTAATTAACGCGTTAGAGGGCCGTTAATTATGTGTTAATTGAAGTGATTTTATGACGACGGTATCGGGATTAACATGTTCTAACAGGTCTCCTCACTGCCTTCTGAGAGTGAAACATGAAATACTCAAAGTAGATTGGGCCTTTCATGCGAATAGTTGGCAAGGAAATGACTCTGCCCCCTATGGACTCAAATCCATTCTCGACCGTGTCTTTGGAAGCGAGTGATTCAAATCTCCTTGTTGGGCGTAATCATATGTTAACGGTCCTTTCACAATACATGAAATTCCGCTCGCCTCGCCGTATTCTTTTGCTCGGAGAGCATGGTTCTGGCCGCACTTCATTGCTTCGCTGCGCCTCGAAAACAGCTCCTCTCTCGATTTACATCGACCACATTTCACATTCGCAAGCAGGATTGAACCTGCTCAAAGAAATCTATGCCCAATTTGTTCACATCAATCCGCCTGAGAACCGTAGCGAACTGATTGACCAGATCATGGCCGCAACCCACAACTTTCCACATGCACTACCTTTGATTGTACTCGATGCCTCAACCGTTGATATATCTGCACTGAACGTTGCCTTGCGAGACACTCTCCCTCTCCTTGAACGGCTGCAAGCAGTTGTTGTGGTCGTTGTGGAAACAAAGGACAAGAACATGCTTCCCGCTTCGATTTTACAACGCCTTGAGCAAATGAACCCACTGCCGAACTTGACGGCGGAAGAAATACAATTGCTTGTTGAACGCCGCATAGAAAAGTCGACCAACCAAACGTTTTCGTTCGCACTTGAAGATGCACAACATTTGCTTGAGCAAACCAACGGGCTTCCTGCTGAGGTTATTCGTGTCATGCGTGATGCCATTGACAGTTCAAAGATGTCACAATACACCTATGTTGACCCACAGTATGATTCGAAGACCCCTGTTTCCGAATCACAATTTACGCCAGTAGTGGTTGACCCACACATTCATTCGAGTTTTGAGTCCGTCTTTAATGATGAACAAGAGCCTTCGATTGAACCGTTAAGTGCGCTTATTGAGGAACCAACACCATCCTTGGAAGATGTACAAGATGCAAAAATCATGGAAAGCATCGAGGATATCAACAACAGTTTTGATTTGAATCTTGACCAACTTACTGTTGACCAAGAAAATCAAGAAGCCCTGAAGGAATTAGAAGCGGTAGACAATTACCGCGATGGCTACCCTGCAACGCCTCCTAAAGCCAAACCAGAACCTATGCAAAGACCACCTCTGGATCCAATTGCAACCAAGGGCATGACGGGTTTATTCACTCGAAACAGAGAATACACCGACTTATCGTATGCCGAAATCCCAAGCACAGAGGGATTCGAAGACGAAATGGTTGACTTTGACGAGGGTGCAGAACTGTGGGAAGACCCTTCTCTCAGACCGCCTAAACCTATTGAAGAAGTGATTTCAGCCGACGAATCTGCATTTATGCTGCACGATGAAATCGGCCTGTTTGAGCATGAAGAACCGGATTTTACACCCATTGAATCAGCGGAAGAACCAGTTTCTCTCCCAAGAGAGGACATTGAACAAGTTGTTTTGCCGTCCAACGGCCTATTGAGCGAACTTGCCGGGATGGTGCCAGTGATGAAGGCATTGCAAAACGCTCTCCAAGCCTCTGACGGCCTTGACACGGGCGTGAATCGGCGTAAATTAGTCGACGCACTGGAGTCTTTGCAACGAAAACCAGTCGGAGTAAGGCAAGATTATGCTCTAAATCCATCGCTTCTTTCCACGCTTACCGGTCATGAGATGGTAATCATTTCCATTGCCAACGATCGCCGTTATTCGCCGTCAGATGAGGAGATACTCGGACAACTGAACATTAAACGGGCTCGTCTTTCGCAAATCAGTAACCGCCTCCTCAAAGGCGGTGTTCTAAGTGTTCGGACACTTGGCCGTAACAGATACTATGAATTGACGCAGGCCGCACGAGCCCAGTTGATTGCGTGGAATGTACTTGGAGGTGATGTCTGATGTCATGGTCAATCACGTGGTCGTGGCAAGCACCTCAACGTATTGCAGCGCTTGCGCCGGTCGAAGGCGGCATGATCGTTAGCAGTGGATTGGATTTGTTCATGATAGAGGCTGACGGGTCTGTAAGATGGAAGGTAGAATTGCCATTCAAAGCACATTGTGCGCAGGCCAACAATGGAGTTCTCGGTATCTTAGCAGCGCACGGGTTCTATGTTCTTTCAACATCGGATGGTTCTTTGCTCCACGAAGGTCGTTCAACACCGGGCGGCTTTGCTGAGCTTCTAGCACGGCCTGGAGGCGGTTGGATTCTATCTGGGCGTGAAGGACACCTGCATTTGTTTACACACGAAGGAACAGGCATTCGTCGGCTCGATAGCGGTAAAGTTCGCCGATTGCTTGGATGGCTTGACCGGGAACACATGATGTGGCAAGATGCTGAAGGCAAACTTTGGTGCGCTCGCTTAGCCCAAAGCGACCAGAAACGTGTGCTTGAAGAGCGTGTTTGGAGTTGGGTTACACCACTCATGAACGGCCGTTTGCTGATGCAGTCAAGCGACGGTGGAATTTGGGAGGGGGTCCCTCATCCGTTCGGCTGGGATGCATTGGAACGGATTGAATACGAGTCATTGGAACCGATGGAAGGCGTTCGGAGTGCTGACGGTTGGTGGGTGCTCGGAATTGAAGGCCATCTGCATCACCTTTCAGCACATGAAGACAACGAAGCCTTGACGCTGCTCGGAGAATCGATGAATCTTGGCGATTTGCTTATTGGACTGACGCCTGATACGATGGTTACCGCTACACGGTCCGGATTGGTTCGCCGCTGGTCAGCGCCTCATCTTGCTCAAGCCGAGCGTCAAGGCCGTTATCAAGCGGCTGCCGAGGCCGCTTTGGCTAAGAATTGGGAGGAGCGTAAGGCATTGTTCTTGCGAGCACAAACTGCTGAAGACGAAGGCCGCCTTTCGCGTGCAGTCGAACTCTACGGTGCACTCGGGCGTTCCGAGGATGTACGCCGTCTTCTGAAACGCCAAAAGGAGGGTGGAGAATGAGTGAAGACATGAAATCAGTCACAACAGAGCGTGTTGAAAAATACCTTGAGATTACCAAAAGAGCGCGAGCAAAGGCAACTTCACTTTGTGAAGAAGGCAGCGCTGATGCACAAAAACTCGCTATCATGATGCGAATGGCAGATGACTACGCCTCTGATGCTGCACATTTTTTATCAATAGGCGATCATGTCCGTGCTTTTGGAGCCATCAACTATGCACATGCTTGGATTGACGCAGGAGTAAAGATTGGTTTCTTGGACGGGCACGGCGACGATGTCCTGTTCACTTTGCCGTGATGGTTGTGTAATTACTGTTCTATAGAGATTCCACCAATTGAAGTCGCTGGTTTTTACTCACTTCGAGAATTGGCAAATCTGCTTCGTAGAGTCTTCGCTTTAGATCTACATCAACGGTAAGAACGGGTATTTTCATTTCACACGCCAGTTCAAACAACTGGTCGTCAGGATGTTCAGAGCCGGTGCTTAATGGCTCTATGAATTCGGATTTTTGTTCAAGGAGAGGGAGAAGTAGATTCTTTTTTCGCGGTCGCTCTTGGTTCAATCGTTCGATTTCTTGTTTGACGCTGTCAAGAAGTCGCAGTTGTCCTGGTCCGAAAACACGGTTCATTTCCGTGTCAATATTCATTCCTGAATCAATGACAGCAGCCCATCCACACGCGTCGACTAAAACCTGTTGTGAGAGAACCACCTTCAATTGGCTCACGCTCATAGAATTGTTCCGTATCCAATGAGGCGCCAGCGAGAGCCCACACGTCGTGAAAGAGAGACACGTTGTCCAGTGTCTGCACAAATTGGGAGGCGTAAGTCGAGGGTCGCTTTTCCTTTCTCTGAATTTTTGGTAACGCCGACCGAGGTTGCGGTTGCCACGTTAATCATCAACATCTCGTTGTTTCTAAGTGGATAGATTTTCTCTGGTGCTTCACCTTCACCAGCTACCATCGTTTTCATCAAGTTGATGTCAATTGATACGGAATTACGTATTTCTGGTAAGTCGCCTTTGCGTGCAACGACTTGTCCGGAGAGGTTATCTGAAGTTGTAATCGATGGGTCGAGCATAGTTGCCATGCCACATAGACCGCCAGAGTGCATGCTTTCAAGGTCAAGTCCTCCACCTTGCATGCTTTTCACGGTTGCTTCGATGGGCTCCCATGTTGTTTTGGAACCGTTTTCGATTCTACGTCCTGGACCGATGATGATTTCATCGCCGATGTCGAATTTTCCTTCGATGATACTACCGCCAATGACACCTCCTCTGAGTTTTGTCGGCCGTGTACCCGGCCTGTTGATGTCGAACGAGCGAGCAACATGCATGATTGAACGCTTGTGCTGTGAGCGATCAGGGGTTGGAATGGTCTTTTCGATGGCGTCGATGAGAATATCTAAGTTGACATCGTGATGAGCGGAAACAGGTATGACCGGTGCATTCTCTGCGATGGTACCTTTGAGGAACTCCTTCACTTCAGTATAGGATTCCAAAGCCCGCTCTTTTGTCACCAAGTCGATTTTGTTTTGAACGATAACGATGTTTTTGATTCCAGCAATTTCAAGGGCCATCAAATGTTCTCGTGTTTGTGGTTGCGGGCATGTTTCGTTCGCAGCAACCATCAGCATTGCGCCATCCATAATCGATGCGCCAGTTATCATGATGGCCATCAAGGTCTCGTGACCAGGTGCGTCGACAAAGGAAATCACTCGTTCCAGTTCCTTTGGGTCATCTGCTTTACCATCTGGGTGTCGGCCAGTAGCGTAGTATCGCCCATCCTTGGTTTTGTAAAAAGCAGTGTCAGCGTAGCCGAGTTTAATCGAAATACCACGCTTTCTTTCTTCGGAGTGTGTATCCGTCCAAATCCCTGACAATGCTTGTGTTAGGGTCGTTTTACCGTGGTCGACGTGACCGACAAGACCGATGTTTATTTCAGGTTGTGCGGGAAGCTTTCGTGCCATGCTTCCTCACTCCTGTTCTACGAAAGCCCTCTCGGGTTTCACTCCGATGCTTCCTCTGGCTTTGCGAGGATGTCGCCGAGTGATTTCTTACCAGCTTCGATGACCTTGAGATTGATTTGGCGGGTGTCTTGGCTGATGGTGTTGCCACGGAAGAAACGTCGCTTGCGTAGTCCATCAGGCTTGTAGCGGAATCGCTTCTTTTCTCCACCTTTGTTCTTGAACACGAGACTATGTCCCTTGAATCCAGTTGAACGGGTTACGAGAATTGCTTGCCGGCGACCGCCTTCGAGGTCACGGCGGAGAGGAGTTCCAGTTTTGTCAGAACCTCCAGTGATTTGGAGTTTGTATCCGGAAAGAGTTTGTTCACCTTCTCCAACGAAGATTCCGTCAACGGTATCTCCTATTTTCTTACCCAATAATTGGGCGTGATTGTTTCCACTAATTTTGAGTGAATAGGACTTACCGCCGTTCTTTGGGTCGGTGTCATTCACTACTGCGACGAATTCTCCTTGTTGTCCAACAGCCATAATATCACTTCAAGAACGCCCTTGCGACTATCGTCCTCTATTTAGCCCCACCGTATG